>NZ_ASGZ01000060.1 GCF_000495475.1 Candidatus Halobonum tyrrellensis G22 | reverse complement strand
CCCGCGCGTCGGCCGCCTCGCCGTCGACCAGCGCCCGCGCGGCCGACTCGACGGCGTCGCGCGCGCCAGCCGGGAGCGCGGCGGCGTCGCCGGGGAGCGACGTCTCGACGAGGTGACGCGCGACCGCGGCGTCGTCGCTCTCGCGCCCCTCGGCGTCGAGTCGACGGCGGGCCGCGCCGGGGTCGAGTTCGCCGGCCTCGACCCGGTTGCGGAAGGTGAACGCCCGGCGGAACGCGGGCTGGTCGGCCGGCCAGTCGGCGGGCGGGATCACCGCGGGACACCGGGTGTGGAACCGACAGCCCGCGGGCGGGTCGAGCGGCGAGGGCACGGTCCCTTCGAGCAAGATTCGCTCGGTCCGCACCTCCGGGTCGATCCGCGGCACCGCCGACAGCAGCGACTCGGTGTACGGGTGGTCGGGGGCCGCGAACAGCGCGTCGGTCGGCGCGGTCTCGACGATCTCGCCGAGGTACATCACCGCGACCCGGTCGGCGATGTGCCGCACCACCGAGAGGTCGTGCGTGATGAACAGGATCGAAAGATCGAACTCGGCTTGGAGTTCGTCGAGCAGGTTCAGGATCTGCGCTTGGACCGACACGTCGAGCGCGGAGACGGGTTCGTCCGCGACCAACACGTCGGGTTCGACCGCGAGCGCGCGCGCGATGCCGACCCGCTGCTGTTGACCGCCCGAGAACTGGCTCGGGTAGCGGTCGAAGTGGTTGGCCTCCAGGCCGACGCGTTCGAGCAGGTCGGTCGCGCGTTCGCGCCGGTCGGCGTCGGAGTCGCCGATCCCGTGGACCTCCATCGGCGCGGTCACGATGTCGCCGACGGTCTGTCTGGGGTTGAGCGACGCGAGCGGGTCCTGGAAGATCATCTGGAGTTTCTCGCGGTAGGGCCGCATCCGCCGCCCCGACAGGCCGGTGATGTCCTCCCCCCGGTAGCGGACGCTACCGCCGGTCGGGGCGTGGAGGTTGAGCAGGCTCTGCCCCAGCGTCGACTTGCCGCAGCCCGACTCGCCCACGACCGCGAGCGTCTCGCCGCGGTGGAGCCTGAGGTCGACCCCGTCGACCGCCTTGACCCGGCCGCCGCCGCCGAGGAGTCGGTCGACGATACCGTCCGACTGCTCGAAGTACTTCTCGAGTTTCACCGCCTCCAAGACGATCCTCGGCGGGCCGGCCGGGGGAGACCCGTCGACCGACCCGGAACCGGTGTCGGCGTCGGGCGCCGCGTCGGCGTCGGTGTCGGCGCTCATATCCGCTCCTCCTCGCTCCCGCGCCGGAGACACGCCGCCTCGTGGTCGGGCGCCACCGACCGGAAGTCGGGGTCGACCTCGAAACACTCGCGCACCGACTCGGGACACCGCGGCGCGAAGTGACACGCGTACGGGATGTCGATCAGGTCGGGCACGTTCCCCTCGATCGGGTCGACCGCGGCCTCGGGGCTGCTCAGCCGGGGCGTGCTCGCGATCAGTCCCCGGGTGTACGGGTGCTGGGGGTCGGCGAACAGTTCGGCCGCGGACGCGCGCTCGACGATCTCGCCGGCGTACATCACGTTCACGCGGTCGCACGTCTCGGCTACCACCGCGAGGTCGTGGGTGATCAGCAGGATCGCGGTGTCGAACGCGTCCTTCAGCGACGCGAGTTCGTCGAGGATCTGCGCCTGGATGGTCACGTCGAGGGCGGTGGTGGGCTCGTCCGCGATCAGGAGGTCGGGCTCGCACGACAGCGCCATCGCGATCATCGCGCGCTGGCGCATCCCCCCCGAGAACTCGTGGGGGAAGTCGGACGCGCGCGCCTCGGCCTCGGGGATCTCGACGGCTTCGAGCATCTCGATCGCCCGCCGCCACGCCGCCCCGTTCTTCGCCGCGCCCACGATCTTGCGTTTCAGTTCCGCGGGCAGCGACACCGACTCGCCGACGTCCTGGTGGAGGCGAACGGTCTCGGCGATCTGTTCGCCGACCGTGAGAGTGGGGTTGAGCGAGTTCATCGGGTCCTGAAACACCATCGACACCCGCCCGCCGCGGAGGCGTTCGAGCGCCGCCTCGGGCGCGCGCCGGACGTCGACGAACCCGCGGACGATCCGGCCGTCGGGGTCGCGCTCCTCGATTGCGACGAACTCGTCGCCGGTCAGCGTCGACGCCGCGGCCGCCGTCGGGGTCCGCGCGTCCGCCGCGTCGGCCGCGGCGCCGGCGTCGGTCAGGTCCACGACCGCGTCGGGGAACCGCTCGGCGTGTTCGCGGACGACGTCGACCTGGCGCAAGCAGATCGACCCGCCGACCACGCGCCCGGGGTCGTCGACCATCCCCACGACGCTCTCGGCGAGCACCGACTTGCCCGACCCGCTCTCGCCGACCAGCCCCACGATCTCGCCGGGCCGGATGTCGATGTCGGTCCCCGCGACCGCCTCGACCGTCCCGCGGTCGGTGGGGAACTGCGTCTCCAGGCCGGTGACCTCGAGCAGCGGGTCGACAGCCCGGTCGGGCGGGGCGTCGCTCCCGGTCGCCCGCCCGCCGCGGTCGCCGGGGGCGGTCGGCTCGTCGGGGTCGCCGGTGTCGTCCCGTTCGCCGGATTCGGTCTCGCTCACGTCACTCCACCTCCGACTGGCTGATGTCGAACGCGTCGCGGAGGCCGTCGCCGAACGTGTTGAACCCCAAGACGACCAGCATGATCGCCAGCCCCGGCATCACGCTGATCCACGGCGCCTGCGAGATGAACTGCCGGCCGCCCGAGATCAGCAGCCCCCACGTCGGCGTGGTGGGTTTCACACCCAGCCCCAGAAACGAGAGGCTCGCCTCCGCGAGGATCGCCAGCGGGATCATCAGCGTCGCCTGGACGATCAGCGGCGCGACCGCGTTCGGCAGCATCTCCTTGAACATGATCCGCGCGTCGCCCATCCCGACCGCGCGGGCGGCGGTGACGTACTCCTCTTCGCGGATCGACAGCACCTCGCCGCGGATGATACGCGCGAAGTCGTCGATGAACGCGATCCCGATCGCGATCACGACGTTCACCACCCCCAGCCCGCCCATCACCGCGATGATCCCCACGCCGAGGATGATCTCGGGGAACGCCCACTGGAAGTCGACGTACCGCATCAACACCGAGTCGACCCACCCGCCGTAAAAGCCCGCGACGATGCCGATCGTCGTGCCGATCGAGAACGCGACCGCGACCGTCGCGAGCGCGACCAAAAGCGACACCCGCGCGCCGTAGACGACCCGGGTGAGGATGTCGTGGCCGAACGAGTCGGTCCCGAGCAGGTGGAACGCCTCGCCCGAGCCGGTGGCGGAACTGGTCAGCGGCGGCTTCATGAACGCGAACGTCTCCTCGGGACCGTACGGCGCGACGTACGGCGCGAACACCGCGATTACCACGAACGCGACCACGACCAGCCCGCCCGCGAGCGCCAGCCGGTCGTCGAGGAGCGTCCGGATCACCCGGTCGGCGATCCCGCGGTGCTCCTCGACGTACGACTCGGTCTCGTACTCGGGGGGGACCTCGCCCGCCCCGAACTCGCCCTCGTAGATGCCGAAGCCCGCGCCGTCGGTCGACCCCGTCCCGCCGTCGGGGCGGGCGGTCGCCGCGTCCGCGGCCCCGTCGGCCGGCGACGCGCCGTCACCCCCGCCGGCGTCGGTCACGCGTTCTCACCCCCGTAGCGGATCCGCGGGTCGATCGCGGTGTACGTGATGTCGACCAGGAGGTTCATGAACACGAACACGCCCGACACCAGCAGGATCGCGACCTGGGTCACGGGGTAGTTGCGTTCGAGGATCGAGTTGACCAACACCCGGCCGAGCCCCTGGATCGAGAACACGAGTTCGACCGTCACGCTCCCGCCGAGCACGAGCGCGAGCTGGATGCCCGCGACCGTGACCACCGGGATCAGCGCGTTCTGCATCGCGTGTTTGTACAGTCGGACCCGGCCGCCGACGCCCTTCGCGACCGCGGTGCGCATGTAGGCGGCGTCGAGCGTCTCGAGGAGCGCCGACCGCATCATCCGCGTCACCCCCGCGGCGTACGGCAGCCCGACCGCGACCGCGGGCAGGAGGATGCTCCCGAACCACGGCACGACCCCCTCCGAGAGCGGCGTGTAGCCGACGATCGGCAGCCAGTCGAGCCAGACGCCGAACACGATCGCGAGCAGGATGCCGACGAAGAACGACGGCATCGAGACGCCGAGGAACGCGCCGACGGTGGCGGCGTAGTCGGCGGGCTCGTTCCGCCGGGTCGCGCCCACGACGCCCGCGGGGATCGCCACCAGCAGGCCGATCGCGACGCCGATCGCCGCGATCGAGAACGTCTTCGGCGCCGCCTGCGCGACGATCGTGCCGACCCGCTCGCTCGAGACGATGCTCCGACCGAACTCCAGCGTCAGCATGTCGCCCATCCAGTCGACGTACTGGACGGGCAGCGGCTGGTCGAGCCCCAGCCGCTCGCGCAGCGCGGCGACCGCCTCCGGGGTGGCCTCCTGGCCCAGCATCGCCCGGACCGGACCCCCGGGGATCGCGCGCAGCCCGAAGAACACGGTGGTCGCCACGAGCCACATCACGAACACCGAGTGCGCGACGCGTTTGAGGATGTACCGCCACATGAGTCACTCGTCCAACGAGACCGTATGGAAGTTGCGCATGTACGGGACGTGGGTGAAGCCGCCGACCTCGGTGCGCATCGCCGCGAGGTCGTCCTGGTGGGAGAGGTACGCGTGGGGGGTGTCGGCGATCAGGAGGCCCTCCAGTTCCTGGAGCGTCTCGGCGCGCGCGTCGCGGTCGAGTTGGCTGCGCTGTTCGCCCAACAGCTGGTGGACCTCGTCGTTCTGGTAGTCGACGTAGTTCCACGGGCCGTCCTTCCGGTAGAAGTTCCACAGCGACTGCTCGGGGTCGGGGTCGCCCACGCTGCCGATCACCGTCACGTCGAAGTCGCGGTTCGACTTGTCGGTCCGGTCCCAGTACGTCGAGGAGGTGACCTGCTCGATTTCGACGTCGAGCCCCGCGGAGTTGAGCTGCTGGCGCATCGCCTGTGCCGCGCGGAGGTCGGACTCGGTGGTGAGGAGCGAGAAGCTCGCGCCCGCCGCGCCCGCGTCTTCGAGCAGCTGTTTGCCCTCCTCGGGGGCGTACGCCTGGTCGTCGGGCTTGTCCTCGCGGTACACCCACGCGGTCGCGGCGTTGATCGGGCCGGCCGCCGCGAGCGCGTTGCCGAAGTACGCCGTCTCGACGAACTGCTCGGTGTCGATCAGCTTGGCGATCCCGCGGCGGACCTGCCGGGAGCCGAACGGCTCGCGGGTCTGGTTCATCGCCAGCCCGTTCCAGTTGACCCCCGGCGCCTGCAGCAGGTCGACCTCGCTCGCGTCCGAGACCTGCGAGACGTTCTGGAGCGGGACCAGGTTCGCGAACTGGATGTCGCCCGACCGCAGCGCGTTCACGATCGACGACGGCTCCGGGATCGGCGTGATCGTGACGCCGTCGAGGTACGGCAGCGCGGTCCCCTCCTCGTCGGTCTCGAAGTAGTCGTCGTACGCGTCGAGGACGAGCTCCGAGCCGACGCTGTGTTCCGCGACCTCGAACGGGCCGGTGCCGACCGGCTCGACCGCGTACTGTTCGGCGCCCATCTCCTCGATCGCCTCCTGAGAGACGATCGTGGCGGCGCGGCCGGGCCCGCGCGAGAGGTAGATCAGCGCGGGCGCGAGCGGCTCCTCGAAGTTGAGCGTGACCGAGTAGTCGCCGTCGACCACGACGCCGCCGTCGTCGACGGGCTGGAGCGACGACAGCTTCGCCGCCGCGGGCGTCTCCTGGCTGATCGTGCGGTCGATCGTGTACCGGACGTCCTCGGCGGTGAACGCCGAGCCGTCGTGGAACGTCACCCCCTCGCGGAGGTCGAACACGAACGTCGCGCCGTCGTTCTCGACGGTCCAGTCGTTCGCGAGGTCGCCCCGGACGGTGAGGTCCTCGTTGAGCGTGACCAGCCCGCTGAACACGTTCGCGGCGACCTGGAAGTACTGGCCGACGCCGATGTACGGCGGGTCGAGGTTGTCGATGCTCCCCGTGAACCAGCCCGCCTGGAGCCGGCCGCCCCGAACGTCCCCCGAGGGCGTGTCGGTCGCGACGTCCGTCGACTCCTCGTTGCCGTCGGTCGAGGACGCCTCGCTCGTCTCGGAGGCGGCCGTCGTCGCGTCGCCGCCGCCGCCGCCGGCGCAGCCGGCGAGCCCGCCGAGCCCGGCGGCCGCGAGTAGTTTCGTCGTCGTACGCCGGTCGACGACCGGCCCGCTCAACTCTTCGTCACTGATCTGGTCCGATGCCATACGAGTGTGGTATTATCTCGCAAAGTTGAAGGTGATCCCGAATAGTTTCGGGAGTAGAGTGGCAGATCCAACAAGCAAGGCGCCGTCGACGACGGCCCCGTCGGGCGGGTACACCGGTCGGATGCGCGAGGCGACGCTCCGGATCCGGCACAACGGCCAGCCCGAGTGCGAGGTGAGCGCGTCACACCCGAACGTGACGATGCGGTCGGTGTCGTCGATGACCGGCCGCCGCGCGGAGCGCCGCCGGATCATCGAACTCACGGGCGACCCGGACGCGATCCCCTCGTTCGTCGAGGCGTTCCGCGAGGCGGAGTCGATCGTCGCCGCCGAGTCGCTGACGCCGCTCGGCGAGGACCGGGTGTACGTCGCGCTGACGTTCGACGCGACGTCGTGGGACGGCATCGCCGACCTCCTAGCCGAGTACGGCGTCCACCACCGCGTCGGGACGGTGATCTCGGCGGGCTGGGAGCGGTGGACGCTGTACCTCGACTCGGACGACGATCTGGGCGCGCTGATCGACCACATCGAGTCGCGCGGCAACGACGTGAAACTCGTCCGGCAAGTCGAGATGGGGGACCTCGACTCCCCGACCCAGTTCGAGCCGCTGGGGGTGTTGAGCGACCTCAGCCCGCGCCAACGCGAGGCGCTCGCGGTCGCGGTCGCGACGGGCTACTACGGATACGACCGCGACGCCGGGATCGAAGACGTCGCGGACGAACTCGGGATCGGGACCACGACCGCGTGGGAACACCTCGCGCGCGCCGAGGGGAAGCTGATGGGCGAACTCGAAGAGTACCTCGGGTGAGGCGGTCGACGAGGGCGCCGTGCGGGCGCCGTCGTCCGACTCCGGCCGGGCGGGCTACTCCAGGTCGCCGTACGGCCACCGCCCGCCCATCCGGAGTTCCTGTTCGTACCCCTCGTCGATCGCATCGCGCATCTCCGCGCGGCTCCGGTGGGGGGTCTCCACGTCGTCGTCCGCGAGTCGGGCGACGCCCTCGGCGACCAGCGTGGCGACGTCGCGGAGGTCGCGCGAGTCGAGTTTGTCGAGCGTGTCGGCGTGGGTGTGCCCCCAGCCGCGGCCCGAGGCGTCGGAGACCGCCGACGCCATCACCGCGGGGACGCCCTCCTGGACGAACGCCCACTGGTCGCCGTGCGGCGAGATGGTGTCGCCCGTCGACAGCGGCGCGTCCATCTCGTCGGTCACGTCGGCGAACACGTCGCCCACCGAGTCGAACCCGTTGGTCCCGACCCGCAGCGAGCGGGAACTCCCCGCGCCGTCGAGGTTGACGACGCAGTTCACCTCGTCCAGATCCGCGGTCTCGGCGGCGTGGTACGCCCCCCACAGCCCGACCTCCTCGGCGCCGAACGTGACCAGCCTGACGCGGGTGTCGAGATCCACGTCCGTCAGCAGGCGGCCGACTTCCGCGACCAGCGCCGACCCCGCGCCGTTGTCGTTCGCGCCGTCGGAGATGTCGTGGGCGTCGACGTGGGCGGTGAGGTAGACCGCGTCGTCGGTGTCGGGTCCCACGTCCGCGACGACGTTACGGGAGGTGGTCGGCTCGTTCCGGCAGTCGACCGAGACGGTCACCTCACACCCCGTCTCGGCGTAGCGGGCGAGCCGCGACCCCACCTCGCGGGAGACGCCGACCGCGGGGATGGGTCCCGGCCGCTGGTGGTAGCCCACCTCGCCCGTCGGGGGGACCGACCCCTCGACGTGGTTGCGGAAGACGAACGCGCTCGCGCCGTACTCGGCGGCGTTGGCGTACTTCTCCATCCGGTGGATCCACCGGTCGTGCTCGTCGGGCGTGTTCGACGACGCGAGCACGACAGCGCCGTCGAGATCGGCCGACCGCCGTTCGAACTCGTCGTAGGTGCCGTCGCCGACGTCGACCACGCGCCCGGTCGCCTCGCCCGCCGGACAGCCCGGGAGCGCGAGCACGTCCTGTTGGCCCTCGTGGGTCCGCTCGTGGGGTTCGTGGACGACCAGCGACGAACTCCCGCGCCACCAGCCCGGTATCTCGAACTCCTCGACGTGCGGGTCGTCCAGCCCCGCCCGCTCGAACGCGTCGCGGACCACCTCGGCGCCCCGGCGTTCGCCCTCCTGGCCGGCCATCCGGCTCCCGACGTCGACGAGCTCCGTGAGCGTCGCCCACGCGAACCCGCTCGTCTGTGCGTCACCCACTACGCTGTCCGGTAGTCGCATGCGGAGGGGGTACGGTTACACGCTTATGAGCCTCCGGGTCCCGGCGCGCGGCGGGGACGACCGGGCGGGCGAGCGAAAACCGGCCGCAGCGGACGGAAAGAAGCGAGGAGCGACCGAGGCGTTCCGACAGTCACTCGGCGCGAGTCGGCAGGCTCTTGTATCTTGGTAACACATATCGTAGCTAATGCAGCGACCGTCGTCGCCACCCGAGTTCACCGACGCCGACGAGCGCATCCTCCGGCACCTGCGCGAGGCGGGCGCGGACTACCCGGCGCTCGTCTCGGGGAACACCGGCCTGCACGCGCCGTTGGTCGAGCGGCGCCTCGCGCTGCTCGAAGCGGAGGCGTACGTCGAGGCGGTGACGGACGAGTCGATATACCGGATCACGGACGCGGGCGAGGTGGCGCTCGACGTCCTCGACGCGCCCGACCCGTGGGCGCGGGCGCGGTCCGACGGGGCGCCCGACGCGCCCGCCCGGGGCGCGTCGGCGGGCGAGGAGCCGGCGATGGACGCCGAGTGAGGACGAGGGACCGGACGGGGCCGCGGAGCCGCGGCTACCGCGGGGCGTCGAGCGCCGTCTCGAACGCGAGTTCGACCGCCCGCGCGGACAGGCCGAGCGGCAGGCTGGGCGCGACCGACCCCCCGCGGGCCGCCTCCAGGGCGTCGCGGGCGGCCGCCGCCGGCGTCGCCGGCAGGTGGAGGAAGCCCGCGGGCGTCCCCGACCCGTCGAGCGCCGCGAGCGTCTCGTACAGTAGGCCGTTACACAGGTGGGTGCCCGCGGTGTTCGACACGCGCGCGGGCACGCCGGCGTCGAGACACGCCTCGACCGTCGGCCCGAGCGGGAGCGTGGCGAGGTAGGCGTCGCGACCCCCGGGGTCGACCCGCTCGTCGACCGGGTCGTTGCCCGCGTTGTCGGGCGTCCCGGCCGTGTCGGCGACGTTGACGCCGACCCGCTCGACACAGACCGGCCGCTCGACCGGCCGCCAGCCCGGTCGCCACCACCGCCGCCGGGTCGTGGTCGGCGAGGAGCGCGCGCATTCGCTCGCCGGCGTCGCCGAACGCGACGGGGAGCGTCTCGCCGACCACCCGGTGGCCGGCGACCCGTTCGCCGTCGAGGCGGTCGGCCACCGCGCCCGAGGGGTTGGTCTCGTGGTCGCCGAACGGCTCGTAGCCGGTACAGAGGAGCGTCACGGGCGGCGGTGGCGGTCGGGCGACAAAAGCGTTGGCGAGGGGGCAGTCCGGTCGCGCGACGGACGCGGGCGGGCCTGCGATCGGATGACACGGTCGGGCCACCGGACGTAAACGCGGCCGCGGACAAACCGCTCCGTGACCTACCAGACCACCGTCGGCTGGTCGCTCGTGACGTCCGGCATCGTGAGCATCGTCCTCTGGCTGATCCCGATCGAGTCGGTCTGGTGGGGGGTCGGGATGCTCGCGCTCGGACTGCTGATACTGTACGTCCGCCGGGACGACGTGAGCGAGGCGCTCTCGAAGCTCTCCGGTCCCTGAGGACGACGGGGCGACGCCGGCGGCGTCGCCGGCGTCCGGTCTCAGTCGTCGGCGGGGACGCCCTCGACCGTCTCGGGGTCGGCGGTGAGCGCCGACGCGGCGACGGCGGCCGTCACGACGACCAGCCCCGCGCAGGCGAGATACTCGTTCGAGAGTCCGATGTACTGTGCGAGCGGGAGCGCGACCAGCGGGCCGAGCGTCGACCCCAGGTCGCCGAACACGTTGTAGACGCCGCCGAGTTTCCCCACGTCGCCGCCGGGCGCGATGTCGCCGAGGTACGCGAGCAGTGACGGGCCGGTCATCCCGACGCCGATACCGACGAGACCGACGCCCGCGACGACGCCCGTGACCGTCGGGACCAGCGCGGTACAGACGAACCCCGCCGCGAGCACGCCCAACCCCGGCAGCACGGTGGCGGTCCGGCCGACCCGGTCGGAGACCCGGCCGACCGCGAGCGTCGTCACGGAGACGAACACGACCGAGACGGCCATCACCAGCCCGCTGGTGCCGGTGCCCGCCAGCCCGCCCAGCGATATCTCGTGTCGGGTGGTGTACTGGACGACCGTCGAGAGCAACACGCCCGCGAACAGAAAGCGGAGGGTGAAGTTGACCGCGCCGACCGCGCCGATGCGCGCGTCCGCGGCGACCAGTCCCGGTATCTCGCGGAGGCTACTCCCGCCGCCCACGTCGGGCGCGACGTTCGGGAGGACGCGGTAGGCGACGACCGCCGCGAACAGGCCCGCGACGCCCGCGACGGCGAACGCCTCCTCGTAGCCGTACGCGTCGGTGACGAGGCCGCCGACCACCAGCCCCGTCGGGAACCCCAGGCTCTGCCCGCCGCGCATGTACCCCACCCACCGGCCGCGGTTCTCCGAGGTGGTGACGTGGGTCACCGTCGCGAACGCGCCGACGAACACGAACGCCGACCCGACGCCCCACGACGCGCGCGCGACGAGGAACACCGCGGCGTGGCTCAGCCCGAACGGGGGGTTCAACCCGAGGAGGTAGCCGAACGGCGCGAGTCCCTGGACGAAGAACCCCAGGATCATCGGCCGGCGCGTCCCCACCCGGTCGAGCACGTCGCCCGCGGGCGTCGACATGAGCAGGCGCGTGAACCGGTTGATCGAGAGGATGACGCCGACCAGCAGCGGCGCGATACCCAGCACCGTCCCGAGCGTCGGGATGGTGGGGAACGCGACGCCGCCGCCCACCCCGCCGAAGAAGACGCCCGCGACCAGGCTCAACACGACCGTCCGCACCTCCCGCTCGTCGAACGCGGGGTCCGCGGCGTCGTCGGCGCCGGTCGGGTCGTCTCCGCCGGCCGCGGCGCTCGCGTCGCCGCCGCTCACGGCGCGACGGCGGGCGCGCCCGGCCGGTTCGCTGTGCGACTCACACCCACGCTCGACCGGCCGGGGTGGTGAGGCTCCCGGTTGCGGATATCCTGGCCCCGACCCGGACCCGGCGTCGCGGCGCCTACCACTCGTACGCCTCGCGCGGGTCGACGCTGTCGGCGTCGCGGTCGAACACGTGCTCGCCGTCGACCACGACGTGCCGGGTCCGGCTGTCCACCTCGTAGAACGGGCCGTCCCACACCGCGATGTCGGCGTCCGTCCCCTCCGCGAGCGTGCCCACGCGGTGTTCGATGCCGAGTATCTCCGCGGGGTTGGTCGTCACCGTGTCGAGCGCCGCCTCCGCGGGCAGGCCCTCCCGGACCGCGAGGCCGACGCAGACGTCGAGGTGTTGCTGGGGGAGGACGGGCGCGTCCGTCTGGATGGCGACGGTGACGCCCGCCTCGTGGAGCAGCCCCGGCGTCTCGAACGTGATGTTCCGGAGTTCGTACTTCGAGGCCGACGAGAAGGAGGGGCCGACGACCGCGGGCACGTCCCGTTCGGCGAACTCCTCGGCGACGACGTGGCCCTCGGTCGCGTGTTCGACCGAGAGGTCGTCGATGCCGAACTCCTCGGCCACCCGGAACACGGTCATGATGTCGTCCGCGCGGTGGGCGTGCACCCGCAGCGGGAGGTCACCCTCCAGTACGCGCGCGAGGTTCTCGTTGCCCAGGTCGCGTTCGAACGGGTCGCCCTCCTCGCGTGCGCGTCGGCGCGCGTCGACGTAGTCCTCGGCGGCCATGAACGACTCCCGGAGGGTGGCGGCGACGCCCGGCCGGGTCGACGGCTGGCGGTCGTGCTCCTCGCCGTGGAACCGCTTGGGGTTCTCGCCCATCGCGGCCTTCATGCCGTCCTCGCGGATCAACATCCCGTCGGCGGTCAGCCCGTACGTCTTCATCGAGCAGATGACCCCGCCGATGACGTTGCCGCTCCCCATCCGCGCGGAGACGGTCGTGACCCCGTTCTGGAACGCGCCCTTCAACTCCTCGTCGCGGGGGTGGAACCCGTCGAGCGCGTTGACGTGCGGCGTTGTCGCGCTCGTCCCCTCGTTGAAGTCGCCGTCCTCGGGTTCGCCCCACTCGGCCATCCCCGCGTGGCTGTGGGCGTCGACCAGTCCGGGCGTCACCTCCAACCCCTCGGCGTCGACCACCGTCGCGCCGTCGGGCGCGTCCACGTCGCCGACGGCCGCTATCTCGCCGTCCTCGACGAGTACGTCCCCCTCGACGGTTCCGCGGTCGGTCTGGGTGTGGACCGTCCCGCCGCGGACGACCAGCGTGTCACTCATGCGCACGACGTTCGTCCGCCGCGTCTCAAGCGTTTCGATTCGAAACTCGGGTCAGAGCGACTCGCGGATCGTCCGGTCGATGTCGGCGACCAGGTCCGGCCGGTAGGTCCAGAACCCCTCCCACACCCGCGGCGATGTCTCCAGTGCGACCAGCGCCGCCCCCCCGTCGTCGCGTTCCGCGTCGGCGTCCGTCGCGCCCGCGGCGTCGGCCCCGCTCGCCCCGTCGGGGCGGAAGACGACGAACCACGAGTCGCTGTAGCCGTCGCCGTACCCCTCGTGGACGGTGACGGGCATGCTCGCCGCGGGGTTCGCGTCGGGTTCGCCGTAGACGTGGACGTCGACGTCCGTCGACCCGAGCGCCTCGTACACGCGGCGGGTGCCCTGTTCGTCCTCGATGCGCGAGAGCCGCTGGAACGACGATCGGAGCGTGCCGCTCCCGGCGCGGTACGCCCGGAGTTCGATCTGTCTCGACACCGCGATCAGGAGGAGCTTCTCCTTGTGCGCCAGCGGGTAGCCGCGCAGCGAGAAGCGCGCGTCCGACAGCCGGGTGAGCACCTCGGGTAGGTCGGCGTCCGCGAGCTTTCGAGTGCCGGTCGTGTACAGGTCGGAGTTGACGAACAGGATGGCCTCTTCGAGGTCGGCCATCGGCGAGGAGGCCACCAGATCGCCGTCCTCGATGAGTGCGACGGCGTCACCCCCGGCGTCCGGGAGGTCGGTCGTCGCTACCTCCACCTCGACCGCCTGCTCGTCGAACAGGCCCGCGAGCATCCGGTGGGTCGGTTCCTCCGGCCCGCGTTCTAACACCGCGAGCGTCCGAGGTGGGGCGTTCAGCCGGTCGATGTACCGTCGTAACGTCAACACGGGATCGCCTGTTCGTCTTTAGAGTGTAACCAAAAGGATATTCGTCCGTAACTCATCGATGATAGCCGGCTACAAGTCGCCGACGTCGAGTGCGTTCATCTGCTCCTTGTAGCGGTTGCGCACCGTCACGACGGTCACGTCCGCGACGTCCGCGATCTCCGACTGGGTGCGCTTGTCGTTCGACAGCATCGACGCGAGGTAGATCGCCGCCGCGGCGAAGCCGGTGGGCGACTTGCCCGCGTGGAGCCCCTGTGCGGTCGTCTCCTCGACGATCGCCTTCGCGCGCCGCACCACGTCGTCCGAGAGGTCGAGTTCCGAGCAGAACCGCGGGACGTGCTCGGCGGGGTCGACCGGCCTGAGTTCGAGGCTCAACTCGCCCGAGATGTAGCGGTACGCCCGCGCTATCTCGCGGCGCTCGACCCGCGCGACGCCGACGAAGTCGTCGAGCGAGCGGGGGATCCCCTCCTGGCGGCAGGCGGCGTACAGCGACGCCGTCGCCATCGCCTCGATGGAGCGGCCGCGGATGAGGTCCTCCGAGAGTGCGCGCCGGTAGATGACCGACGCCACCTCCCGGACCGACTTGGGGACGCCCTGCGCCGAGGACATCCGGTCGACCTCCGAGAGCGCGAGTTGGAGGTTGCGCTCGCCGGCGTCCTGCGTGCGGATGCGCTCCTGCCAGGTTCGGAGCCGCTGGACCTGCGAGCGCTTCTCGGCGCTGAGCTGGCTGCCGCCCGCGTCGCGGTTGCGCCAGTCGATGCTCGTGGTCAGCCCCTTGTCGTGCATCGTCTGGGTCATCGGCGACCCGACGCGGCTCTTCTCGTCGCGCTCGGTCGCGTCGAACGCGCGCCACTCCGGTCCCCGGTCGACGTTGTCCTCCTCGACGACCAGCCCGGACTCCTCGTCGATGAGTTCGCCGTCCTCCGTCCGCACCAGGTCGTCCTCGTCGACCTCGTCGGCCTCCTCGGCCGCCGGGCCGGGGCTCCGTTCGTCCTCCCGTTCGCGACCGTATCTCGTCGTCACTCGGAATCCGCGCTCCCTGACGCGACCGAGTGGTCCCGCCCGTTCCGCCGGGCGTCGACCGTACGCCGGCCGTGATTCGACCTCCCACTACTCGTGATCCCACAGGTAACACACTCCGGCATTGTGAGTTCAGCAAGCGGGTTTGGTCGGAAAGCCCTTCGGTCGGCGTCTGCAGGCCGGGGGTCCGGCGAGAAATTCCGGTAACGCACAGCCGTGTGACCGGTTGACACTGCTGGCGAAACGTTAAGTTGGACGGGTGACATCGGTGGAGTACGACGAGAGTCGAACGAGTCACCCATGCCCGTCACCGCACTCATCGCCGTGTCTGCCGCCTTCGGCAGCGACGGCTATGGTGGGTGGCGGTCCTTCCCGGCGGCGGCAGCGGCCGACGCGAACGGGGAGACGGGGACTCGGCTCCACGTACCGTCCGCCTCCATCGCCGCGTAAGCCGGCGCGCGTCGGGTGTACGCCCGAACGGAGGCGGACTTCTCTACATCCCCTACCGTTCGGTGTCGCCCACGCTCGTCGGCGAACGCGGCCACTCCCCCGGAACGACTCGCGCCCCGGCGCGAGGAGTGGCCGACTGGCGCGTTCGACCCGCGCCGGGAGCGTATGTCGGTCCAACTCAGCCGACTGGCCGACGCCAGCATGACAGTCGCAGTGTCGCGTTCCGCCCCCGGCGACCTCGCCGCGGGCGTCGAGACGAAACTCCGCCGCATCGACGCCGTCCGCGGCGTCGAGTCGGTCGACCTCCGCGGCATCCGGCCCGGTCTCAACGACCTCACGGTCGACGTGGAGGCGACGCTCGCCGTCGACGCCGACGGCGACGCCGACGCGACCGCTCTCGAAGCCGCCTTCGACGACGCGTTCGGCGTCTCCGACGTGAGCGTCGCCGCGGTGCGGAGCGTGCCGCCCGACCCCGCCGACGGCGCGGCGGCCGACGCGCTCTGACCGGGGCGCGGGACGCCGTCGGACGCGGCCCGCCGACCCACCCCCGACCACCCCGCTGACGCGTCCGGACACCCACACGGCCGACCCCTCCGCGCCGCCCGCCCCGTCGACCGACCGTGGACGTGTCGACGTGCCGCCGTGGTCGACAGTCCCGACCACGTTCCGCCCGGCCGCCGGTACGCCCCGCGGTGGTGCCGGCACACGCCGGCGGGTCGGACCCGGCGAACGAAAGAGGGTAGTGGGCGCCCCGACGAGGGGCGGCATGGACGACGCTCGCCTCCTCGCGGCGGCCCGCGACCTGCTCGCCACCGGGCCGGTCTGCGACAACTGTCTCGGCCGCCCGTTCGCCGACCGCTCGTTCGGCCTCGGCGACGACGAACGGGGCCGCGGCCTCCGGACCGCGGTCGCGCTCGCGGACGACGCCGACTTCCAACCCGCCGACACCGCCGACTGCTGGGTGTGTGAGGGGGTCTGCGCCGACTTCGACGACTGGGCCGACCGCGCCGCCGCCGCCGTCGAAGGCGTCGAGTTCGACAGCTACCAGGTGGGCACGCGCGTCCCGCCGCTGTTGGAGGAGAACGGCGACCTGTTCCGCGCGGACGCGGGACTCGACTCCGACGCGGGCGAACCGCTCCGCAAGGAGTTCAACCGCGAGGTGGGCAAGCGGTTCGGCCGGCTGACGGGCGCGGAGGTGGAGTTCGAGCGCCCGGACGTGCAGTTCCTCCTCGACGTCGCGGAGGACACGGTGGAGACGACGGTCAACTCCGCGTTCGTCTACGGCCGGTACCGCAAACTGGAGCGGGACATCCCCCAGACGGAGTGGCCCTGCTCGGACTGTCACGGCACCGGCCGCGCGGACGGCGGCGTCTGCGAGACGTGCGAGGGGACGGGCTACCTCTACCCCGAGAGCGTCGAGCAGTTGACCGCGCCGGTCGTCGAGGACGTGATGGACGGCGTCGACTCCACCTTCCACGGCGCCGGCAGGGAGGACGTCGACGCGCTGATGCTCGGCACGGGCCGGCCGTTCGTCGTCGAGGTGGACGAGCCCCGCCGCCGCGACATCGACGTCGGGCGGTTGGAGGCGGACGTCAACGCGTTCGCCGAGGGGAAGGTCGAAGTCGAGGGGCTACGCCGCTGTACCCACGGGATGGTCGAGCGGGTGAAGCGGCTCGACGCGAGCAAGCGCTACCGCGCCGCCGTCGCGTTCGACGCGGACGTCGAGGCGGACGAACTCGCCGACGCGCTGACGGAACTCGACGGCGCGACGGTCGAACAGTACACCCCGAACCGCGTCGACCACCGCCGGGCGGGCAAGACCCGCATCCGGGTCGCACACGAGGTGTCGGGCGAACTCGTCGACGCGCGCCACGCCACCGTCGAGGTCCACGGCGAGGGCGGCCTCTACATCAAGGAGCTGATATCCGGCGACGAGGGCCGGACGGAACCCAGCCTCGCGGGTCTGCTCGGCGTCGGCGCGACGGTGAGCGAACTCGACGTGCTCGCGGTCGAAGGCGAGGACGAACCGTTCGAGGACGACGAGTTCTTCGTCGACTGACCGTCAGTCGGACCCGACGGACGCGTTCGGCCGGGCGGGAACCGCCGTCCGGCGGTCGGTCGGGGGCCGACTGCCCGGCGAGGCGCAGGCCGCCGGTCGGCCGTTCCGTCCCGACCGCCGCGGCCGAAACCCGTCGCGGCGTTCCGCCACCCCAGCGCCTATCGATTTCCCGCCCGTTCTCGGAACCCCCTCATGGACGACGGCCACGGCTACACCAACGAGACGCTGCTCGGCCAGCAGGCGGACCGGGAGTCGAGCGCGCGCACCTACCCCCGCGGACTCCCGATGGCTATCGACCGCGCGGAGGGCGTCGAACTCGTCGACGTCGACGGGAACCGCTACTACGACTGTCTCGCGGGCGCCGGGACGCTCGCGCTCGGACACAACCACCCGGTCGCCGTCGACGCGATGCGCGAGACGCTCGACGCGAAGCGGCCGCTCCACACGCTCGACATCACCACGCCCGTCAAGGAGCGGTTCGTCGACGCGCTGTTCGACAGCCTCCCCGACGAGTTCGCCGACCGCGCGAAGGTACAGTTCTGTAGCCCCGCGGGCACGGACGCGGTGGAGGCGGCGACCAAACTCGTCAAGACGGCGACCGGCAACCGGAGCCTGCTCGCCTTCCAGGGCGCGTACCACGGGATGACCCACGGCTCGCTGTCGCTGACGGGCGACACCGCCGCGAAGGAGCCGATCCCCAACCTGATGGGCGACGTCCACCACCTGCCGTACCCGTACGACTACCGACCGCCGCTCGGACTCGGCGGCGAGGCGGGCGAGGACGCCATCCTCCGGCGAATCGAGGAGGTGATCGAAAACCCCGAAAGCGGCGTCACCGACCCCGCGGGCCTGTTCGTCGAACCCGTCCAGGGCGAGGGCGGGACGCTCCCCCCCTCGGACGACTGGCTCCGCGGGGTCCGCCGGATCACGCGCGAACACGACGTGCCGCTCGTGGTCGACGAGATACAGGCCGGACTCGGCCGGTGCGGGACGACGTACGCGTTCGAACGCGCGGGCATCACGCCGGACGTGGTGACGCTGTCGAAGGCGGTCGGCGGCGGCCTTCCGCTCGCGGTCGTGCTGTACGACGAACGGCTCGACGCGTGGGAGGCGGGCGCACACACCGGCACGTTCCGCGGCAACCAACTGGGGATGGCCGCGGGCCGCGCGACCATCGAGTACATCGTCGACGAGGACCTGCCGGGTCACGCCGCCGACGTGGGCGAGCGGTTCCTCGACCGACTGGAGGGGATCGGCGAGGGGCGCGACGCGGTCGGCGACGTGCGGGGGAGGGGGCTGATGCTCGGCGTCGAACTCGTCGACGCCGACGCGGAGCCGAACGAGTACGGCGCCCGCCCCACCGACGCCGCCCTCGCCGAGCGGGTCCGCTCGGCCTGTTTCGACCGCGGGGTGGTCGTCGAACTCGGCGGGCGCGACGGGAGCACCGTCCGCTTCCTGCCGCCGCTGGTGATCGAACGCGAGCAGGTCGACGAGGTGTGTGACGTCTTCGCCGAGGCGCTCGACGCCGCGACCGCCTGAGCGGAGTCGCCGCGCCCGGCCGTGTCGCTCCCGTCCATCGCCTCGCTCGCTCCCGCCGGTCGTCCGTTCTTCTAGCTTCGGTGGCGGCTCGGCCCACAGACCTCGCCGTTCACGAGATCACTGCTCTCGTGAGCGCACGAATCGCACCGCGATTCGTGCACGCCGGCTATCCGTCGCCTCGTTCGCTCCCGTCGGTCGCTCTTCTAGTTCGGTGGCGGCTCGGCCCACGGACCTCGCCGCCGTCCTTCCGTCGCCTCGTTCGCTCCCGTCGGTCGCTCGCTCGGCGACCCACTCCGAAACGGCTTAGCCGACCGTCGGCGACGGTCACCCCGTGTCACGCATCGTCGTCGGTGTCGACGAGGCGGGGAAGGGACCGGTGCTCGGCCCGATGGTCGCGGCCGCGGTCCGCGCCGACCCCGACGCGCTCCCAGCGGACGTGGACGACTCCAAACGGGTGGCGCCCGCCCGGCGCGAGGAGATGGCGACCCGCCTCCGCGGGGACCCCGAGATTCGGGTCGGCGTCGGCGTCGTCGGGGTGGGTCGGATCGACGACCCCGCGACCGACATGAACTCGCTGACCGTCGCGGCGCAGGCCGAGGCCGCCGCGGCCGTCGCCGACGCGGGCGACCGCCTGACCGTCGACGCGGGCGACGTCGACGCCGCGCGGTTCGGCCGGCGGGTCCGCGAGGCGGTCGCCGACACCGGTACGGAGGTGACCGTGACGGCCGAACACCGCGCCGACGAGTCGTACCCGGTCGTGGGCGCCGCGAGCGTCGTCGCCAAGGTGGAACGCGACGCGCGGGTGGCCTCGCTCGCCGACCGGCACGACGCCGACGTGGGCAGCGGCTACCCTTCCGATCCCACGACCAGAGCGTTCCTCCGCGAGTACGTCCGCGCGCACGGCGACCTGCCCGACGGCGCGCGCCGGTCGTGGAGCACCTGCGACGACCTCCTGGCCGCCGCCGAGCAGTCGGCGCTCGGCGACTTCTGAACTCGATTCCCTCGGACGCCCCAGTGTTCGCGTCGCGGTCTCGCGGGTGAGCGGTCGGACGGGTGAGTCTCACACGCCGAGACACGTCGCGACGAACACCCGGTCGCGACGAACGGGGCGTACCGCCGGTCACGGCGGATCGCCTCCGGACGGTTCCAGCGGGAAGAGACCGACCGAACTCGCCCGAACGCCGACGACGCTCGCCTCGCGTCGGTGGGTGTCACGCGTAGTCGACGGCGGGGAGACGCCGAAGCGCGGTCCGCCCGGGTCGGAGCCACCGGCGGTCGCAGTCACGCGACCCGACCGACTCGAAGGGCGGGTATCGACGGGGGCGGCTCAGCGGAACGGCGGCAGCCGCCAGCCGTACGCCACCAGCGCGGCCGCCGCGAGCAGTCCCAGTCCGGCGACGACCGGCACCGGGACGCCCGCGTCCGCAAGCGACGAGAGGAACAGGCTCGACGCCGGAAGCAGTACGAACAGGCCGACGACGACGCCCGCGAGGATCGTCCAGATCGACCCGCTCCGACGGTCGTACTCCTCGATCTCCTCGCGGACGACCCGACGCGTGATCCGTTCGACGTCCGCCTCGGTCAGCGAGTCGTCCGTCCCGCGTCCGCCGTCGGTCCGCCGGGTCGGTCCCGGCGAGTCGGGCGAGTCGGCCACGTCGGTGCGGTCCGACGGGTCGGTGCTCGTACTCGTATCGGAGGGCATCGTCGTCGTCCACGGCGTCGCGGATGAAAAGAACGTCGCCGGCGGCGCGGGCGTGGCGCGCTCAGCGACCGGTCAGCAGCGACCGGAGGATGTCGCCGTACGCCGGCCGGGTGACGAGCACGCCGACCAACACGCCGAGGATGGTGAAGATGGCGAACCCTTGGAGGTCGCCGAGCGACAACACCGCCAGCGGCGACATCGCGATGATCGTGGTCGCGGCGGCGGCGCCGATCACCCAGAACGCCTTCCTGAATCTGGACTGGAAGACGCGCCGGCTGTTGACCTCGCCCTCGCTCATCACCTCGTCGGCGATGATCACCAGGTCGTCCACCCCGGTCCCGATCACCGCGATGAACCCCGCGATCACCGACAGGTCGAGCGGGTACTGTATCAGCGCCGCGAACCCGAGTAGGGCGTACACCTCGGCCATCGCGGTCACCACCATCGGTGCGGCGACCTCCACCTCGCCGTAGCGGAAGAACACCACGACGCTGACCGTCAGCACCGCGAGCAGCCCGATGATCAGCGAGTCGCGTTTGAAGTCCTCACCCTGCGCGGGCGAGATGTACGACGAACTCCCCGAGCCGTTCGGGCCGACGTCGAGTTGGGCCGGCAGCGCCCCCGCGCGCAGGTCGACCGCGACCTGCTGGGCGTCCGAGAAGTTGGTCGTCAGCAGGATGAACGTCGGGTCCTCGGCCCACTCGCCCGACTGCATCGGGGCGGCGAGGTCGCTCCCCATCCCGAACGAGTTGACGACCCGGCCGTCGCGGACCAACAGGAGACACGGCTGCGTCCCGTTGGGGTTGGCCTGGAAGGTACACGTCGTCCCGCCGGTCCGGGCGACCCCCGTGTCGATCAGCGTCTGCTGGACCTCGGTGGCGCGCTCCTGGCGGACCGCAACCTGCACGAACGGCCGACCGCCGGTCGAGGGCGACCCCTGCTGTGCGCTGCCGATCCGCTGGAAGTCGCTCTGGGTCAGGACGGTCGTGTTGACGTAGGTGGTCGACCCGTTCCGCTCGACGGGGTGGTACGCGAGCACCTGGACGGTCCCGCGGGAGTTCACCAGGTCGAGCACGTCGCTGCGGTCCTGGTTGGGCACCTGCACCCGGACGAACGTCTGCCCGCCGGCGGTCGTCACCGTCTGGACGTCGCCGCCCGACAGCCCCGCCTCGTTGATCTTCGACTGGAGCACGTTCACCGTCTCCTCTAGGGTCGCCTCCGTCACGCCGTCGCCGACCGTCTCGTAGGAGTAGCCCGCGGCGTCGAGCGCCGCGGTCAGCGTGTCCTGGGAGGCGTTCTCCGTGACGAGTTCGACCGTGCCGGTCGTCTGGGTGGTCCGGCGCGCGATCAGGTCGGTCGCGCCGACCCCCGTTATCTCGCCCGCGACGGTCCGCTCGACCTGCGCGGGCGTGGCGTTGCCGAACTCGACGCCCTCGGCGGTGACGCCCACCAGCGGCGCGCGGATGCGGGTCCCGCCCGACAGCTGGAGCCCGTACTTCAGGTTGGTCAGCGAGCCGTCGGTCGCGTTGCCCGCCGTCCCGTTGGCGGGCGCGGCCGGCGTCTCGGCCCCGCCCGCGAACCCGGGCGCGAACAGGAACACCGTCGACAGCAAAAGCACCACGACCAGCAGGCCGACCCGCCAGTTGTCGCGGAGCGTGCTCATCGCGCCACCCCCTCGAACACGTACCAGCGGAGCAGGCTCAAGTTGAGCATGTACGTGTTCATCAGGTCGGTCGCCAGCCCGAACACCAGGATGATCCCGATGCTCGCGAGCAGGTCGATGCCCAACAGCGTGGCGGCGATAGCCATCACCGCCATCGCGGCCAGCGAGGTGAGCGTCATCGTCACGCCGGTCCGCATCGCGCGGTAGGTCGACTCGTAGAAGTCACCCGACCGCCGGAGGATGCTGTTGTTGAGCAGGATGTCCGAGTCGACGGAGTAGCCGATCAGCATCAGGAGGGCGGCGACCGTCCCGAGTGAGAGTTCGATCCCGAGGAGGTTCATCAGCGCGACCGGGATCACGATGTCGGAGAACGCGGAGATGACCACCGCGATGGAGGGGACGAACGACCGGAACATGGCGAACACCAACACCGCCATCCCGAGGAACGCCGCCACCACGCCCAGCAGCGCGAGCTGTTGGTTGTCCCCCCCGAAACTGGCCGACGTGGTGTCGATCGACCGCACCTCGAAGCCGGCGTCGGTCGCCTGCTGTCTCAGGTCCGACGCCGACACCGCGGTCTGTTCGAACGTGACGACGTACACGTCGCTCCCCTGTACGGACTGGATGCTGTCGGGCGCCGCGTCGAACGCCGACTGCATCTGTGCGCGCGCCTGCTGGTCGGGTGCGTCGACCGCGACACGCAGTTCGGTCCCCCCCGCGAAGTCGACCCCCGGGTCGACCGGCGACCCGGTGGCGACGTAGAAGCCGGCGATGACGACCAGCGCCACCGCGAGCACGGCGAGCGGCACCGCCGCCAGTTGCCGGTTCGTGTACCGGGTGTAATCGACCTCCGGTACCTCGAAACGAGCCATGCACGCCCGTCCCCCCGCCCACCGAATAAGCCTTCTTATGTCCGTATCCGGAGGGGATGCACGGATGCGGACGACCGCCGCGCCGCCGAACCGTTCCCGGCGGGCGAGCGAGTGGTGCTCCGCGTACGCGAACCCGATGCGCGAGCGCACGGACGGGCGTGACGCCGCGGACGGCGGCGGCGACGACGACGGGACGGGCGTGACGCCGCGGACGGCGGCGGCGACGACGACGGGACGAGCGGCGACGCGACGGACGGCGGCGAGTGAGACCCCCGGCCGGTCGGGCGCGGCGAGTGCGCGCGGGCGACACGCGCATGTAGCTGGCGGGTCAAGCGGGAGCCATGAGCAGCGAGACGAACGAGGCGGACGACGCGGCCGGCGAGGGGCGGACCGCCGACCGGGCGACGCTGTCGTACCCGGACGCTCTCGGCGGGTGGAGCCGCGAGCAGGTGCTCGCCGACCGGTATCGGACGTACCTCGGGCGCGCGTTCGCGGGCGCGGGCGTCGGGCACGAACGCGACGAGTTCGTCGACGTGGGCTGTTGTGGCAACTCGCCGCGGTTCACGGTCCGGGTGGAGTCGCTGGAGGGCGGCGACCGGGTCGGCGAGGACACCGAACTCGAACTGGTCGAACGGCGCGAGGACGTCGAGAGCGGGTGGGCGGTCCAGAGCGAGGCCGCCCCCGAGTGACGGCGGGAGGCGGGGCGGGGCCGCCGAACGCGAGCGCGGCCGGACCGCCGGTCGTCGACGCGAGCGAGTCGACACCGGCGGCGCCTGCACCCGGCTACCCGAATATCTCCAACTGGCCCTCGTAGTACGTCCCCTCGTACGCGAAGTAGACGTGCTCGGAGAACTCGACCCTCCGTGGCTCCGGCGTCCGGGTGTCGTCCACCCCCAACCGTTCGAGGACGGCCGCGAACCCGTCGGATAGCGGCGCGGTCTCCTCGTACTCGCCGCCGCCCGTCGCCGCGTCGAGGACCGACCGCTGTGCGTCGGAGACGTCGTCGAACGCCGTCCGGAGGTACGTCTCGCGGAGGTGGCGCTCGTAGGCGTCTGCCGACTCCGCCACCGGGGTCGCGGTGTGGACGTACCGTGTCAGGTCGACCGACACCTCCTCTACGACCGCTCGGGCGTACACCGTCCCGTCGCCCGACTCGAAGGTGGCGTAGTCGAACGGCGGGTCGGGTACGAGGTCGGTCCCGTCGGCCGACCGGCGCACGAACAGGTGTCCCCGGCGCTCGGGCGGGCGGTCCGCCACGTCGAGGAACCCGGACTCGGTGGCGATGCGACCCTCGGCGTCCTCGACGGCGCGCACGTCCGCCTCCGAGAGACCGTACGCGGCGTCGAGCCTGGTCGGGTCGCCCAGCCCGAGACTCGACACGTACACCTCGGCGCCGGCCGGCGGGTCGGCGTCGACCCGGTCGAACCAGAGCAGCCACCGCGTCCGCGTCACCGTGCCGGCCTCCGCGACGGCCACCTCGTAGTAGGCGCCGTCGCGTTCGACGTAGCGGGGGTTGTGCGTACCGACGCCGTCGAGGCTGAAGCCGGCGGTGGCGACCTCCCCGCGGTCGACGATTCGGTCGGCGAGGTCGCGGGCGAACGGGTCGGCGTCGTCGGCGTCCCAGTCGAACCGGGGGGCGAGCGACGGGCCGATCCGCCGGGTCGACAGTCGGTAGCGAGGGGAGTCGTCGGAAGCGGAGAGGCCGAGACAGCCGGCGGTCGACGGCGCGAGCGAACACGCGCCGGCGCCGGCGCGGAGCACCGCGCGGCGGGTCGGAGGGCGGGTCACGCCGCCGACTGGCGGGGCCGGAGGTAAGTACTTTCCACTCCTCGACCCGAAACTGTCCCCTCCGGAGCCGCCCCGTCCGGGTTCCGCGCCGCTGTCGGCTCCCGTCGACCGTCGGGACGCGCCGGCGGTCGGACGTTCCCTCGGGTCGCTGCCGACCGCGTCGGACGCCGGTCGCGAGACGGCAGTTCGGGAGCGCTCGCCGCGGCGTGGGCGGTCGATTCCGCCGGATTCACCCGCGTCGAGCCACGGCGTTCCGACGGATGACCGACCGAGCGCCGTCCCGGCGACCGGAGCGAGTATGAACGCGTACGGCGGGACCGGACGGCCGACCCCGGGGACGGTGCATGTCGGAGCGTGACGACCCGGCCGGCGACGTCCAGTCGGACCTCTTCCACCCCGACATCGACCGCGAACCGGGCGACACGAACGTCCGGCGGTTTGGGTTCGACGTCCACCCGGTCGTCTTCCCGGCCGCGCTGGCGCTGGTCGGTCTGTTCGTCGTCCTGACGGTGTTCTTCGGACACGTCGCGTCGCTCGCCGCCGACCTCGGCTCACTCGTCGGGGTGACGACCGGGTGGGGTCCGACGACGGCCGCCGACGCGTACGGCGCCGTCCGGGCGTTCTTCGAGACGAACTTCGGCTGGTTCTACCTGCTCGCGGTGAACGTGTTCATCCTCGCGCTCGCGTTCTTCGCGGTCAGCAAGTACGGCGAGGTGAGACTCGGCGGCGTCGAGGCGGAGAAGGAGTTCGGCGACCGCTCGTGGATGGCGATGCTGTTCAGCGCCGGCATGGGGATCGGACTCATGTTCTACAGCGTCTCCGAGCCGCTGTACTACTTCTCGGACGTTCCCGGCTTCTTCGGCGCCGAGGCCGGCACGGGCGAGGCGGGCGTCGCGGCCATGACCCAGACGTTCTTCCACTGGGGCTTTCACCCGTGGGCCATCTACGGTCTCGTCGGGCTGAGCCTCGCCTTCTTCTCGTTCAACCGCGGACTGCCGTTGACGTTCCGGTCAGTGTTCTGGCCGCTACTCGGCGAGCGCATCTACGGCTGGCCGGGCCACCTGATCGACCTCGTCTCCGTGTTCGCGACGCTGTTCGGCCTCGCCACCTCGCTGGGTCTCGGCGTCGCGCAGATCAACACCGGCCTCTCGTACGTTCTCGGCGACGTGCTCGGTCTCGTCGCCGTCCCGACGGGGATGCTGCCGCGGATCGCGCTGATCGCGATCATCACGGGGGTCGCGACCCTGTCGGTCGCCGCGGGTCTCGACGGCGGGATCGAGCGGCTGAGCCGGCTCAACCTCTACCTGATGACGGCGCTTCTGGGCTTCCTCCTGCTGGTCGGCCCGACCGTGTTCGTCCTCCGGACGTGGGTTCAGGGACTCGGCGTGTACCTCGGCGAGTTTCTCACGCTGTCCTTTTTCACGGGCGCGCTCGGCGACGGCCGCGCCACGGTGTCGGCGTGGACGGTGTTCTACTGGGCGTGGTGGATCGCGTGGTCGCCGTTCGTCGGCATGTTCGTCGCGCGCATCTCCCGCGGGCGGACCGTCCGCGAGTTCGTCGTCGGGGTGCTCGTGTTGCCGTCGCTGTTCTCGACGCTGTGGCTCGCCGTCTTCGGCGGGAGCGCGCTGTCGAACTCGCTGATGGGCGACGGCGCGGTGCTCGCCACCTACCAGGAGGTGGGCCAGACGGTGGCGATGTTCGCGCTGCTCGAGCAGTTCCCGTTCGGTGCGGTGTCGGGGCTGCTCGCGGTCACGCTCGTGGTGACGTTCTTCGTCACCTCCTCGGACTCGGGGTCGCTCGTGGTCGACCACCTCACGTCGGGCGGCAAGGAGCGCGTCCCACGCAGGCAGCGGGTGTTCTGGGCGGTCACCGAGGGCGGCGTCGCGGCGGTGCTGCTGTACAGCGGCGGGAGCGCCAGCCTGAACGCGCTCCAGACCGCGGCCATCGCGACCGGGTTCCCGTTCGCGGTCGTACTCGTCGTGATGTGTTACACGCTGTATCTCGGACTCGACGAGGAGTACGAACTGCTCCAGTCCGAGGAGTTCGCCGACCGCATGCAGGACCTGACCGAACGCGACATCGACATCGACCGCTCGCGGACGGAGGTCGTGACCGACGTCCGCGAGAACCCGGACGACTGACCGGCGTCGGACCCCACTCGGTCGCGGCGGCGACCCTCGTCGGGGCCGGTCCGTCGGTCGGCCGAGCGGATCCCACCGGACACCGGGTCCGCGAGCCGGAGTTAGTATCGCCGTATCCGGTTTATCCCGCACGCGGCGCGACCCGTTTCGGCGGCGCGGCTGGGCGGGGAGGCTCCCGGAGTAGAACCGACGAGCCGCGAGTTAGGGCATGTAGCGGACGACGACCACGCCGGGCGCCGACCGAACCTCGACCCGGTCGACGCCCATCCGGAGTGCGCGCGCCCGGGTCACGTCGTCGGAGACGACGTCCTCGACCGCCCGTTCGGTGTCCGCCTCGGGGACGGTCAACACGTGGATCTCCCCCTCGCCGGCGCGTTCGCGCCGGGCGAGTTCGCCCGTCGGCTGGTCGGCGGCGATATCGAGCGACTGCCGGGTGGGCGACTCGGAACTCCGCTCGATCGGGACCGACCGGCGGTCGTCGATCTCGACGAGTTGCCAGGAGACGTTCATCGGCGGGTCGGGCGCGACGACACCCTCGACGGCGTCGCCCTCCTCGACGCCGGGGTTGGTCGACAGCGTGTGGACCTGCCCGGAGTCGACGTTCCGGACCACCGCCGACCCCTCGTCGGCGTGCGTCACCAGGAACACCCCCTCCGATCGCTCCCCCCCGTCGTCGGCTTCCACGTCGAGCGACGCGCCGCTCAGCGCGGCTTCGAGCGCGTCCATGTCGGGTTCGTCGTCGTCGGTCATCGCCGGCGGGTACGCGGCGTGGACATTTCCCGGTTTCGCGTTCCCCGCGGCGACCCGTGGACCGTCTCCCGGCGTCCACCGGCGCTTCGCCCCGGTCCGCGCCGCTCTCGCCGCACGGATCCACCCAGTCGATAAACCGCAAAGCGCTGTATCGAACCGTGATTTCGACGGATGGGATGGCCACACCGGAGCGGCGTCGGGGCTCCAGCCGGAGCCTTCGGGTCGTGAGCGCGGGACCATCACGTCGCGTCGAGAACCGCGGGCGTCCCCGCCGCCGTCATCAGGGCGTGCCGCGACGCCGCGGGCGGATCCGGAGCGGGGCTGGGCGGCCCGTGTCCGGTCGAATCGAGGCGGCGGTCCGAGCTACCGCCGTTCGGCGTTGGCCGCGACGGGGTCGGCGTCGACGTGTCTGACGAGTTCGCCCCGTTCGTCGAACAGCGAGACGCGGTCGAGCCGGAGGGTGAGCGCCACCTCGTCCCCCTCGACGAACCGCTCGCCCGGCGGCTGGAGGATCGTGAGTTCCTCGCCCGCGTGGTCGACCACGAGGTAGGTGGTCGACCCGCGCATCTCCACGAGTTCGACCGTCGCGTGCAGTCGGCCGTCGCCGTCGTCGTCGGCCGACACGGGGACGATGTCCTCGGGGCGCGCGGCGAGGCGCCGGACGGTCGAGAGGTCGGCGTCCGCGTCGGCGGTGCCCGCGGGGAACTCGTAGCGCGCGCCGTCGACGACCACCTCCCGGCCCGTGACCGAGACGTCGAAGAAGTTCATCGTCGGGTTGCCGATGAAGTCCGCGACGAACTCGTTGGTGGGGAAGCGGTAGAGCGTCTCGGGCGTGTCGACCTGCTGGAGTTTGCCGTCGTCCATCACCGCGATACGGTCGGCGAGCACCATCGCCTCCTCCTGGTCGTGGGTGACGAACACCGTGGTCACGCCGGTCTGGTCTTGGAGGCGTTTGAGCTCCTTCTGGAGCTGGATCCGGAGCTTCTGGTCGAGTTTCGAGAACGGCTCGTCGAGCAGGAACGCTCGGGGTTCCCGCACCAGCGCGCGCCCGATGGCGACCCGCTGTTGCTGGCCGCCCGACAGTTCCCCCGGCGTGCGGTCGAGCAGGTCGGCGATGTCGAGCATCGCGGCGGTGCGCTCGACCCGGTCGTCGCGTTCGCCCGGGTCGACGCCGGCGGCGCGCAGCGGCGAGGAGATGTTGTCGCGGACGCTCATGTGGGGGTACAGCGCCACCTGCTGGAACACCATCGCGAAGTCGCGCCGGTTGGGTCCCTGGTCGGTGACGTCCTCGCCGTCGACGAGGACCGCACCGCTCGTCGGCGGTTCGAGCCCCGCGAGCATCCGCAGGGTGGTGCTCTTGCCGCAGCCGCTGGGACCGAGCAGGACGAGGAACTCCCCGTCGTGCAGCGTCAGTGTCACGTCGTCGGCCGCGACGACGTCGCCGTACTCCTTGCGCAGGTCGTCGAGTTCGGTTTCTACCATGGGTAGCTCACTCCAGTGTGAAGCCGGCGACCAATCGCTCCTGAGCGAGGAACGCCAGGATCACGATCGGCGTGATGGCGATGATCGTCGCCGCACCCATCCGGCCCCAGAGGATGCCGCGCGTCGTCACGAACCCCGCGAGGTAGATGGGGATCGTCTGTGCGCTCTGCGTGGTGGTGAGCACCAGCGCCAGGACGTACTCGTTCCACATCAGGATCGCCGTCAGGATGGCGGCGCTGGAGATACCCGGTGCCGCGAGCGGGAGCACCACCCGGCGCCACGTCTGTATCCGCGACCAGCCGTCGACCCGGCTGGCCTCCTCCAACTCCATCGGGATCCGCTGGAAGAAGATCAGCATGATCCACGTCGAGATGGGGATGCCGATCGGGAGGTACGCGATGATCAGCACGCGCCAGGTGTTGATCCACCCGACCCCGACGAACATCATGTAGATCGGGATCGCCACCGCGATCGGCGGGAGGAACCGCATGCTGAGGATGAAGAAGCTGACCTGGCCGTCGCCGGGGTCGTAGCGGGTCAGCGCGTACGCCGCGAGCGCGCCCACCACCACCGAGACGCCGGTGGCGACTGCGGTGACGACCACGCTGTTGCGGATGTACACCGGCATCCCCTCCTCGACGACCACGTTCCGGTAGTGCTCGAAGGTGAACTCGTCGGGGAGCAGCGTCGGCGGCGTCGTCTGGGGGTTCGCCGACAGGCCGGTGAAGAAGTCCCACACGAGCGGACCCCAGATCCACGCCAGCCAGAGCGCGAGTACGACCCCGACCGCACCGCGGGTCAACAGCCGCGAGTAGTTCGACGCGCCCTCCAGGTCGACCGCCATCAGCCCTCACCCCCGGGGGAGATCAGGTCCTCGGCGACGGACCTGAAGATCAGGTAGGCCGCGACGAACATCAACAGCCAGTAGAGGACGCCCGCGGCGTTCGCCCGCCCCAAGTCGAAGAAACGGAAGCCGTAGTTGTACGTCACCATCGCGATCGACTCGGTGTACGACCCCGGCCCGCCGAGCGTGAGCACCTGGATCTTGGGGAACACCTTGAACGCGCGCACCACCCGCAGGAGGAGCACGATCGCGATCGCGGTCCGCATCTGCGGTAGCGTGACCCACTTGAACTGCTGCCACCGGCTCATCCCGTCGACGCGGGCGGCCTCGTAGTAGACGGCCGGGATCGACTGGATCGTCGCGGTGAACACCAACACGAACAGCGGCGTCCACATCCACACGTCGGCGACGACGACGGCGACCGCCGACCACGGCCGGGAGGCGAGCCACGCCACCTCGATCCCCAGCAGGTGGTTGACCATCCCGTACTCGGGGGTGAGGAGCATCCGCCACGTCAGCCCGGTGACGACCGGGCTGAGCATCATCGGCGGGAGGCTGAGCACCACCCAGATCTGGCGGCGCTTCACGAACTCGCTGTAGATCAGCAGCGACATCCCCAGCCCGAGCAGGAACTCCGCGGTCACCACGACCAGGACGAACCCGACGGTGAACACCGCGCCGCTGGTGAACCGGCCGTCGGTGAGCACCCGGACGTAGTTGGCGAGGCCGACGAACTCGTCCATCCGCCCGGCCTGCGTGAAGTCGAACAGGCTGTTGTAGATCATCATCGCGAACGGGTAGATGGCGACCAGCCCCAGGAGGACGAGCGCGGGCGCGACGAACAGCCACGCGATGGTGCGGTCGTCGTCGAGTCGCGCGCGGACGGCGGACGAGTCGGTCACCGCCTCGAGCACGCTCATCCCGTCGCCCCGACCGGCGTCGGTCCCGGGTCGCTCGGAACCGGTCCGGGTGCGGAGCCGGGTCGGTCGGTCGCGCCCGGGGTCATTCGTTCTCGCTCATGATGCTCTCCCACTCGTCGTGGATCGACTGCATCGTCTCGGCGGCGCCGGTGTTCCCCGAGAGCGCGTCGCTGATCTGCACCTGCATCGTGTCGCCGAGTTCCTGGTAGCTGGGGTTGCGCGGCCGGAGCGAGAGCTGTTCGATCCCGGGGTTCTCCTCGGGGTCCTGATAGCGCGCCTGGGGGTACTCCTCTTTGATCTCGTCGGTGAACGACGACCGCCGGGTGGGCGTGACGCCGTGTTCGGTGAACGCGTACTTGTCCATCTCCTTCGAGGTGGCCCACTGGGCGAACAGGAAGGCGGCGTCCTTCACCTCCTGGTTCGAGTAGGTGTTGAGCAGGACGCCCCACCCGCCGAGGTTGGGGTAGCCGCCGGGGGTGAGCGAGACGCGGACGCCCTCCTCCCAGCCCCACTCGTCGATGAACTGTGCGGTCGCGGTGCCCCACTGCTCGACCGCCCAGGTGTTGCCGTCGAGGAACTGGTCGCGGCTCTGGGTGTACCCCGTCGACAGCGGGTTGCGCGCCCACTCCACCTGGTCGATGTAGTGTTGGAGCGCGGTGGTCGCCCCCTCCGCGTCCAGACGCGAGTTGCCGTCGTCGTCGAGCATCGACGCCTCGCCCGTCTCGGCGGCGAACCGGTTGGGGTAGTAGTAGACGATGTTCCACCCGCGCTGGCCCTCCAGCCCCATGTCCCACCCCTGGTCGTGCATGAACTGCGCGACCCGGTTGTACTTGGCGTAGCTCTCGTAGCCGCCGAACATCTCGGGCATGATCGACTCGTCGTGTTCGCTCTCGTAGGCGTCGGCGTGTTCCTCCAGTACGTCCTTGCGGACGGAGAGTTTCATCACGTCGCCGTACCACGGCAGGCCGTAGCGGGTGCCGTTCCACTGGCCGTAGTTCTCGGCGAAGACGGTCAGGTGGTCGTCGTAGTCGTAGTCGGCGTTCGCGAGCGGCGAGTCGAAGTACGGCCCGAGGTCCTCGGCGAACCCGGGTTGCATGAACGACCCGGTCCAGATCACGTCGCTGATGAACGCGTCGAACGACGCCTCCTGCGCGCGGAACTGGTTGAGAAGCTGTGTCAGCATCTCGCTTTGCGCGTAGGAGGTCACCTCCACCTCGATGCCCGACTGCTCGGAGAACTGCGAGGCCAGGTCGTTCCAGGCGTCGATGTAGTTGGAACTCGTAGCGAAGTTGAGTTCGACGCCCTCGTACGACCCCGTCGGGTTCGCGGTGTCGTCGACCTGTCCTCCGGGCTCGCCGCTCCCGCCGCCGGTGAGGTTGCCCACGCAGCCGGCCAGCCCCGCCGCCGTCGCGCCCGCACCGACGGCGCGAAGGTACGACCGGCGTCCGACCCGTCCGCGAGAATTGGTGTCACGGCCCATGCCGGCTGTAGGGAACAGCTGTATATAATAATTGTTGTGGATAGTTATCGGGCTCGTACGGCGGACCGGCCGACGTCGCCGTCGTGGCGGCCGGACGCGACGTATCACGTCCGGATTAGTTCCGTCCCGTGGGCGGGAGCCCGACCCGGCGGCCGTAGTGCGGGTCGTGCGGCGTGGGTCCGTCCCCCACACGTTAGTAGCGCGGGTGCGGTGTGGCTCCCGTGAGCGACACCTCCGGCATCTCCGGCAGCGCCGACACGGACCGACGGCCGACCGACCTGCGGGTCGAACACGAGTCCGCCCCCGAGAACGTCGACCCGACGGCCGCCCCGCGCTTCTCGTGGCGGCTGGCGACCGACCGGCGCGGCGCCGCCCAGTCGGCCTACCGGGTCGTGGTCGGCCGCGACGCCGACGCGGTGGCCGACGGCCGCGGCGACGTGTGGGACTCGGGGCGGGTCGACTCCCGCGAGTTCGCGGGCGTCCGCTACGACGGCCCGCCGCTCGCGGGCGACGGGACGTACCACTGGTCGGTCGCCGTCTGGACCGACGCGGGCGAGCGGACGGCGTGGGCGGAGCCCGCGCGGTTCGCGACCGCGCTCCGGCCGACCGAGTGGCGCGGCGAGTGGGTCGCCCACCAGCCCGGGAGCGGCGACGCGAACGGGTGGCGGGGACGGTGGCGGGCCGACGACTGGGACGGCGCCGAACGGGTGACGGTCGACCTGGGCGGGCGGCGCCCGGTGTCGGCGGTCGGTCTCCACCCGGCGGACCCGGTGACGGTCGTCCGGACGCCCGACGGCGCGGTCGTCGGGCAGTCGTGGTCTGACAGCGCCGTCGCCGGGTTCGGCTTCCCCGACGCCTACCGGGTCGAGGTGGCCGACGACGCCGACTTCGCGGACGCGACGGTCGTCGCCGAGGTGGGACCGACAGACCCCGAAAGCGGCGCGTTCGACTCCGAGGGGGACGAGACGGGCGACGCGGACGGCGCGGAGGACCCCGACCCGACCCGGTCGCGGACCCACGACGCCGACGCGACCGGGCGGTACGTCCGCGTAACCGCGACCGAGTTGGACCGGGTGGCGCCCGGGTCGAGCGGGTGGGCGGGCGGCGACGGCCGCCGGACGGCCGAGACGGAGCCGTGGCGCTGTTTCGCGCTCGCGGGGGTGACGGTCCGGACCGCCGACGGGGACGGCGACGCGGCGGCCGAACGGCCGGTGACCGCCTCGTCGTCCGTCGAGAGCGAGGCGTGGGGCCGCGACTACCTGACGGGGGGAGCGCCCGAGTCCGAACTCGCGTCCACCTCCCCCCTCCTGCGGACCGAGTTCCACCTCGACGGCGCGGTGCGCTCGGCGCGCGCACACGTCGCGGCGGTCGGCTACGGCGAGGTGTACGTCGACGGCGAGCGGGTCGGCGAACGACGGCTCGACCCCGCGTGGACCGACTACGAGCGGCGCGTGCTCACGACGACCCACGACGTGACCGACCGCGTATCGGAAGGAGCGAACGCGTTCGGGCTGTGGCTGGGTCGGGGATGGTTCTCGAAGCGGAGCGCCCACTGGGTCGCCGACGGGGCGCCGCGCGCGCGGGTGACGCTCGTGGTCGAACTCGCCGACGGGCGGACGCGGACGGTGACGACGGACGGCGACTGGCGGGCGGCCGAGAGCCCCGTCGTCGACAACGACATCTACGACGGCGAGCGCTACGACGCCCGGCGCGAGCGCGACGGCTGGGCGGAGCCCGGGTTCGACGACGCCGACTGGGACCAGGCGGCGGTCGTCGACCCGCCGGGCGGCGCGCTCGAACCCGAGCGGATCGAGCCGATGGGCGTCGTCGAGACGTTCGAACCGGAGGCGGTCCACGACCACCCCGCGGGACCGATACTCGACTTCGGGCAGAATCTCACCGGCTGGCTGGCGGTCGAACTCGGCGGCGCGGACGCGGGCGACGAGGTGACCCTCCGGCACGCGGAGGCGCTGACCGACGAGGGGGACCTCTCGACGACGGACCTCCGAACCGCGGACGCGGCGGACACGTACGTCGCGCGCGGCGGCGACGAGGAGACGTACGAACCGCGGTTCACCTACCACGGCTTCCGGTACGCGCAGGTGTCGGGCGCGCCCGACGGGTTCGACCCCGAGACGGTGACCGCGAAGGCGGTCCACACCGCGATGGACCGCCGCGGCGAGTTCGCGTGTTCGAACCCCGACCTGAACCGGGTCCAGCACAACGCGGTCTGGGGGTTACGGGGGAACACCCACTCGGTGCCCGAGGACTGCCCGCAGCGCGACGAGCGGTTCGGGTGGACCGGCGACGCCCAACTGTCCAACCGGGCGCTGCTGTACAACTTCGACGCGCTCCGGTTCGGCGAGAAGTGGCTCGCGGACCACGACGACGCCGCGTCGCCGATGGGGTACGTCCCGGACGTCGTCCCCGACAAGGGCGGGACCGACCCGGCGGACCCCTCGTGGTCGGTGACGCGCGTCACGGTGCCGTGGAACCTCTACCGGCACGACGGCGACGAGGCGGTGCTCCGGGAGGGGTACGAGTCGATGCGCGCGTACGTCGACTACTGGCACGCGGTGGCCGACGAGGGGCTGGTGCCCGAGCGGTACGGCAAGTACGGCGACTGGCTCGCGTTCGAGAACACGGACGGCCGGCGGGGACTCCCGGTCGAACTGTTCGCCACCGCGTTCCACTACCGCGCGACGGAGACGTTCGCGCGGGTCGCGGCAGTGGTCGGGAACGAGGCGGACGCCGCGACGTACCGCGAGCGGGCAGCGGGGATCAAAGAGGCGTTCAACGACCGCTACTTCGACGCCGACGCGGGGGTCTACGAGCCGGGGACGCAGGCGTCGACGGCGGTGCCGCTGTTCGTGGGGCTGGTTCCCGACGGCGAGGAGGCGGCGGTCGCCGAGACGCTCGCCGAGACGGTGCGGGCGGACGGGCGGCGGCTCAAGACGGGCTTTCTGGGCACGCGCGCGCTGTTACACGCGCTCGCGGACCACGGCTACGCGGACCTCGCCTACGAGGTGGCGAGCCAGCCCGAGCGGCCGGGGTGGGTGTACATGGTGAAACAGGGGGCGACGACGGTGTGGGAGCGATGGGACTCCGACGACAGCGTCGGCTCGGGGATGAACTCGCTCAACCACTCGCCGTTCACCCACGTCTCGGAGTTCCTCTACGAGGCGCTCGCGGGGATCCGGTTCGACGACCGCCCGGCGACCGAGCGCGTCACCGTCGCGCCGTCGCTCGTCGACGACCTGTCGTGGGTCTCCGCGAGCGTCGACACCCGCGCGGGCGAACTCGCGGTCGCGTGGGAGCGGACGGAGGGCGACGACGAGGGGGGCGAGCGCGACGGCTACGACCTCGCGGTGACCGTTCCGTGGAACACGCGGGCGACGGTGCGGCTCCCGGGCGCGGCCGACGCCGCGGTCACCGAGGCTGGCGACCCGGTCGACGAGCGCCCGGGCGTCCGGGCGGTCGAACGCGCGGACGGTGAACTGGTCGTCGACGTGGGCGCGGGCGACTACGAGTTCGCGGTGGAAGTCGAGACAGCGTGACGCCGGCCACCCCCACTGATCCCGGCGAGCCGCCGCGTCGGGCCTGGGAGTGAGTGCGCCGTCGAACGACACCCGAAACACGGTGGTCCGTGACCGCCGCACGGGGGGAACACTACCGGCGGTGGCGCCGAGAACGGGAGGGGAACACCGGTGGGGATGGTTCGTGTCGTCGGTCGACCGATCGACCGTACGGCCCCGGAAGCGCAGTGGGCGCGCCTCCACAGCCGTCATTTCACAAGTTTGAATATATAGCGCAATGGAGCGGGGGACGATGGCGGCATTCGACCTCGCGTCGGCACTTGACCACCGAGTGAGGGACCTCGTCGTCCTGGAGGAGCGGTTTCGTGTGCGGTGGAGATGGCGAGTGGGCGAGCGCGGATGGCACTGACGGGGACCGCCGCCACCGCGCTCGACCTCCCGGTGGTAGGGTCGCTCGCGGGCCCGGCGTTCCGGGCCGCCGTACTGGACACGCCCGTCGCCGGCGCTTACTGGCGGGTCGCCCCCGCAGTCCACCGACACCTCCGGTACGCCTCGTCCGACTACGTCGACCCGCCGGTCGACCCGTTCGGTCTCGTCCGCGTCGACCCGACGCGAATCACGCGCTTTACCGGTCGAGAGTTCCCGGTCTGGTCCGGTCGGTGGAGCGATATCGGCCGGATAATGGACGGTGACTGGGACCGCCGCGACCGCCCGCCGGTCGACCCCTCCTACGAGGGACCGGAGCCGTCGGTCTACCTCGGCGACCGGTTCGAGGATGCCCCGGTGTACCAGTGTCTGGAGGCGCACTTCGACGACGGCGTCCCGTGGGAAGAGACCGAGTTCGTCCGCGAAGTGGCGGCTCGAGCGAGAGACGACGGGACAAGCGGCTCCGTCTGGCAGCACTGCTCGACCGTCGACGAGATCAACGCCCACTGTCGGAAGCTCGACCGGCTCTACGAGGATATGCGCGGGCGTGGCTGTGTGTCGATGCGCGAACTCAACGCGCGGGGAGAGAAGCGGTTGACCCTCCGGCAGGTGATGGAGAACGAGATCCTGGTCGATATCGGACGCGACGGCCACCCCCTGTTCGTGACAGGTCGCCACCGCCTCTCGATCGCCAAACTCCTCGGGGTCGACTACGTTCCGGTCGCGGTCGCCGTCAGACACGCCCAGTGGGTCGCGGACCGCGACCGGTCCCGCGGGTCGGATACCGGCTCGTCCGCCCGGTGTGACGGCGAGAGCCGGCCAGGACTGCGTTCGGACGACGCGCCGGGAGAACCGTTCAGTGTCGCCTGGTAAGCGACTCCTGGCGGCGGTTCGACGCGCGCTCTCGGCGGGCGAGGACATCACCGACCGGTCCGTCACCGGGGGGCTGTGGCTCGGACTGTACAACGTCGCCGACCGCCTCCTCCAGTTGGGGACCGTGCTCTTCCTGGCGCGCCTGCTCGCCCCGACCGCGTTCGGGATACTCGGACTCGCGCTGGTCACGCGTTCGGCGCTCCGTCGGCTCACCAAACTCGGGTTAGACACCGCGCTGATCCAGCGACGGGAGGACGACGTCGACGCCTACCTCGACACGGTGTGGACGGTCGAACTCGTCCGCGGGCTCCTGATCGCCGCGGTCCTGTTTCTCGCGGCCCCGCTGGTGGCGTCGTTCTTCGGCGAGCCGCTGGTGGCCGAGATCCTCCGAGTGTTCGCGCTCCTGCCGCTCGTCGAGGGGGTCACGAATCCCGGCGTCGTCTACTTCGTGAAGGACCTCGACTTCCGGCGGGACGTGGCGTACAACTTCTCGGGGCGGGTCGCGTTCGTCCTCGTGGGCGTGGGGTACGGCTACGCGACGCGGTCGGTGTGGGCACTGGTGTTCGCGACCCTCGCCTCGCAGGTCGTCTCGACCGCCGCGTCGTACGCGATCCACCCGTATCGCCCCCGCCCGCGGTTCGACCGCGAGGCGGCAGCGGAGCTGTTCGACTACGGCAAGTGGGTGTTCGGATCGGAGGCGTTGATGTTCCTGATCAACGAGGGCGACGACGCGTTCGTCGGGTGGGCACTCGGGTCGTACGCGCTCGGCGTCTATCAGCTCGCCTACCGGGTGTCGAACGCCCCGACCACGGAGATCACCCACCCGATACAGCGGGTCGCGTTCCCGGCCTACTCGAAGGTTCAGGGGAACGTCGAGTCGCTCCGGGAGGGGTACTTCACGACCGTCCGGCTGATCACGCTGGTGTCGTTTCCCGCCGCCGTGGGGATCGGCGTCGTAGCCCCGCTGTTCGTCCCGGTCGTGCTCGGTTCGGGGTGGGGTGCCGCCGTCGTCCCGATGCAGTTGCTGGCGGCGTACGCGGCGCTCCGGTCGTTTCGGTCGGCGACCGTCCCGTTGTTCCGCGCGGTCAACCGCCCCGACCTCGACACAAAGGTCCGGCTGTTGAAGCTCGCGCTACTCGTCCCATTCATCTACCCGGCGGCACAGCGGTTCGGGCTCCCGGGGGTCGCGGCCGTGGTCCTCGGACACGCCGGCATCGCGGCACCGGTCGCCAGCTACGCCGCGGTCCGGAGCGTCGACGGCGAGTTCCGGGCGTTCGCCCGTCTCCTCTCGTTCCCCCTGTTCGGGAGTGCGGTCATGGGCGGAGTCGTGCTTCTCGTGCGAGACCGGATCGTCGGCGTACCTGCTATCGCCGAACTGATCCTCCTAGTCATCACCGGTGCGGTCGTGTACGCGGCCGTCATGCTCGGACTGGAGCGCCGACTCGGGATCGGACTCGACGAGATGTACACGGCGGTTCAGAACAGCGTTCGGTGAGAGGGGAAACGACCGCGCCGGGACTCACGACCGGAACAGCCGGTGGACCCCGACGACGAGCGCCGCGCCGAGCGTCGGGACGACCAGCCCCGCGACCGACGGGAGCGCGTAGAGGAACCCGACCGCGGGCGCGAACGCGCCCGACGGCGGCGGGCGAGCCACCGTCTCGCCGTCGAGTTGGAACGTCGCCGGCATCGCGGCGACCACCCCGAGATAGAGGCTGAGCAGGAAGACGTAGCCCGCGACCCCGAGCGCGGCGTCGTACGCCCGGGAGGGGACCGGGTCGCCGCGGCGGTGTGCGCGCGCGACGAACAGCACCGGCCCGACCGTCGGCGCGACGGCCGCAAGCCCCACGAGGATGAAGAACGCGCGGACCACGGAGAACCGCGCCTCCGCGGTGGCGCCCATCAACTGGACCAGCGCGAGCGCGAACAGCACCGCGAGCGCGGCCGCGGCGGCGCCGCCGACGAGTGCGTACGACCGGAACAGCCACGACTCGCTCGACCGGAACGCGTAGGGGAACGCGCCGACGACGCCGCCGTACGACCGCTCGCGGTCCGGGTCGGCCGCGTCGGCCGACTCCGCGGCGTCGGCGGTCCCCGCCGGGCGTGACTCCTCCGTCATCGACGGGGGTACGCGGCGGGCGACCCTAAACCCCGCGTCACGCGGGCGACGCGCCGGGCGCCCGCCGGGTCGCGACTCTCCCCGCGAGTCCGCGCGACCCCGTCGGACGGTAACGGTTTTCGGGCCGGCCCTCCCCAGAGTTCGTATGCACGCGGACATCGGCAACGCGCTGGACGGGGCGCTCGGGCTCGACCGGGCGGCGCTCGACGACGTCGACGACCGGGTGGCGAGCGCCCACGAACGGGTCGAGCGCGGCCGGGCCGACGGGGCGCACGGCTACGCCGCGTTGAACCTGCCCGAGACGTGCGACCCCGACCCCGTCGAGCGAGTCGCCGCCGGGTTCGACCCCGAGAGCCTGTTCACGGTGGGTATCGGCGGGAGCGCGCTCGGCGCGGCGACGATCACCGACGCGCTCGACTCGCCGGTCGACGCGTACTACCTCGACAACGTCGACCCCGAGTGGGTGTCCGCGCTCTGTGACCGGGTCGACCTCTCGGAGACCGTCGTCAACGTCGTCTCCCGGTCGGGCACGACCGCGGAGACGCTGTCGAACTTCCTCGTGGTCCGGGAGGCGATGGACGATGCGGGCGTCGACTGGACCGAACGGACCGTCGTCACGACCGGCGCGGAGGGGAACCTCCGGTCGCTCGCCGACCGACACGACCTGCCCGCACTCGACGTGCCGGACGGCGTTCCGGGCCGCTTTTCGGCGCTGTCGCCCGTGGGGCTGTTCGCGGCCGCCGTGTCGGGTCACGATATCGAGGCGCTCCTCGCGGGCGGCGCCGCGGAGGCGGAGAAGCTCTCGGGGTCGCTGTACGACTCGCCCGCGTACGCCTACGGCGCGACGTCGTACGCGCTCGCCGAACGCGGGGCGGCCGTCGACGCGATGATGCCGTACGCCGAGTCGCTCGAACGGTTCGCGGAGTGGTTCGCCCAACTGTGGGCCGAGTCGCTCGGGAAGGACGGCCGCGGGCAGACCCCCGCGCGGGCGCTCGGCGCGACCGACCAGCACTCCCAACTCCAACTGTACCGCGCGGGGCCCGCGGACAAACTGGTGACGCTCGTCCGCCCGACGGAGCGGTCTGACACCCCGATCCCCGAGACGGACCTGGAGGGGCTGTCGTACCTCGGCGGGTCGTCGCTCGGCGAACTCCTCGACGCGGAGTTCCGCGCGACGGAGGCGAGTCTCGCCGCCGCGGGCCGCGAGAACGTCCGGCTGGAGGTAGACCGGGTCGACGAGCGCGGGCTGGGCGAACTCCTGTACGCGATGGAGGCGGCGTGCGTGCTGTACGGCGAACTCGCGGACGTGTCGACGTTCACCCAGCCCGCGGTGGAGTGGGGGAAGAAGGCGGCGCGGGGACTGCTCGGCGGCGGCGAGTTCGCGGAGGCCGACGCGGTCCGCGACAAGCGGCGCCTGGAGATCGACTGACCGATGGGCGGCGAGTCAGTCGACCGGGGCGTCGACACCGACCTCCAAGCGGTCGCGACCCGCCTCGGACAGGCGCTGTTGGCGGTCGTCGCCGCGCTCGTCGCAGGGTCGGTGTTCGTCTCCGCGGCGGCGTCGGCCGGGCGTGCGCTCGGGCTCGTGGCCGACTCGCCCGAACTCGTCGTGGTCCGGACCGTCGGGCAGTTCGTCGGGTTCGCCGCGGCCGCGCTGCTGTTCGTGGCGTACGCGGGCGACCGCGGCGTCCTCAGACTGGGTCGGCCGACCGCGGCCGACCTTGGGTGGGGACTCGCGGGCACCGTCGCGCTCCTGGTCGGCCAGTACGCCCTGCTGTTCGCGCTGTCGGCCGTGGGTATCGGCGTCGCCGAGAACCAGGCGCTCTCGCCCGGCGAGGGTGCGCCGCGCTACTACCTGTACATGGTGGCGGTGTCGGTGCTGTTCGTCGGGCCGGGCGAGGAACTCGTCTTCCGCGGGGTCGCGCAGGGCGAACTCCGGCGGGCGCTGCCCGCTCCCGCGGCCGTCGGCGTGGCGGCGGCGCTGTTCGGCGTGATCCACGCGTGGGCCGGCAACGGCACCCCTCTCGAACAGGGGGCGTACGTCGCCGTCGCGTTCCTGTTGGGCTGCGTGCTCGGCCTCCTCTACGAGGCGCGCGGGACGCTGGTGGTGCCGGCGCTCGCACACGGGCTGTACAACGCGACGCTGTACGCGCTCCGGTACGCGAACGAGACCGGCCTAGTCTGATCCCGGATCCGTCGGCGCCGAGCCCGGGTCGCGTCGGTGTGATCCGCGCCGCGCGGAGGGCTCACGCCGGGTTCTTCCGCGAGAGGTCGCTCCCGCAGACCGGACAGCGGTCGCGGTCCTCGTCGAACTCGCGGCCGCAGCCCTGACACTGGAACGTCCACTCGCGGGTCTCGTCGATGCCGTCGCGCGCGATGACGTGGACCGCGACGCCGAGTTTGTCCGCGACGTTCTGCATCGCGTAGTCGTCGGTGACGAGCGTCGCGTCGAGTTCGAACGCCGCCGCGATCAGGCGACCGTCGGTCTCCGAGAGGGTGCCCGCGTCGCCGGTGTCGCCGGCGGCGCGGCGGACCCGCTCTACGGTCTCCGCGTCGGGGACGTGGATCCGCATTCCCGACCCCTCCATCGCGTCGAAGCGGTAGGCGTGTTCCCCCTCCAACTCCTCGTGGACCATCGGAATGGAGGCGGTGCGCTCGTCGGTGTGGTACTCGTGGATGAACGCCGAAGAATCGAGGATCTGCATGCGGTCTGGGTGTGGTGTGTGTGGAGGGTCGCCTACGAGGTTCGGACGACGATGTAGTCTTTCACGGCCTGCACGCGGTCGACCGGGACGTGGAACCGGCCGGCTTCGTCGGTATCGAACGGGACGCCGCCGGGGGTGATCTCGTCGTTCGGCGTGACGAGGAGGTCGGTGAGCGACCCCGTCTTCATCTCCATCGAGATGTTGTACAGCATCCCGAGTTCGGTCCCGTCGGACCCCATGACCGCCTTCCCCGAGAGGTTCTCGGCGAGGATGTCTGCCATGGTTCGTCACACTTCGGCGACCATGATAAACGCCACGCTGCCGCCCGGCGGCCGGGAACGGCGCGACCACGGGCGGCCGCCCGGCCGACAGCGTCGGGTCGCGACCCGGGAGCGACCCGCGGAGCGCGCCGACCCTGGGACCGACCGCGCCCCCGACGAGTCGAAGCCCTTACTTCGGCGGCGGGACCTACGGGTGTGTAAGGACCTTCTCCGGGGGATATTCGCCATGTCAGATACGAACACAGACGCCGACGGAACGCCGATGGCCGACGCCGGGTCGCTGCGCACGCCGATCGTGGCCGTGCTCGGTCACGTCGACCACGGTAAGACCACGCTGCTCGACCGGGTCCGGGGGTCGGCCGTCCAGGAGGGCGAGGCGGGCGCGATCACCCAGCACATCGGCGCGACGGCCGTGCCGCTGGAGACCATCTCCGAGATGTCGGGCGCGCTGGTCGACCCGACGGACTTCGACCTGCCGGGCCTGCTGTTCATCGACACGCCGGGCCACCACTCGTTTACGACGCTCCGGTCGCGCGGGGGGGCGCTCGCGGACATCGCGGTGCTCGTCGTCGACGTCAACGACGGCTTCCAGCCGCAGACCGAGGAGGCGATCGACATCCTCCGCCGGACGGGCACGCCGTTCGTCGTCGCCGCCAACAAGGTCGACACCACCCCGGGGTGGAACCCCCAGGAGGACGCCCCGATCCAGCAGAGCTACGACGCCCAGTCCGAGCGCGCGCGCTCGCGGCTCGACGAGAACCTCTACGAACTCATCGGCCAACTGTCGGACGCGGGCTTCTCGGCCGACTTCTACTGGCGCGTCCAGAACTTCCAGAAGAACGTCGGCGTCGTCCCCCTCTCGGCGATGACGGGCGAGGGGGTGCCCGACCTGCTGGCGGTGCTGATGGGGCTCTCCCAGCGGTACATGAAAGACGAGATGGCGGTCGACATCGCCGGGCCGGGCAGGGGGACCGTCCTCGAAGTGAAAGAGGAGCGCGGCTTCGGGTCGACGCTCGACGTGGTGCTGTACGACGGCACCGTCCGGACGGGCGACACCGTCGTCGTCGGCGGGCAGGACGACCCGATCGTGACCGAAGTGCGCGCGCTGTTGCGCCCCCGGCCGAACGCGGAGATGCGCACGGAGAAGCAGTTCGAGAAGGTGGAGAAACTGTCGGCCGCCGCCGGCGTGAAGATCGCGGCGCCGGACCTCGACCGCGCGATGGCGGGCGCGCCCGTCCGCGTCGTCCGCGGCGACGACGAGGCGAGCGTGATCGAGGAGGTGCGCCAGGAACTCGCGCGGATCGAGGTCCAGACCGCCGACGACGGCGTGGTCGTGAAAGCCGACACGCTCGGCAGCCTCGAAGCCGTCGCCAACGCCTTAGAGGAGGCCGAGATCCCGATCCTCCGCGCGGAGGTCGGCGACGTCGCGCCGCGGGACGTCACCGTCGCCGAGACGGCCAACGAGGAGACCCACCGCGTCATCCTGGGGTTCAACGTCGACGTGCTCTCCGCCGCGGAGGAGGACCTGGAGGCGAGCGACGTCCGCCTGTTCGCCGACGACGTGATCTACCAACTCGTCGACGAGTACGAGGCGTACGTCGACGAACTCGAACGCGCCCAACAGGAGACGGTGCTCGACAACATCCACCGGCCCGCGCGCTTCCGCATCCTCCAGGACCACACGTTCCGCCAGAACGACCCCGCGGTGGTCGGCGTCGAGGTGGTCTCGGGCACCGTCGAGAACAACCGCAACGTGGTGAAGTTCGAGGACGGCGGGGCCAAGCGGGTGGGGGGCCTCTCGGGCATCCAGAACCAAGGCGAGGACGTCGACGAGGCGCAGGCGGGCGAACGCGTCTCCGTCGCCATCGACGGCCCGACGGTCGGCCGCGGGATCGAGGAGGGCGACGAACTGTGGATCGACGTGCCCGAGAAACACGCCAAGATCCTCGAACAGGAACTCTCCTCGGAGATCCGCGCCGACGAGTTGGAGGCGCTCAACGCCTACCTCGACATCCGGCGGAAGCGCGAACCGTTCTGGGGGAAGTGAGCGGAGGCGAGAGGGGTAGCCGACGTGTACACCTCCGTCCGCTCTCGTCGTCTCTCGGACTCCGAGCGAACTGCTCGACGCCCGTGAGCCGATGACTAGCGAAATTCTGAAGTGACAGCCGGCCGTACACTCACTCGGAGGTGACTGCTCGTGAACCACCGTACTCTCCCTATCCGAACTCCATCGGTATCGGCGTACGACCTGGTGCTCGCGCTCGTGCCGGCGTGTCTCGCCTGCGGTGTCGGCGCGGCGTGGCTGCTGTCGGTGTCGACGGCGACGGGCGTACTCGCCGGCGGCGCGGCGGCGGCGCTGGTGGTGGGCTACGGGCTGTTCTACCGGGCGCCGGTCGACCGAGAGCGCGGGCGCGGACACGGACGCGAGCGTGACCGCGCGCGCCGGTCCGACCCGGAGCGCGCCTCCCCGGCCGGGGCGGACGTGTGAGCCGCCCCCGTGCCGGCCCAGCGGAGTAGCCGACTGACGGCCGGACGGGCGGGGGTAACCGAGTGCCGGCGGGCCGTCGTGACGGACCCCGCTCGTGTCCGAACCCGAGCCGTCGTGGTACGACCTCTTGCTCCCGTTCGTACCGCTGGCGACGGCCGCGGGGCGGGCGTGGCTCTCGTCCGCGCCGCCGACGCGAATCGTGGCCGCCGGCGGAGTCGTCTCCGCGCTGGCGGTGGGGACGGGCCGTTCTACCGGACGCCCGTCGGGACCGACGGCTGAGGGGTCGAACTGCGGGTCGAGAATCCGGGAGTCGGGAGCCGAAAGCTACCGCGCGGTGGGTTCGATGTCGTCGCCGACCGCGTTCATCACCTGCGCGGCGGCGCTGGCGGCGAGTCCCTGCGCCACCTCGTCGCGGTCGGTCTCGTCGAGTCCGGTCTCTATCTCCTCGAGATCCGGCGCGAACCCCGCGCTGACCGCGCGACCGACGGGCGGTTGGACGGCGACGGTCGCCTGCGCCCCGTTGGCGCCGTACGAGAGTTCGGAGCCGACGGCGTAGCTGTCGGGGAGGTACGACTGCGTACGCGAGACGATCCCCGCGACCGCCTGCCGGAGGGCGTCCTTCTGGTCGGTCGAGAGGTCGACTTTCTCGGGCTGGCCCGCCTCGACGACGCCGGGCGACCCCGCATAGGGGTTGTTGCCGTTCATCAGGTCGAACCGAGGTAGGGGGTATCCCGGTATAAAAGCGTCGGCGTCCGAGGCGCGTTCACACGCCTCACGCGACGGGTTCGCTCTCGCCGTACGCCGCCACCACGACCGCCGCCGTGTACGCGTCCGCGCTGGTGTCGGTCTCGGCGACGAGCGTCTCCTCGTCGGTGAACTCCCACTCGCGGAGCGCCCGGCCGTCCGCCAACCCCTCCTCGACCGTCCGCCGGACGACGTCGGCGTCGGCGCCGGTCGCCTCGTAGAACAGCCCCGGCCCGGGACCGGTCGCCCAGCCGAGACCGGCGACGGCGCGTTCGGTCTCGTGGGCGTCGGCGGGGGTGGCGTCCGCGCGCGCCTGCACCACCGTGAGGCGGTTGCCGGGCGGGCCGAGCGGCGGCGCCTCGTCGACCACCCGCACGCTCGCGCCAGCGGGGACGACCGACGACACCGTCACGAGGTTGTAGTTGTGGAGGTTCGCGTCCGCGAGCGCGGCGTCGTACGCCGCCAGCTCCGTCCGGCCGCGGGCAGTGCCGGCCGCGACGTGTATCTCCATACCCGACCGTCGCGTGCCGGCGGGCAAGTGGGTGTCGAAGCGACGCGGGCGGGTCGACGACAGGGACACCCGAACGGTGATGACCCGGAGCCGCGTACTACGGGAGAGATGTCGGACCCGATCAGGTACGGAGTCGTCGGCGTCGGAGGCTACGGCTCGACCCACGCGGAGGCCGTCGCGAGCGTCGAGGGTGCCGAGGTGGTCGCCGGGGCGGCCACGAGCGAGTCGTCCGTCCGGCCGTTCGCCGCGACGTACGACGCGACCGGCTACACCGACCACGCCGAGATGCTGGCGGCGGAGGACCTCGACGCGGTCAGCGTCTGTACGCCCTCGGGCACCCACGCCGAGGTGGGTATCGACGCGGTCGAAGCGGGCGTGGCCCCCCTCGTCGAGAAGCCGCTGGACGTGTACATCGACCGGGTCGACCGGCTGGTCGACGCCGCCGACGCGAACGGCGTCCCCCTGGGCGGGGTGTTCCAGCGCCGGTTCACGCCCGAACGCTGGACCGCGCGCCGGTGGGCCGACGAGGGGCGGTTCGGCGACCTGGTCTGCGCCGACGCGGCCGTCAAGTACCACCGCCCGCAGTCGTACTACGACGACGGGTGGCACGGCACCCGCGAGTTGGACGGCGGCGTCCTCCTCCAGCAGGCGGTCCACTTCGTCGACCTCCTCGGGTGGCTGACCGGCGGGATCGACCGCGTCGACGCCGCGACGGAGACGCTCGCACACGACATGGAGTGTGAGGACCTCGCGGTCGTGCGCGTCGGCTTCGAGAACGGCGGTCGCGGCACCATCACGGCGACGACCGCCGTCCGCGGAGCGGAGCGCGAGCGGGTCGAGGTGAACGGGACCGAGGGCTCGTACAGTTCCGGCCGGTTCGCCGTCGGCGACGAGACGGTCGACCCCGACCTGGTCGACCCGCCACACGGCACGGGACTGGAGGGGCAGGTCCGCGAGTTCGTCGACGCGGTGCGGGAGGGCCGCGACCCCGCCGTCGACGGCCGGGACGCCCGCGAGGCGGTCGAGGTGGTGCTCGCGGCGTACGCCTCGGCGTCGCTCGACCGCGAGGTCCGCGTCGACGAACTCCGCGACCTGACCGACCACACCCGGAACACGCCCGGGCGGGAGTAACGGGAGGAGAAGGGGAAGCGAGTCGGAGGGGGAGAAGGGGAAGCGAGTCGGAGAGAGTAGAAGAGAAAGTGAGTGGAGGGAGAGAAAGCGAAGAGGAGGGTGCGCGCCGCCCGGTTCAGTACTGGTAGGCGCCGAACCCGTCGTTGGTGATGGAGCCTTCGCCCTCGTTCTCCACCTTCTCGCGGGCGGCCTCGAAGTCGGCCATCCGGACCTCCGTCCGTTCGTCGCGGATGGCGAACATCCCCGCTTCGGTCGCGAGCGACGCGATGTCGGCGCCCGAGTAGTCGTCGAGTTCGAGCGCGAGCGTCTCGAAGTCGACGTCGTCGGCCACGTTCATGTCGGCCGTGTGGATTTCGAGGATGCGCTCGCGCCCCTCGGGGGCGGGCTTGGGCACCTCGATGAGCCGGTCGAACCGCCCGGGGCGGAGAATCGCCTCGTCGAGCATGTCGAAGCGGTTGGTCGCGGCGATGATCCGGATCTCGCCGCGCTCGTCGAACCCGTCCATCTCAGCGAGCAACTGCATCATCGTCCGCTGGACCTCTGCGTCCCCCGACGTCTTCGAGTCGGTCCGCTTGGAGGCGACGGCGTCGATCTCGTCGATGAAGATGACCGCGGGTTCGCGTTCGGCCGCGAGTTCGAACAGGTCGCGCACGAGGCGGGCGCCCTCGCCGATGAACTTCCGGACGAGTTCGGAGCCGGCCATCTTGATGAACGTCGCGTCCGTCTCGTTCGCGACGGCCTTCGCGAGCATCGTCTTCCCGGTGCCGGGCGGCCCGTGGAGCAGAACACCGGAGGGCGGTTCGACGCCGACGGCCGCGAACTGGTCGGCGTTGATCAGCGGGTCCTCGACCGTCTCGCGCACCTCGCGCACCTGGTCGTCGATGCCGCCGATGTCGTCGTACGTCACCTCCGGCGAGGCGTCGACCTCCATCGCCTGTGCGCGCGCGTCCGTCTCGTTGTCGAGCACCGTCTGGACGCTAAACGAGTCGTTGATCGCGACGCGGTCGCCCGCCTCCAACTCGTCTTTGAGCCGGGGGGAGACGTCGGTCAACACCTCCTGGTTGTTGCCGTGCTGTTTGATGATCGCGCCGTCGTCGCTCATCTCCTCGACGGTGGCGACGTACAGCGACGAGGTCTTGAGCGCCTCGTTCCGGCGCTTCAGTTCGTTCACCTCCTCGTTGAGGTCCTCCCGCCGACCCTCCGCGTCGGCGAGGCGATCGTTCAGTTCGTCGTTGACCTGAACGATACGCTCGAAGTGCTGGCGAAGGGCTTCCAGCCGTTCGGCCTCGCTCATGTCCGGGTCGAGTTCGAGGCGGGGGCGGTCTGGAAGGGACGGACTCCGGGACATTTCTCGGCCGTGCTTAGTGGTGGCTGGTTATGTGGCTTTGGGTGCCGGGAACTTTTTGTTCCCGCACCGATCCGCCGGATACCGGCGGTCTCAGAGGTCGAGCAGCGACTCCGCCCGGTCGAGGTAGGAGTCGTACGTCGCGATGGCGGACTCGACCGGTTCCGCCGAGGTCATGTCGATGCCCGCGACGTCGAGTACGTCCAGCGGGTACTCGCTGCCGCCGGCTTCGAGGGCGGCGCGGTAGTCGGCCGCCGCCTCCTCGCCGTCCGCCTCGATGCGGTCGACGATGGCCGCCGCCGCGGAGATGCCCGTCGAGTACTGGTAGACGTAGTAGTTGTAGTAGAAGTGGGGGATCCGCATCCACTCGCGGCGGACGTGGTCGTCGACGGTCGCGTTGGCGTAAAACTCCTCCTTGAGCGAGCCGTACACCTCGTCGAACGTGTCGGGCGTGAGCGGTTCGTCCGCCTCCGCGCGCTCGTGGATCGCCTGCTCGAACGCCGCGAACATGGTCTGGCGGAACAGCGTCGACCGGAAGCGTTCGAGGTACTGGTCGAGCGCGTGCGCGCGGAGTTCGTCGCTCTCGGCGTTCTCCAGCAGGTAGTTGGTCAACAGCGTCTCGTTGACCGTCGAGGCCACCTCGGCGACGAATATCTCGTAGTCCGCGTCCTGCCACGGCTGGGCGTCCGATGCGAGTTCCGAGTGCATCGAGTGGCCGAGTTCGTGCGCCAGCGTGAACACCGAACTCACGTCGTCCTGGTAGTTCATCAGGATGAACGGCTGCGTGTCGTACGACCCGCCCGAGAACGCGCCCGCGCGCTTCCCGCGGTTCTCGTAGACGTCGACCCAGCGCGACTCCAGCCCCTCGGCCATCCGCGACTGGTACGCCTCGCCGAGCGGTTCGACCGCCTCCACCACGTACTCCTTGGCTTGCTCGTAGCTCACCTCGGGCCCCTCATCGCCCGTCAGCGACATGTACAGGTCCCACATCTCCAGGTCGTCGACGTCGAGCGCGCGCCGCTTCAACTCGGCGTGGTGCTGGAGCGAGTCGAGGTTGGCCTCCACCGTGTCGACGAGCGTGTCGTACACCTCGACGGGGACGTTCGGCCCGTCGAGCGCCGCCTCGCGGGCGGTGTCGTAGTTGCGCGCCCGGGCGAGTTTGACGTCCTTCTTCGTCGACTTCGCGAGCGTCGTCCCGACGGTGTTGCGGACGGTGGCCCACTCCTCGTAGAACTCCTCGTGGACCCGCCGGCGGAACTCGCGGTCGGGCTTCTGGAGCAGCGTCGTGAAGTTGCCCTGACTGATCTCCACCTCGTCGCCGTCGGGTCCCTCGACGGTGGGGAACGTCATGTCGGCGTTCGCGAGCATCGAGTACGACTCGCTCGCGGCGTTCGTCACCTCGCTGAGGTCCGCGAGCAGTTCCTCCACCTCCGACGACCGGGTGTGCGGCTTCATCCGCAACACGTCGTCGAAGTACTGGTCGTACTCCGCGAGCGCCGGCTCCTCGTCGACGAACGCCTCGACGTCAGTCCACTCCAACTCCTGGAGTTCCGGCTCGACGAAACTCGACGCCGACGACGCCTCAGAACTCAGCGCCTCCGCCTTCGACGCCATCGCCTGGTACTCCTGGTCGCGGGTGTCCTCGCTCGACCGGAGGTTGGCGTACTGGACGACCTGCGCCACCTCGCGGGCGACGGACTCGTACGTCTCCATCAGGTCGAGCAGCGTCGCGGCGTCGTCCGTCGTCCGCCCCTCGAAGGCGCGCACCTCGTCGAGTCGCTCGCGCGCGTCGGCGAACGCCGCCTCCCACTCGTCGTCGTCGGCGAAGATGGAGTCGACGCTCCACTTGTACTCGTCGTCGATATCCGACCGCTCGGGAACCGAACTCATGGGGAGGCGTTCCCCCCCGGCCGAGTAAGGCCTGTCGAACCGCGAACCCCGACCCGCGAACGCGCAGACGGCGGTCTACCGCGGCCGCCGTGGCGCGGACGGAACGCACTCCTCCCCGCCGTGGCACCACGGGGGGACCCCCGGTGCGACTCGCACGCCGACCCCGGAACGACAGCTATCGGACCAGTCCGTGGTGATACGCCCGATTCAGGTGCGGATCCGTGCCGTGCGAGGAGGACCGCCCACGTGAGGTAAACTCCATCGCGCGATATAGAATCGGCCGCGGGTCACCGCGCCGGCGCCCGCGAACCGAGTCGACCCGCGACGCCCGGCCCCACCGGATACCCAACCGCTTTGGGAGGGTGTGGAGTACTGCCGGTGTGTTCGGAGCCGACTCCCCCTTCCCCGGCCGCGGCCCGGGGCCGGTCCCCACTCACGCCGCGGGGGAGCGGGCGTGAGCGTCGCCTCCGCGTTCACGTCGGCCATCCTCCCCATCGTCGCCATCGGCGCCGTGGGCTACCTCCTCGGCCGGCGGACGGGCGTGTCCGTCGACGGTCTCAACACGGTCGCGCTCAACGTCTTCCTCCCCGCGCTGGTGTTTCACGGCGTCGCCACGACCGACCTGAGCGGCCGGACGGTCCTCGCGCTCGCGGGCGGGGTGCTGGCGTACATGGTGGTGATGATGGGCGTCGCGTACGCCGCCGGGCGGGCGAGCGGTCTGCCGGAGACGCTGCTGCCCGCGGCGGTGCTCGCGAGCGCGGTGCCCAACTCGGGGTTCGTCGGCATCCCCCTCTCGGGGTTCGTGTTCGGCGACGTGGGTCGGACGACCGCGACGCTGTACCTCACGGTCCAGAGCGTCGTCGTCTACACGCTCGGCGTCTACGTCGTCTCCGCGGGCGCCGAGCGGACCGCGGGCGCGGCCGACGCGCTCCGGGAGGTGTTCCGACTCCCGTTGGTGTACGCGGTCGGTCTCGCGGCGCTGCTGCGCGCGTTCGGGGCGGTCCCGTCCGTCGACGGGACGTTCATGACGACGGTCGACACGGTGGGGTCGGCGGCCGTCCCGCTGATGTTGACCGTCGTCGGGATCCAACTCGCCTCCGTCGACCTGGGCGCGCTCCGGGGGACGGCGCTGCCGGCGACGCTCAAACTCCTCGTCGCGCCGGTCGTCGGCTGGGGGGTGGCGCTCGCCGTCGGGTTCGGCGACGCCCGCGTCGCCAACGTGTTCGTCCTCGAGTGTGCGACGCCCGCGGCCGTCACCCCGCTCGCGCTCGCAATCGCGTACGGCGACGACGCGGGCGAGGACGCGCTCTCGACCGCCGAGTACATGAGCAGCGTCATCTTCGTCACCACCCTCGCGAGCGTGGTCGTGCTCACGGCTCTCGTCGTCGCGATCCGCGCGGGACTGGTGTTCTGAGCGGTCGAGCGCGGAAGCGCGTCGCCCGCCGGTCCCCGAGACGACCGCCGGAACCGGAACGGTTATCCGGCGATAGAAGACCACTCGATCACGAAACCGATGACGAGAGACACGAACGACCGGTTCCGCGCGGATCCGGCGCGGGTACCGCGGACCGACGGGACGGACGGATGACCGACCGCGGCACCGTCGAGCGGATCCACACCGCCCCGGAGTCGGGCGCGCCGGTCGAACCGGCCGACTCCGTCGAGGCGGTCGCGGGTCGGGGTCTCCGGGGGGACCGCTACTTCCGCGACGAGGGGACGTTCTCGGTGGGCGACGACCGCGGTATCACGCTCATCGAGGCGGAGGCGCTCGACGCCGTCCGGACGGACTACGGCATCGACCTGGAGGCGGGCGCCCACCGCCGGAACGTGACGACGCGGGGTGCGCCGCTGAACCACCTCGTCGGCGAGCGGTTCCGGGTCGGCGACGCCCGCTGTGAGGGGGTCGAACTCTGCGAGCCGTGCGCGTACCTGGAGGACCGCCTCGACGTCGAGGGGGTCCGGGCGTCGCTCGTCCACCGCGGCGGTCTCCGCGCGCGGATCGTCGCGGGCGGCACCATCGCGGTCGGCGACGGCGTCGAACCGCTCTGAGCGGGCGGGTCCCGTCGGGTCGGTGGTCCCGGCTCAGACCCGGTCGAGCGAGCGCTCCCAGAACTCCGTCGGCGTGGTGAGTTCGACGTCCGCGCGCTCGATGCGGTCGAGCACGTCGACGAACCCCTCGAAGGAGACCAGGTCGTCGCTGTCGACGCCGACCGTGTGCGCCATCAGCACCGCGGTCATGCCGTAGCGCTCGGCGCGTCCGACCGCCGCCGTCGCGGCGTCGACGTCGTCGATGGCCACCCGCTCGATGGTGAGCGGGTCGACCGGCGGCGTCCCGCTCAACACGTCGTTCGTGAGGTAGTTGGTGTAGTGGTACCGCGCGATCAGGTCGAGCGTCTCGGTGCTGGCCCGACCCAGCGGCGTCACGATGTGGTCGGCACCCGCCTCGTACCCCCGCTCGACGAGCCAGCGTTTCGTCTCGCGGATCGCCTCGTGTTGCCGCTCCCGGGAGTAGTGGGGCAGGCCGTACTCCAGTTGCGGGTGGGCGACCATGTCCCACCCGGCGGCGTGGTGGTCCGCCAACTGCTCGGCGTCGAGGTGGCCCGGCAGGCCGACGGCGTCGGGGATCACCGCGGTGGCGGCGGGCATCCCCCGCGCGTCCATCTCGGCGAACGCGTCGGCGACGCTCGCGCGGTTGTCGTCGAAGATGACCATCACCCGGCCGGTCGACGCCTTGGGCTTGGTCGCGAACCCGTCGAACACCGCGGGCCGGTGGCTCCGGTCGCCGCGGTCGCCGCGGTCGACCTCTATCTGCATCCGCCGCACGTCGGTCGGGTCGGGCGACCCCAGTTCGGAGGTGGGACCGACCTCGACGCCGAACCGGGCGTCGGGCCAGCGGTTGAGCGGGTAGTTGTACGCGAGTATCTGGTTCGCCTCGTCGGGGGCGAACAGCCGCACCCGGATCGGGTTCGCCGGTCCCGTCGGGAACCGCGTCCAGAAGGAGAGGTCCCGACGCGAGAAGTCGAACGGCTCGTCGAAGGCGTACTCGACCCGCGCGGTCGGGTCCGGGTCGACCCGGAGCGCACCGTCGCCCGCGTCGGGACCGAGCGCGGGCGAACAGTCGCCCACGAGCGCCTCCCAGCGGTCGGGCGTCCCCAGGCCCGCGTGCGGCGTCCCGACGTCCGCGAGCAGTTCTCGGCCGGGCGTATCGAGGCGGAGCGACGCCGGGTCGACCGGCGTGCGGTCGTCGGAGGCGCCGCCGGCCGCCCCGTCGTCGGACGCGGGACCCGCGGAGAGCCCCCGGCCCGCGGTTTCGAGGCGTCCGACGCCCGCCCGGGCGAGCACCGACGCCCCCATCGCCCCCCCGAGCGTCGCCAGCAGTCCCCGGCGGGTGGTCCGCGGTTCAGTCATCGCTCACCTCCGCTTCGAGCGTCGGTCCCGCGTCGACGGCCGCGTCGGCGGCGTCGCCGCCCGGCGACCGCCGCGAGATGTGTGTCCACTCGCGGTCGGTCCCGACTGCCACGTCGAGAATCGACTTGAGCGTGATCGCGTTCATGAAGTACTGGTAGGGGACCGCCACCGGCGCGTACGCCAGGAGTCGCGGGTCGGTCTCGTCGAGCGCGAGCGCGAACCCCGTGGCGACCGTCTGGAGGAGCACGAACAGCGACAGCGTCGTCACCACGAGTTCGACGTGACCCATCGCCAACTGGGCGCCGACGGTGCCGAGCACGGCCGCCGTCAACACCGGGAGGACGACGAGCGAGACGACCTGAAACGGGAAGACGATGCCCGAGAAGGCGGTGCCGGCGGCGGCGGACCCCCCGCCGAGCACGCCCGCGTGCTTCCGGAGCGACTCGACGTTCCCCCGGGTCCACCGGACCCGCTGCCGGTAGAGGTCGCGCCACGTCGACGGCGCCTCCGTGTACGACACCGCCTCGCTCGCGCGGACCTCCCACCCCGCGGTGAGCAGTTTGAGCGTGAGGTCGTAGTCCTCGGTGAGCGTGTCGCCGTCGTAGCCGCCGACCGATTCGAGCGCCTCCCGGCGGAAACAGCCCAGACAGCCCGGCACCACGTTGACGTTGCCGAGCGCGGCGAACGCGCGGCGGAACGTGTTGAGCCCGACCGCGTACTCAAGCGCCTGGAGTTTCTCGACGGACGAGTCGGTGTGGAGCAGCCTGACCGTCCCGCCGACCGCGCCGACGTTCGAGTGTGCCTCCAGGTCGGCGACGATCCGTTCGAGCGCGTCGGGCACGACCACGGAGTCGGCGTCGACGGTGACGACGGCGTCACCGGTCGCCCACTCCAGCCCGTAGTTGAGCGCGGTGGCCTTGCCGCCGTTGGGCTTCCGGAGGACGGTCACCTCGTCGGTCGCGTGCGCGAGCGCGGTCTCGTAGGTGGCGTCGGTGCTCCCGTCGTCGACGACGAGTATCTCCTTCTGTCCGGGGTAGCTCGCCTCGGTCAGCGAGTCGAGCGTCCGGCCGAGACACGCCTCCTCGTTGTACGCCGGCACGAGGACGGTGAGACTCGACTCCGGCGGGTCGGGGTCGCCCTCCCGGTCCGACCGCACCTTGTGGTACCACGCCGCCGGCAGGACGTACCAGAAGTAGAAGAACACGACCAACAGCGCGCCGAACAGCCCCGCGCGCAGCGGCGAGACGGGGTGAGAGCGGAGGTAGAGACCGACGATACCGGCCGTCGGTAGGGCGAACAGTAGCCAGTCGGGGAGCGACGACAGCGGCCACGGACGGCCGCCGGCGCGTTCGACCGCCGAGAGGAACGCGTGATACAGCAGGCCGACGACGCCCACCCCGAGGCAGACCTCGACGACCGCCGACGGCAGCGAGTCGAGCAGGACGCCGAAGGCGGCGACCGACGCGAGGAGCGCGGCGTGCACCCGTAGATTACTGGAACTCCGCGTGAGCCGACTGAACCGAACCATCATATAGCGAGCGTATCTACGGCTAGATTGTTACGAATGGATTACCATCATGAGACTGTGTGCGTTCGTCGGGCGCGCCGCGCTCGGGGGTCGACTGCGGGAATCGGCCACCGGACGGACGGGTCGACCGGCGGGCGGGGACGACCGGGGACGGACGCCCACCCCCGCGTCGGGGTGGGTGCGCTCGGAACCGGCAGACGGTGTCGGGGCGGAGCGCCGGGTACGTCGACCCTACGCGTCCGGTACGCGGTCCGAGACCGCCGCGCCGACCGGGCCGGCCGAGCGACAGCCGTCGCTTACCGGCCCGCTCGCGGACGAGGGCGACCGCAACCGTTTCACCGCCTCGGCTCACGGTACGTGAAGACGTGACACTCGAATCCGTCCCCCGGTACGACCCGGCGCGGGTCGACGCGTGCGGCGACCACGCGGTCGTCGTCGGGGCGAGCGTGGCCGGCCTCCTGGCGGGGCGCGTCCTCGCGGACGCGTTCGACGACGTGACGATACTCGAACGCGACCCGGCCACCGGGACGGGTGACCCCCGGCGGGGCATCCCGCAGGGGAAGCACGTCCACGTCCTGCTGGAGGCAGGGCGGGCGACCCTCGAGGACCTGTTTCCGGGGTACAGCGAGACGCTCGTCGGCCGAGGTGGGCTGTCGATCGACCTCGGGCGGGACCTGGGGTACTACCAGAAGGGCGGCTACCTCGCCGACCCGCCCGAGCGGCTGCCGATGTACTGTGCCACCCGCCCGCTGTTCGAGCGGGTGGTCCGCGACGGGGTCACCGCCCTCGACGGCGTCACGCTCCGGCCGGGCTGTCGGTGTCTCGACTACCGCACTGACCGGCGCGGGCGAACGGTCGACGGGGTGGTCGTGGGGGGGCGGGCGGGCGAGACGGAGACGGTCGACGCCGACCTGGTGGTCGACGCCACCGGGCGGACCTCGCGGACGCCCCGCTGGCTCGACCGCCACGGCTACGACTCGCCGGCGGTCGAGAGGGTGTGCGTCGACCTCGTGTACGCCACCACGCTGGTCGAGCGACCGCCGGACGACCGCCAGGGGTACTTGGTCGTTCCGTCGCCCGCGACGCCTCGGGGCGGGGCGGCGATCCCCGTCGAGGACGACCGGTGGATCGTGACCCTGTTCGGTCTCCACGGCGACCACCCACCGGCGGACCCGACGGGGTTCGAGGCGTTCGCCGGGAGTCTCCCGACGGGCGCGCTCGCACACCTGCTCGACGCCCACCGGTGGACCGACGGCACCGTCCGTCGCTACCCCTTCCCCGCGACCCGGCGGCGGCGCTACGAGGACCTCGACCGGTTCCCGTCGGGGCTGGTCGTGACGGGCGACGCCGTCGCCAGCTTCAACCCCATCTACGGACAGGGGATGTCGGTCGCCGCCCTCGACGCGCTCCACCTCCACCACGCGCTGGCGGCGGGCGGGCGCGCGAACCTCGCGCCCCGCTTCTTCGACCGGGTGGGGTCGGTCGTCGACACGGTCTGGCGGATCACCGTCTGCTCGGACTTCGCGTTCGAGCGGACGACCGGACCGAAGCCCCGCGGCACCGACGCGGTCAACCGCTACCTCTCGCGGCTAGTCCGGACGGCACAGGCCGACGGCAGGGTCGCCGAGCGGTACCTCCGCGTGCTCAGACTGGAGCGGCCGCCGACGGCGCTGGTGACGCCGGAGGTGCTCGGACGCGTCCTCCTGCCGACGCGGACGCCGCGCTCCCGTCCGAACTGACCGCCGGCGGGCGACGCGGCTCCGCGTCGGCGTGAGCGGCCCACCGGCTCGGAGGGCGAGACACTCGAAGAACGTGCGAGAACGGGTCGGGCGCTCGGCCTACGGGCGGATGTACGCGTAGCCCTCGTTCTGGAGGCGCGTGAGTTCGCCGACGCCCGACGAGACCACCTCGACGCCGTCGTGGAGGTCCGACTCCTCCAGATCCATCATCTCCATCGTGTTGCTACACGCCGCAAAGGAGACGCCCTCCTCGACGAGCGACTGCACCTCGCTCTCGCCGTGGCCGCCCTTCGTCAGCGGGTCGATCCCCTCCGCCTGCGCGAGGACCACGATGCTGTCCACGTCGACGGTGTCGTCGTCCGCGAGGTTGCCCGCGAGCGTGAGCGTTCGGTCCATCGACTCCTCGTCGCCCTCGATCATGTGGAAGACGGTCTGCACGTCCGATCGCTCGGCCGTCACACCACTAACCCTTGTGGCGGGTCGCGTACGGGACGCGGACCCCGACCGGTCCGCCGTCGAGGGGGATCCACGGACGGGGCGGCCGTCGGACGCCGCCGGCCGAACGCGGGGGTCAGGCGTCCCCGCGGAGTCGACCCGCGTCCACCCGGCGGAGGAGGGCGCCGACGGCCGCGCCGACGCCGGCCACCGTGACCGCGCCGAGACCGTACGCCGCGACCAGCAGCCACGTCGGCGAGTCGGTCCCGGTCCCGGGAGTCGAAGCGAGCGCGTACGCCGCCCAGACGGCCATCCCGAGCGGTGGGCCGAGGGCGGGGACGAGCCAGCGACCGGGCGCGCCGCCGCCGTCCCGGGCGACGACGCGGGCGGCGTGGACCGCCGGGACGAGCGCGCCGGCCCAGAGGAAGCCGGCGGGGAGCGGCGACGGGACGCCCGCGCGGGCGGCGGCGAACCCACAGCACGTCACCGCGGCGGCGAACAGCGTGGACGCGAGGAGGGCAGTCCGGGGCACGGCTCGGCCGACGGCCGCCGCGGAAGTAAAGGCCGAGGGGGGGAACTGGTCGCCGCGTCGCTCCCGGCGCGGGGGTGGCCGTCACCCCCGCACTTTTGCCGTCGCTCGGGCAGTCGGCACCATGGACGACGCAGACACCGACATCGCGGCCGCCGTCGGCCGGACGTGGACCGACGACCGGCCCTGGGAGTTCCTGACCGACCTGACCGCCATCGGCAGCCGGATGGCCGCGAGCCCCGGCGAGGAGCGGGCGTCCGAACTCGTCGCCGACGCGTTCGACGAGGCGGGCCTGCGCGACGTTCACCGCGAGCCGTTCGAGACCAACGAGTGGCGCCGGGGGTCGGCCGACCTCGACCTGCTGGCGCCCGTCGAGCGGTCGTTCGAGACCATCGCGCTGCCGTACTGCCCGCCGGGCGACGTGCGGGGCGAACTCGTCGACGTGGGCTACGGCACGCCCGAGGAGGTGGACGACGCCGACGTCGAGGGGAAGATAGCCGTGGCGAGCACGACCACCCCCGAGGGCGGGCGGTTCGTCCACCGGATGGAGAAGTTCGGCTACGCCGCCGAGGCGGGCGCGGTCGGGTTCGTCTTCGTCAACCACGTCCCCGGCCAACTCCCGCCGACGGGGTCGCTCACGTTCGACCGCGAGGCGACCATCCCGGCGGTCGGCGTGAGCAAGGAGACGGGCGCGTGGCTCACCGAGTACGCCGACCGCGGCGACAGCGAGGCGCGACTCCGCGTCGACGCCGAGACGGTGACGGGCGAGAGCCGGAACGTACTCGCGCGGGTGGGTCCCGACAGCGACCGCGAGGTGTTCGCGCTCGCCCACTACGACGCCCACGACATCGCGGAGGGCGCGCTCGACAACGGCTGCGGGGTCGCCACGCTCGTGACCGCCGCGCGGATCCTCGCCGAGACCGAAGACGACCTCGATATCGGCGTCCGGTTCGCCGCCGTCGGCTGCGAGGAGACGGGGCTGGCGGGCGCCGAACGGCTCGCGGCGACGACGGAGACGAACGACGTGAAGTGCGTGCTCAACCTCGACGGCGCGGGCCGGTTCCGCGACCTGGTGGCGCTGACGCACACCTCCGAGGCGACCGAGGAGGTGGTCCGGCGCGTGGGCGAGGCGGCGAACCAGCCCGTGCGCGTGAAATCGGAGCCGCACCCGTTCTCCGACCAGTGGCCGTTCGTCCGCGCGGGCGTGCCGGCGCTGCAACTCCACTCCGACAGCGGCGAGCGCGGCCGGGGCTGGGGGCACACCCACGCGGACACCCGCGACAAGGTGGACGACAGGAACGTCCGCGAACACGGCATCCTCGCGGCGTTCGCGCTCCGGGAGATGGCCGACCGGGCGACGGAGATGCCGACGCTCGACGCCTACGAGGTGGAGGAGGCGTTCCGCGAGGCCGACTACGAGACCGGGATGCGCGCGGCGGGGCTGTGGCCTACCGCGTGGGAGTAGCGCGGCTGGCGGGTCGCGGAGTCGCCGGACGAGCGGTGAGCGCCGAACGAACGGGGAGCGCCGGGAGGGCGGCTCAAGCCACCCGGTTCGGCTCCGGGCGGTCGACGCCGTCGGAGTCGGTGCCGGCAACCGCGCCGAGGTCGGCCAGCGAGTCGAGTTCGTACGTCGGCTCGGTCGTGAGTTCGTAGCCGACGCGGGCGGGCCGGCGGACGAACGCCGAGTCGACGCCCGCGCGGTCGGCCGCCACGAGGTCGGCGTTGCCGTCGCCGACGAACAGGGCGTCGCGGGTGCCGAGCGAGTCGAGCGCGTCGTCGAGGTACGCCGTCTCGGGGAGACACCGGGCGTAGCCGTCGAGCGTCGGCTCCCGGCCGACGGCGGCGCTCACCCGCCCGGAGAGGTCGAACACGTCGAGCAGGTGGTCGACCGACGCGGCGGGCGCGTTGCTCACGACGCCGACGGCGCCCGCGACGCGGTCGAACGCCCCAGCGACGTCGTCGTACAACCGCTTGCGCCCGTCGAGCATCGCGGTCCGCTCGGTGGCCGCGGCGTACGCCTCCCGCTTGGCCCAGAACGCGTCGGGGTCGACGCCGTAGCGGTCACACACCGTGCGGACGCGGCCGACGCTCCCGTGGAGGACGCTGTCGACGCCCGCGAGTTCCGGGTCGGCGCCGAACGCGCGGAACGCCGCCGACACGGCCGCGCGACGCGTCTCGATGGGGGTGCGGCGCGTCAGAACGTCGGTGTCGAACACCACCGCCTCGTAGGACATGTGCGGTGGAGCGGTCCGGGCCGACGAAAGCCTCGCTATGAGCCGTTCCGACCGCTCGGAGGGGGGCAGGGGAGCTATAGAGCGTTCAGTACGTCGGTCGCGGTCCGCGCGCGGACCAGCCCCGCCCGCCGCTTCCGGTCGAACACCGCGCGGACGCTCTCGGCCGCGTCGGGGTCCGTCCCGAACGCCAGCCCCGGGTACGTCACCCCCGCGAGCACGAGCGGTTCCGCCGGCGCGGCCGCGACGCCGGCCGGCCCGCTCAGGTGCTCCGCCGACAGCACCCGCGCGACCCGGTCGCGGTCGGTCGCGCCCGTCGCGACCCCCCGGACGACCGAGGCGAGGCGGCGGACGAACTCGCGGGGGAACCCGTCCGCCGCGGCCCGGACGACGAGGAACGCGCCGTCGCGGACGACCGAGCAGTCGAGGTCGCGGACGGTCCCCTCGGCGTCGGGCGTGAGGTTGTGAAAGTCGTGTTCGCCCGACAGCGCCGCGGCGGCCTCGCGCGCCCGCGAGAGCGCGGCGGCGGGGTCGGGCGGGCCGGGCGCGTCCGACGACCCCGCGTCGGCGTCCCCTGGGCGTCGCCCGCCTCGCTCGTCGAACGCGGGCAGGTGGAGGTGGTAGCGGTACGTCCGTCGCGCCGCGTCGTGGGTGGCGTGGAAGCCGTCGGGCGCCTCGGCGCTCGCCCACGGCCGGACCGACGCCGGGAGTTCCGACCCGAGCGCGGCGGGCGTGAGCCAGTCGGGCGCCTCGAACGCGACGGTCTGGGCGACCGCGGAGACGCCCGCGTCGGTGCGGCCGGCGGCGGCGTACCCCTCGGGTTTGCGGGCGTCCGCGTCGTGGACGCCGAGCGTCGCGAGCGCGTCGAACAGCGCGTCCTCGACGGTCGGCACGTCGGGCTGGCGCTGGAAGCCGTAGAACGGGCGGCCGTCGTAGGCGAGGCGGAACGCGCGCACGGCCTCAGTCGGCCCCGGCGTCCGAGTCCGGCCCCGAGCCCGGCTCCGCGCTCGCGTCCGCCTCTGCGTCGGGGAACCGGATCGCACGCTCGTCGGCGTCCACCTCGACGGGCGCACCCAGCGGGAGCGGGAGGACGGGCGCGGTGTGGCCGAAGTCTAGGTCGAACACGACCGGCGTGTCGGCGTACTCGTCGACGACCGACGCCACCGTCTCGCGCTGGTCGCGGCGGTAGCGCGCGCGGGCCTGCGTCGACCCGACCGGGGTCTCCGGCCGGCCGACCAGGAGCGCGCCCAGTCGGTCGAGGACGCCCCGTTCGCCGAGCGCGACGAAGAACCGCTCGACGACGGCGGGTTCGGGTGTCTCGCCCGACGTCTCCACCGCGAGTACGTCCCCCGGGTCGAGCACGTCGGGGAAGTACGACGACGCCCCGAGCATCAACTGGGCTCCGAGCATCGACAGGCAGCCGCCGACGACCCGCCCGGCGACCGACCCCTCGGCGGCCTCGGGCCGGTGCCACGTCCAGCCGTCGGCGGGGAACCACTCGCGGTCGTCGTCCGCCTCCAGGTCGTAGTACTCGTCGGTCCACTCCTCGGCGGCCGTCACCGCGCCGAACGGCGTCGACCCGAACGCCCGGCCGACGTACTCGCGGGTGTACGGGTGCATCTCGGGGTCGGCCACCAGGTCGGGGAACAGTTGCCCGCCGTAGAAGGAGACCAGGCCGGCGGCGTTGAGGAACTGGTGGAGGTGGGTGTTGTCGCTCGACCCGTAGAACCGCTTGGGGTCGTCCGACACCACCTCGGGGTCGAGGCTGTCGACCAACTGGAGTTCGCGGTTGCCGCCCATCGCCGCGACGACGCCGTCGACGTCGTCGGCCTCGAACGCGCGGTGGACGTCCGCCGCGCGTTCGTCGGGGTGGTCGCGGAGCCAGTCGGTGTCGCGACGGGCGCTGTCGAACACGCGGGCGTCGAGCCCGAACGAGTCGAGTCGGTCGATACCGCGCGCTATCGCCCCGTCGGGCGGCGCGTGCGAGGGGGCGACGATAGCCACGGTGTCGCCCGCACCGAGCGCCGGCGGGTAGTCGGCGTCGACCATCTACGCGAAGTCGTCGTACGTGGGCCGGTCGAACTCGCCGGGGAACGCGTCGACGGGCGCGGTGGTCTGGTCGCCCGACGACATCTCCTTGAGCGTGACGTTGCCGTCGGCGAGGTCCTGTTCGCCCACGATGACGACCGTCTCCGCGTTGACCGAGTCGGCGTACCCCATCTGCGCGCCGAAGCTCCGGTCGGAGACGTCCGTCTCGACGACGTGGCCGCGTGCGCGCAGGTCGCGTGCGACCCGCGCGGCCACCTCGCGGGTGTCGCCCACCTGGAGGACGTAGTAGTCGGTCGACACCGCCGCCTCGGGGAGCACGTCCGCGCGTTCGAGGAGAAGGGTGAGCGGGGCGTAGCCGGGCGCGACGCCGACCGCGGGGGTGGGCTGGCCGCCGAACTCCTCGATCAGGTCGTCGTAGCGGCCGCCCCCGAACACGGAGCGGGACACCTCGCCGGTGGCGTCGAAACACTCGAAGACGGCGCCCGTGTAGTAGTCCAGCCCGCGGGCGGTCCGCAGCGAGAGGTCGCAGTAGTCGCCGACGCCGTAGTCGTCGGCGGCCGCGAGCACCGCCCGCAGGTTCTCGACGGCGTCCGCCAGCCCGTCGGAGGCGGCGAAGTCGGTGAGTTCGTCGAGGTTCGCCGGGTCCGTGACGCCGAGCAGGTCGTCGAACTCGCGGGCCTCGTCGTAGCCGAGCCCCGCGTCCGCGAGCAAGTCGAGGTACTCGTTCTCGTCGACCTTCTCGGACTTGTCGACGGCGCGGATGGCCGCGATCACGTCCACGTCGGCGTCGAACGACCGGAGGAGGCTCCCGAGGATGTCGCGGTGGGAGACGCGGAACTCGAAGTCGTCGGTCGTGAGTCCGAGGTCCGTGAGCGCGTCGGCGGCCGTCGCGAGCACCTCCGCGTCCGCCTCGGGTTCGCTGGAGCCGAACACGTCGATGTTGGTCTGGTAGAACTCGCGGAACCGGCCCTGCTGGACCGCCTCGTACCGCCAGAACGGCCTGGTAGAGACCCACTTGACCGGCTTCGACAGCTCCTGGCTCTTGGCGGCGTACATCCGCGCCACCGTCGGCGTGAGTTCGGGCGCGAGCGTGACGTGGCGGCCGCCGTGGTCCTCGAACGCGTACAGTTCGTCGACGATGTCGTCGCCGCTCTTGTCGGTCCACAGCTCCGCCCGCTCCAGCCGGGGGGTCGCTATCTCCCGGAAGCCGTACCGGCGGGCGGCGTCCTCGACGGTGTCGACGACCTCCCGGCGGGCCGCCATCTCGGGGGGGTAGAAGTCGCGGAACCCCTTCAGGCGCTCGTAGGTGGGCATGCGTCGCGGTTGTCGCGGCGCGGGGTTTAATCTCGTGGTTCCGCGGTGTCGACCCCCACGGTCCCGGCGCCGGGCTACTCGGTGTCGACTTCCGAACGCCCGGCGTCGGCCGACGAGTCGCGCGTCCCGCGGACGTACGTCTGTTCGTGGGCGGGGAACACCTCGCCGACCGCCTCCCCACCGTGTTCCGTCCGGAGGAGTTCGCGGAGTTCGCCCTCGTAGTCCGCCTTCGGCACCTCCTCGCTGGGGCCCGACTCCACGTCGAGCGTCTCGGCGACCAGGCGGTCGACCGCCGAGCGGCCGAACCCCGACAGCGGCGAGAGGTAGTCGACGCCGTGGCGGTCCTCCAGCGACTGCGCGAACGCCCGCGAGACCGTGGGGACGCGGTCGTCCCGTCGGGTGCCGTCGGCGACGGCGTCGACGTCCAACTCCGCGACGGCTTCGAGCGCGTGCTCGTGGACGTGTTGGATCCCGTTGCGGGGGTAGCCGTCCGCGCGCATCGTCTCGACGGCCGTCTCGGCGACCGAGCGGTCGAGGTCGACCGTCGCGAACGGGAAGCCCAGCGCGTCGGCCGCGCGGGCGGCGTGTTCGTGGTCGTCGGTCACGCCGAAGCGGGCGGTGACCAGCCGAACGTCGTAGAAGCGGTCGAGAACGAGCGCCGCGAGCGAGGAGTCCTTGCCGCCGCTGTACAGGAGCGCGAGGTCCATTCGGTGAGGTTGTCGTCGTATCGTACCGGGGTCGCGTCGTGTCCCGTCGTGTCTCGTCGTATCGCGTCGTACCGGGGTCGCGTGTCGTCGTGCCGCCGAGTCAGCGCCGGCGGATGTCGAAGCTCTTCTGGTCGGGCTGTAGCTCCTTGAGGAGCGACTTCATCTGGTCTTCGTCGATGCGACCGTTGATGCGACCGCTCTGGGCGAGCGCCGTCACCTGCTGTTTGACCTGCTTGGCGAAGTCGGGCTTGCTCATCTCGACGGCGTTGAGCCGCTGGCGCGCGCCGTCGGTGAGGTACTGCTTGAGCATCGCGTCCTGCTGTTGTTCGGCGCGCTCCTGTGCCGCCTGCTGCTCCTCGGCGCTCGCACCGCCCTCGCCCGCTTGGTCTTGTAGCTCCTCCATCTTCTGCTGTCGGAGTTCCTCCAGCCGCTCGTCGTCGGGGTTCTCGCTCATACGCCGCCGTTACCGGGCTGGCGGCAAAACGGTTGCGGGTAGCTACCGCCCGCCGGGTGCCCGCCCGGGCTACTTCTCGGGCAGCGGGCCGGTGAGGACGGTGTCCTGGATGAGCGCGTTGTGCCCGCGGCGGAGCCGTTCCGACAGCGCCTGGTGGGAGATGTCGAGGTCCTCCGCCACCTCTTCGAGCGTCGCGCGCCGGGGAATCTCGAAGTAGCCCGCGGTACACGCCGCCCGGAGCGCCTGGATCTGTCCGGCCGTGAGACCGAACCGGCCGCTCGGCTCGCCCTCCATCTCGCGGGTCGTCACCACGTCGAAGGTGAGGTTGCGCTGGTCACAGAACTGTCGCGTGTCGCCCAGGTCGCCGTCGTCGGGAAACAGGATTCGGAGCATCCACTCGTCGCTGACGCCGTGCATGTCCAGCACCGTCCCGCCGGTGTTGGTCAGCATGTAAAACAGCATCTGCACGTCGTCGATCCAGTCCATCTGGTAGAGCCACCTGCCGTCGAGGTCGACGAGCAGCTCCCAGTTGTCGACCGTCGGGTCGTCGTCGAACGCGGACTCGAGTTCCTCGCGGTCGGCACCGCGGGCCCACAGGAGCGGCATCACCACCCCGTCGCCCGTCTCGACCACCCGTTCGCACTCGAACTCCGCGTCGGGGAGCGCGGTCAGCGTCCGACTGAGGGCGAACTCCTCGGCCGGGAGCCGAACGACTGCTACGAGGGACATACGTGAGTGAGCGGTCGGGGCGATATAAACGGTGGGTAAGTCGTCGACGACCGACGGAGCGGTTCCGGACTCGCCCCCTCGTCGGGGCGGGGACGGAGTGGCTCGACGGTCCGCGACCCGTCAGGCGTACCGTTCGAGTTCCGGACGGTCGAGGTCGGAGAGCACCTCGCCGGCCACCTCGTCGAGGAACGCGCGGCCCTCGGCGGTGACGCGGCGACCCTCGCCCTTGGCAGTCTCGACGAACTCCTCCTCCTCCAGTTGCTGGAGTGCGACACGGATGATCTTGCGCGACCCCGCGGCGTGCTCCGGCGGCGACACCTTGTAGCGGGTCGACCCGCGCTTGGAGCCGCCGTACTCGGTGGCGAGGCGTTCGACCCCGATGGGGCCGTTGTCCGCCACCTTCCGGAGCAGCGAGGCCGTCCGGACGTACCAGAAGTCGTCCTGCTGGGGCGGGAGTTCGCGGCTCGAGCCGGTCTTGGTGAACTCCACCCAGGCGGGTTCGTCGACGCGCTCTTCGAGTCGCTCGGCGACCGCCTCGATCAGGGCGTCCGCCGGAACGTCGTAGAGGGTAACCATACGGGCGGATTCAGCGCCGTTCGGTTTAAAGTCGTCGTATCGTGCTCGCGGCGGGACGTGCGGCCGGTTCGCGCAGTCGGGGGCGGGTCGTCCGCTCGCGCGAGCATCGCGAGCGCGAACAGCGCCGCCTCGCGGGTCCGACGCCGCCTCACCTCACGCTGTCGACGCCGACGAAGCTGAGGACGCTCCCGCCGATGAGGATCGGGATCCAGTAGACCGCCCCGCGGTAGATGACGACGGCCGCGAACGCCGTCGCCTGACCGATCGCGACCGACGGCAGCGCGACCAGGACGGTCACCAGCACCGCTTCGATCCCCCCCGCGCCCCCCGGCAGCGGCGTGACGCCCGCGATGGCGCCCATCGGAACCACGAACAGCATCGCCGAGAAGGGGACCTGCGCGCCGATGGCGAGAAACGAGAGGTACAGCCCGGCCATCTGGAGTCCCCACCCGAGCGTCGACGCCGACAGCGACAGCGCGATCCCCCGGCGGTCGGTGGCGACCCGTTCGATGGCGCCGAAGAAGTGGCCGATCCGCGACTCGACGCCGTCGGGGTCCGGCGGCGAGACGCCCGGCACGAGCCGCCCGATCCGGCGGACCGCGGGCGTCACCGTCGACACCACCCACCGTTCGAGTTCGTATCGGTTCCGCCAGCCGTAGTAGATGGCGACCGGGACGACCACCGCGAGGACGACCAGCACGCCGGTGGCGACCCGGAGCTGTCGGCCGAACGTCGTCTCGGTGGCGAAGTACGCCGCGCCGACCAGCGCGAGCGTCACCGACGGGACGAAGTTGAGCGTGTCGACGCTGGCGATGGCGGCGAGTCCGCGTTCGTACTCGGTGTCGGCCACCTTCGAGATGAGCAGCGCCGTCACGGGTTCGCCGCCCGCCTGCCCGAACGGCGTGACGTTGTTCGAGAAGGTGGCGCCGCTGAACACCAGAAACGACTTGGGGAGCGACAGGTTCGCGCCGAGGATGCCGAGGACGGTGTGGAGCGAGAACGACCACGCCGCGAGCCAGCCGAGCGTCACCGCGACCACGAGCGCGACCACCGCGGGGTCGGCCCCGGAGAGTTCGGCCGCCAGGTCGTCGACGCCGACGAAGTAGAGCATGACCCCGAGGACGCCGAACGCGCCGAGGAATCCGACGACCGTGGCGCGCAGTTGGTCCCCGTCCATGCCCCCAGCGTCGCCCGGCGGCAGTATCAACCCGTCGAAAGGAGCCGCCAGGCGGCCGACGACCGGCCGACACGGGAGGGGCGAGCGGGCCGACCCGAACGGCGCGAACGGCGCGAGTCGGGCGGCGCGAGGAGCGGGTCAAGCGTCGTGAGGAGCGAGGCGGCGCGAACACCGCGAGGTGGGGTCGCGAGCGCCCGCGCGGTCGGGGCAGTCGGGAGTCGGCCGGGCGGAAACGGTTTCGGGACCGGGGGCGAACCCGGACAGAGATGAACGAACGCGAGGCGCTCGCCGCCATCGCCGCCGACCTCCCGTCGGCGGGCGACGACTGTGCGGTCGTCGGCGACCGGGTACTCACGACCGACATGCTCCACGAGACGACGGACTTCCCCGACGGCGTCACGCGCTACACCGCGGGGTGGCGCGCGGTCGGCGCCTCGCTGTCGGACGTGGCCGCGATGGGCGCCGACGCCGAGGCCGCCGTCGCGGTGTACGCCGCCCCCGAGTTCGACCCCGACGCCCTCCGCGGGTTCATCCGCGGCGCTCGGGAGGTGTGTGAGGCGGTCGACGGCGAGTACGTCGGCGGTGACCTCGACGACCACGACGAGTTCACCGTGTCGACGACCGCGCTGGGTGCGACCGCCGACCCGGTGTTGCGGTCGGGCGCGTCGCCGGGCGAGGCGGTCTGCGTCACCGGGTCGCTCGGTCGGACGGCGGCCGCGCTCCGCTGGTTCGACCGCGGCGACGCCGAGCGGGGGAACGAGCTGTTCCGGTTCACCCCCCGGGTGGGTGCGGGGGTCGCGCTCCGGCCGTACGCGACCGCGATGATGGACTCGAGCGACGGGCTGGCGCGCTCGCTCCACCAACTCTCGGAGGCGAGCGACTGCGGGTTCGCCGTCGAGAGCGACTCCCTCCCGGTCGACGAGGCGGTCCGCGAGACCAGCGACGGGGGGAGGGAGGCGCGCGAGCGGGCGCTGTTCGTCGGCGAGGACTTCGAACTCGTGTTCACGCTGCCCGAGTCGGCGCTCGACGCGGCGCGGGAGGCGTCGCCGACGCCGCTCGCGCGCGTCGGGACGACGACCGACGACGGGGTCGAACTCGACGGCGACCCGCTCGCGGACCGGGGGTACGGCCACTGACCGCGGCTCCGGCCGGGGAGCCGGCGCTCACGCCGCCATGACCCGGATGGGCGTGAGCATGAAACACGACAGCCCGAGCGCGAACGTGAACACGCCGACGGCGAGCCGCTTCCAGCCGAGCCGCGAGTCGTCGATCGGGTGGGCGGGACCGCGGTAGGCGATGAACGCGGAGAACAGCCCCCAGAACGCCCAGAGACCGACCGAGTCGTTCACCCCGAGACCGCGACCGTAGTGGAGGTACGCCGCCAGCCCGAACAGCGCGAGCGGCACGAGCGCCGCGAGCGTCTCCTGTCGCTCGCCCACCATCGCGCGGACGATGTGACCGCCGTCGAGTTGGCCGACCGGCAGGAGGTTGAGCACGGTGAAGAACATCCCCACCCACGCGCCCATGATCACCGGGTGGGCGGTCTTCGCCGGGTCCTCGTACCCCGTCGGCTGGTTCAACAGGCCCGCGATGGCGTCGAGCAGCGGCGGGTTGTCGAACACGATGACCCGGCCGCCCGCCGAGAGCACCTCCGGCGGCACCGTCATCGGGCCGAGCGAGAGTCCGACGACCGAGACGACGACGGTGGCGGCGAGACCCGCGAGCGGGCCGGCGACCCCGATGTCGAACAGCGCCTCGCGGTCGGGCATCTGTCCGCGCATCCGGATCACCGCACCCATCGTGCCGAACGGGATGAAGAAGGGGATGACGTACGGCAGCGACACGTCGACCCCGTGGTACCGTCCCATGACGTAGTGGCCGAGTTCGTGTGTCATCAACACCCCGAGCACCGCCGCGGTGAACGGCCACGCTCGGAGGACGGTGAGTGGGTTCCGCTGGATCTCCGCGAGCGGTACGTAGTACCACGCGAACGCGCCGACCAGCAGCGTCGAGAGCACGGTGGCGGCGAACAGCCCGAGGTTCACCCAGGGGACGCCGTCGAGCCCGTTCGAGTAGGGGCGGGCGACGACCACGTCGAGTCCGCTGTCGGTCCGGGCGGCCTGGACCTCGTAGCCGCGTTCGCGGAACGCCGACCACACCCGGCGCACTAGCTCCCGTTCGCGGAGTTCGCTCACGCCGTAGTAGAGGATGCGGTCGTCGTCGGTCCGGACCTCCGAGAGGTGAAAGACCGCGTCGAGTTCGGGGGGCCGGGGGACGTCCCGCGAGTCCGCGTCGCTCATCGGCGAACGGTTGGGCCGGCGACGGCATAAGTCCTTCCGGGGCCGGCGCCGCGGGTGGCGGGCGTCGGTCGGCGCGAGAAACCGGGGGAAGGGGGGGTCGGGGAACGGTGCGGGGGGTCGGTGACTGGGGGACCGAGCGTGTCGACGGACCGGCTATCCGGAGGTGGGCTCGATGCGCCAGGTGGTCGCGCTCGTGTACGACCACTTCTCGATGGACAGCTCCGTCGCCGACTCTTTGAGCTTCACCATCAGCGCGCCGATCTCCTTGGGGGAGAGTCCGACCTCGTCGGCGATGAACTTGCTCTTGAAGTAGAGCTCGCCGTCGCGTGCGTGGTCGAGGAGGTAGCCCTTCAGGCGGTCCTCCTTCGACTCCGGTTCGGACTCGTGGTTGGACTGGCTATCGGCGTCTGCGGCGTCGGTGGAGGGGTTGGCAGTTGCGCTCATCTGAGTCACCTCGACTCATCCAAGCCGCCGTGACCCCATATAAACGACAGTCCGTTGGGAGTAATTCGGCCACGTTCACGCTGGCGGGCCCGTAAATCGAGGAAAATGAACGATTCACAACGGTTCGAGGGACCCTTAGACGTTTTATAACCCCCTTAGAACCGTTCGTTCGGTCGTGCGCGAGACGCGTCAGACGGAGGGCCGACGCGCGTGGTACAGGTTATTATTGCCTCCAGATCCGGCCGAGTGGGGTGCCGGGAGTGCTCACGCGCGGTCGTGGACCCAGAACTCCTCGTCGGTCGTCGTCTCCTTCTTGAAGATGGGTACCTCTGCCTTGAGGCGGTCGATGCCGTCTTCGACGGCGCGGAACGCCTCCCGGCGGTGACCGGCGAGGACCACCACGAAGACGATGTCCTCGCCGTCGGGGACGATGCCCACGCGGTGGGCCATCTCCACCTCCAAGACCCCCTCGCGGTCGGTCAACTCGCGTTCGATGCGCGCCATCCGGTCGGCGGCGACCCCCTCGTACTTCTCGAACGCGAGGTGGGTCGTCCGGTCGTCGTCGGGGGAGTCCTTCGCGCGGACGCGACCCGTGAACGTGGCGATAGCGCCCGCCCGGTCGGCTTCGGGCGACGCCGTCACCCGGTCGACCAGGGTTTCGAGCGTGACGTGCGGCTCCGCGTCGTCGAGGCGGGCCGCGAGCGCGTCGGCGTCGAGTTCGGCCGCGTCGTCGACTCGTTCGAGCACGTCGCCGGCCACCTCGCGGTCGCCGACGACGACCGTCGGCAGTCGGAGCCGCGAGAAGCCCGCGACGAGCGCGTAGTCGTACTCGGGGGCGAGTCGGTCGAGGAGCGCGTCGAACGAGTCGTCCGTGCCGCTCGCGCGCCAGCCGCCGTCGGGCGAGAGGTCGAACGCCGCGTCGGCCGGTCCCGCCGCCGTGTCGGGCGCCGCCGACTCGTCGCGCCGGACGGTCGCGACGCGGCCGTCGAGGCGGGCCGCGAGCGGGTCGAGCAGGGGCCCGGTCCCGGGTCCGACCACGCTGAGAGCCTGCATGGTCGGGCGAGGGAGGCGGACGGACATAGGCCTTCGGCACCGGGGACGGCCGCCCCGTCCGGTCGGCGCGTCGTCGTCTCCCGACCGGGGTTCGGGAGCCTTAAGACCGAATCCGAGCTACCCGTGCGTAATGAGAGTCGTCCTGTCGCTCGGCGGCAGCGTGCTCGCGCCCGAACTCGACCCGGACCGGGTGGCGCGGCACGCCGCCGTCATCGAGCGGTTGGCGGGGGAGGGCTGTTCGCTCGGCGCCGTCGTCGGCGGCGGGGGCGTCGCCCGCGAGTACATCGGTGCCGCCCGCCAGCTCGGCGCCAACGAGGTACAGCTCGACCAGATCGGGATCGACGTGACGCGGATCAACGCCCGGCTGCTCGTCGCCGCGCTCGGCGCCGGGGTCGACCCGACGCCAGCCCACGACTACGACGAGGCGGGCGACGCGATCCGCCGGGGGGACATCTCCGTGATGGGCGGGGTGATGCCCGGCCAGACCACCGACGCGGTGGCGGCGGCGCTCGCGGAGTACATCGACGCCGACCTGCTGGTGTACGCCACCAACGCGGACGGCATCTACGACGCCGACCCGAACGAGTCGGACGACGCCGTCAAGTTCGACGAACTGACGCCGACGGAGCTCGTCGAGGTGATCGTCCCGATGAGTCGCGACGCGGGCACGTCCGCGCCGGTCGACCTGGTGGCGGCGAAACTGATCGAGCGGGCGGGCATGCGCACCGTCGTCCTCGACGGGAGCGACCCCGACGCCATCGAGGGCGCGGTACTCCGGGGCGAGCACACCGGGACGGACGTCGTCCCCGAGGGCGGCGACCGGCCGACCTACTGGGCGCAGCGATGAGCGCGGACGACAGCGACGACGCGCCGGGCGACGCCGACGACGCGTCGGGGGGTGCCGACGGGGCGGACGCGGACGCGGAGACGGACGCGGACGCCGGCACGATCGACCCGCACGCGGTCGGCCGCGGCGGCGACGGCGGCGACGGGGAGTACCACGCGTTCTGGGCGGACGAGGTGGCCGACGAGATAGAGGCGCGCGACCCCGACGACCCGGTCGTGATCAAGGGTGGTGTCTCGCCGTCGGGCATCCCCCACCTGGGCCACTTCAACGAGATCCTCCGGGGCTACTTCGTCGCGGAGGTGCTCCGCGAACGGGGCCACGCGGTGCGGCAGGTGTTCACCAGCGACGACCGCGACGCGCTCAGGAAGCTCCCCCGGACGCTCGCGGACGCCGACTGGAACCTCGTGGGGCTGGGCGACATCGACGCGAGCGCGCTCGGCGAGAACCTCGGCAAGCCGTACACGGACATCCCCGACCCGTTCGGCGACGGCCACCCCTCCTACGGCCACCACTTCGCGGCGCTGTTGCGCGAGTCGGCCGAACTGGTGGGCGTCCCGATCGAGATGCTGTCGAACACCGACCTGTACGCCGACGGCACGTTCGACGACGCGGTCGAACACGTCCTGCGGAACGCGGATACGGCGCGGGAGGTGCTCTCGGGGTACCAGGCGGGTGTCGACGAGTCGTACGTCCCGTTCATGCCGCAGTGTTCGGAGTGTGGAATGTTGACCCAAGACGTCACCGGCGTCAACGTCGACGCCCACACCGTCGACTACCGGTGTTCGGGTCTCGACGCCGGCGGGCGGCACATCGAGGGCTGCGGCCACGAGGGCACCGCGACGTTCCGGGAGGGGAAGCTCCCGTGGCGGTTCGAGTGGCCCGCACAGTGGGACGCGCTCGGCGTCGACTTCGAGCCGTTCGGGAAGGACCACGCCGAGGGGTCGTGGCCCAGCGGCGACGACGTCGCGCGCAACGTGTTCGGCGTCGACCCGCCGGTGCCGATGGTGTACGAGTGGTTCACGCTCAACGGCGAGGCGCTCTCGTCGTCGGAGGGGAACGTCGTGACCGTCCGGGAGGTGCTCGACCTGATCGAACCCGAGGTGCTCCGCTACTTCTTCGTCCGCAACCCCAAGAAGGCGAAGGACTTCGACGTCGAGCGGGTCGACCAGTTGGTCGACGAGTTCGACCGGTTCGAGCGGCTCTACTTCGGCGAGGACACCGACGAGACGCTTGGTCCGCTCGCCGAGCGGGCGTACCCGTTCGTGGTCGACGAACCGCGCGCGGACCGCGTCCGCCTCCCGTACACGTTCGCCGCGGTGCTCGGGATGGTCGACGACCGCGAGTTCCGCGTCAAGATGGCGCGAGACGAGGGCCACTTCGACGAGACCACGCCCGAGTGGGCGATAGAGGACGCGCTCGGGCGGGTCGAACGCGCCCGCCGCTGGGCCGAGCGGTTCGACAACGAGTACAACTACCGCCTCCAGACCGACCTGCCCGCCCACGAGTTCGACGACGCGACCCGGACGGCGCTCGACGACCTCGCGGGGTTCGTCGCCGAGGGCCACGACGGCGAGGCGATCCAAGGGGAGGTGTACGAGACGGCCCGCCGGCGGGACGTGGAGGTGTCGGCGCTGTTCGAGGCGGGCTACCGGCTGTTCTTCGACGAGACGCAGGGACCGCGGCTCGGCGAGTTCCTCGGCGAACTCGAACGCGACTTCGTCGTCCGGCGGCTGCGGCGCGAAGGCTGAGCCGCCTGCGGCGGGGTCCGTCGAGAGCCGGGAGACGAACGAGCGGTGGTCCGGCGACCGACCAGTCAGTCGAGCGAGGTGTCGATACCGAAACCCTTAGGCTGTGAACCTCGAATACGGGGACAATGCGGAAGAGCGGCCCGCCGCGAGGCCTCATCTCGTATCTCGTGCTCGAACTCCTCGAGGAGAAACCCCGGTACGGCTACGAGATCCTCAAGGAGATAACCGAGATCAGCGGCGGCCACTGGGAGCCGTCGTACGGGTCGGTCTACCCCATCCTCTACAAGTTCGAAGACGAGGGGTGGGCCGAACGGATCGAACGCGCGGACGAACCCGACCGGAAGTACTTCGAACTCACCGAGGCGGGTCACGACCACCTCGCGGAGAAGCGCGTCGACACGGGCGGGAAGGCCCGCGAGTTCGCGGACGTCATCCTCGGGTTCTACCACGTCTACGTCGCGTTCGCCACCGACGACCGGTTCACGGTCGACGCGCCCGCCGACGGCTGGCGGTTCGACGCCGACTACTCGGCGTGGATCGCGGAACAGATGATCCGCCACCACGAGCGCGACTTCGGCACGTTCGAGCGCATCCCCGACACGCCCGAGGAGTTCCTCGCACGGATGGGCCACGCCGACAGCGACACCGACATCCCGGGCGGACCGGACGGGGCCGACGGCGAGACGGCGGAGCCGGACCAGCCGGAGAACGCGGCCGACGACGAGACGGCGAACTCCGCGGAGTCGGTCGAGGGCGCGGAGGCGGTCGCGGACGGTCCCGCGAACTGAGCCGAGTCGAACGTCCGGGTCCGGCGGGGCCGGTCCGCCCGGCGCGGACGCCGACTGCGACGACCTCAGCCCGCGAGCACCTGCGGCGCGAACATCACGACCAGCAGCGCGCCCAGCATCGTCAGCCCGACGGAGACGGTGATGGTGCGGACGAGCGTCTGTCGGTCGGAGACGGGGAGCCGTGAGACGATACCCTCCGCGACCATCCGGAGGATCCGGCCGCCGTCGAGCGGGTAGCCGGGGATGCAGTTGAAGATGCCCAGTTGGACGTTGATCCACGCGGTCCAGAACAACACGTTCGCGGCGACGAACACCGGCGTCTCCCCGAACGCGCCGAGCGGGCCGGTCACGTCGTAGAAGTTGGTGAACTCGCCGTAGAAGCCCGCGAAGTTGTACGGGAGAAAGCCCGTCGCGCCCGCGAGCGGCAACAGCAGCGCGATGTACGCCAACCCGAGGAACGACCCCGCGAGACCGCCGAAGTTGCCCGGCGGCGTGCCGTCGCCCCCGCCGAGGAGCGTGAGGTACGCGCTCGCCGGGTACACCTGGACGCCGAAGTCGTCGACGACCAGCCCGGAGACCCCCTGCGTGCCGAAGACGCCGAGGAGCGCGTCGTCCTCGGCGGCGGTCGACTCGTCGGCGCCGAGTTCGACGTCGTACTCGCGGAACTCGCCGTCGACGTACGCGCGGACGGTCACGGCGTCGCCGGGTCCGTACGCGTCGACGACGGCGCCGAGGTCGGTGAAGTCGAGCACCCGCCGGCCGGCGATTTCGGTGACGACCACGGATTCGTTCGCGAGCGCGTCGTCGCTCGCCGCGTCGAACGCGCCGTCGTCTTGGACGGTGGCGTACGCGCCGAGCGGGAGCGTCCGGACGCCCTCGCTGGTGTCGAGACGGGCGAACTCGTGGTCGCGGGCGGCGTCGCGGAACGCGCTCATCGTCCGCACCTCGGTGCCGTTGACCGCGGCGATCCGGATGGGGTCGTCGTCGGGGTCGACCGTGAGGTTGGCGGGGTTGCCCCCGACGCTCCCCACCGCGACGACGCGCCGGTCGACGGTGATACGCTCCTCGCCGTTCAGTTCCACCTCGACGGCGGGATCGCTCGCGTTCGCCAGCGCCGCGTTCAGCGCCGACTCGTTCGGGACGGCGACGCCCCCGACCGCGGTGATCCGGTCGCCGCCTGAGACGCCCGCATCGGCGGCGGGCGCGCCCTGGTAGGTGCCGCCGACGGCGACCCCCGCCGCGGGGGTGAGCGCGCCGGCGACCGGGCCGAACAGCAACGCGAACGCGACGGCCGTGACGAGGAAGTTGTTCGTCACGCCCGCGGCGAACATCCGGGTCCGCGCGCCGCGGTCGGCGCGTCGCTGGCTCTCCTCGTCCGGTTCGACGAACGCCCCGACGGGGATCACCGCGAGCAACACGACGCCGAGCGAGTCGATCTCGATGTCCTCGACCCGACACAGCAGGCCGTGGCCCCCCTCGTGGACGACGAGCGCGATCAGGAGGCCGAGGACGATTTCGGGTGCGACTTCGAGCGGGAGGAAGTCGTTGACGCCCGGGATGACGAGGAAGTTCGACGGCTGGTTCGCCTGCGTCACGGTGGGGTTCCGGACCGTGGCGACGGCCGCCTGTACGAGGAAGAAGAACATCCCGAACATGACGACGAGTGCGACCCCCACCCCGAGGTTGCTCCACGCGCGCCAGAACCGCTTCGGGCGCGAGAGCCGGTCGAGGAGCTTCCGACCGTACGTGGTGTGGATCGTGGTGAGCGGCCCCTGGACCCGGACGGCGTTCGGCAGGTACCCCCGCGCCTGCAGCCCCATCGCGACGACCGAGTAGGCGACCACCCCCAGGAGGACCCACAACAGCGGACTCATTCACCCGAACGGAATTCGCGCGTGGACAAAGGGGTTCGGGTCCGGCGTCGGGACGGCCGACCCGGCCGGGGGCGGGGTTCGGGTCGCCGCGGGCGGGCGCCCGCGGCGGGTAGTCGTGCCCGTCCGGTGGGCGTCGCGCGCGAAGGAAAACAGGCATACCGCCCGCGTCCCAACCCGCGGGTATGCCGGACGCACCCGAGACGGACGAGGGCTGGTTCGCCCTCCACGACTTCCGAACTGTCGACTGGGACGCGTGGCGCGACGCGCCCGAACGCGCGCGCACGGCCGCCGTCGAGGAGGGGGTCGACTACCTCGAACGCCACGAGCGCGTCGACGACGCCGAGGCGGGCGCCTCGGCCGTGTTCTCCGTTTTGGGACACAAGGCCGACCTGCTCGTCGTCCACTTCCGGCCGACGCTCGACGCGCTATCTGCGGCCGAGCGGCGCTTCGAGTCGACGGCGCTCGCGGGGTTCACCGACCAGCCCACGTCGTACGTCTCCGTGACCGAGGTGTCGGGGTACGTCTCCGACGACTACTTCGAGGGGAACGAAGACGAGATAGACGAGGGGCTGCGCCGCTACATCGAGGGGAAACTGAAGCCCGACATCCCCGACGACGAGTACGTCGCGTTCTACCCGATGAGCAAGCGCCGCGGCGAGGAGCACAACTGGTACGACCTGAGCTTCGACGAGCGGGCGGAACTGATGTCGGGCCACGGCGACGTGGGCCGCGAGTACGCCGGCCGGATCAAGCAGGTCATCGCCTCGTCGGTCGGGTTCGACGACCACGAGTGGGGCGTCACCCTGTTCGGCTCCGACCCGACGGACATCAAGGACCTCGTCTACGACATGCGGTTCGACGAGGCCACCTCGAAGTACGGCGAGTTCGGGTCGTTCTACGTCGGCCGTCGGTTCCCGCCGTCGGACCTGCGGGCGTACCTCGACGGCGACCCGGTGCCGACGAGCGAACACGACGAGGTGTCGCCGCACGCCACGTCGCCGCACGGCGACCACCCCCACGGCGAGGAGGGCGGCGACACGGGCGACCATCCCCACGGCGAAGGGGAGACCGGGGGCGGCGCGGGCCACCCCGGCGACGGCGAACGCGGGTCGACCGACGCCGACGACGCCGACGACACCGACGGCGCCGACGAGGAGAGCATCCGCGCGGAACTGGAGGACCTCGACATCTACGCGGGCACGCCCCACGGGGAGGACGTGTACGCGACGACGCTGTACTCGGAGGCGGACCCCGACGACCTGTTCGAGGAGGTGGAGGGACTGCGGGGCAACTTCGAACACTACGGCACGCACGTCAAGACGGCGGTGTACGAGGGTCACGACGCCGACCGCTCGGCGGTCGTGAGCGTCTGGGACACCGCGAGTGCCGCCGAGACCGCCGCGGGGTTCCTCTCGGAACTGCCCGGCGTGGTCGAACGGTCCGAGGAGGACTCCGGGTTCGGGACGATGGGGATGTTCTACACGGTGAAACCCGGCCACCGCGAGTGGTTCGTCGAGCAGTTCGACGCGGTGGGCGAGATGCTCGCCGGGATGGACGGCCACTACGAGACGGACCTGATGGTGAACCGCGAGGACGACAACGACATGTTCATCGCGAGCCAGTGGGCCTCACAGGAGGACGCCATGGAGTTCTTCCGGTCGGACGCGTTCCGCGAGACGGTGTCGGCCGGCCGGGAACGGCTGGCGGACCGCCCGCGGCACGTCTTCCTCGCGTGAGCGGGTCGACGTAGGAACGTCGTTGGTCCCTCGTGCGTCCGTTTGCTTACGCCTTCGTTAGTTTCGAGCTATCACTCGTGAGTGGCGAGTAGCGACCTTTATCCCACATCGTCGATTAACGGTGATCTGATGGACACCGGCAACGCCGCCCAGACAGACGCCGGTTGCCTCCGGTCGCTGTACGGGGCGACCCGCGAGCTGATGCGGGCCTCGACGCGGGAGGAGCTGTGCTGGGTGGCGGTCGACACCGCGGAGGACGTCCTCGGGCTCCCCCTGGTGGGAGCGTACCTCCACGAGGACGGCGAGGGGCTCACCCCGGTCGCGGCAACCGCCGCCGTCCGCGACCGGTTCGGCGAGGCGCCCACCTACCCGCACGGCGGGCTGGTGGAGACCGTCTACCGGAACGGTCGGACGTTCCGCGTCGACGGCGACGACCGCGCGGGGAGCGACGACGACGTCTGGTCGGGCGTCATCGTCCCCGTCGAAGGGTACGGCGTGCTCATCGCGGGCGGGGCCGAGCACCGCCCGCTGGACGACGAGTCGGTCGAACTGCTCGAACGTCTCGCCGACAACGCCGCGAGCGCGCTCGACCGGCTGGAGCGCGAACGCCGGCTCGACCGCCTCCACGAGGCGACGCGCGAACTCATGACCACCGACACCGCCTCGGTCGCCGCGGTGACGACCGACACCGCCCACGAGGTGTTGGGGCTATCTCGGAACGCGGTGTACCTCCTCGCGTCCGGCGGCGACCGGCTGGTCCCCGTGAGCGTGACCGCCGAGGCCCGGGAGCTGTTCGGCGGCGACGTGCCCGACATGGGTTCGGGGAGTCTCGGCTGGCGGGCGTTCCGGGCGGACGAGGTGGAGGTGTACGACGACGTCCACCGCGAGGACGACGTCGACCCCGGGGCGCCGGTCAGGAGCCAGATGGTCCTCCCGCTCGGCGACCACGGCGTCTTCGTCGCGGGCGCGCCCGACCCCGACGCGTTCAGCGAGTCGGACATCCGGCTGGCGCGCGTGCTCGCGGACAACGTCGAGGCGGCGCTCGACCGGGCGAAACAGGAGGAACTGTTGCGCGCCCGCGAGCGGGAACTCGCCAGGCAGAACGAGCGGCTCGAGGAGTTCGCCTCGGTCGTGAGCCACGACCTCCGCAACCCGCTCAACGTCGCGGAGGGGCGGCTCGAACTCGCCCGCCGGGACGGCGACGACAGCCCCCACCTCGACCAAGTGGCGGAGGCGCACGACCGGATGGAGGCGCTCATCGACGACCTGCTCGCGCTCGCGCGGAACGGCCGGTCGGTCGGCAGCACCGAACCGGTCGAACTCGGGCCGCTCGCGCGCGCAACGTGGGACGGTATCGACGGCGACGCCGACGCGACCCTCCGCACCGCCGACGACCTCGGCACCGTCGACGCCGACGAGTCGCGGCTGCGGGAACTGCTGGAGAACCTGTTCCGCAACGCCGTCGACCACGCGGGCGAGGGCGTGACGGTGACGGTGGGATCGACGGCCGACGGGTTCTACGTCGAAGACGACGGTCCCGGCATCCCGACGGAGACGCGCGAGGAGGTGTTCTCGCGGGGGTACACCACCGCCGACGACGGCACCGGGTTCGGGCTGGCCATCGTCCGCGACATCGCGGAGGCGCACGGCTGGCGCGTCTCCGCCAGCGACTGCGGCGACGGCGCGCGGTTCGTGGTCGACACCGACCCGACCTGTCCCGACGCCGAGTGAGAGCGGGACCGCGGCGCGGGCGGCCGGCGGGGCGCCGCACCGGCCACGTCGCGACCCGCCGGTCAGCGCCGGCGCAGGTAACCGACGACGCCGACGAGTCCGGTCGCGAGCGTCGCGGCCGCCCACGCTGGCCCGGACGGGTCGCGGTCGCGCGCGTCGATGTAGACGGCGGCCGCGAGGGTCGCGTGGACGGCGAGCGTCGCCGCGAGGAACGCGCGGGCGAGCCGTCGGGGGCGACTCGACTCGGCCGTCGAATCCGGCCGGGTTCGGGCGTCGGTCCCCACGCTCAGTCCGCCGGCTCCTCGCGCGGCAGGACGCCCGCCGCGCGGAGGTCGTCGTCGCCGACCGAACTCCGGTAGTCCTCGGGGTTCATCCCGTCGTCGCGGTCGACGCCGAAGTTCTCGGCGTACAGCTCCTCGACGCGGTCGACCTCCTCGTCGCTCAGCCGCGGCGTGTCGGGCGCGGCCGCCCACTCGTCGACGTCGTCGCGGGTGCGGAACGTGGGCGTGACCGACGCCACCTCGTCGTGACTGAGCAGCCACTGGATGGTCGCCTGACCCATCGTTCTCGCGCCGTCGCGTTCGAGGAATCGGAGCGCGTCGACCTTCTCCCAGCCCGTCTCGAACCACTGCTGGGGGCGGTGCGAGCGGTGGTCGCCCTCACCGAGTTCGGTGTCGGGAGTGACCTGCTCGTTGAGCAGCCCCGACGAGTGGGGGACGCGCGCGACGAGGCTGGTGTCGCTCCCCTCCTGACGGACGGTGTCGATGAAGTGCTGGCCGGGCGCCTGTTCGAGCAGGTTGAACACGGTCTGGACCACGTCGAAGTCGAGTTGGACCGCGCGGTCACCCTCGGCGAGCCAGCCGATGGACGGGCCGACTGCCCACCCGAGCGCGTCGTACAGCCCGTCGTCGCGCATCTCGTAGAGCGTTTCGAGCACCTCGTCGGTCACCTCGTCGACGTTCGCGTTGTGGAGGTACAGCACGTCGACGTACTCCATGTCGAGGCGATCGAGGCTATTCTCGACGGCGTCGCGGAGGTACGCCGGCGAGAGGTCCTTCGGGAGTTCGCCGTGACCCGCCTGCGGGTTGTCGTAGAAGTCGTAGCCCACCTTGGTGGCCACGGTGACCTCGTCGCGGTGTTCGGCGAGCGCCTCGCCGATCAACTCCTCCGAGCGCCCGTGGCCGTACACGTCGCCCGTGTCGAAGAACGTGACCCCCTGGTCGAGCGCGTACTCCACCATCTCGACGGACTCCTCGTCGCTCCGGTCGCCCCACCAGTCGGTGCCGACGACCCACGCGCCGAAGGCCACCTCGCTCACCTCGACGCCGGAATCACCGAGTTCGCGGTACTGCATGTCCCGGGGTCGGGACCCCGTGAACTTATGGGACGCGGTCCGTCCCACCGCGCGGGAGTCCGCGACGCCGGCGGCCGACCCGCCGTCGGACCCCCGGCGCCGGGCGCGTCGTCGCCGGAGCGGTCCGGTCGGTCGTCACCGGGGTGTGAGACCGCGCCTCCGAGATGGGACCGGCCGCGGTCGGTCGACGCGTTCGACCGGGCGGAGACGTTCGCCCATCCGAACCCATTTGGCCGCGCCCGGCCAACCCGTCGGCATGACCAAGCGTCACGTGTCCCTCCCGGCGGAGGCGGAGGAGGGGGTCACGGCCTTCATCGAGCAGGTGGACGAACGACTCTCCGGCGCGGAGGACACCTGCGAGGTGGTCCGCGACACGCTCGTGGACCTGTTCGGCGACCGTGACGCGTACGAGCGGTGGCGAGCGGGCGGCGACGTGACGCCCGCCGAGCGGGTTCGGCTCCAGGGGTACGACCCGTGTAACGCCACGCTGGAGTCGGAGTACTACGCCGAGAAGGACGAGGAGACGTTCACCCGGTCGAAACACCTCCAGTGGCTCTGGCGGCAGTTCGACGCGACGCCGATGGCCGACAACATCGCGTTCGCGCTGCGGTTCCGCCAGATGCTCGCGAACCACCTGTTCGCGGAGGCGGGCGACGGTCTCCGGCTGTTCAAGGGCATCACGTTCACCTACGGGCACAACATCGAGATGGGCGACAACGTGGTCGTCCACGACGACGTCCACCTCGACGACCGGGGAAAACTGACGGTAGGCGACCGGGTGTCCATCTCCGACGCCGCGCACGTGTTCAGCCACGACCACGACGTCGTCGACCAGACCGCCGTCGAGAACTACCACACGGTCATCGACGACGACGCGCGGGTCACGTACGACACGATGGTCCGCGCCGGGATGCGCGTCGGGAAGAACAGCGTCGTCGGCGCCAAGAGCGTCGTCCAGGGCGACGTGCCCGACCACCACATCGCGGTCGGGTCGCCCGCCAAGAGCGTGAAGGTGAAGCCGGGGTGGGAGGACGTGGCCGACCCCGTCGAGGACCGGCTGACCAACCGCGCGGCCGAGCGGAAACTGGAGCGTTCGGTCCCGGACGACGTCGACGTGTTCGACGAGTTCCAGCGCGACGTCGCGCCGCCGGGCGCGCGCGAAGCCGACGATTAGCGCGGGGCCGAGTAGAGCGAAGCGGTGAGGCCGCGGCACGCGACGGCGCGCTCTGGACCAAGCGCAGAGAAGGGAGTGACGCGACGGAGTACATCCCGGAGTCGGAGGCTCCCCCGCAGGCGCGCGCTCGCTCTCGGAGCGCGCGGACAGCAGGGCCCAGAGGCGTAGCGTTCCCCTCTCGGCCCCGGGCCGACCGCTCGTCCGGCGGTAGCTTCCTGAACCGCTCCGAGTCGCGTCCCGCATCGGTGTCGTCGTCGAAACGGCGTCCCGAACAGCCGCCGGTGTACCCCCACACCGGGTGGAGTTTTGCCGGTCGGGGCCTCACGGTCGAGCGTGCCCCGAGCCGTCGCCATCAACGTCGCCGCGAACACGAACCTCCCCGGCCGCCGGGGGCCGGTGTACGGCGACGGCTCGTTCGTCTACGTCCCGATCCCCGAACGGGAGCCCACCCGCGAACCCGCGGCGACGTACGCCGACCTCGGCCTCGGCGAGTACGTCCCCGACGACGCGGTCGACCTGCCGGTCCACCGCGACCCGGAGTTCGCCGGGGTTCACGGCGCCGAGCGCTACACCTACGGCGACCCCAACGGCGTGAAGGCCGGCCCGCTCTCGCGGCTCGACCCCGGCGACATCCTGCTGTTCTACGCGACGCTGAGCGTCCGCGCGGACGGTGACGCCGACGCGGCCGACTGGCTCCCCCCGGAGTGGGGCGCGTTCCTGATCGGCGCGTTCGAGGTGGCGGAGGCGGTGACCGGCGACGCGTACCGCCGCCTCGCCGCCGAGGAGCGCGAGCGGTTCGGGTCGAACGCGCACCTCCGCCGGGAGACGTTCGACGCCGCGGTGTTGGTCCGCGGCACCGACGGCTCGCGGCTGTTCGACCGCGCGGTGCCGCTGTCGACCCCCGAGGCGGGCGTGGAGGCGAACCGGCTGGTGACCGACCTCTCGAACGACTCCGGGGCGGGACCGTGGTGGCGGCGCGTCCTCCGGTACGACGCGAGCGCGACGGCACAGCTCCGGACGTATCTGGACCGCGACCCGTCGGCGTGGCTGGAGGGGGGCGGAGCCGGAGCCGAGTAGCGACGACGGGCGGGTAGGGACGACCCGGGCGAGGGAGACGACGCGCGGAGAGGAAGACGACGCACGGAGACGCGGAGACGGGCGGCGACCGGCGGGAGCGACCGGACGAGCGCGTCAGTCGTCGACGCGCGTCGCGAGCGGTTCGCGCGAGACGACCGAGACGACCGCCGCGCGCGCCAGTCCGCCGAACGTGCCGGCCGCGAGGAACACGCCGACGGACTGGAGCAAGTGGCTCGGCGCGGCGAACGAGACGACACCGACCGCGAGCAGGCCCGCGACGACCGCCAGCAGTTCCGTCCGCGGGGGCGCGCGCGGCCGGCGGCGGCGCTCGACGGCGACGCCGGTGACGACGCCGCCGAGCGTGAGCACGAGCGAACCGACCCGCAGGAACTCGAAAGCGGCGAGCATCACCCCGACGAGTGCGCCGAGCGTCGCCGCCGTCCCGAGCGCGAACGCGAGCAGGACCGACTCGCCGTTGGCCGACCAGTTGCCCGCCTCAGCGAGGCGTTCGAACAGTCGGGGGAGCAGGAGGCGGGCGCCACCGAACACGACGACGAACGGGACGACCAGGAGGAGCAGGCGGACGAGGAGTCCGACCGCCGCGTCGAGCGGGGACTGGAGCGGAAACATACCCGGAGGGACGGGCGTCGAACCTTAAACGGGTCGGTGCCGCGCCCGCGGCGGCCGACGCGGGGAGGGAACGAGACGGGGAGGGAAGCGGGGCCGCAACGCTACCCCCCTTCGTCGGTCCCGACGGGCGTGATGACGTAGACGGTGACCGCGTCGTCGGCCCGCACCGCGTCGACGAGTCGGAGCGACGTGGACGTGAAACTCCACCCCAGGTGGTCGTCGGTCGTCTCGCGTTCGACCGCCTCGACCGCGCTGGAGAGTTCCGAGTAGCGGTCGACGACGCGCACCGCGTCGGCCGTATCGTCGTACGCGTTGATTTCGAACTGACTCACGAGTCTAGGAACGGATCGGATCTGTTCGCGTTTAACTCAGGGGCAAGGGAGTGGTATCTAAGACCCGGATACATACCGTGTTCACCGGTCGCCCGACGCGCCGGTCACCCGACGCACCGCTCGTCCGGCCGTAACGCGCCCGACCGGATTCGGCGGCGCCGCTCGTCGGTACCGGTCGTCGCAGGAGTGCGCCGTCCGGGAATTGAACCCGGGCTATTAGCTTGGGAAGCTAATGTCCTACCACTGGACCAACGGCGCTCCCTTCGGTCGCTCGGCGGATCAACGGCGCTCGGTCGTTCCCCGTCGCGACACTTCAACTAATCGGTCCCCGGCGCCGGCGTCGAACTGGACGCGCGGTCACCGTTCCCCCGGCGGAGGGTGGCTATTAGTCCGTCGGCGCCGAACCCGCCGACGATGAGCGAAACGAGCGAGACGGGCGAGTCGGACGAGTCGGTCCTGCTGAGCGAGGAGCCGCCGCTCGACCTCCGGCTGTCGGGGTCGGAGTTGGAGGCGACGCGCGAACACCTCGTCGAGTTCGTCGCGTCGCAGGTCGACGCCGCCGGGGCGGACGGCGCGGTGCTCGGTCTCTCGGGCGGCATCGACTCGACGACGGTCGCGTACCTCGCGGTCGAGGCGCTCGGCGCCGACTCGGTCCACGGGCTGGTGATGCCCGGGAAGGTCAACACGGACGAGAACATGAGCGACGCCGAACGCGTCGCCGAGGACCTCGGCATCGAGTACGACGTGGTCGAGATCGAACCCATCGCGGAGTCCTTCTACGACGCGCTCCCGGGAGCCGCCGACGAGCACATGGCCGCGAGCAACGTCCGCGTGCGGGTGCGGGCGGTGCTCAACTACTTCGTCGCCAACGCCGAGTCGCTACTCGTGCTCGGGACGGGCAACTACAGCGAGGCGGCGACGGGGTACTTCACCAAGTACGGCGACGGCGCGGTCGACTGTCTCCCGCTCGGCAACCTCTACAAACAGCAGGTTCGCCAGCTCGCGAAACGGATGGGCGTCCCCCACGACCTGGTGATGAAGACGCCGTCGGCGGAGATGTGGACCGGCCAGACCGACGAGGAGGAGTTGGGGATGGACTACGACACGCTCGACGCGGTGCTCGCGCTCCACGTCGAGGGGCCGCTGTCGACGGCCGCGACCACCCGGTACGTCGACGTGACCGAAGACCAGGTCGAACGCGTCGAGCAGCTGTACGACGTGTCGAAACACAAGCGCGCGTTCCCGCCGGCGCCCGACGAGTTGCGACTGTAGCCCCCGTACGGGAGCGCCGACGGGCGGCGGCGTGGGGCGGAAGCGCGACCGATACCAAAGGCCTTTGCCGGAGCCGAGGCTAGGGAAAACCGATGGACGACGCCGAGCGGGTCCGGGAGGCAGCCGGCGAGGCGCTCGCCGACATCGAACCGACCCGCCTCCGGGGGGCGTTGACCGACCGGCTGGTCGACGCCGAGATGACGCCGGGCGTGTTGACGCTCGTGAGCGCCCGAGCGCTCGACCCGGAGACCGGCGTCGACGCTATCGGCGAACACGCCGCGGGCGTCCAACTCATCTACGAGGGCCTCCGTCTCACGCGCGGGCTGGCACGCGAGGAGCCGTGGAGCGGGGTCGACCTCGACGCCGCGGGGGACATCGACGCCGACCTCGACGTGCTCGCGGCGGACGTGTTCGTCGCGCGGGGGTTCTACCTGCTCGCGCGCACCGGCGCCGCCGAGAAAGCCGTCGACACGGTCCGCGCGTTCGGGCGCGACCAGACGCTCCGGCGCGACGCCGACGACGGCGAGGGGGCGGCGCTCGACCGCAACCTCGAAGCCGACGTACTGGAGCTCGCCGTCGTCACCGGGACGGCCGCCGTGGGCGCGCTCGCGCCCGCGGAACTGCTCACGTACGCCGCCGACCTCGCCCGCGACGGCGACGACCCGATGCCGCCCGAGCGCGCGCTCCCCGACTCCACGGCCGACCGGATCGCGGCGCTCGCGGAGGAGCGGGTCGCCTCGTCGGCTGACTCGTGAGCTTCGACGGACACGTGGGTCGGAAGCCGGTCGCGTCGCCGGAGTGGACTACTGTGCGAGTTCTAGCGCCTCGTCCTGGTCGCGCGCGAGTTCGATCGTCACGCCGGGCACCTCGTCGATGCGGCTACGCAGCGCGCGGTTCTTGATGTCGTCGGAGACGATGATCCACTGTGTGATCCCGAACTCGCTGCCGACGTGCGCCGCCTCCTGCGCCCGCGAGAACACGTCGCTGTGGAGCGGCGACTCCATGCGGAGCACCGACACGTGCGTGTCGACGGCGGGCCGGTTCGCCAACTCCTCGAACCGCTCGTTGACCGCCGCGAACGTCTCGTCGTCGAGGTCCATGCCCGCCGGGAAGTCCGCCACGAGCGCGTTCCCCTCGACGTACAACTGCCACTGCTGCTGGGCGTTCGTCATCGACAGTTATCGGGTTAGACGTGGTAAATACCTAGTCGTCAAAATATCTCGACTGGTACTCGGGGTGGTGGGTTCCCGGGGAATGGAGCGGATGGGCGGCGCAGGCGCGCCGTGGCGCGTTTTGCCACGGGAGATTCGGATCGAAACGCCTAAAGACGAATCGGGCAAAGCAGGGGTACGCGCCTGGGTAGCTTAGCGGTAAAGCGCGTCCTTGGTAAGGACGAGAGCCCGGGTTCAAATCCCGGCCTAGGCTCTTTCTGCCGTACGCGCCTTGTACGAACACATTAACTCGCAGACAGCGGTGGGATAGACCCAAAGTCGGCCGGAATGTATCCCGTCAGAGACACTACGGACGTTACTAATTCATACTCGTGGAGGGTGGGCGAAGGGTAGTCAGGAATGTGATAGCCCGACCTCGGTGCGACGAGAGACGGGAGGAGGATTCGTCGGATTTAGCCCTCGGTCGTCGTCGGTGTGACCCTCACCGATCGCGACCGAACCCTTATCCCGGAATCCGCACGGGTTGTTCGTATGAGTACCGGGCGCGAAATCCGACTCATCGAGGAAGACGACGGCTAGTAGTCGGCCATCGACGAAGAAACGGAAGTCGCGAGTCAGGGGGCGACGCGGCGCGAGGCACTCGCCAACCTCGATGAAGCGGTCGAGCTGACCGAGGAAGCGCAGGACGACGACACTCCCGCTCCGGAACCGGACGCGCCGTGGTTCGAGTCCTCGTAGGTGGTCTTACGCGACTTTTCGGTGAGGATATCGTCAACGTCCTTCGGACGTTCGGCTATCGACACGACCGGACGCGGGGCGACCACGTGATTCCGAAGTACACGCACCCCCAAACCGGCGAAAAGCGTACTGTCACCGTCCCACTTCACGACCGCGTTCGTGTGGGATCGCTCCAGAGCATCGCGGAGCAAGCGGGGCGAACGACTTCCACGAGTGGTGCCGGTGGATAGACGAGCATCGGTGAACTCGTGTTCGTTCAGTTTCCCCACAACCACATCACTGATAGCCCACAGAGGAGACGGCGGTAGAGTCTGGTTCCCCGTATCGACGAGGCGAGAACGAGATGAGCCTCTCGACAGCGTCCAACGGTCCGCTGGTTCGGGTCGGCCTGTACCTACTCGTATTTTGACCGACCGTCGGATACTACGTGCACGCTGACTCGGAGAAACGCGAAGTCTCCAACCTGCGACTCCACGGTGTCGTCCTCGGGTTCTCGGGTATCCTCGGAGCGCTCGTTCACTCGGATGTCGTCCAACGACGGGACTGATCGCTCTCGTCGTGTTCGGCCCATCCCGATGAACGGACCGTCCGGGTGGACTACTCCTCGGTGACGGCTCCCTCGGACCCCTCCTCGCCGTAGTACTTCCGCAGGCGCGCGAGCGCCCCCTCGACCGTCTTGCGGTACTCCCGGCCGCCGTCGGCGTCCGCCGGGCGGATACCGGTGCCGTTCGCGCCGGGAGCGTCGCCGGCGGCGCTGCCGGGGTCGTCGTCGTCCGAGGGTGCTCGCCCGTCAGGCATTCGCACCCACCGTCTCCCGGTCGACCGGGGGCGAGACCACCCGGTCGTCGTCGCGTTCGACGTACGGCTCGTCCGCGAACCGGGCGGCGGCGTCCTTCACCTCTTCCAGAAAACTCATTCGTGAGTTGATAATCGTCCCGGGACCACCCGCCGAGATATATGATCGTCCGGAACCGTGCCGATCCTCGGTCGACTCCCCGCACCACTCGGGTTCGGCGGCGAACCTACCGAGAGCCCCCGAAGTTTCGTAGCGACGTGACGGGTCCCACGAGCCGGTGACCCGTCTCCCCGAACGGAGTACGACGTGGAGCTGCGGCTCCCGGTGTGGCGTGACGGAAAAACGACGCGCGACCCGGACGAAACGTGGAGACACGGTCCCGCGCGGGGACCGGTGGGAACCCGAGTGAGCCCTGCGAGGAAGCCAGCGACGTCAGTCCGTCCGGTGTCCGCTCCCGACCGCGATCCCGACCGCGTTCACCGCGAGCAGTCCGAGGAAGGCGAGGGCGTGTTCGCCGGCGAACCCCGTCGCCAGGAGCGGGAGGTAGCTCAGCGGGAGGAGGGCCGCGACCCAGAACGCCGTCGCCCGCACGGAGGCGGTGAAGCCGGAGGCGATTCCGCCGATCGCGTGACGGACGATGGGGACGGTCTGGCTCGTGGACGACACGAGGCGGGTCGGGAGGGGTGTTTCGGACGTGGACATCGTGACTGGCTCCACTCCTCCGTACAGGCCACGACACCGTATAAGGTGCAATTCGTTGGCGGGTGTTCGGTCGAATTTGCCCGCGAAACCCGTGTGAACCGACGTAGAGTGACGTTTCACGAACGTTTCAGAGACCGCGAAAACATTTACGAGCGTTTCTGCGGCGGTTTCGCCGTTCCGGGCGAACCGCCGGCGAGGAGGGTCGGCCGCCGCCCGTTCCACCGGTTCAGGTGACCACTGCGGGGTCGCACGTCTCGCGCGCGGTCACGCGCCGGATTCCGACCCGGAGTCCGAGTCCGCACCCGTCGGGGTTCGCCGGGTGGTCCGCCTCGAACGGTCGGTCGCGCCGGCCGGACGAGACGCCGGCGCGGTCGCTGGCGACGGAGCAGTCGTCGGAACGGTCGCCGAACGGTCCGCGGCGGGGCACCGGGTCACCGGAGCGTCGGGGTGTGTCGCCGGACCGCCCACCCGGCCTTCCGCCCCGCGCCGGCGAGGTAGTGGCGGGCGCTCCGCACCAGCGGCTGGCGGCGGCCGTGGATCGACGCGCTCCCCGCCCGGAGCGCGCGGACCACGTCGTTCCCGTCGAGTGTCGCCTTCGAGTCGGCGGCCGGGACCGTCAGGTCCGTGTACGCGCGGCCGAGGAACATCGCCGAGTGGGCGTCGCTCGCGGCGACACCGGGGTAGTCGCGGTTCCGCGCGAACCGCTTGGCGCGGCGGTTCTGGTAGCCCGTGAACACCCACGAGTTGTACACCTCGACCGCGTCGCAGTCGGTGAGCCGGCGCTTCCGAACGCCGTGTCGCGTCCGCTGGAACGGGTGCGGGACCACGGCCGCACCCCCCAGGTCGCGCACCTCGGTGACCGTCTCCGCGAACGAGCGGTGGGGTTCGGGGCGCTCCTCGACCCCGATGGCGAGCAGGTGCCCCGCCGCGGTCGACACCTCGACGCCGGGGATCCCGACCAGCCCGTAGTCGGCGGCCAGTTCCGCCGCCCGGAGCGACTCGTCGATCCGGTCGTGGTCGGTGACGACGATCCCGTCGAGACCGATCTCGCTCGCCTGTTCGAGGAGGAGTTCGACGGGTTCGTGGCCGTCGTACGAGCCCTCCGAGTGGACGTGCGGGTCGATGCTGACCGTCACCTCGTCGGCCATCGCTACGGCTCCCCTACCGGTTCGTCGTACCAGTCGTTCCGGCTCCGACACCTCGTCGCCGCCCGCTGGCTCTCCGCTCGCGCGTCCCCCTTCGGTAGCACGATGCCACAGCTACGGCGGCCGCGCATATAGGTACTGGGTGGCTGTCGCGCGGTAGCGGCGCCGTACGCTCGCCGTCGGGCCACGCTCCCCGATGCCGCCGACGGGACCGCCCGCGACCTCACTCGGAGATGCCCGTTCCGGTCGCCGCGTCGGGCACGTCCGCGCGTTCGGCGGGCAGACCGAGTTCCTCGAGCGCCGCCTGCATCTGCTCGTCGTCGACGTACTCCGCGCCCGCGTCGACGCGCTTCGCCTGCGCGAGCGCGAGCACCTCCCCCCGGCGGTCGTCGGGTATCTCGTACTTGTCGACGACGAGTTCGATCGTCAGGCCGTTGTGGTCGCGGGTGTACAGCGAGTGGAACGCGCCGCGGTCGAACTCGCTGTACCCGTAGCCGTCGGCCCGGAGCGACTCCTTGATCTCCTCCAACTCGCCGGCCTCGATCTGAAACGCGAGGTGGTGGACGCCGCCGACGCCGACCCGCTGGGGACCCTCGTGGGAGTCGCGGTTGTCCTCGACGAAGAACGTCAAGATTCGGCCGTCGCCCGTGTCGAAGAACAGGTGGGTGACGTCGGGGGCGTCGAGGTTGGGCTGGCGCAACACCAGCGACATCCCCAACACGTCGCGGTAGAACTCGATCGTGTCCGCCTCGTTGCTCCCGATGAGCGTGACGTGGTCGGTGCCGGTGACGTGGAAGGCGCTGTCCGGTCGGTCGGCGGTGACGGGCGCTCGCTCGTCGTCGCTGCTCATACCCGACCGGAGGGCGCCGAGCCACTTAGCCGGGCAGGAGACATCGGTGTCACCGGGCGCGAGCGCGGGCGACCGGGGGGCGCGGGGCGCGGCCGATCACAGTCGCTCGACGTCGCGGGTCCGCTCGCCGCCCGCGTCGCCGGTGTTGGTCGTCCCCGACGGCTCGAACAGCGCGACCTTCGCGGGCGACCGGGCGACCGGGCGGTGTTCGATCCCCGCGGGTACCACCAGCAACTCGCCGGGACCGAGCGTCTCCGTCGCCTCCTCGCGGAACTCCACGTCGAGCGGGCCGCCCTCGAGCACCCAGAACAGTTCGTCCGCGTCGTCGTGGGCGTGCCAGACGAACTCGCCGTCGAGTCGGGCGAGTTTGAGCGCCTGTCCGTTGAGCTCCGCCGCCAGCCGCGGCGCCCACGTCTCCTCGAACGAGTCGAACGCCGCGTCGACCGAGAGTTTCTCCACGACGGACGGAGGGGCCGGGGCGGCAAAACACCCGTCGGTCCGGCGGTCCGACGCAAACTGCGCGGAGCCGAGCGGGAGGAGACCCGCGCCGACGGGCCGCGCGTTCCGAGTCGCCGTTCCTCTCCGACCGGCGTGTCGCCGTCCTAGTCCGTCGCCGCGCCGGACGCCCCTACCGCAGGTCCTCGATCAGCGTCTCGGGGATCAGCCGGAGCAGGCGCGGCGGGAGCCGGCGGACGAGTCGCTCGCCGCCGTCGACCATCGCCTTCCGGCCCGCGGTGTAAACTCCCGAGACGCCGACCAGTCCGACGACCGCCCAGCGCGCGGGACCGTCGAGCGCCGCGAACGCCGGGAGCGCGAGCGCCAACCCCAACAGGAAGTCCTCGGGCGCGCCGTCGTAGCGGACCCACCGCCGCGGGGCGACCCACCGGCGCCGGACGTGGTCGTACACCCCGCGGTCGGAGGTGGCCTCCCACGGCCGCAGTTCGAGTCCGCCGCCGAGCGCGTCGGAGGCGGCGTGGAGCGCGGCCGCGGCCGAGAACGCCGCCGCCGCGACGGTCGCCGTCCCCGGAGCCGCCCACGCGAGCGCCGCCGCGACGGCCGCGAACGCGGCGAACACCACGGGGAAGTGGAGCGTCCGGCGGTGTGCCCACAGCAAGTCAAGGTCGGGCGCCGCGCCGCCGAGCGCGCCCGCGAGCAGCACCGCCGGCCCGGCCTCCGGGACGACGGCGAGCGCCCCCATCCCGACCAGCACGCCCGCGAGAGCGTGCGTCGTCGCCATCATGCGAGTCGGTAGGCGGTCGGCGGCGATAAACCCCGCGCGGCGGCTCTCGGCCCGCGCGAGCGAGTCGCGCGTCCGGTTCGTCCGGCCCGTCCGGCCGACTCGGGGGAGCGTTGCGACCGTGCGCAGCTTTTTGGTACGTCATGTCATACCGAGGAGTATGCGTCTCATCGTCGTCGGAGCCGGACGGGTGGGGTCGCGGACGGCCCGCGTGCTGGTCGAGGAGGGCCACGACGTGGTCGTGGTCGACGACGACCCCGACCGGGTCGAACGCGCCCGGAGCCGGGGGTTCGACGTGGTCGCGGGCGACGGCGCCAGCGACGACACGCTCCGGGATGCGGGCGTCGAGGGGGCCGACGCCGTCGGCGGGCTGACGGGCGACCCGGACGTGAACTTCGATATCTGCATGGCCGCCAAGGAGTACGGCTGCCGGACCGTGATGCGCATCTCCGAGGACTTCCGCGCGGAGGTGTACGACGAGTACGAGCGCGCGGTCGACGAGGTGGTCTACCCCGAACGGCTGGGTGCGGTCGGCGCGAAGACGGCGCTGCTCGGCGGGAACTTCAACGCCATCGGCGACCTGACCGAGCGACTCCACCTCGTCGCGCTCACCGTCCCCGAGGGGGCGCCGGTGGTCGGCCAGTCGGTCAACGACATCTCGGTCGACGGCGCGCGGGTGTACGCTCACGGCCGCGAGCGGGAGGAACTCGTCATCCCGATGCCGGGGACGGTGGTCGACGCCGCCGACAGGCTGGCGCTCCTGGTCGAGACGGACCGCGCGGACGAGGTGCGGACGGCGCTGTTGGGCTGAGCGGGCGGCGCGGCCGGGCGCCCGACGGACGGCGGTCGACGCCCCGCGGGCGCGGGAACGACCCGCGCGGGACCGGGAACCGTCCCGGTCGGCCGGGCGAGCGGGTCGGGGGAGCGAACGGCCGGGGGAACGAAACGTGGGGTGTGCCGGACGCGCGGCGAGCCGGGGTCCGCGTCGCACGGCGTTGCCGGCGCGTCCTACCCGTGGCTACGCCGTCGGTCACATAAATGGTCGTCAGACGGCCGGCCGACGCGGGTCGTACCGGTACGCCCGGTGCCGGTGCGCCGGTGTGTCGGTAGGACCGACTCGATCGACCCGACCGACGCGGACGACTCTTCCCGCTGGCGGCCGTGCGGCGGGTATGGAGACGTGGGCCACGCTGTTCGAGCGGGCGGCCGAGTACGGCGTCGAGGAGGCGGACGTACGCGAGGCGCTCTCGGAGCGGCGGGAGGCGGACGATGACGAGTGAGGAGGCGGCCGGGTCCGCCGACCGCCCGGAGCCGTCGCCGGCCCGCGTGGTCGCGGACGCGGACGTGCTCGCCGCCGACGTGCTCTGTGAGGGGAGCGCGCGCGACGCGCTCGACCGGGTGCGGGAACACTCGTGGGTCACGCTGGTCGCGAGCGACCCGCTGGTCGACGACGCGGCGGCGGTGGTCGCCGACCTCGCGGACGCCGGACTCGCGGCGGACTGGCGCGAACGGGTCGACGCGGTACGCGAGCCGGTGAGCCACCCCACGGGCGACCACCCCGCGCTCGCGTCGGCGTACCGCGGCGGCGCGATGCACGTCCTCTCGTTCGACGACCGGCTGGTCGGTCCCCGCGCGGGCGCCGGGCTGGCCGACCGCTTCCCGGTGAGCGTCCGCGAGCCGGCGGCCTTCGCGGCGGTGTTCGACCCCGCGAGCCTCCACGCCGAGGCGGTCGGCGGCGACTACCCCGGTCCCGACCGCGACCCGCGCGAGTGACGGCGCCGGGCGGCGGTCCGAGCGGGGCGAGGGCGACGAACGACGACCCGACGGCTACCTGAAGCCGGTCGACGGCGAAGAGAAGGGAACGGCTGAGGGGGCCGAGCGGTGGAGGGGTTACCGGCCGCCGTCCGACCCGGAGTCGGGCGTCACGACCCCGCCGTCGGCTGACGCCGGGGGCGTCCCGGTTCCCGTCGCGCCGGGCGAACCGGGCGCGGTCGCGTTCGACACGTTGGCGGCGTCGACCTCGAACTCGTCGAGGAGCGCGTGGAGCCGGTCGGCGCGGTCAGAGAGCGAGTCGACGCTGGCCGTCACCTCGGTGATCGAGGCGGTCTGCTCCTCGGAGGCGGCCGAGACGTGTTCGGCCTCGGCGGCGGTCTGCTCGCTCACGCTCGCGATCGCTTCGACCATGCCGACGACCTCCTCGGTCGAGGCGGCCTGGTCTTCGGTGCCGTTGCTGATCTCCTGGATGCCGTCGTTGGCCTCGTCGAACCGCGCGACGACGTCGTCGAGCGCGTCGAGCGCCCGCTCGACCGTCTCGACGCCCTCGGTGACGCTCTCGCCGGTCGCGCGCATGTCGTCGGCCGTCCCCTCGGTCGCGGCGACGATGCCGTCGATCAGCTCCTCGATCTCGGCCGTCGCCTGGCCCGCCTCCTCGGCGAGCGTCTTGATCTCGTCGGCGACGACGGCGAACCCCTCGCCCGCCTCGCCCGCGCGGGCGGCCTCGATCGACGCGTTGAGCGCGAGCAGGTTGGTCTGCTCGGCGATCGAGGTGATCATCCCGACGATCTCGCCGATCTGTTTGACCTCCTCGTCGAGCGACTCCACCTCGTCGACGGTGCTGTCGGTGCGACGCTCGATCTCGCGCATCTTCGAGATGGCCGCCTCGGCGTGTTCCTGGGCGTCCTCGCCGCGGCTCGACGCCTGCTCGGAACTCGCCGCGACCTGGTCGGCGGCGGCCGCGACCTCCTCGACGCTCGCCGAGAGCGAACTCATCTCGTTTGCGGTCTCGCGGAGGTCGTCGTTCTGCTCGTCGGCGCCCGCGGCGATCTCCTGGGTCGACCGGCTGACCTGCTCGCTGGCGGTCTGGACCTCGTCGATGCTGTCGGAGGCGTCCTCGCTCGACGCGGCGACGCTGTCGGCGAACTCCTGGAGGCGGACGACCGTTTCCTCCAACTCCCCGATCATCCCGTTGAACTCGGTCGCGATCTCACGCATCGCGTCGTTGTCGGTGTCGGCGTCCATCCGCTCGGTCAGGTCGCCGTCCGCACACCGCGCCATCACGCTGCCGTACGCGTCCGCCGTGCGTTCGAGTTCGGCCGCCGTCTCGGCCGCCTCCTCGCGCTGTCGCTCCGCGCGTTCGGTCGCCGCCTCGGCCTCGTCGATCCGCTCCTTGAGCGAGTCGCGCATGCTCGCGAACGTGCCGTACAGCCGGCCGATCTCGTCGGCCCGGTCGCTGTCGATCTCGGTGTCGAGGTTCCCCCGCTCCAACTCGCTCGCCGTCGCCTCTAAGTCGTCGAGCGACCGGACGGTGCCCCGACCGATCGTCAGGCCGAGCACCACCAACCCGAGCAGCGACCCGCCGATGAGCGTGCGGATCCCGAAGCTCACGTCCGAGAGCACGGCGTACGCCGACGACTTCGGCACGTGCATCACGACCGCCCAGTCGGTGCCCTCGACGGGTGCGTACGCCGCGAGGTACGGTTCGTTCAGCAGGTCCTCGTTCGCCTCCATCTCGACGACGCCGACCTCGCCCGACCGGGCCGCGGTCACCGCGGACGCGTCGGCGCCGAGCGGGTAGTCGGTGTCGCTGACGCGACCGGTCTCGTCCATGATGATCTCGCCGTCGCCGCCGTCGACCACGTCGGTGAACCCGCCCTCGACCCGTGTGCCGAGCGCGGACGCGATCTCGCCCGTGTCCGCACTCAACACCAGCAGCCGGTCCCTGTCGGTCGGAACGGGCGAGACGAACGAGAGGGTGGAGACGCCGTCGTGGACGAACTGGTCCGAGCGGAACACCGAGTTCACGCTGGTGAACTCGCGTTCGTCGTCGGTCCACGCCGCCTCGGTCTCGACTCGACCGACCCGCGAGTCGTCGGTGCTCGCGAGGATCTCGTTGGTCTCCACGTCGACGTAGTGGAGGTGGGTGACGTCGCTCGGGAGTTCCATCATCGTCGCCGAGAGGAACTCGTCGACCCGTTCGGGGTCACCGCTCCCCATCGTCCGGTACTCCGAGATCATCCGCGTGGTCCGGGTGCGCTGGTCGACCCACCGCGACACCTCGCCCGCCTGCGACTCCGCCGCCGAAGTGAGTTCCGCCTCGGTGTCCGCGCGGATTTCCGTGTTCGCGTTCGTGTACGTGTACGCGCCCACCGTCCCCGTCACGACCCCGATGAGGAGGATGACCGCGATGAACTTGAGCGCGTAACTCCCCCGTACCCGCTCGGGTAAGATCCGTCGTAGCGTTCCGCTTGCCATTGACCCTGCTTCCAGACGGGGGAGGATATACTATCGCCTCCGCGAATCACTACAGATAATTTCCGGAGTACGGCGTCCGGGGCCGGCGGACTCACTCCCGGTTCGCGTACCACTCGGCGAACTTGCCGAGCGCCCGGCCGCGGTGGGAGACGGCGTTCTTCTCGTCGGCGCCCATCTCGGCGAACGTCGACCCGTCGTGTTCGAATATCGGGTCGTAACCGAACCCGCCGTCGCCGCGGGGGGCGACGACTCGACCGCGGACCGCGCCCGCGAACAGTTTGACCGGGAGCGCCCGCCCCTCCTCGTCGTCGGGGTCCGCGCCGGTCGCGGCGGCGGCGACCCGGTCGTCGCGGTCGACCGGGTCCGGGGAGGCCGCGAACCCCTCGCCGTCGCAGTAGGCGATCACACAGCGGAACGACGCCCGGCGCTCGCCGTCGAGTTCACGGTCGGCGAGGCGGTAGACGGCGTCGACGCCGAGGGTGTCCTCGACGAACGCCGAGTACGGTCCCGGGAACCCGTCGAACCCCTCGACGAACAGGCCGGCGTCGTCGACGACGACCGGGCCGTCGACCCGGCGGTACGCCTCGCGCGCGCCGCGGGCGGCGATGGGTTCGAGGTCGTCCGCCTGTATCTCGGTGTAGTCGAAGTCGAACCCCTCGACGGCGTCGCCGAGGTACTCGCGCGCCTCGCGGAGTTTCCCGTCGTTCGTCGTCACGTACCGGAGCATCGCGTTCGCTCGCCCCTGCGGCCGCCCGGGTGTTAGCGGCGTCGCTTCGAACCGCCTCGCGGAGCGGTCGCGCGAGTGCGAAGGGGGTGTCCGGTCCCGAGATGCTTTTGCACGTCCCCGCCCAGACACGTGCAATGAGCGACGAGCGAGGCGCGGACGACGTCGAACTCGCGGACCGCGAGGCCGAGGTCGGAGCGCCGGTCGTCAGGGGGGACCCCGAGGTGACGGGGCGGCGCGCGGACGAGGCGGTCGGGTTCGACCCCACCGACCCCGACAGCGTGGCGGAGGCCGCCGACACCGTCGCGCGGTTCGCCCGGGAGCCGGGGACCGACGCCGACAACGTGGTGATGCTGCGGGGGGCCGCGGCGTGTGCGGCGCTCGTCCGCGGGACCGGGTCGTACAAGGCGGCGGTCGAGCGCGCGGGCGACGGCGTCTCCGTCTCGTTCGTCCGCAAGTGGGCGCGCGTCCACGACCTCCCGCAGTCGATCCGCAGACACGTCGCCCGCGGCGACCTCGCGCCGACGGCGGCGAAACACGTCGCGCGCGTCGACGGCGAGGCGCGGTTCGCGCTCGCGTGGGCGGCGCTCGACGACGACCTCACGGTTCGGGAGGTCCAGACGATGGCGTCGGCGGTCAACGAGGGAGCCGACCCCGAGACCGTGCTCCGCGAACACGGGGTCGAACCCGGCCGGGTCGAACTCGGCCTCCCGTTCGACGCGTACCGCCGGCTCCGGGTGCACGCCTCGATGGAGAACCGCGACCCCGGCGAGGTGGTCGCCGACGCGCTCGACGCCTACGAGTCGGTCTCGGCGTCCGCGTCCGGCCCGGACTCGGTCCCGCGGTCGTAGTCGCCCGCGAGGAACCGCCGGGCGGTCGCGGCGATCACTTCCCGCGCGCGGAGCACGTCCGCCCACTCGACGCTCTCGTCGGGGAAGTGCGCCTCCTCGACGGTGCCCGGGCCGAAGACGACCGTCGGGATTCCGGCGGCGACGTAGTGTCTGGAGTCGGCACCGTACGTCGCGCCGTGGGGGTCGGTGTCGGCCAGGCCGTCGTCGGCCATCGCGTCCGCGAGCGCGCGAACGACCGGCTCCGTCGGGGCGATCCCCGCGGGTTCGAACTGGATCGAGAAGCGCTCGAACGCCGGCGGGTGCGCCGAGAGCCACTCGCTGTCGGCGACCACCGCCGCGAGTCGCTGTTCGTACTCCGCCTCCACCTCGTCGACCGTCTCGCCGGGCGCGACGCCGAAGCGCCACTCCGCGGTCAGCGTCCCCGGCACCGTCGACGACCACGACCCCGCCTCGACCCGGCCGCAGACGATGGGCCACGGCACCTCGAACTCCTCGTAGAGGTCGTGGTGGACCCGCTCGCCCCGTTCGGTCTCTAGCTCCTGGAACGCCGCGCGGACCCGCTCGAAGTGCGGGAGCACGTCCTCGCCGCGCCACCGCGTGGCGGCGTGCGCCGACCGGCCGCGGATCGTGAGCCGCTTCATCACCGTCCCCTCGGTGGTCGTCACGGCGGTCAGGTCGGTCGGCTCGGCGACCAGCGCGGCGTCGCGGTCGAACGGGTACGGGTCGTCGAGCGCCGCCGCGGCCGCGCCGATGCCGCCGTCCTCCTCGCCCGCGACGGCCTCGACGACCACCCGGCCGTCGACCGCCGCCTCGCCCGCCTCGACCCGGTCTCTGAGGTCGAGCGCCGCGAACACGCACGCGCCCAGTCCCGCCTTCATGTCCGCCGCGCCGCGGGCGGTCAGCGTCGCGCGGCCGTCCGACCACGTCGGCTCGAACGGGTCGCCCGTCCAGAGGTCGGCGTCGGCGGGCACCACGTCGAGGTGGCCGTTCAACACCAGCGTCGGGCCGGCGTCGGCGTCGCCGAACTCGACGACGCCCGCGACGCTCGGCCGGTTCTCGACGCGGATGTCGGCGGGGTCGTTCGGGAACGAGGTGTGACCAGCGAGCGTCTCGGCGTCCGCCTCCCACTCGTAGGTGTCGAAGCCGAAGGCGTCGAACTGCTCGCGGGTCCAGGCGGCGGCTTCGGCCTCCTCGCCGTCGGTGGTCTCGAACCGGCAGAGCCGGTCGACGAACTCGTAGAGGTCGATATCCGGGTCCGCGTCGGTGTCGGGAGCGGGGTCGTCTGGCACACGCCCCGGTATCGCGCGGGGGGTGTAAGCGTTGGCGTGGCGCACGCCGCGGGCGGGCTTCGTAAACGATATGCGGGCACGCGGGCAAGAGTCGGCGAGGGCTGGTAGCTCAGTTAGGGAGAGCGTCCGGCTTTTAACCGGACGGTCGGGGGTTCGAATCCCTCCCAGCCCGCTGTTCTACGCGAACGGAGCGAGCGTGAACAGCGTTCGCTGGAGGATTCGAATCGGAGAGGTCACGCGCAGGCGAGCGGACGCGAGTCGAGCACGTCCGACCGCGGTTCGACACCCCTCCCAGCCCGTACAGCGAACCGCGAGCGACAGCGAGGCGGTGACCGAACCGGGCGGAGTGTTCCGAGCGGGGAACGCCGAGTAGCGGGCCGAGGACGCCCGGGTCGGCTCACGCCGTGACGGTGAGGGGGCCGCCGTACGCGTCGTCGGGCGCGGTGAACACCGCGACGTACGGCGACCCGGTCTCCTCGTCGGGGCAGTCGGCGGTCGTCCGGACCGGGAACGTCTCGCCCGTGAGGTTCGCGCCGTCGAGGTAGAGTTCGACCGGGTACGTCTTCGCGCCGAACCCGAGGACGTACTCGTCGTAGCCGGCCTGCACGTCGAGGGTGGCGCGCACCGCGCGCCGCCGGCCGTCGGGTTCGGTCGGCGGCTCGAACGCGCTCCAGTTGCCCGCGGCGCACGCCTCGTACCGCGGCGGGTCGACGCGTTCGGGAAGCGGCGTCGGGTTGCTCGCGGTGACCGTCGCGACCCGGACTCGGTCGCGCTGTGCGTCGGGCACCTCGACCTGGCTCGCGGGCCGGAGTTCGTACGCGAGTCCGCCCGTCGCCACGTCGACGACCACCACCACCGCCGCGAGCGCGGCGACGACGGCGAAGACGTTCCGCGCGCGCGTCCCCGTCGTGAACCGGCTCCGCTCGTCGAGCCGCGTCCGGAGCCAGAACAGCAGCGCCGCGATACACAGCAGGCCGACGACGGTCGGCAGGTCGCCGACGTCGAACGTGTTCACCACGTCGAAGAACAGCGCCACGGAGACGACGACGACCACGCCGTAACCGAGCACGGCCGACTGGCGGTCGTCGGTCCGCTGGGTGAGCGCGAACACCCCCGCGAGGAACGCCGCCGCGAGCGCCACCTCCGAGACGGGCGAGTGGCCGAAGTCGACGGACAGGACGAAGATGACGGCGGCGACCGTCGCCACGGCCGCGGCCGCGACGGTGAACAGCGTCTCCGAGTCGATGTCGACCATACGGCCGGGTGTCGACCGGACGGCATACGGTTTCGGGTGGGACAAACCCCGGTTTCAGTCACCGCCGCGCGCGCCCGCTCCGTCGACGGGTGTCCGACGCCCCGCGGCGACGACGGCGCGTGCGGGTCCCGAGTCGCCGCCCGCCGGCCGCGCGTGCGCCGCCCTCACTCGTCACTCGTCGCCCGTGATCTTGGCTTCGAGGAACGACAGCGCCGCCGCGACCGACTCGTCCTCGTCGCCCGACCGCGAGAGCCGGAGGTGGAACCGGCCCGCGCCGGTGTCGAGCACGAGCGTGTCGTCGCGGCGGCCGACCGCGACGAGGTCGGCGTACGGGAGCGTCCACGTGCCGCCGGCGCCGCCGGCCACGACGACCCGGAGGGCGTCGTCGGTCAACAGCGCGGCGGCGGCGCCGCGGAACGGCACGTCGGCCGTCCCCTCGCGGTGGATCGGGTCGTCGCGCCGGAGCCCGATCAGGTGGTGGACCGGGTCGTCCTCGTCGAGGACGTCGACGCTCCGCGGGAGGCCCTCGGGGTCGCCGAGCAGGCGGGCGGGCGTGACCGACGGCCCGCCCGCCGCCGCGAGTTCGCGCGCGCGTTCGTCGGCGTCGGTTCCGCTTCCGTCGGTCGCTCCGCCGGTGTCGGCGTCGGCGGCCGACACCTCCGACCGGTCGGCGGTCGGCAGCCCGCCGTCCGTGTCGCCGGCGTCGGTCGCGGCTCGCTCGCCCGACTCGTCGGGCCGGCGGAAGCGGAGGGCGAACACCGTTCCCACGTCGCCGTTGGGGCAGACGCTCACGTCGCCGCCGTACAGTTCCATCAACTGGTCGACGAAGAAGAGGCTGAGCCCCTCGCCGTGTTCGACCTGGGTGTGTTCCTCGCGCCCGAGCACCGTGTCGCGCTGCGAGCGAGCGATACCGGGACCGTTGTCCGCCACCGAGAGGGTGACCCGGTCGTCCTCGGCGGTCACCCGGAGGTCGAGTTCCGGTCGGTCCTTGTCGTTGTGTTCGACGGCGTTCTCGATGACCGCCTGCAGCGCCGGTACGAGCATGTCGTCGGCGAGCACCTCGACGGGGTCGTCGGTCCCCGAGAGGGTCAGGTCAACCCCCCGGGTGCAGACGTCCGCGAGCGCCTGTTCGACCGCCGCCGCGAGGTCGACCGGCTTGAGCGAACTCGTGTCGGCGTCGGTGAGGATGCCGCTGAACCGACGAGTGGTGCGCGCGCGCGCGAGCATGTCCTCGACGCGGGCGGTGGCGGTGGCGAGCGACGCGGCGACGTCGGGGTCGTCCGTCAGGTCGGCCGCGCGTTCGAGGTGGCCGAGGACCACGTTGGCGTCGTTGCGGAGGTTGTGCCGGAGGACGCGGTTGAGGATGCGCAGCGACTCCTCGTACCGACGGTGGCGCGTCATGTCGGTGAACATCGCCACGTACCCCTCGACGGTCCCGTCGACGACCAGCGGGGTGGCGGACCCGCGGCCGTGGATGAGCCGTCCGTCGTCGGTGGTCGCCTCGAAGTCGCCCACCCACGACTCCCCCTCCGAGAGCGCGTCGATGACCTCCCGATAGACCCCCTCGTCGTTGAACAGGAAGGTCGGTATCGACCCGACCACGTCCTCGCGGTCGTAGCCGAACGTCGAGAGGAGCGCCCTGTTTACGTCCGTGATGACGAAGTTCGTATCCGAGATGATCGCCGGTATGACCGTCTCACGGAACGCGCGCCTGTACATCCTCCTCCGTCGTATCTCCCCTGTCCTGTATCATCGCTCTCCCCACTCCGACGACAGTACGTCGAGAGTCCTATAGTGAACCAGCGGGTAACAATCTTTCGTCGGACTGCTTACGGCGTAAACACAAACCAGCCGGGGTCGACACCGCCGTCTCGCGGTCAGAGTCGCTCGCCCTGGTAGCTCCCCTCGTACCGACCCTCGTGGTCGGCGTCCGCGAGGACGAACTGCGCGATACGCGCGCCGGGTTCGAGTTCGACCGGGTGGTGGACCTGGAGCAGTCCCTCGCCGCGCCCCTCGTACCCCGCATCCCAGACGGCGGTGTTGAGCATACACGAGTTGCGCAGCAGCGTCGACCGGGGGTAGACGAACCCCACGTGGCCGTCGGGGACCCGGAGTCGCTCGCCGTAGCGGACGACGTAGCCGCCGGGGTCGAGGCGGTGGAAGCCGTCCTCGGGGGCGAGTTCCCGCCGCTCGCCGACCCGCTTGCCGTCGGTCGACACCCGTCCCGGTCCGACCTGTTCGAACACCGCCGCCGCCGTGAGGTCGACGCCGTTGGGTTGGACCTGCGGCTCCGAGAGCGGTTCGACGTGTTCGGCGACGTACGTGCCCGACTCGAACATCGACCGGGGATGGTGAGCCGACGGCGAAAAACCCCCCGAACCCGGTCGGTCCGGCCGGGCCAAACCGGCGACGGCGCCGCATCCGGCGTCGGGACGGCGCGACGATTACTCGATTCGGAAGAAAAATACGATCCGGTATCAAAATCACCGTACAGCGCCCATCCATCACGAACGTCGGGGGTATAACTCGCCGGATTTATATCCGAGCGGCGTCGATTTCGACCCGATATGGGACAGACGATTACGGAAAAGATCCTCGACGACCACCTCGTCGAGGGTGAACTGACGCCCGGCGAGGAGATCGGGATCGAGGTCGACCAGGTCCTCACCCAGGACACGACCGGGACGATGGTCTGGCTCCAGTTCGAGGCGCTGGAGATGGACGAGGTCCAGACCGAACTCGCCGCGCAGTACTGCGACCACCAGACGTACCAGTTCGACTTCAAGAACACGGACGACCACCGGTTCCTCCGGTCGGCGGCGGGGACGTACGGCGCGTACTTCTCGCGGCCCGGGAACGGCATCTGCCACCAGGTCCACAAGGAGAACTTCGCGGCGCCCGGCAAGACGCTGCTCGGCTCCGACTCGCACACGCCGACCCCCGGCGGGCTGGGCGAACTCGCGATCGGCGCGGGCGGTCTCGACATCGCGGTCGCGATGGGCGGGGGCGCCTACTACGTCGAGATGCCCGAGGTCGTCAACGTCGAGTTGACGGGCGAACTCCCCGAGTGGGCCACCGCGAAGGACGTCATCCTCGAGATGCTCCGCCGTCTCACCGTCAAGGGCGGCGTCGGCAAGGTGCTCGAGTACACCGGCCCGGGCGTCGAGACGCTGTCGGTGCCCGAGCGGACCACCATCACCAACATGGGGACGGAACTCGGCGCCACCTCCTCGATCTTCCCGACCGACGAGAAGACGCGCGACTGGCTCGACCTGTTCGACCGCGGCGACGAGTACGTCGACCTCCAGCCGGACGACGACGCCGAGTACGCCGAGACGATCGAACTCGACCTCTCGGATCTCGAACCGCTCGTCGCGGCGCCGTCGATGCCCGACAACGTGGTGCCCGTCAGCGAGGTCGCCGGCACGGACGTCGAGCAGGTGATGGTCGGCTCCTGTACCAACGGCGCCTACGAGGACATCCTCCCGGCCGCGAAGATGCTCGAGGGCCGCGAGGTCGACCGCAAGACCGAGATGATCGTCGCGCCCGGGTCGAAGCAGGCCTCGGAGATGCTCTCGCGTGAGGGCTGGACGGCCGAACTGATGGCCGCCGGCGTCAACTTCTCGGAGGCGACCTGCGGGGCGTGTATCGGTATCGGTCACGTCCCCGCCTCCGACTCGGTGTCGGTCCGGACGTTCAACCGCAACTTCGAGGGGCGGTCGGGCATCGAGGACGACTCGGTGTTCCTCTGCTCGCCGGAGGTCGCCGCCGCCGCGGCGATCAAGGGCGAACTCGTCGACCCCCGCGACCTGGCGGAGGAACTCGGCGACCTGGAGGACCCCGGCTTCGAGATGGGCGACTCCTACAGCGCCGGGATGGGTCAGGACGACCCCGACATCATCGGTCCCGACGAGGCGGTCGACGACGGCCTCGTGAAGGGTCCCAACATCGGCGACGTCCCCCTGAAGGACGAACTCGACCCGAACATCGAGGGCGAGGCGCTCCTCAAGATGGAGGACAACATCACGACCGACCACATCATCCCCGCGACGGCGGACATCCTCAAGTTCCGCTCGAACATCGAGAAGCTCTCGGAGTTCACCCTCTCGCGCGTGGACGAGACGTTCGCCGACCGCGCGCTTGACGCCGACGGCGGCTTCCTCGTCGCCGGCGAGAACTACGGGCAGGGGAGTTCGCGTGAGCACGCGGCGCTGTGCCCGATGTTCCTCGGGATCGAGGGCGTGCTCGCACGGAGCTTCGCGCGGATCCACAAGGCCAACCTGTTCAACTTCGGTCTCGTGCCGCTCACGATCGACGAGGAGACGTACGAGAAGATCGAGCAGGGCGACGACGTCGCGATCGTCGACGACGTCGGCGAGGCCGTCCGCTCGGGCGCCGAGGAGTTCACCATCCGCGTGAACGACGACTGGGAGGCGACCGCCCACCTCGACGCCTCCGAGCGCGAACGCGAGATCCTCGCGGCCGGCGGGAAGCTCTCGTGGACGAAGGCGCAACACGACGACACCGGGTCGAGCGGCGCGGCGCCCGCCGACGACTGAGCCGGCCGCGGCGGCCGACTCCCGACCTCGGTCCGTTCTTCTTTCGGCTCGCACCCGCCGTTCGGGGAGCCGCCGCACCCGCGCGCGGGCCGCCGTGTTTATGCGTCGGTCTACCATAGTCGATCTGTGACGACGCCCACGGAGCCGATGAGCGGCGACGGTCTCGGCGGCGCCGGGGACCGCCCACCCGCGGGGGTGACGGTGCGGTCCGCCGAACGGGCGGACCTGCTCGGGGTGTTCCGGGTCGAGAAGGCGGTGTTCACCCAGCCGTGGCCGTTCGCGGCGTTCGAGAAACTGCTCGACGCGCCCGCGTTCCTCGTCGCCGACGGCGCGGGCACCGACCGGGGGTCGGGCGACGACGGCGTCGCCGCGGGCGACGTGCTCGGCTACGTGGTGGGCGACCTGACGCCGAACCACGGGCGCGACATCGGCCACGTCAAGGACATCGCCGTCCGCCCGGCCGCACAGGGGCAGGGTCTTGGGCGGACGCTGCTCCGGCGCGCGCTGTACGTCCTCGCGGGCGACGGCGCGTCGGTCGTGAAACTCGAAGTTCGGGAGTCGAACCACCGCGCGCAGTCGCTGTACGCCGACGAGGGGTTCGACCCCGCCCGGCGGATCCCCCGCTACTACGCCGACGGCGAGGCGGCGTTCGTGATGCTACTCGACGTCGACGAGTGGGCGCGCGGCGACGACGCCGACCCGGCCTGAGCCGCGCGGCGGGGCCGGCACCTTATGCCGCTCGCGGTCCCATCGAGGGGCATGGGATACGCCTGTCCGGTGTGTGACACCCCCCAGCGCGACGGCGAGCACCTGGCGAACCACCTGGCGTTCACCGCGATGCTCCGGAGCGACGAGCACGAGGCGTGGCTCGACGAGCACGCCCCCGGGTGGGGCGAGGAGCGACCGGCGGACCTCGCCGACCGGGTGACGGAGTTCGCCGACGAGGCGGCGTACGACGAGGTGTTCGAGGACACCGTCGGCGGCGGCCACGACCACGACCACTCGCCGGGCGCCGGGCGCGGTCCGGCCGCGGGCGGGGCCGGCGGGGCCGGCGGCGCGGAGGGGGCGGGCGGGTTCGAGTCGATGGCCGACGGCGTCGTCGACGACGCCGTCGAGTCGGTGATCAGCGAGGCGCAGGATCTCACCGAGGAGATGTACGGACTCGACGGGACCGACGGCGCGGACGAAGACGGGGCGAACGGGGACGGAACGGACGAGGCCGGAACCGACGACGAGAGGGGCGGGGGGACCGCGGACGGCGACGGGGCGGCCGACGACCCGGCGCGCGACGGCGACCGGAGTGACGACGACGACGCCGGCGCGTAACGCGACCGGACGCCGCGGGCGCCCGGCACGCCAGAAGGAAACGACTCTTGGTTCGGCCAGCCGCAGGGTCGGTATGGACACGGAGGGCACGCTCGCACCCGAGACGGCCGCGGCGGCGCGGGAGGCGTACGAGGAACTCGGACCGGCGGCGCAGGTGACCACCCGCGAGGCGGCGAAGGCGATGGAGTTCGACCGCGAGGAGTACCGCGAGCGCGTGACGAGCGACGTGGTCGGGACGGTCCGCGACGCGCTGTTCGCGTCGCTGCTCCGGGTGCACGTCGGGACGCGCGAGGAGTTCGACGGCTGGCTGGCCGACCACCCCGACTACGAGGCGGACGTGGCGGGCAGCGACAACGTCGACCGGGTGGTCTGGCACCCCGTCCCGTTCGCCGGGGCGGGCGACGTGGACGGCGCGGAGGCCGGGACCGACGGTGCGGTCGGGGCGAGCGAGGCGAACGAGACGCCGGGCGGCGGACTCGTCGTCGCGGCGACGTACCAGGACGAACGCGACGCCGCCGTCGGGACGCTCCGCCGGCGCGCGTTCGGCGCGGTGTACCGCGAGCGCCTCGGCGTCGACGACGCCGGGGCGTCGGCGGGGGCGGACGCGGACGCGGCGGACGGAGCGGGGAGAGCCGACGGCGCCGGCGATGCGGACGAGTCGGACGGGTCGGGCGGACCCGACCGGCCGGGCGAGTCGTAACGGGTTTGCGCGCGACGCCCCAACGGCGGGCATGCGACGTGTCACCCGGCTGTTCGCGGCCGGCGTCCTCGCGGTCCTCCTCCTGCTGCTCGCGTTGGGGGCGGTGCCGTCGTACCTCGGGTCGGGCGACCCGTACTACCTGACGGCGACCCCCGCCGACGGCGACGGCCCGGCGGTGAACGTGACCGACTACTCCGAGCGGCGCTACCCCTACCTGTTCGGGGCGCTCGGCTCGGACGACGGCCGGTCCGAGCCCTACCAGCGGGGGCGGTTCGGCGTGAAGGAGGCGTTCGCCAACTCCCCGTTCGACGAGTACCGCTCCGTCCGGCAGTTCGCGCCGGCGAACGCGACCACCGACGACGCCGTGGTCGTCAGCTACAACGGGACGCGCTACCGGGTATCGGTCGTCCAACCATGACCGACCGAGACGAGGCGGGGACGGGCGGAGCCGGGACCGGGACCGAGCGGGACCGTAGCGGCAACGGGGGACGGACGGCGGCCGACGGCGGCCGCGCGGCCGACGGGAACGACGCGCCGGCGTTCGACGACGGCCGGCGGCACGACTGGCCGGGCGACCCCGAGTGGCCCGTCGTCGACAGCGCCGTCGAGTACGAGACGGGGTGGGTGACCGCGGGGTACGACCTGGTCGAACAGCCCGACGGGTCGACGAAGCGCTACTACTGGGCGGAGCTCGCCACCGCGGTGGTGGTGGTCGCGCGCGCGGACGACAGCATCGCGTTCGTCGAGCAGTACCGCCCGACGGTGCGGGGGACACAGACGGAGCTCCCGGCGGGCGTCGTGGAGGCGGGGGAGTCGTTCACGGCGGCCGCAGAGCGGGAACTGGAGGAGGAGACCGGGTTCCGCGCGGGCAGCACGTCGCTGCTCCAGACGCTGTGGTGTTCGACCGGCCTGCTGCGACACCGCCGGGCGTTCGTGTTCGCGGAGGACCTCACCCCGGTCGAGCAGTCGCTTGACGACAACGAGTTCCTCACCCCGCGGGCGGTGCCCGTCGACGACGCCGTCCGGGTCGCCCGCGAGGAGCCGACGAACGACGCCACCGTCGAGGGCGTCCTGCTGGCCGCCGACGAGGGGCTGCTGTGACCGGCTCCGACCCGGGGTCGGACGCCGACTCGACTCCCGACGCCGATGCCGACCCGGACGCCGATGCCGACGACGCCGAGTCGTGGGACGGCTCCGACGGCGCCCCCGAGTGGCCCGTCGGCGGCGTCACCACCGAGTACGAGACGCCGTGGTTCGACGCGGGGTACGACGCGGTCGAACCCCCGGACGGGCGGGCGGCGCGCTACTACTGGGTCGACCCGGCGGACGCGGTGTCGGTGGTCGCACACGACGCCGACGCCGACGAGGTGGTGTTGGTCGAGGAGTACCGCCCGCGCTTCCGCCGCCGCTTCCGGACGTGCCCGGGCGGGCAGGTGGAGGCGGACGAGGAGCCGACGGCGGCCGCCGAGCGGGAACTCCGCGAGGAGACCGGGTTCCGCGCCGGCCGCGTCGAACTGCTCGGCTCGTACCACCCGTCGGTGTGGACACGCAACACCAAACACGTCGTCTACGCGACGGACCTGACGCCCGGGGCGTCCGACCCCGACGACGGCGAGGAGATAACCGTCCACCGCGTGCCCGTCGCGGCGGCGGTGCGGGAGACGCTCGCCGACCGGAGCGTCGGGTGGGCGGTGACCCCGCTGTTGTGGGCGCGCGAGACCGGCCACCTGTAGCCGGCCGACTCGACCGGCCCGCCCCGACGCCGACCGACCCGACCGTTCGCCCCGACGCCGACCGGCCGATCGGTCCACCCGCCGGCGGCCCGACGCGTTTTTGCCCGGCGACCGGGTTCGACCGGGTATGGACGGCGAGATATCGTCCGGCGAGGTGGAGCAACTCATCGCTGGCGACGAGGACGTGCGGGTGGTCGACATCCGCAACGAGGGGTCGTTCGCCCGCGAGCACATCCCCGGGTCGGAGAACGTCCCGTTCGAACGCCTGCCCGACTGGGTCGACCGGCTGGCGGGCGCCGACCGCATCGTCACCGTCTGCCCGCACGGCAAGGCCAGCGTGCAGGCGGCGAAACTGATCAAGTCCTACGAGGGGACGGCCGACGCCACCGTCGAGAGCATGGCGGGCGGCATCACCGAGTGGGAGGGCGACCTCTCGTCGGCGAGCGGTCCCGACGCCTCGGGCGACGGCGCTGCCGACGAGGGGCCGGACGCACCGTTCTGAGCGGCCGGCGACCCGAAACGCCGACCGGAGATGGCGGCTACAGGACTTTTCACCGCCCGGTCGATACCAGCCGATCCGGATGGCTCCGAACCGAGATACGAGCGGCGAGTCACTGCTCGGTCGCGCCGTCGCGGCCGCGGCCCGACGGCTTCGCCCCGACGACCGCCTCGACCGGTCGACCCTCCGCGACGAGGCGAACGAGCAGGCGTCCGACCCCGTCCCGAACCTGACACAGAGCGCGCTCTCGGCCGTCGTCGCGACCGGCGGCCTACTGCTCGGGTCGCCCGTCGCCCTCGTCGGGGCGATGGTCATCTCGCCGTTCGCGACGACCACCCTCGCGGTCGCGGTCGGTGCCGTCGCCGACGACGCCGACCTCCTCGTCGAGAACGCGACCCTCCTCGCGGCCGGCGCGGTCGTCTCGGCGGCGACGGCGGCGGCCGTGACCGCCGCCGCCCGCGCGACCGGGTTCGTCCCCGCGTCGCTGGTCGTCACGAGCGTCGAGGAGGTGCGCGTGTTCACCGCGCCGACGCTGTTCGCCGCGTTGCTGGCGTTCGCCGCGGGCGCCGCCGGCGGTGTCGTCGCCGCGACCGACCAGGACGTGAACCTCCCCGGCGTGGCGGCGGCTGCGGCGGTCGTCCCGTCGCTCGCCGCCGCCGGCACCACGGCGGTCTGGGGCCGGCCGGCCGTCGCGGTCGCGGCGCTCGTCTTCTTCTCGCTGAACGCGCTGTTGGTGACGCTCGGCTACGCCGCCGTCTTCGTCGCGTACGGCTACGGGGCGCCGTTTCCGCGCGGCCGACCGATACGCGGCGCCGACGAACCGCTCCGGACTGTCGCCCGCGTGGCACTCGTGGTCGCCCTCCTCGGGGCGGCGGTCGGCGGCGTCGCCGGCGGCACCGCGTACGTGACGTACGAGCGGACGGCCAACCTCGCCGTCGACCGGACGCTCTCGGGGGCGGACGCGCTCCGACTCCGGGGGGTGCGGGGTTCGTACGCCGGCCTCCGCCCGTTCGGCGACCCGGCGCCGGTGACCGTCTCCGTCGCCCGCCCCGTCGGGCGGCGCTACCCCGGGTTGGCCGGTCGGGTCGAACGGCGGATCGAACGGGCGACCGGCGTCCCGACCGAGGTGACGGTGGAGTTCTCGACGTACGACCCCGCGCCGTCGCCGGCGGGCGTCGTCACTCGACGGGGCGAAAAACGGGAGAACGACCGGACGGTGTCGACTCGACGGCGGATGTCAGGTACGGGTCACGCGACGTTGAAGCCCTTGTCGCGGAGGAAGTCCTCGACGCGACCGGTGTGGTTGCCCTGAAGTTCGATCGAGTCCTCCTCGACGGTGCCGCCGCAGGCGAACTTCGACTTCAGGTCGGACGAGAGCGAACTCATGTCCACGTCCTTCGGGTCGAACCCCTCGATGATCGTTACCTCCTTGCCGTACCTGCGCTCGTCGATACGGATGTTGATCTCCTGAGACTCCTTGGCGACGTCCTCGCAGACGCAGAGTTCCTCAGGCAATCCGCACGTCGAGCATACCTCGGACATTTCCGGTCGAAGGTACAGGAGCGCCGTATTAAACAGTGTCGGGTACTCCCACGAACGTTCACGCCCGACCGCCGTGGGGCGGTTCGCGGGGGCTCGCTTTCGGCCGATTCGGGGGCGGTCCGGGCGTTCGGCCGGCGCCACCGGAGGCCAGACGCGGCCGGCCGCCGGGTCCCGGGTCAGCCGAGTCGGCGACCGACCCGGCGGAGGACGGGCGCGTGCTCCCACACCAGCGCGTTCGTCGCCTCGACGGCGGCGTCGGCGTCCTCGTCGCTGACGCCGCGGCCGTAGCGCGCGCGCTCGTACGCCCGCCCGACCGCGAGCGCGCGGTCGCCCAACCCGCTCGACGCGACCGCCTCCAGGTACTGTCGGGGGGTCTCGCCGGGCCGGCGCGGCCGGACGACCAGTCCCGCGAGGTACTCCAGTCGGCGGAACGCGCGTTCGGCGTCGGTCCGGGGGTCCGACCGCGACTGGTGGACCAGCCAGACCGCCCGGTAGGCCCGCGCGGTCAGCCCGAACCGCCGCGCCCCCGCGACCAGACCGAGGAGGACGGCCGCGCCGAGCACCGCGTCGTCGCGGGTCGGCGTCCAGCCGCCGTCGTCGCCGTCGCCCCCGCCGCCCGCCCCGCCGGCCGGGGTGACGCCGTCGCCGGGGGTCACGCCCGACAGGTTCGTGCCGCTCGGCGTCGGGACGCCGGGCCCGCCCCCGCTCACCCCGCCCGCGGGGGTGATGCCGGCGGGGACGGAGGGCGTCCCGTTCGAACCCGTGTCGTTCGCGGGCGCCGCCGTGGGCGTGGTGTAGCTGCCGTTGGCGGATCCTTCGGTGTCGACGTTCTCCTCGCCCGCCGAGCGGGCGGAGTCGACCCGCGACTGTTCGACCGACTCGCGCGCGCCCCCGGGCGTCGGGTCGAACCGGACCCAGCCCGTCTCGGGGAAGTACACCTCGACCCACGCGTGCGAGTCGAGGCCGCGGACCACCCACTCGTCTTCGGCGACGCGCTGTCCGGGCGTGTAGCCCGTGACGAACCGCGCGGGGATGCCCTGCGTGCGGAGCATGACAGTCATCGTCGTAGCGAAGTAGACGCAGTAGCCCGACTCCATCTCGAAGAGGAAGGCGTCGGCGACGTTCGACCCCGGCTGGGCGACGTCGAGCGAGTAGGAGTTGTTGGCTTCGAGGTACTCCTCGACGGCGACGGCGGCGTCGTAGGGGTTGTTCACGCCCGCCTCGTCGAGTACCCCGTTCGTCCGGTTGGCGACGCGGTCGGGCGTGCTCCCCGGGAGTTGGGTGTACCGGCTCGCCACCTCGTCGGGGTAGTCGGTGCCCGCCCGGCGGAGGTCGGCGGCGGTGGCGTTGGGCACTGCGCTGACCACGGTGTACGTGTCGTTCTCCAGCAGCGTCGTCCCGGGCCGGAGCCCCTCGTCGGTGGTCACCTGCGCGGTGTCGGCGGGCGTGCCGCGGAGTCGGACGGGCTTCCAGGCGGCCGGGAGCGCGTCGAGGTCGGTCCGCGCGGTGACCCGCTGGCGCAGGCGGGCGGTGTCGCCGGCCGGCGGGTCGAGGCTCCCCTCGTACGGTTCGGCCTGCCCGCTCCGGGTCCACCCGCCGCCGGTGTAGCGGTCGTACGCGCCGACCCGCCAGTACTCCGAGCGGTCGGCGTCGACGGTGAAGCGCACCTCCGGCGAGAGGCTGATGCTGCCGACGATGCCCACCCGGTCGTCGTTGGTCACGAGGCTCGACTCGACGGTCGGCGAGGGCGCGCCGGGCAACACCGGGCTGGCGGCGCTGCCCGGGACGACGGTGACGACGGACGTGAGCGCGACCATGGCCGCGAGGACGACCGCGAGCGTGTCCCACTGGGCGGAGACCGCGCGCACGTCGGCGGCGTCGAGCCCCGCGAAGCCGACGGCGACGGTGACGCCGACGACAGCCGCCAGCGTCGCGCCCGGTCCCGCGTCGCTCGTGAGCACGAAGAAGCCCGTCGCCGCGCCGGCCACGACGGCCGCCCAGACGAACCGCCTGCGGACGACGAGGTACCACGCGAGGAACGTCGGGACCGGCGCCAGAAACAGCGCCCACTCGCGGACGTTCAGCAGGCGGAGCACCGGCAGCCCCGTCACCAGCGCGAGCACGTCCGCGGCGACTCGGGAGACCGTAAACAGCGCCCGCGCGCTCTCGGGGACCGACAGGAAGTAGCCGGTGAGCGCGAGCGCCAGCCCCACGGCCGACAGCAGGACGGCGGCCCGCTCGCGGAGCGTCCGGCCGAGCCACGTCGCGAGCAGCACCGTCGCCGCGAGTTCGACGGTCAGCGGTTCGGTGCCGCCGACCACGTCGGTGACGTGGTAGAACACCGAGAGGTACGCCGCCATGGCGGCGACGACGCCGACCGCGGGCAGGTACGCCAGCAGGTCGGCGGCGCCGAACCCCGCGCGGTCGGGGCGCGTCCGCGGTTCGGGCGCGTCGACGGGCGCGTCGCTCACGTGGTCACCTCCTCGGTCTCCGAGTCGGACCCGGAGCCGGCAGCGGCCGCCGCGTCGGGACCGACCGCGCCCGGCGCCCGCGCGCTCTCGGAGGCCGCGCGGAGCTCCGCGAACGTCGTCTCGCGGTCGCCCACGTCGACGCGGACGCGGTCGGTCTCGGCGTAGACGGCGATGTCGACGTCGTCGGTCGGGAGACGACCGGGGCCGGCGACCGCCAGTCGTTCGAGCAGGCGGACCCGACTCCCCCGCTCGGGACCGACGGTGAGCGAGCCGTCGGCGAGGTGGACGTCGACCGGGATGCCGTCGTCGACGAGCGCGAGCACGAGACTCGCCGTCGCCTCGGCCATCTCGTCGGCCGCGTCCCCGCTGGCGGTCGCCCCGGCGGCGAGCGAGACGGCCTCCGTCTCGGCCTCGGCGGCGAACTCCTTGACGATGAGGTCGTCGCGCTTGGCGGTCGACTTCCAGTGGACGTCCCGCAGCGAGTCGCCGCGGTCGTACTCCCGGAGACGGTCGAACTCGCGGCGCTCGCGGTGGATGCCGGTCTCGTGGAGCGCGCGGAGGTCGCGGCGCGCGCCGCCCGCGATGGGGTGGACCGCGGGGTAGACGACGAGCGCGTCGGTCCCCGCGGTTTCGAGGTCGGTCTCGGCGAGTCCGAGCACGTCGCGGACGGAGACGGTCGCCGGGCCGAGCACCCGCCGTCCGCGCGACTCGTACGTCACCTCGTACTCGACGGGACGGGCGCCGACCACCGTCTCGGCGGTCGTCCCGGTCGCCGAGAGCCCGTCACCCACCCGTTCGCGGACGACGCCGACGAACGGCCGCGAGAGCCCGTGCTCCTCGTCGGGACGGGGACCGTCGGGGTCGCCGAAGAACAGCCGGACCCGGTGGCTCCGGCCGGCGTGGTCGTCCGGGGGGACGGCGCGCGCGACCCGCGGCGGGTCGGCGCGCCGCAACTGGAGGTACGCCGCGGCGAACGCGACGCCGCCCGGGATGAGCACCGCGTTGAGCGCGCGCGGGCCGTACGAGACGGCCGACACCGCCGCCACCGCGAGCACGACCGCGAGCACCTTCCCTCGTCTGGTCGGACGCACGGGGGGTCACTCCACCGGGACGTCGTCGAGCGCGCCCGCGACCACGTCGGCGCCGGTCTCGCCGCCCGTTCGGGGGCGGATGCGGTGGGCGAAGACGGAGGGCGCCTCGGTCTGGACGTCGTCGGGGACCACGTAGTCGCGGTCGTCGACGACGGCGCGGGCCTGCGCGGCCCTGACGAGCGCGATACTCCCGCGGGGGCTGACGCCGAGTTGGGCGTTCTCGCGCGTGTAGTTGGCGAGCGCGGTGACGTACGCGCGGACGGGTTCGCTCACCTCGACGTCGCCGACGGTCGTCCGCGCCCGCCGCAGTCCCTCGACCGTCGCCACGGGGTCGAGCGACTCGATTGGGTGTTCGCCCGCCGTCCGGTCGAGCAGCGCGGTCTCGTCGGCGGCGTCCGGGTAGCCCAGCCGGAGTTTCTTCATGAACCGGTCGACCTCCGCGAGCGGGAGTTCGTACGTCCGCCCGGGTTCGACGTCGTTCTGGGTCGCGATCACGGTGAAGGGGTCGGGCAACTCGCGGGTCACGCCGTCGACGGTGACCTGCCGTTCCTCCATCGCCTCCAACAGCGCCGACTGGGTCTTCGGCGGCGCGCGGTTGATCTCGTCGCCGAGGACGATGTTGGCGAACACCGGACCGGGCTGGAAGTCGAACTCCCCCGTCTTCTGGTTGAACACGTTCACGCCCGTCACGTCCGACGGCAGGAGGTCGGGCGTGAACTGGACGCGCTTGAACTCGCAGTCGACCGACCGCGCGAGCGACCGCGCGAGCATCGTCTTCCCCACGCCGGGCACGTCCTCCAACAGGAGGTGTCCCCGGGCGAGCAGCGTCACCATGAGATGTTCGACGGCGTCGTCGTTGCCGACGATGACCCGCTGGATGTTCGTCGTCACACGGTCGACCAGGTCCGCCGCCTCGTCGACGGGGAGGGCCGCCCGACCGTCGAGGTCGGTGTCAGCGTCACTCATTGGTCGGGGAGACGCACACCCGCGTGAATGGTTCCTTGGGTGCCGTTCACAAGCCCGGTATCGGTCCGCACGGACCTAACTCTGCCGCCCCCGTGCACGCCGCGGACCGGAACGCGGCCGGTCGATCCGAGGCCCCCGGCGTCGGTCCGACCCGTCGGTGGACCCGGTCCGACGCCGGTCCGGCGCGACCGTCCGGCCTGGCGCCGACCCGGTGCGGCGACAGAGCTAAGTGGGAGTGTAAAGTACGCTTTACTGTAAAGCACGCTTTACGGAAACAGTGCTTTACACTCGGACGACGGAACGACGCTGACGCGACAGCCCTCCGACCACTCGAAACCCCCTTCCACGCACGCTCATGCCCACGAACTCGACGGAGCCCACCCCCACGGACCGACTCTCGACGCGACGCCGCTACCGCCGACTGCTCGGCGGCCTCGTCCTCGGCGGGGTCGCCGCCAACCTCGCGCTCAGGGCCACCGGCTACCCGGTCGCCGCCGAGGCGGCGTACCTGCTGTGCGCCGTCGGCCTGTTCGCCGTGCTGTTCGGCGCGCCGGTGACGCTGTTCGACGAACGCGACGCCACGCTCGAACGCCGGGCGAGCCAGCTCACGCTCAACGTGTTCGCGGTCGTGTTGATCCTCGGCGCGTCGGTCGCACGGCTGGTGCCGCACGTGACCGACTACACCGTCCCGCCCGAAGTTCGCGGCGCGCTGTACGGCTACGTCGCCCTGTTCGGCGTGTTCGCGCTGGCGTACGGCTACGTCCGCTCGCGCCGATGAACAACGGGGTCAGGGAGCGCCGGGAGGCCGCCGACATGAGCCAGGCCGACCTCGCGGTGGCGGTCGACGTGAGCAGGCAGACGATCAACGCGATCGAACGCGAGCGGTACGACCCGTCGCTCGAACTCGCGTTCAAGCTCGCCGCCCACTTCGACTGCCGCGTCGAGGAGCTGTTCGACCCCGAACTCGACGGGCGGCTCGCCGATGAGTGAGCCGAGCGCGGCCGCGGCCGGCGCGGACCGGCGGCTCCCGCTACCGGCGGTCGCCGCGGGCGCGATGTTGCTGTGGGTGCTCGCGGAGTTCGCGCTCCGCCGGGGGCTCGCCTACGCACTGTTGGCACCGAAACTCGGGACGTCGCTGGGCGCCGACGCGGTGGTCATGGTCGTCGGGTTCCCGCTGATCGCCGCGGCCGTCGCGCTCCTCGGCCGCCGGGCGGGGGTCGACCCCGCGGACTGGGACTACCGTCTCTCCCGCCGGGCGGTCGGGACGGGCGTCGCCGGGTTCGTCGCGTACGTCGCCGTCGCGGCGGCCGCGCTCTTCGCGGCGTCGCTGGCGGGGAGCCAGCCGTCGAGCGGGCTGGCCGGCGGGTCGGGCGGTGCCGGCCTGCCGGCGTGGGTCGTCGCGCTGTTCCTGTTGGGCAACGGTGTCGTCGTCCCCGTCGCGGAGGAACTGGCGTGGCGCGGTGTGATCCAGACCGCACTCACCGACGCGTACGGGACGTCCGTCGCGGTCAGCGTGACCGCGGTCGGGTTCGTCGCGAAACACCTGGTCGTCGACCTGGCGGCCATGCCGTTCAGGGTGTTCTCGCTGGCGGTCCTCGCGGTCGTCTTCTGCGCGCTCCGCGCCAGGTACGGGACGACCAGCAGCACCGTCGCGCACGTCCTCGTGAACCTCCTGAGCACCGCCTCGCTCTTGACCGCGCTGTAGCGGGTGACGCCCGCTCACGGCAGTTGCGTGGTGGCGACCCGAACTCCCCGTCGTGGTCGAGAGAACCGTCCCCGCGCTGGTCGCCCTTCTCGGCGCCCCCTGGAGCTACCGTGACGCCCGCGACCGGCGGATGGACACCGCCGACACGTGGGCCGTCGGGTTCGTCGTCGGCTTCCCCTTCGTGCTCCTACTCGGCGGGCTAGCCATGCTCGCGTTCTATCTCGGGCGGCGGAGGCGCCGCGGCGGGTCGGCGTACGGCGTCGCCGGGGGGTAGGCGACGCGGACCACCCGAACGCGCTCCCGGCGCCGACCGCGGCCCGAAACCCTTTCGCCCGTCGCCCGCCCGAGACGCGGTATGGTGACGGGAGCGCCGGCGAAGATGCTCGACCGCCGCGAGGAGCTGACGCCGATGTTGGCCCAGTACGTCGACCTGGCCGACGAGTACGACGACTGCGTGCTCCTGTTTCGCGTCGGCGACTTCTACAAGGCGTTCTGCGAGGCGGCCGACGAGGTGGCGCGGGTCTGTGAACTCACCCGGATCGAACGCGAGGACTCGACGGGGACGTACACCGCCTGCGGCGTCCCCGTCGACAACGCGCCGAAGTACCTCGACCGCCTGCTCGACGCCGGCTTCCGGGTCGCCGTCGCCGACCAAGTCGAGGACGCCGAGGAGGCGTCCGGCCTCGTGGATCGTGCGGTCACGCAGATACTCACGCCCGGCACCGTCGTCAAGGAGGAACTGCTCGCGGCGGGGTCGAACACGTACGTCGCGTGCGTCGCGCGCGCGCCGGACGGCGGCGGCGAGACCGGCGCGGACGGCGCGGGCGACGCGGGCGACGACCCCGAGTACGGACTCGCGTACGTCGACGTCTCCACCGGCGAGTGCGCCGCCACCGCCGGGAGCGCGGCCGACGTCGAGGAGGAACTCGCGCGGGTGTCGCCCGCGGAACTCCTGCGTGGACCCGACGCGGAGTTCGACGCGCCCTGTATGACGACCGACTACGACCCCGACGCGTTCGCCCCCGAGGCGGCCCGCGAACGCCTCTCGCCGTACGCCTCGCCCGACCGCTTCCCGGCCGCCGCGGCGTCGGCCGCGGGGGCGCTGCTCGGCTACGCGGAGTACACCCAGGGCGACGACGGGCCGCTGGCGTACGTGACGCGCGTCCGGCGGTACGACCCCCGGCGGTCGCTGCGGCTGGACGCCACCGCTCTCCGCGGGCTGGATCTGTTCGACAACCGGACGGGCAGCGGCGCGACGCTGTTCGACTCGCTCGACGAGACGCGGTGTGCGCTCGGCCGCCGCCGCCTGCGGTCGTGGCTCCGCCGGCCGCTCGTGGACGAACAGCGGATCGAAGCCCGGCACGACGCGGTCGCGGCGTTCGCCGAGCGGTCGCTCGTCCGCGAGGAGGTGCGCGAGCACCTCGCGGCGGCGTACGACCTCGAACGGCTGGTCGGCCGGGTGTCGCGCGAGCGGGCGAACGCGCGCGACCTGCGGTCGCTCCACGACACGCTCGCGGTCGTCCCCGAGATACGGGCGGCGATAGCCGGCGTGGACGCGCTCGCCGACCTCCGGGAGGATCTGGACCCGCTCTCGGAGCTCCGCGCGTTCCTCGACGGGGCGGTGGCGCCCGACCCGCCCCAGGAGGTGACCGAGGGCGGGGTGGTCCGCTCGGGCTACCACGACGAGTTGGACGAGTTGCGCTCGACGGCGCGGGAGGGCCGCGAGTGGGTCGCCGACCTCGAAGCGAACGAGCGCGAGCGGACCGGCATCGACAATCTGGAGGTCGGCTACAACCAGGTCCACGGCTACTACATCGAGGTGACGAACGGGCAACTGGAGAAGGTGCCCGACGACTACACCCGCAGACAGACGCTGAAGAACTCCGAGCGCTTCTACACGCCGGAGTTGAAGCGCCGCGAGGACGAGATACTCGGCGCGGAGGAGCGCGCGGACGCGCTGGAGTACGAGGTGTTCGCGGACGTGCGCGCGGACGTGGCCGCCGAGAGCGACCGGGTGCAGGAACTCGCGGACGCGCTCGCCCGCCTCGACGCGCTCGCGTCGCTGGCGGCGGTCGCGGTCGACCGCAACTACGTCCGCCCGGAGGTTGGCGCCGACGGCGTGTACGTCGAGGGCGGCCGCCACCCGGTGGTCGAGCGGACCGAACCCGAGTTCGTCCCGAACGACGCCGACCTCCCCCGGGGGACGGTGGCGCTGGTCACCGGCCCGAACATGAGCGGGAAGTCGACGTACATGCGACAGGTCGCGCTCCACGTCGTCCTCGCGCAGGCGGGGAGTTTCGTCCCCGCGGGGGCGGCGCGCCTGCCCGTCGTCGACCGGGTGTTCACCCGCGTCGGCGCGAGCGACGACATCGCGGGCGGGCAGTCGACGTTCATGCGCGAGATGAGCGAGTTGACCGACATCCTCCACGACGCCACCGCCGACTCGCTGGTCCTCCTCGACGAAGTCGGGAGGGGGACGGCGACCACGGACGGACGCGCCATCGCGCGCGCCGCCGCGGAGTTCCTCCACGACGAGACGGGCGCGACGACGCTGTTCGCGACCCACTACCACGACCTGACGGGCCTCGCCGACGAGTACGACCGCGTGGAGAACCTCCACTTCGCGGCCACCCGCGACGACGACGGCGTGACGTTCCTCCACCGCGTCCGCCCGGGCGCGGCGTCGTCGTCGTACGGCGTCGAGGTGGCCGAACTCGCGGGCGTCCCCGACCGGGTCGTGAGCCGGGCGCGCGAACTCGTCGCCGACGAGGGCGGCGAGCGACCGGACGGACCCGACGCCGACCCCGACCAGCGGACGCTGACCGACCTGGGCGCCGACCGGAACGGGCGCGCGCGGACGGAATCGGATGTGGAGTCGAGCGCCGGACCGGACCCGAGCGCGAACGGCGCGGCGGGCGCCGGGAGGCCGACCGAGGTGGACGGACCCGGCGAACCCGACCGGACCGAGGCGGTCGACGCGGTGCTCGACTCGCTCCGCGGGGTCGAGGTGGCCGAGACGACGCCGATGGAGGCGCTGACCCGCCTGCACGACCTCCAGCGGGAACTCGCGGCGGCCGACGCCGAGAGCGCGCGCGAGCGGGGCGACGGGAGCCGAAGCCGGAACGGGGACCGCGACGGGGGACCCCGGCCGTGAACGACTCCGGGCGGTCCGGGGCGGGCGCCCCCGACGGCGAGCGGGTGGGGGAACTCGACCCGGCGACGGTCGAACGGATCGCCGCGGGCGAGGTGGTCACGCGCCCCGCGCGCGTCGTCGCGGAACTCGTCGAGAACGCCCTCGACGCGGGTGCCGACCGGGTGGCCGTCGAGGTGGCCGGCGACGGCACCGAGCGGATACGCGTCCGCGACGACGGCCGCGGAATGAGCCGGGAGAACGCCGCCCGCGCGGTCGACCCTCACACGACGAGCAAGATACGCGACGCCGACGACCTCCGGGCGTCGACGACGCTCGGCTTCCGGGGGGAGGCGCTCGCAAGCGTCGCGGAGGCGGCGACGCTCGACCTGACGACGAACGCGGACCCCGAAACCGGAACCGGCACCCGAGTGGTGGTCGAGAGCGGCGAGAAGCGCGTCTCGGACGCGGGCCGCGCCCGCGGGACGACCGTCGAGGTGACCGACCTGTTCGCCGACCGGCCCGCCCGCGAGGAGTCGCTGGCGTCGCCCGCCCGCGAGTTCGGCCGGGTCTCCGACCTGCTCGCCGACTACGCGCTCGCGAGACCCGAGGTGGCGTTCGCGCTCTCACACGACGGCCGCGAGACGTTCTCGACGCCCGGCACCGGGACGACCGACGCGCTGCTCGCGGTGTACGACCGCGAGACGGCGTCGCGGTCGACCGCGTTCGACCACCGCGCGGACCTCGGCCCCGACGCCGGCGGGACGACGGCCGAGGTGCGCGCCGAGGGGGCGCTCGTCTACCCGTCGGTGACCCGGTCGACGCGCGAACACGTCCGCGTCTCGGTCAACGGCCGCCCGGTGGAGAACGAGGCGCTCGCGCGCGCCGTCGCGCGCGGCTACGGTACGCTCCTGCCGTCGGGGAGAGAGCCCGTGGCGGTCGTCCGCCTCTCGCTTCCGCCCGCGGCGGTGGACGCGAACGTCCACCCCGCGAAGGCGCGGGTCGCCCTGCGGGACGCGGACGCGGTGGCCGAGGCGCTCGAAACCGGCGTCGCGGACGCGCTCACCACCGCGGACCTCCGGCGGAGCGGCGAGGTGGCGATGGACCTCGACTCGTCGCTCGCGCCCGTCGAGGGGGGCGACGCCGACTCCGAGTTCGCGGACGCCTCGGTGATCGGGCGGTTCCGCGGGCTGTACCTGCTGTGTGAGGCCGACGGCGACCTGCTGGTGGTCGACCAGCACGCCGCCCACGAGCGGGTCAACTTCGAGCGCCTCCGGGCGGCGCTCGACGACGAGGGCGTCCCCTCGGCCGAGATAGACCCCCCCGAGACCGTCTCGCTCGACCCCGCGACCGCCGCGGCCGTCGAGGAGCACGCCGACGACCTCCGGTCGCTCGGCTTCGGGGTCGAGCCGTTCGGCGGCAGCACCTACCGCGTGACCGCGGTGCCCGCGCCGCTGGGGCGCGTGGCCGACCCCGACGCGCTCCGCGAGACGGCGGATGCGCTCGCGCGCGGCGACGCGGACCGCCGGACGGACCTGCTCGCGGACCTGGCGTGTCACCCGTCGCTGAAGGCGGGCGACGTCCTGTCGGACGACGACGCCGGACGACTGCTCGACCGACTGGGCCAGTGCGAGCGGCCGTACGCCTGCCCGCACGGCCGCCCGACCGTGTTGAGCGTCTCGGAGGCGACGCTGGCGAGCGGGTTCGAGCGGCCGAACACGCGGCGGTAGGCGCGGGCGTCGGGGCGGCGTCGACGCCTCCTGACGCCGAGCGCCACGGCCATGGACGACCGGCGGGCGGTCGCGCGAGCGACCGACGACGCCGGGTCGACACTCCGGGTTTATGTCGAACCGGGCGAAAGCGCGGAGCGTGTCATCAGTCTTCAGGCGGGCGCTCGACAACCCCCGGGCGATCCCCGGGGCGGCGGGGTCGCTGGCGCGCGCTCGGCTCAACGACGCCTTCGAGACGGTTCTGTACGCGCAGTACGGGCGGCCGACGAACCAGCTGACGGAAGACTGGGACAACCTCCTCGTGCTCGACGCCTGCCGGTACGACACGTTCGCCACCGTGGCGACGCTGGAGGGCGACCTCGACTACCGCATCTCGCCCGGGTCGGCGACGCTGGAGTGGCTGGCGAACGCCGTCAGCGACCGGACGTACCACGACACGGTCTGCGTGACCGCACAGCCCCGCCTGGCGCGGTACGAGTCGCAGTTCCACGCGGTCGACCACGTCTGGGACCGCGGGTGGGACGAGGAGTTGAAGGTCACGCCACCCGGACCGGTCGTCGACGGGATTCTGGCCGCGCGCGAGGAGTACCCGAACAAGCGGCTGTACGCCCACTTCATGCAGCCGCACACGCCGTACATCGGCGAGTTCGCGCGCGAACACGTCGGCATCCGGACCGGCGACGCCGCCGGCCGCGACCGGGCGATGGGCGAGGAGGTGAGCGACGAGGACTGGTACCACGCCATCGACGCGTTCGAGGACGGGAAGATCTCGAAGGGCGTCCTCCTGAAGGCGTACGCCGAGAACCTCAGACTCGCGTTGGACGCCGTCGAGGGGTTGCTCGAAACGCTCGACGGGAAGACGGTGATCACCGCCGACCACGGCGACCTGTTCGGCGAGCGGGCGTGGCCGGTCCCGTGGCGCGGCTTCGACCACCCGCCGGGCGTTCCCGCGCTGAAACTGCGGCAGGTGCCCTGGTTCACCGTCGACGGCGAGCGCCGCCGGGTCACCAGCGAGGACCCGCGGGCGTCCGGCGGGATGGACGACGACTACGTGAGCGAGCGGCTCCAGCAGTTGGGGTACGTGGAGGAGGGGACGTGACGGGGCCGCGACCGGACGCGGGAGCGTGCCGGTTCGCCCGTCCGAGCGCTCCCGGGGGCGACCCCGGCGCCGCTCACCACTCCTTGCAGTCGGGACAGACGTAGCCGCCGTCCTGTCGCCAGCGCACCGCCGCCGTCGCGCCGCAGGCCGCACAGGCCGCGCCGTCGGGCGACCACGCGCGCGTCGGCTCGGCGGGCGCCGCGTCGCCCGCGTCGTCCGCCTTGTCCGCGGAAACCGTGTCGTCCGCGTCGCTCGTGTCGCCCGCCTCGTCCGCCCCGTCCGCGTCCGTCCCGCCGCCCGTCCCGGTCCCGCCGCCCGCCCCGGAGCCGTCGTCCGCCCCGACGGGGTCGTCGCCGTCCGTCTCGGGCGCCGCGTCGCCGCCCGGGTCCGCCGCACCCGTCCGCTCCGTATCGGCCGTATCGGCCGCGTCGCCGGTCGTGTCCGCCACGTCCGTCCGCTCCGCGTCGCCCGTATCGGCCGCGTCGTTTCCGGGCGCGTCGCCGGCGAAGTCGTCGAGCGAGTGGTCGCGACTCACGCGGTAGTCGACGCGCGCCACGGCCATAACTCCGACGCGACGCGGACGCGGGCGAGCGCCCGGAGCACCAACGCTCAAGTTCCCGCCGGCCCGAGAGCCGGCATGGTCACTGTCATCGACTTCCTCACCCAACTCGGCTTGAGCGTCGTCGAGTTGCTCCGCATCTTCCTCGTGAACGTCGCGTTCAACAGCGTGCTGGGGTTCGTGGCGTTCCTGACGGGCGCGCTGTTCGTCGGCGTCTCCATCGCCGTGTTCGGCTACCTCACGCTTGGCGCCGTCGCCAGCCTGTTCGGCTTCGGGAGTTCGGCGTCGAACCGGCCGCCGACCGCGGGCCGCCCGACCGGCGAGTCCGAGGAGCACTGAAGCGCCAACCCGCGCCCGACACGCCGCGCACGCGACACCGATCCTCCGGCGCTCGTCCCCCGCGAGCGCCGGCTACGGCGCCGCCTCGGCCGCCAACTCGACCGCCGACTCGGGGTCCGGCCCGAGCGGCGACCCGACGACGAGCGAGTCCGCGTGGTCGAGCAGGGCGGCCATCCGCTCGCGGACCGCGTCGGGCGTGCCGGCGACGGCGAACGCGTCGAGCATCGCGGGCGTCACCGCCTCGAACGCCGCCGAGAACTCCCCCGCCGAGATGGCGTCGCCGATGCGCTCGGCGGCCGCGCGGTCGATACCGTGTCTGTCGAGGACCGGCGGCGCCGCCCCCGCGGCGACGAACGCGACCGGCGGCCGCGCCGCCTCGCGGGCCGCGTCGCCGTCGTCGGCCACGCTGACGGCGGCGTACGCCGCCAGGTCGAAGCCGGCGCGGTCGACCGCGCCCGCGCCGCCCGACCGCTCGGCGAGCCCCTCCTCGACCCGTTCACGCGCCCACGCCAGGTCGTCGGGGTGGGAGCCGTTGAACAGCAGGCCGTCGGCGCGCTCGCCCGCCATCCGGCACATCCCCGGTCCCTCGCCGCCGACGTACACCGGGAGGTCGTCCCCCTGCGGCGGCCGGTAGTTGAGCCCCGCGCTCGCGGCGTCGAACGTCGCCCCGCCGTCGACCCGCTCGCCCGCCCAGAGCCGCCGGGCCGCCGCGAACGCCTCCACCACCGGCCGGAGTCCCCGCTCGCCCGCGAGTCCGAGGTTGCGGAGCGTCGACGGGTCGCCCGGCCCGATGCCGAAGACGGCGCGGCCGCCCGACGCCTCGTCGAGCGTCGCCACCCGCGAGGCGAGCGTGACCGGGTGGCTCTCCAGCGGGTTCGCCACGCCCGGCCCCAGCCGGACCCGCTCGGTCGCGGCGGCGAGCCGCGAGAGGACCGCGAACGCGTCGCGGTTGTTGTAGTGGTGGGCGACGAACACGGTGTCGTAGCCCGCCTCCTCCGCGCGGGTGCCGAGGCCGACCAGCCGCTCGACGGGGTGTTCGGGCGCGAGTTCGACGGCCAGTCGCCGACCGCCGTCAGCCATCGTGCGACCACCCGCGGATCGCCTGCCTGATGAAGTCCCCCTCCACGTTGCGGAAGTGGTTGTCGCTGCCCGCGTGCTCGCCCCACTCGAAGTCGCGGACGACGACGACCGGCGTGCCGCCCGCGCCCTCGCCCGCGATGAGGTTGGCCGCGGCCGCGAGTTCGTCGACGACGTTCTCGACGGTGACGCCGAGTTCGCGCCCGTCGCGGTCGGACTCGCCGCGCCAGTCGCGGGAGGCGTGCATGCCCGCCCAGCCGAGCGCGACCCCCCGCTGGCCGTGGCGGAACGGCCGCCCGCAGGTGTCGGTCACGACCACGCGGTCGGCGTCGAGCCCCTCGCGGAGCCGTTCGGCCGACGCGGCCGGCCGCTTCGGCAACAGCAGCAGGTCGCCGTCGGGGACGTTCGAGCGGTCGATGCCCGCGTTGACGCCGACGTGGCCGAACCGGGTCTCGGTGAGGAGGAACGGCGCGTCCATGATCACCTCGGTCGACTCCTCCAGGACGGCCTGCGCGAACCGGGGGTCCTTCTCCTCGCCGGTGCGCTCCTCTAAGTCGGCGGCTATCTCGCGCGCCCGGGGGCCGGCGGGGAACTCGTCGAGACCGACCGTCCGGCCCTCGGCCTTCGAGACGACGGTGGAGGCGACACACACCACGTCGTCCGGCCGGAGGTCGACGCGGTCGCTCACGAGGGCGGCGAGGTCGTCCCCCTCCCGGATCTCGGGAAGGTCGGGGACGGCGAACAGGTCCATACCGTCGGGTGCGTGCGTGGCGGGCAAAAAGACCGCCGGTGGTGGTACGGGTCGCCGGTGTCGGGAGCGCCCGCGGGCCGGCCGGTCCGAGCCGGGCCGGTCGGCGCCCGCGCGGCCCGAGGTACCGACCGCGCCGCGGGGTCCACGGACCGCGACGGCCAGCCGCAACGTTCGAGAGGACCACGCCCGAACGACGGATATGGACGGGGACCACGTCGTCACCGCGTTCCTCCGCGACCGCGGGGAGGTACTGCTCGTCCGGCGGAGCGACGCGGTCGGGACGTACCGCGGCCGCTGGGGCGGCGTCTCGGGCTACGTCGAGGGCGACCCCGACGACGCTCTCGACGACGCCCGCCGCGAGGTTCGCGAGGAGGCGGGCGTCGAGACGTCGGCGCTGACGCTCGTCCGCGCGGGCGAGACGGTGGCCGTCGACGACGAGGAGGGGTCGTTCCTCGTCCACCCGTTCCTGTTCGACTGCGCGAGCAGGGAGGTGTGTCGGAACGAGGAACTCGCCGCCCACGAGTGGGTACAGCCCACCGCGATGCCGGGTCGGCGAACGGTGCCGAAGCTGTGGGCGGCGTACCGCGCGGTCGGCCCGACCGTCGCGTCGGTGCGCGACGACCGCACGCACGGCTCGGCGTACGTCTCGGTGCGCGCGCTCGAGACGCTCCGCGATACGGCCGCCGACGCCGCTATCGCGGGCGACCCGTGGGAGTCGGTCGCCGACACCGCGCGGGCGCTCCGGGACGCCCGGCCGGGGATGACCGCGCTTTCGACCCGGGTGAACCGCGTGATGAGCGAGGCCTACCGGACGCCCGCGGCGGTCCGCGACCGCGCGGTCGCGGCGGTCGAAACCGCCGTCGAGGCGGACGACCGGGCGGCGGGGGCGGTTCGCGACCTGCTGTCGGGGACGGTGCTCACGCTCTCGCGGTCGGGCACCGTCTCGGCGGCGCTCGACGGACACGACGGGGCCGTCCTCGTCGCCGTCTCCGACCCCGGCGGCGAGGGGCGCGGCGTCGCGACCCGACTGGCGGGGGCGGACCGCGAGGTGACGCTCCTCCCCGACTCGGCGGTGGCGGCGGCGCTCGCGGAGCGCGACGTGGACGCCGCGCTCGTGGGCGCGGACGCGGTGCTCCCCGACGGCTCCGTCGCCAACAAGGTCGGCACCCGGGGGCTGGCGCTCGCGGCCGCCCGCGAGGGCGTCCCGACGTACGCGGTGACCGCGCGCGACAAGGTCCGGGGGAGCGAGGGGTTCGACCCCGGGTCGGCCGCCGGCGAGTTCGACGCGCCCGAGGGCGTGGGGGCGTTCGCGCCGCTGTTCGACCGGACGCCCGCGGACCTGGTGACGGTCGTCACCGAGGACGGACCGCTCGACGCCGCGGCGGTGGGGGCGGTGGCCGCCGACCACCGCGCGCTCGCCGCGTGGGACGACGCCGGTTCCGGCGACGCCGACGGGACCGCCGACCCGGACGGCTCGGGCGATGCCGACCCGGACGAGCGGTCCGGCGAGTGAAAGAGTCAAACCGTCCGCGGGCGAACCCGCGGTCGGGCGGCCGTGACGAGGGTTACCCCCACCGAGCCCCGTGTGACGAGGGTCTTCACCCGAGCCGTCCTTCTGGCGTGACGCGCGACGGCCAGCCGTGCGACCGCCGCCGCGGTCGGTGTCTTCGACCGGGAAGGTCCGCCGCCACGCGTCGCGTCCGAGCGGCGAGTCGCGCGAGTCGAACCCGACGTACAGCGCGGCGCTCGGGCGGTCAGCCGACGTTCGTGACGAGCGCGTTCAGGTCGGCGGCGTACGCCTCGGGGGTCAGTCCCAAGTCGACGTCGACGGTGACGGCGATGGAGTCGGAGAGGTCGCGCTCGACGGTGCGCGCGAAGTTCTCCGCGGGGTGGGCGCCGCCGGCGATGAGCAGTCCGCCGTCGTGGACCCACGCCGCGAGGAAGCCCGCGACGGCCACCTCGCCCCCCTCGACCGTGAGGTCGCGCTCGCCGACCGGGAACGAGAGGTCGTCGAACGCGAACGCCGCGGTGTAGTCGGTCCGGTCGGCCGACTCGCCGGTCGCCACCGTCGTCGTCCCGCCGTCGGCGGGGGTCACGTCCGACAGCCCCGCGGCGCGCAGTTGCGCCTCGAACTCCGCGCGGGCCGCCTCGGCGGCGCGGGCCGCGAGCTGTTCGCGCGCGGATTCGAGCGGGACCTCCGCGATGTTGGGCCGGAAGGTGACCCGGCTGGCGAAGAACGTGGCGAGGGGCGCGTCGACCGCGCCGAGCGTCCGCTCGCTGACCGTCGCCCGGAGCGCGGCGTCGTCGTAGACGCGGGTGACCGCCGTCGCGGACACCTCGGCGCCCGCGACCGTCTCGGAGAACAGCGCCTGCTCGGTCTCCGTCGTCCGTTCCCAGCCGCCGTCGTCGAGCCGTTCGTCCGGGAGGCTCGGCGGCCGCGGCGCCCCCGAGGCGGTGCCACAGCCCGCCAGCCCCGCGGCGCCCGCGACCGCCGCGCCAGCGAGGAACCGTCGTCGGTGCATGTCAACTGGTGTCGCGACGGCGGGTATAACGCCGTCGCCCCGTCTATCCGATCCGAGAACGCCACGCCCCCGCGGTGTGCTTTTGTCCGTCCGCCGCCGACCGCGAGGCATGGAGTCCGGGGAGTCCGCCCAGCCCGGGGAGTTCGGCTTCGAGTTGGCGCTGTGCGCCCACTTGGAGCGGGCGACCGACTGGGTGGTCGCGCGCCAACTCGGCGCCGCCGTCGTCTCCCCCGGGAGCCGGGTGATGGACGTGGTCGGTGTCGTCCCGGGTCCGGGGTTCGACGCGCGCGCGCGGCTCACCGACCGGACCGTCCCCGACGCCGCCATCGACGCCGACGTGGGCGTCGGGGAGGCGCGCTACTGGCGCGACGCGTTCGACCGCGACGACGACTGGGCGCGCGAGGCGCTCGAACGCGCGGTCGACTGCGGCTTCTTCGAGCGCGAGCGCCGCGGCGGCCGGACGTACGTCAGGCAGGCGGCGCGCTACCCCGACGACTGGGTGGGGAAGCTGGTTGGGATCGAGAACAAACCCGACCTGGGCCGGCCGGGCGACCTACGGCGGCAGGCCCGGGTCGACGCCGCGCTCGGGCTGTTCGACGAGGTGTGGGTGGCGACCGAGAGCCACGTCACCGGCGCCCACCTCAACCGGCTGCCCGCGTCGGTCGGCGTCTGGCGGTTCGACCCCGAGACGGGCGACCGGACCGTCGTGCGCGAGGCGACGCCGCTCGCCGTCGACGAACCCGGCGTCGAGGTGCGCGACGAACACCCCCTCCGGACGGACGTGGCGTTCGTCACCCCGGCCGCGAAGGCGCGGCGCCGGCGCCGGGTCGCCGAGCGGGCGTACGGCAAGGGCTGGCGGACGTACGAGTTCCCCGCGTGTACGCGGTGTGTCGCGACCGACGACGGCCGCCCGCGGTGCGACTACTTCGGCCGCGTGGTCGACCCCGCGACCGCGTGCGGGCCCGACTGTCCCGGCCACGAGGCGGGCGACCCGCCGGCCGTCGACGCCGACCTTGACGCCCTCCGCGGGGCGCGGACGCCGTGGGTCCGCGACCCCGCGGGCGCGGCGCGCAGACAGAGCGGGCTCGACCGGTTCGGCTGATCGCCCGCCGCCGCGGTCGGCCGCGCCGCGAGTCGGGGCCTCCCCGTCCGACCCGACGCCTCAGCCGCGGAGCGCCTCGACCGGCGGGTCGGTCGCCGCCCGGTAGGCGGGGTAGAGCCCGCCGACGAGCGCGACCAGCGCGCCGAACCCGAACGCGCCCGCGAACACCAGCGCGTTCGTCGGGACGAACACCGCAGTCACCGGGAGTTCGGTCGACAGCGCCACCGCGAGGACGCCGACGAGGCCGAGCGTCGCCCCGACGGCGCCGCCCGCGACGCCCAGCAGCGTCGCCTCGACCAGCAGCGTCCGCAGCACCTCGGTTCGGTGGATGCCCACCGCCCGGAGGACGCCGATCTCGCCGCGCCGCTCGGAGACGGTCATCAGCATGACGTTGAAGATGCTCACGCCCGCGACGACGAGCGAGACGGCGGCGACCGCGATCAGAAAGCCGTTGAGCAGCGCGAAGAACTCGGTGATCCGGTCGAGCAGGCTCGACAGCGAGAACACCGACACCCGCACCTCGCGGGCGTTCAGCCGCTCGCGCACCCCGTCGGCGACCGCGCTCGCGTCCGCGGCGGAGTCGGCGCGCACCACCACCTGCGAGTAGCCCGTGGTGGCGAACTCCCCCGGCGAGATTACGACGGCGGAGTCGGCCTGGACGGGCGAGATGGCGGTCGCCTCGGGCAGAATCGCGACCACGTGGTAGTCGTTCGACTCGACCGTGACCGTCCCGCCGACCGACAGGTCGAGCGCCTCGGCCACGTCCGCGCCGACGACCGCGCCGCCGCGGAGGTAGGCGGGGGCGGCGCCCGCGCTCTCGCCGAACAGCGCCCGCGGGTCGGTCGTGCCGTACACCTGCGCGACGGTGCGGCGGTCGCCGTTCGACGCCGTGGTCCCGGTCGCCTTCAGCGGTATCACCTCCCCGCGGCCGCTGGCCGCCCGGCGGATCGCCGAGAGGTCGCGGTCGTTCAGCGACTCCACCCCGGCCTCCGCGTTCGGACTCACGACCACCTGGTTGCCGATGCCGCCGAGTTCGTCGGTCGCCGCGACCTGGAGGGCGGTGCCGAGCATCCCGAGCGAGACGACGGCGAACACGCCGATGACGATGCCGACCGCCGCGAGCGCCGCCCGGAGCCGCTGTCGCGAGAGGTTGCGGACCGCGAGCCTGACCGCCGGGAACCCCCGGCCGGGGCTGGGCACCACCGCGCGGAGCGCGGGCGGGAGTCGGTCGTGGACCCCGCGTTCGCCCGACCCGGCCGCCGGGAGCGCGTCCGCGTTCGGCGGGGGGGTCGGATCCCCTCCGCCGTCGGGGTCGGAACCCGGACCCGCGTCCGACCCGTCACTCACGCCGCACCACCCCGTCGACGAGTTCGACCGTCCGGTCGGCGTACTCGGTCACCAGGTCGTCGTGCGTGACCGCGACGACGCCCACCCCGCCGTCGGCGACGCGGCGGAACTCCGCGAGCACGTCGCGTGCGGTGTCGCGGTCGAGGTTCCCGGTGGGTTCGTCCGCGAGCACCACGTCCGGCCGGTTGACCAGCGAGCGGGCGATGGCGACCCGCTGTTTCTGCCCGCCCGACAGCTCCCCGGGGACGTGGTCGAGTCGCTCGCCGAGTCCCACCCGCTCCAGTAGCTCCTCGGCGCGCGCGGTGGCGTCGTCGGGGAGGAACGTGGTGGGGAGCGCGACGTTCTCGACGGCCGACAGCGTGGGGAGCAGGTGGAAGTCCTGGAAGACGAAGCCGATGGTCTCGCGGCGTACGTCGGTCGTCGCCCGGTCGGAGAGTCCGGCGGTCGGTCGGCCGCGGAGGAGCACCCGCCCCTCGGTCGGGGCGTCGAGCAGGCCCAGCAGGTTGAGCATCGTGCTCTTGCCCGACCCCGAGGGACCGACGACCGCAACCACCTCCCCGCGGTCGACCCGGAACTCCACGTCGTCGAGAGCGACGACGCTCCCGCCGCCGCCCTCGTAGCGCTTGCTCACGCCGTCGAGTCTGACCGGCGCGTCGTCGCGCGCGTCCGCGGACGGGTCGCGGGTGTACTCGCCCGCGCCCGCCGGTCGCGACTCGGGGCCGTCGCAGCCGGCGGTCGGGCCGTCCGCGGGGGGCGGACTCATCGGCGGTACCGGCGGACGAGGACGGCCGCGACCGGGAGGCTCACGCCGAGGAGCACCACCGCGCCGACCGGCACCAGCCGCTCGCCGAGCGCGGGGCTCGCACCCGTCCCCTCGTCCGGGAGCGGCACGTCGACCCGGCGGGTCACGCGGTCGTTCCCCGCGGTGTAGCGCACCTCGACCGTCACGGCGTCGGCGCCCTCGGAATCGACGCCGGCCGCCAGCCGGAACGGCGCGAACTCGCTGCCCGCGACGCTCCCGACGAAGTAGCTCCGCTGGGGGTAGGCGGGGTCGACGCCCTCGCTCTCGACGACGGAGACGACGGCGCCGGTCACCTCGCCGCCGCCGACGTTCCCCAGGTTCCCCCGGAGGGTCGCGCGGCCGTCCGCGACGGAGACGTTGAGGTCGGTGAGTTCGACCGCGCCGCGCGCGGGCCGGAACTCGTAGACGGTGCGGTTCTCGCGGGCGCTCCCCGCCAGGTCGTAGGCCGCGACGAACGTCACCGGGCCGGCGGCGTCGGTCGCCGACAGGTCCACCTCGGCGGTCGTCGACTCCCCCGGCGCGAGCGTGTCGGCGACGGCGTAGCGGCCGACGCCGGGTAGGCGGCTGCCGTTGGCCGTACGCGGCACCACCACCACGTCGTCGACGGGCGCGTTGCCGAAGTTGGTCACCGTCACGCCCACGAGCGCGGCGTCGCCCGCGCCGCCGTCACCCCCGCCGCTCCCGGTCTGCGGCTGGAGCGCCCCCGCCGCGCCCCCGCCGAGGATGGACGAGATGTCGGTGCCTCCCGGCTCGGAGTCGGACTCGCGGACCGGCGCGGCGCGTACGCCCACGTCGGCGCTCAGTCCGTCCACCGCGACCGTCCGCGCGAACGTCGTCTCCCCGCGGGTGCCCGCGGCGGTGGCGTACGAGACGCGGAACGCGAACTCGCGGTCACCCGCCTCGGCGGGCGTCACCGAGAGGTTGAGCGTCGTCGCCTCGCCCGCGTCGAGGCTGGCGACCGTCCGGCGCGTGCGGGGACCCTCGGCGGGCGCCGTCGCGGTCACGGTCACGTCGCGGAGCGCGACCGTCGTCGGGTTCGAGACGGTGACCCGCAGCGGCGCGGGCGCGCCCGCGACGGGGTCGTCGACGTCGAACTCGACTTGGGGCGCCCCCGGTTCGACCACGAGCGACAGCGGGCGGCGCGCGGTCGCGGCGTCGCCGTCGGCGTCCTCGAACCGCGCGACGACGGTCAGCGAGCGCTCGCCTGGGTCGTCGAACGTCGCGGTCACGGGGACGGTCAGCGTCTCGCCCGGCGAGAGCGACCCGAGGTCGCGCGCGACCCCGACGGCGTCGTCGCCGTCGCGGAGTTCGACCCGGGTCAGGTCGGCCGCGGAGGCGCTCCCCGCCGAGAGCCGGACCGTCGCGGAGACGGTGACGGGCGCGCCCGCGGTCGGCGTCGCCGGCGAGACGGTCGCGTCGGTCACCGCGACCCGCGCGTCGGGCACCGCGCCCGCGGTGCCGACCGCGGCGAACGGGAGGGGGGCGAGCGCCGACAGGAGGAGCGCGGCCGCGACGAGGACGGCCGCACCGCGGAGCCGGGTCATCGATAGGGGATCGCTAGGGCCGGACGCGCAAAGCCTCGTTGTACGACAGCGGCGTGATACGTTCGAGCGGTCGGCCTCAGAGGTCGTACGTCTCGCCGTCGACCGCCAGCGGCTCCGCGAACGCCTCGTCGGCCGCGTAGAAGTGCGAGACGTGGACGAGGCGGGTCCGGTCGGCGTCGAGGTCGTCCGCGAGCGCGAGCGCTCCCTCGCGGGTCATGTGTTTGGTGCCGAACGTCCGCGGCGTGCCGTCGGGCGCGTGGTGGCTCCCGCCCGCGGGGTGGTGTTCACACAGCGCCGCCGGGACGATGCCGTCCGCGAGCAGGAGGTCGGGGTCGGCGAGCGCCGCCCGCGAGTCCGGCGGGATATCGTAGGTGGTGTCGCCCGAGACGGAGAGCTTCGCGCCCGTCTCGGGGTCGGAGACGACGACGCCGTAACACGCGAGCGGCGGGTGGTCGACGGGGACGAGCGTCACGTCGAGTCCGCAGACGCGGACCGACTCGTAGGGGGTGGCGTCGCGGACGGACACCCGGTCGAGGTAGTCGTACTTCCGGCGGATGTGGTCGGCGATGCTCTCGCCGGTCGCGGGGTCGACGGCGTCGGCGGCGTACACCGGCAGGTCGTCGAACACGCGGTAGGCGTTGCCGAGACCGTCGAGGTGGTCGAAGTGGACGTGCGTGACGACCGCGGCGTCCGGGAGGGGGACGTCGTGGTCGAGGAACTGCTGGCGGAAGTCGGGCGAGCAGTCGACCAGCAGACAGTCGCCGGTCCGTTCGTTCTCGACGTGGACCGAGAAGCGCGAGCGCTCCACCCCCCGCTCGCGCGCCGTCCGGCAGGTGTCGCAGTCACACCCCACCGTCGGCGTCCCCGTGGTGTCCCCCGTCCCGAGTAGGGTCACGCGCATTCGCTACCGGGAGGAGGGTTTCCGGGGAGTAAGCGGTGTCGGTCCGGGACGGAGAGCGCGCGGACCGACCCGGCTCAGTCGTCGTGCGCGTGGTCGGCGTGGTCGTGGTCGTGGTCCGAATCCGCGCGGTCCACGTCCGCATCCGTATCCGAATCCGCGTTCGCGTCCTCGTGGTCGTGCGAGTGGCCGCCGTCGCCCGCGACCTGCGCGCCCTCGCCGTCGATCATGTCCATGTTCTTGAGGTTGTCGCGCTCCTCGAAGTCCTCGACGGCGTCCATGATGTCCGCTTGGGTGATCGACATTCGCTCGTCGGTGAGCGCTTCGAGCACCGCCTCGCGGAGCACCATCCTGAGGTCCGACCCCGTCAGCCCCTCCGTCCGGTCCGCGACGCTGTCGGGGTCGAACTCCGCGATCTCCATCTGCCGGGTGATCACGCGGAAGATGTCCGCGCGCATCTGCCGGTCGGGTTTGGGGAAGTTGACGATCTCGTCGAACCGGCGCCACGCCGCGGCGTCGAGTTGGTCGGGGTGGTTGGTCGCCGAGATCAGCAGCACCTCGTCGCGGACCAGCGAGATGTCGTCGATGCTCTTGAGCAGCGTGTTGACCGCGCGCTTGAGCGCGGCGTGTTCGTCCGAGCGGCGGGTCTTCGCGACCGAGTCGAACTCGTCGATGAAGAGGATACACGGCGCGAGCCGTTTGGCCACCTCGAACGTCTTCTCGACGTTCTTTGCGGTCTCGCCGAGGTACTGGCTGGTCACCATCGACAGTTTCACCTCGACGAACGGCAGGCCGAGTTCGTGCGCGAGCGCGCGGGCGGCCGTCGTCTTCCCGGTGCCCGGCGGGCCGACGAACAGGAGTTTGCCGATCTCCCGTAGCCCGATGGTGGCGAGGTACTCGCGGTGTTCGATCGCCTTCATCAGCTTGCGGATCTCACCCTCCTGGTCGTCCGTGAGCACGAGGTCGTCGAGCGTCATCTCGATCTCCTCGGGCGCGCGGACCGTGACGAGGTCGAGCATCTCGGCGTCGTCGTCCTCGTCGAAGTACTGCGAGAGCAGGGCGTCGATCCAGACGCGGTCGGCGCGGATCGGGCGGTTCTCCTCGCGCGCCTCCTCGTAGCTCGCGTCGAAGTCGGCGTCGGTCTCCTCGGCCACCTTCGCGAGCGTCGGGTTGGCCCGGACCGCCTCGTCGTCGACGCGTTCGACCAGCCAGTCGACGGCCATCTCGGGTTGGGTCAACGAGAGTTCGCCCGAGAAGTCGTCGCGCTGGGTGAACAGCAGGTCGGAGACGGCCTCCCACGGTCGCTCGACACCGGTCGCGGTCGAGATCGACGATTCGGTCGCGTGAAGCGGGCGTTCGATCCCCCCCGGGTCGGCGTCGTCCTCGGACGTGTCACTCCAGAAGACGCGGCGATAACGGGGCGGCAGGTCGTCGGCGTCGAGGTCGCGGTCCTCGTCGTAGCGGTGGGCCGTGACGAGGAGTTCGACCACGTCTACTGCCGGGTCACTCATCCCGGTAGAGTTCCCTTCCCAGTAGGTTAAGCGCGTCGAAGCCGCCCCCTATCTGACGCGAGCGGCGGCCGCGTCCGCGCGGGGTCGGTGAACGCGACGACGGTCCCGCCGAACAGGTAGCGGTCGTACTCGGCGCGCTCGTAGCCGGGGAGTTCGCCCGCGAGGTCGGTCGCCTCGGCGGGGGTCGTTAGCACGACCGGCGGCACGTCCGCCGGGAGGTCGGCGACGGTCGCCGCCTGGCGGTGCTCGACGCCCGCGCGTTCGACGTACCACGCCATCGGGAGGCGGTCGAGCCAGGTGGCGAGCCACGGCGGGTTCTCCCGGGGCGGGCGGTCGGCGGCCGCGCCGGCGGGGAGCGCGAGCGTCTCGCCGTAGTAGAGCACCCCGCCCGCGTCCCGCGCGGACGCGATGTCCGCGACCAGCGGGTCGAGGTCGTCGCCCGGCTGTGCCCCCTGCGCGAGGAAGTTGGGCCGCGGGACCGGCGTGGTGTAGGCGGTGGTGTAGACGACGAACCCCGTCTGGGCGACGACGAGTGCGACGACCAGCCCCACCGCGAGCGCGCGGAGGCGGGCCGGCGCGCGGGCCGAGGAGTCGGGGGGAGCGCCGGCGCCGGTCGGAGGCGACGGGCGGGTCGGCGTCCACCACGCGCGAAGGCGGCGGCCGAGCGCGACCGCGCCGACGGCCGCGGG
>NZ_ASGZ01000059.1 GCF_000495475.1 Candidatus Halobonum tyrrellensis G22 | reverse complement strand
CTATCGCCGCGGTCGCGCCCGCGCTCGTCGCCGGCACGCCCCGCGGTCGCGCCGCTCGCCGTCTGTCCGTCGGGCCGGTCGAGCGGCGGGGCGGCGGGGTCCATCGCGTCCCCGGCGTTGGTCCCCCCGGAGTGAATCGGTTTCGACAGCGGCGGATTCGGACGCGGTCCGGCGGCCCGACCCGGCGTGGGACGCCCCGGCCCGACGGGTGGTCGTCCGACGGACCGCCGCCTCGGTTTCTCGATCTCTCGATCCCTCGATCCTCCGCTTCCTCGTTCCGGCCGCTCCGCGACTCTCGCCGTCTCGCGCCGACGACTCGCTACTCGACGCGGTCCGCCATCGCCTCGCCGACGCTCACGCCGTTCCACACCGCCTCGTGGACGCGCCCGTCGCCGGCGACCCAGTCGCCCGCGAGGAACAGGCCGGCTTCGCGTGCGCGCTCGATTGCCCGCTCGCTCGGGTCGGCCGCCTCGTCGGGGAGCGCGTAGCGCCACCCCTGGTCGTCGGCCCAGTCGTACTCGCGGAGGCGGTCGTCGCCCACCAGCGTCGCCACCCGCGCCGCGGCGGCGTCGGCGGCGTCCGCCAGGTCGTCGTCGTAGTGGTCGACCGACCAGTCGGGGCTCATCTGCGCGACGAGGAGCGTCTGCCCGTCGGGGACGTGCCCGGGCTTGCACTCCTCGCGCGAGAGCCAGCCGACGGGGTGGTCGTCGTCGGTGTTGACCGCGCCGTACCACGGCACGTCGAGTTCGAACCCGTAGTTCAACACGACCGTCCGGATGGTCCGATACGGGACCGCGTCGGCCGCCTCCCGCAGCGATTCGAGCGCCCCCTCCTCCCAGCCGCCGCGCCAGTCGGTCGACTCCAGCAGGTCGGCGGTCTGGGGCGCCGGCGGCGTGAGCAACACCGCGTCGAACGGGCCGTGTTCGTCGCCCGTCTCGTCGGTGGCGGTCCAGCCGTCGCCCCGCGCGAGCGACGCGACGCGGACCGACGTGCGCACCTCGGCGTCGGTGCGCGCGAGCAGGCGCTTGGCGAACTGCGTGATGCCCGCCTCCCAGGTGTACTTCGTCTCGGCGTCGCGCTCGCTCGCGGTTATCTCGCCGTCGCCGCCGAACGTCCAGACGGGGTCGGCGAGTTCGACCAGCCCCGCCTCGCCCAACTCGTGGACCAGGCCGCTCGTGCGGCCGTCGTCGTCGCCTTTCACGTAGTTGGCGCCGTGGTCGTACCGGCAGTTGTTCCGGCGGCGGGTCGCCGCCCGCCCGCCGACGCCGCGCGACTTCTCCAGGATCGTCACGTCGACGCCGGCCGCCGAGAGCGCGTCCGCGGCGCCGGCGCCCGCCATCCCCGCCCCGACGATACCGATGTGGCTCATCGACCGTTGTACGGCCGGCTCCCGGGTAGGAGTTGTGGGTCGACACGGCGCGTCGGGCACGCGGGTCGGCGGCATGGCCCCTCTCCCGGCGCGGCCCACCTTCCGGCGCGGCCCGCCCCCCGGCGCACTCCGACTACCAGGTGACGGTCCGCGAGAGGACGAACACCAACAGCGCGATGAGCACCGAGCCGAGGACCGCCTCGGTCGTCGCGAGAAAGCGCGCCCACGCCCCGACCGGCTTGATGTCGCCGAAGCCGAGCGTCGTGAACGTGACGACGCTGAAGTACAGCCCCTTGAGGAACGGGCCGGTGAAGTACCACACCGGCGCGTCCGCCGGCACGTCCGCCGAGAAGAACCCGATCGCCGACCGGTCGCTCATGGTGTCCTGGATCCCCCCGACGATGGGGTAGAGCGCCCCGAACACCGTGATCACGACCGCCGAGACGGCGACGACCCGCCAGGGGTTACTGCCGTACTCCATCACCCACCGCGACAGCTCCGACTTGACCGCGTGCCGGTAGTTGCCCGTCTCCCACGCCAGCTTGCGCCGCGCCTCCTTCTCGCGCACGTAGAACCACCGGTTCCGGGTGGGGAGCGCGTTCTCCTCGCACAACTGCTGGAGCGCGCGGTAGGTCCACGCCGCGGCCTCGTGGTGGCGGATGGTGCGCGTGTCGCGCTCGATACTCTTCTCCTCTCGCTCGTAGTGGCAGAGGTCCCCCAGCTTCGTGCTCTCGTTGATCCACGTGTCCGAGAACGCCATCTCGTACAGCGCCGCGTTCCGGATGTCGGCGTTCCGGAGGTTGGTCCGGGTCAGCTCGGAGTTCTCCAGGTTCGCGTCCTCGAACGTCGCCCCCCGGGCGTTGGCGTCGGTCAGGTCGGCGTTCCGGAGGTTCGCGCCCGAGAAGTCGGCGTTCCGGAGTTCGGCGTCCCGCAGGTTCGCGCCGCTGAGGTCCGCGCCCGAGAAGTCGCGACCCGTGAGGTCGGTACCCGAGAAGTCGCTCCGCGGGAAGCGCTTCTGGGCGAACGAGGTGTCGTCCGGCAGACTCGCGCCGCGAAAGACCGCGCCGTAGACGCCGCCCTCCACCTCCTCGAAGTGTTCCGGCCGGAACGTCGACTCGGCGGCGTCCTCGCCGTCGAGGTGCCACCGACACCGGTCCCCGTCGTCCGCGGTCTCGCGCCAGCAACACGCCTCGCTCCGCGTGGAGATCGACTCCCCTGTCTCGAACACGTACCCGCACCGGCCGTCGGGCGGTCCCTCGTCGTCCGCCCCGGCCGTCGGGTCCTCGGCGGCCTTCGACACACGCGGGCTCGGCGGGCGGGCGACATAGGGGTTCCGGCGTCAGGCGCAAGCCCGACGCGCGGGAGCACTGCCCCGGCACCGGGGAGCGTCACGGCCGACCCCGGTCGGCCGGCGGGGCGGGCGTCGCGCGGGCGTGGGGTTAACCGTCCGGAGCGCCCACGCGGAGGTGTGAGCGAGACCGACGAGACCCCGACCGACGAGCGCCGAAGCGACGAGTCGCTCCCCGAGACGGACGACGAGTGGCGCGAGCGTCTCTCCGACGAGGAGTACGAGATACTCCGCGAGCGCGGGACCGAAGCGCGCTTCTCCGGCGAGCACGTCGACCGCGACGACGACGGCGTCTACGAGTGCGCCGGCTGCGGGACCGTCATCTTCGACTCGGGCACCAAGTACGACTCGGGCTGCGGGTGGCCCAGCTTCTACGCCGCCGACGACTCGAAGGTGACCCTCCGCGACGACGACCGCCACGGGATGTCGCGGGTGGAGGTGCTGTGTGCGAACTGCGACGGCCACCTCGGACACGTGTTCCAGGACGGCCCGGAGCCGACTGGCGAGCGGTTCTGCATCAACTCCGTCGCGCTCGACTTCGAGTCGCGCGAGCGGGCGGACTGACGGGGACCCGGCGAGACACGGAGAGAGCCGGGGGACCCGGGAGGAGTCGGGGAGAGCCGGGACCGGGAGTCGGCGAGCGACGGGGCGCGTCCGGGACTCTTCGCCCCGCACCGCGAGGGACGGGAGTGGTGAGCGAGGGCGACCCGACGCTACTGGTGACCCACACGGTCGGCCCGGACCGCGGGCCGACGCCGCGCGACGCAGTTCGTCACCCCGCACACGGCGGGGTCGACCCCCGGACTGTCGAGCGGCTGGCGGTTATCGTCGCGGACGACTACGGGCGGTTCGCCGCCGACGAGGAGTTGCGGAATCGGGTGCCGTGAGCGGGCGAACGTAGACGCCCGCGAATCGTCGGTCGACGCGTCTCAGTGTGCGACCAGGAGCGTCCGGTCGTCGGTCCGGACGACACAGAGCCGGCCCGCGGGCGGGCTGTCGACCGTGAGCGACTCCCCCTCGCTCACGAGCAGTCGCTCGAACGGCCGGTCGCAGGCGGGACATCCCAACTCCGCGCGGTTCTCCAGCGTCATCGAGTCGCCGGTCTGCCGGAGGAGCTTCAGCTTCGAGCGGTAGTCGTGTACGTCGAACCCGTCGGAGACGTCGAGCCGATCCGTGGCGGTGTCCGTGCTCACACCCGCGGCTCGCGACGGGGGTACGAGTACGTGGCGGGCCGGCCATCACGCGTGAAAATCGGCTCGCGGTCGGCTGCGCTCGGTCGTCGGTCGGCGCCGTCGGCTTACGTCAGCCGCGCGAACGCGAGGTCGCCGCTGATGTTGTGGACGTACGCGTTCACCACGTCGCCCTCCTGGGCGCCGGAGACGAAGATGGTGTACTTGCCCTTCTCGGCGACGCCGTCGCCCTTCCGGCCGGTGCCGGTGATCTTCAGTTCGTACGTCTCGCCCTCCTCGACGTCGGGCCGCGACTGCTGCCGGGAGGCGGAGCCGGAGCGTTTCTCGACCGGGCGGAACGCACCACACGCCTGACACCGGAGCATGTCGATGCCGTTCTCGGTCTTGAGCACCGTGTCGGGCAGCCCGCACTCCGAGCAGGTGACGTACTCGGCGATGTACTCGTCGATGGCCTCGTCGAAGTCCGCGACCGAGAACGAACCGTTGTAGCGGGCGACGCCGTTCTCGAACTGGCCGTTCGTCCCGAGTTCGCGCTGGATCGAGCGGTGGACGTGCTCCGGTTCGCGGGAGAGGGCGTCCGCGATGGCGCCGAGGTTGGTCAGCCGGGTGAACGCGCCGTCGGTCTGACCCTCGGGGTCGGGGACCTGGAGTCGGTCGCCCGCCTCGGCGGGGCTGTCGGGGAGCGACTCGTAAGCACGGTCGAGCGCAGAATCGTAGTTCATACCCTTAATAAGGTGATCGCGGCCTAAAGGCGTTCCGAGAGACTGGTTGACGCACGTCGCGCGACCCGGTGTGACCCACGCGGTCCGGCGTGACCGACGCGACTCGGCGTGGGGGCGCGTGACACGCCGTCGTCGGGTAGAAACGCTTTCCCGCGCCAGCGGCCCAGCGGGGGTAATGAGCTACACCATCGGTCTCGTGGGCAAGCCCTCGGTGGGCAAGTCCACCTTCTTCAACGCCGCCACGATGAACGACGTGCCCGAGGGGGCGTACCCGTTCACGACCATCGACCCGAGCGTCGGCGAGGCGTACGTCGGCGTCGACTGCGCCGCCCCCGAGTTCGACGAGACCTGCGAGCCGAACCACGGCTTCTGCGAGCACGAGACGCGTTACGTCCCCGTCCGTCTCGTCGACGTCGCGGGGCTGATCCCCGGCGCCCACGAGGGGAAGGGGCTGGGCAACCAGTTCCTCACCGACCTCAACGAGGCGGACGTGTTGGTCCACGTCGTCGACTTCTCGGGGACCACCGACGCCGAGGGCGAACCCACCGAGGGTCACGACCCCCGCGAGGACATCGACTTCTTGGAAGAGGAACTCGACCGGTGGTACCTCTCGATCCTGGAGAAGGGCGTCGAGAAGTTCGAGTCCACCTACCAGGGACCGAACCCCGGCGACGCGGTGACGGTCGAGGAAGTGCTCGCCGAGCAGATGAGCGCGTTCCGCACGAACAAAGACGAGATCAAACGGGTGGTGCTCTCGCTGGGTCTCGAACTCGATCCGGGGACGTGGGACGACGACGACCGGTTCGAACTCGCCCGCGAGATACGGAAGCGCACGAAACCCATCGTGATCGCCGCCAACAAGATGGACACCGAGGCGGCCCGCGAGAACTACCGCGAGGTGACCGCCGACCCCGACTACGAGCACCTCACGGTCGTGCCCGCGAGCGCGCACGCCGAGAAGGCGCTCAAGAACGCCGCCGAGGGCGGCGCGGTGTCGTACGCGCCCGGCGCCGACGGGTTCGAGACCACGGGCGAGCTGTCCGAGAGTCAGCGCGAGGGGTTACAGCAGGTGCGGACGTTCATCGATGAGTTCGGCGGCACGGGCGTCCAGCGGACGCTCGAAACCGCGCTGTTCGACGAACTCGGGGCGAAGGCCGTCTTCCCCGGCAGCGCGAGCGGCCAGTGGAGCGGGGGACCGTTCCGCGACTGTTTCGTCCTGCCGGGCGACGCCACCGCCGAGGAGTTCGCCTACCACCTCCACTCCGACATCGGCGACGGCTTCCTCCACGCCATCGACTGCCGGAGCGGCCGGCAGGTCGCCGCCGACAGCCGGCTGGACCACCGCGACGTGGTCGAGATCGTCACCACGGGCTGAGCGGGCGTCCCGCCTCGCGACCGGGGCGTCGCTCGCGGACGCGGCGACGACCCCCGGCGAGCGACCGTCGGCGCCCCGGAGAGCCACAGTACCTAACCGTCGCTCCCGACGAGAGACGGTGATGTCCGAGCGTGACCCACACGTCAGGCGGCGGAGACTGCTCGGCGCGGCGGGGGTCGGCCTGGCCGGAACGGCCGGTCTCGCCGGCTACGCGCGGACCACGGGCGCGGCGGGGTCGGCGCGCGCCAGACTCGCGACGCTCGACCCGCCCGTGACGCTCGACCCGGTCGAGGCGGCGTCGGTCGGGTCCGAGCGCGCGGTCGAGAAACTGTTCGACGGCCTGTACGCGTACGACGACGGCCTCGGCGTCGTCCCGCGGATCGCGGACGGACCGCCCCGGCGACCCGACGCGACGACCGCGGAGGTGGACCTCCGCGCGGACGCGCGGTTCCAGAACGGCCGGGCGGTGACCCCGGAGGACGTCGCCTACTCGTTCGAGGCGCCGGTCGCGGAGGACGCGCCGACCAAGTGGCGCGTCGACCCGGTGGAGTCGGTCGAGACCGTCTCGGCGTCGACCGTCCGCGTCCACCTGAGCCACCCCTACCCGGCGCTCGACCACCTGCTGACCCACCCGGTCGTCCCGAAGGCCGAACGGGAGGCGAACCCCGAGCGGTTCGCGCGCGACCCCGTCGGCTCCGGCCCGTTCGCGGCCGCCTCGTTCACCCCCGAGAAGAAGACGGTGCTCGACCGCTGGGGGGAGTACTGGGGGGAGACGCCCCCGGTCGACCGACTCGTGTTCGCCGCCGTCGGGTCGCCCGTCACCCAGATGATGGGGCTGGCGACGAACCGCTCGGACGCGATCCAGCCCGTCTCGCCCCTGCTCGCCGGCCGGGTCGCGGACGTGACCGGCGCGTCCGTCCGCCGGCGTCCGGGGCTCCGGACGGTGTACTTCGGGTTCAACTGCAACGAGGGGCCGACCACCGACCCCGCGGTGCGGGAGGCGATACGCTACTGTATCGACGTCGACGAGGCGGTGGAGGAACTGGTCGAACCGCTGGGCCGCCGGGCGTACGGCCTCCTCCCCCCGCAGGTCGCCGAGGCGTGGGGGATGCCGACCGAGGAGTGGCGCGAGACGGCGGTGGGGCAAAACGCCGAGCGGGCGCGGCGGCTGTTCCGCGAGGCCGACGCGACGAGCGGGCAGTTGAAGATCCTGACCCCGCCCAACCCCAAGCTGAAGGAACTCGGCGAGACGCTCGCGCGCGGCCTGCGCGACGCCGGCCGCGGGGCGCTGGTGACCGAAACCGGGTGGGAGCGCTACCTCGACCGGTACGTCAGCGGGGCCGAGCGGGACTACTCGGTGTTCGTCGGGTCGGTCGCCGGCACCGCCGACCCCGACTCGTACCTCTACCCGGCCGTCCACGAGAACGTCGAGGGGCTGACCAACGGGCTGTTCTACCGCGACGAGGGCGTGATGGAGGCTATCGCCGCCGCGCGCGCGACGACCGACCGAGCCGAACGGCGGCGCCTGTACGAGTCCGCGCTGTCGACGCTGGCGGACGAACACGTCTACCTCCCGGTCTGTACGTTCGCGAACAGCCTCGCGGTCGACCCGGACGCGTCCGCGCTCCGCCTCCACCCGCTCGCGGGACGCACGCCGCGGCTCGTGGGGGGTGAGCCGTGAGCGAGACCGGCGCGGGCCGCGCGAACGACCCGAACGCCTCGGACGGCGCGGACGGCGCGAACGGGGCGGACGAGGCGGACGGCGCCGACGACGGGGGCGGGTTCGGCGTCGCCACGGCGGTGGCGCTCGGCGTCGGCGGCATCGTCGGCGGCGGCATCTACGCCGCCATCGGCATCGTCGTGATGGCGTCGGGGCTGCTGACGTGGTTCTCGTACGCGCTGGCGACGCTGGTGGTGTTCTGTTGCGCCTACTCGTACGTCCAGATGAACGCCATCACGGACTCGCAGGGCGGGTCGGTCGCGTTCATCGAGGAGGTGACCGGCCGGACCACCGTCGCGGCGGTCATCGGGTGGACGCTCGCGGTGGGGTACGTCGGGACGATGGCGATGTACGCCTACGCGTTCGGCGCGTACGGGCAGATGCTCGTCGGCGTCGAGTACGTCTGGGGGCTGCCGTTCCGGCCGTTCCTCTCGGTCGGCATCGTCGCGGTGTTCGTCGCGCTCAATATCGCGGGCGCGGGTGCGTCGGGCGCGGCCGAACGCTATCTGGTGTTCGTCCAGGCGGGCATCATCGCGGCGTTCGGCGTGGTCGGCCTCTGGTTCGGGCTCCGGACGGGCCAACTCCAGTCCGGCCTCTCCGAGTTCGGGATCAGCCCGGTCGTCGGCGCGTCGGTCGGGTTCGTCTCCTTCGAGGGGTGGCAGCTCCTCTTTTACGACCAGGGGCAGTTCGCCGACCCCCAGGAGACGCTCGAGAGGGGCGTGTTCGTCTCGATACCGGTCGCCGCCGCCATCTACGTCCTCGTCGGGTTCGTGGTCACCAGCCTGCTCCCGGTGGCGGTGGTCACCGCCCAACCCGAGGCCGCGCTGCTGTACGGCTCGCTCGAGATAAGCGCGTGGCTCGCGCTCGCGGTCGGCGTCTCGGGGCTCGTCGCCACCGCGAGCGCCATCAACTCGACGCTGCTCTCGGAGGCGATGTTCGCCAAGCGACTCGTCTCCGAGGGCATCCTCCCCGAGCGGATGGCCGCGGACGTGGACGCCGACCCCGGCGGGGCCGGCGACGACGGCGCGAACGGGGCGGAGTCGGACGACGCGGGGGACGACGGAGACGAGGGGGACTCCGCCGACGCGGGCGAGGAGACGCCGACGCGCGCGATACTCGTCATCGGCGGGTTGACGGCCGCGTTCGCCGTCCTGGGGAGCCTGGAGGCGGTGGTCGAGTTCGCGTCGCTCGCCTTCATCGCGGTGTTCGGCACGGTCAGCGGGCTGGCGGTCCTCGAACGCTCGGAGGGCGACTACTCGGTCGTCCCGCCGCTCGTGGGCGTGGTGGGGTCGGCGGCGTTCTTCGTGATGCTACTGTGGTTCCTCTACAGCCGCCTGCCCCACGTGTTCTACCTCGTGTTCGCCATCGCCGCCGTGGTGTTCGCCGTCGAGGGCCTCTACTTCGAGCGCGAGTCGATCGCGGAGGGGATCCAACGGGTCGAGCGGAACGCCTGACCGCCTGCGAGCGGTCGGCGGCCCGTCCCACACGACTTAGGCGGCGTCGGCCGAGGGGGGCGTATGGACCACCGAGACGACGGGGCCGCCGTCCCCGCCGAGGCCGAACGCCTGCTCACGGACGAACCGCTGCTCGCACACCTCGCGACGTGCGCCGACGGCCGGCCCCACGTCGCGCCGCTGTGGTACCGCTACGAGCCCGAGGGGGAGACGGTCGAACTCGTGACCTCCGGGCGGAAACTGGCGAACATCCGCGAGAACCCCCGGGTGTCGCTGTCGGTGACGAAGAGCGACGGCGGCGACCCCGCGTGGTCGGTCACGCTGCTGGGGACGGCCACGGTGGTCGACGACGAGGCGGCGTTCGAGGCGGCGAACCGCCGGATCAACCGGAAGTACGGCGCCGACGACGACGCGTGGGCGGAGAACACGCTGGTCCGCATCGACGTCGGGTCGGCGAGTTACACGACGTACTGAGCCGACGGCGGGCGGCGGCTCCCGCCGGCCACCTCACACCGTCCAGTCGTCGGGTGCGACCGGGAACTCGTCGATACGGTCGTCGTTGGTGTCGGGGAGCACGTACTGCTCCCACTCGTGGACGCCCGACGCGCCGTAGTCGCCGATGTCGGGGTGGGGCGGTATCTCGTCGTAGTCGGCGAGTCTATCGCGGATCCGGTCGCGCGCCTCCTCGCCCGCCTTCGTGTCGGGGGAGAGACCGTCGAACACCCACCGGGGCTGGATCGTGAGTTCGAGTCCGTGCGGGGTGTACCGACTGCGCCGGCGTTCGTAACACGGCGCGCGCGCCACGACGAACATCGGCTCGCCCGCGAAGCAGAACTCCCACTCGGGGTCGGCGGGGTCGGACGGCACGTCGTCGGGCCACGGCTCGGGGTCGCGCTCGCGGAGACCCGCGAGCAGGTCCCAGAACCGGTCGCGGTACGCCGCCGCCGACAGCTCCCGGTCGGGCGGTTCGAAGAACACCACGAGCGACGTGATGGACGCGATGTCGGGCGCCTCCTCGAGGTAGGCCGCGAGCCCCTCGGCGACCGTCCGCTCGCCCGCGTCGGTCGTGGGGTCGGGGGCGAACAGGTAGCGGAGGTCGCCCGTCTCGTGGGCGTCGACCGCGAAGAAGCAGGGGAACGGCGGCGCCTCGTCGGTCATCGTCTCGTCGAACGCGCGGTACCGGCGCGCCTCCCAGCCGTCGAGCCGGCCCGCCTCGACGGCGGACTCGATCGCCTCTCGCGTCCGGGGGTGACTCACGCTCACTACCGGTCCGAGGGGCCTGAGCCGGATAAATCGGGTGCCTGCCTCCGTCACGACGCGGCGGGTGCGCCCCCGCTCGTCCGCTCGCGTCCGGCGAAGCGCCGTCGAGGGTACGCGAGCGGGCGGGCCGCCGCGGCCGCGGGAGCCGCGACGCTGCGAGCGGGAGGGCCGCCGCACCCGTGTGGCCGCGACGCTACGGCCGGTCGTCGTGAACCGACGCGAGGTGGACCGCGGTGCCGTCGGGGACGTGGAGGTCGATGGGCGTGAGCGTCGTGCCGCTGGCGACCCCCTCCGCCGAACACGCCGACACCGCGACGGTCGCCGGGCGTTCGGCGCGGAACTCGACCGTGTCACCCGCCGCCGCGGGGCTCTCCCGGACGTCGAAGTACGTCTGGTCGGTCACGGTCGACTCCTGAAACAGGTTCAGCGTGTCGGGGACGCGAACGTCGAGTCCGGCCGCCGACAGCGCCAGCGAGAGGTTCTCCCGACAGCCCCCGGGTTCGTTCTGAACGCCGTCGCCGGTCGGCCGGTCGGTCAGCATCCACTCGGTACACGGCCCGAACATCACGTCGTGGACGCCGCAGTCGTCGCGGACGATGCTGAGCAGTTCCTCGCCCGCGGTGGTGTACAGCGCGTCGCCCGTCGAGAGCCGCAGTGTCCCGTTGAGGTCGCGGGTGTACGACTGGGCGAACGCCTCGTCGGGGTCGTCGCGGACGAACGCGACCAGGTCGGCGACCTGTCTCGGCTCCGGCGTCTCCACCGCGAACGTCTCGCCCGCGTCGACGCCGAACGCCCCGCCGCTCTTGGCCGGGATGCGCGTCGTCTCCATGGCTCGTCGGACGGCCCGCGGGCCGATAAACGGCGAGGCCGGCGCGGCGGACCGCGGACGACTCGCGGACCGCCCCGGGTCGCCGCCGGAGCCCGTGCCCCGCCGACCCGCCAGTATGGCTTTGCGTCTGGCGAGAGAACCGGGTAACGCATGAGCGAAGAGACCGGCACCGGAGGAGGATCGGTTGCGAAAGAGACAGTCAAGCGCGGTGCCAAGTCGGGCGCGTTCGCCGCCGCGAGCGGCGGCATCACGCTGGTGCGGGCGATGAACGCGCTCCGGAAGCGACAGTGGAAACGGGCGGGGGTTCGCCTGCTCGCGGCCGGCTTCTGGTTCGGCGTCGCGGCGGTCCAGCGCCGGATGAGTTCCGGGGGGTCGGACGACCTCGGCCCGAGCGCCGACGTCGACCAGCGGGAGGTGGTCGACACCTCGCCCGACCTCGGCGACGTGGCGACCGACGCCGACGAGGGCACCGGCACCGAGAGTCACGGCGACCCTTCGGACGTCGTCGACCCGATGTCGACCGACATCGACGAGTCGGACACCGCGACCGAACTCGACAGCGACGTCGACCCCAGCGACGTCGAGGAGCGCGACGTGGCGTCGACGGGCGTCGACGCCGAGGACGCCGCCGAGGCGACGGACGACGAGGCGGACGACGAACGGGAAGAGCCGGCACACACCGCTAACGCGCACGTGGTCGGCGAGGAGGACGGCACCGAGGCGGACGCCGACGACGAACACGCCGACGACGAACACGACGGAGCCGCCGGCCCCCGCGAACTCGACGACGACGCCGAACCCGCCATCAGCGAGTCCGCGGCGGACGACGAAGGCGAGGAACAGGCCGCCGAGTAACGGGACGTCCCGACCGCCGGTACCGCAGCCGCGGACCGACGCGCCGCGCGTCGGCCCGTCCGAACTGGCCTGAATCGACCATCGAAGCGCGCGGGTCGTGCGAGGCGTGGCTACCGAGTCACGGCTCCCACCAGACGGCGTGTTTGCCGTCGGTGCGGCGCTCCTCGTAGAGGACGCGGAACTGGTCGACGGAGGCGCTCTCGGGCACGAGAAACCCCATGTCGCCCTCGCTGACCACGCCGGGGTCCGCCTTGCCGCCGATGTACTTCGCGGTGGGGCTCTTGTTCCGTCCGGGGTGGAACACCCGCTCGCCGACGACCCCCTTGAAGTCGAGCGTGAGCGGGAGGCGCGCCTCCCGGTCGGCGATGTTCTCCGCGCGGACGTGCGCCATCGCCCACTGGTTGCCCTCGCCCGCGTCGGCGGTCTTGGCCTCGCCGTTCTCGCTCCACTCGTACGTCTTCATCATGCGCGGGTCCGACACCGTCAGCGACACCCGGGGGAACTCCACCGTCTCGCCGAACGAGCGGTGTTGCGGCTCGACCCCCTGGGGGGAGGAGACGGTCTTGGTCGGCTGACCGAGGAGTTTGTTGTCGCCCGAGTCGCCCGAACAGCCCGCCAGCCCCGCGGCCGCGAGCGTACCGGTCGTCGAGAGGAAGGTGCGTCGGTTCATAGCAGTATCAGATGTCACCGTAGTAGCTTCTGACGACGAGCGCCGCCTGGACGGTGATGCCGACCGCGAGCGTCCCGAGGTTCCAGAGGTTCGACTTGACGAACGCCACGTCGAGCAGCATCGGGGTCCGCAACAGCGGGTACATCGGCTCCAGCGGCGGGGCGATGTCCGGCGTCGTGAGCAGGTCGGCGAACACGTGCGCCAACATGCCCGTGAACAGTCCGAGCGCGACGAACCCGTACACCTGCCGGCCGGACGCCTGGTAGGCGTGGTCGTCGCGGACCGCGAGGTAGATTCCGGCGACTATCGCGCCCAACACGAGCGCCGTGGGAACGATGAACACGAGGCTGTGGGTCAGCCCGTGGTGTTCGATGAAGAAGTACCGCATCAGAACGATGTCGCCGTCCGGGAGCATCCCGGTCGACGCCGCGAGCGCCGTGAACGCCAGGTTCGCCTTGAGGTCGTCGAGGGCGAACCAGACGGGCGCTGCGAACAGCAGCGCCATTCCGATGTGTCCTGGTGACTGCACACCGGGACAACGCCGAGACGACATTAGTATCTTGTAGCCGAACAACGCACTGGTAACGTACCCGAATCTAATCGGGGTCACCATCCCGAATCGGACCGGGGTCGACCCCGCCCGAACCCGCGCCGGCCGGTACGCATTTGCGCGTCCGTCGACTCCGCCCGGGCGTGGACCTCGCCGGCGAGGGCTACTGGCTCGTCCGCCTGCTGTTCCAGCGGGGGTTGGCGGTCGTCTACCTCGCCGCGTTCGTGGTCGCGGCGCGGCAGTTCCGCCCGCTCGCGGGCGAAAACGGCCTGCTCCCCCTCGGCGAGTTCGCCGAGCGTGCGGCGTTCGGCGAGCGGCCCAGCCTGTTTCACCTCGTCCCCTCCGACCGCGCGGTGGGCGCGGCGGCGTGGACGGGCGTCGCCCTCTCGGTCGCCGCGGTGGTCGGCGTCCCCTACTGGCTCCCCGAGGCGTACGCCACGCCCGCGTCGATGCTGCTGTGGCTCGCGCTGTGGGGGCTGTACCTCTCGTTCGTCAACGCCGGACGGGTGTTCTACGGCTACGGCTGGGAGTCGATGCTCCTGGAGACGGGGTTCCTCGCGGTGTTCCTCGGCGCGGGCGCGTCGTCCCCGCCCGTGGTGGTAGTCTGGCTGGTCAAGTGGGTGCTGTTCCGCAACATGTTCGGCGCGGGACTGATCAAGGTCCGCGGCGACGACTGCTGGCGGAACCTGACGTGTATGGACTACCACTACGAGACCCAGCCGATGCCCAACCCGGGGAGCTGGTACGCCCACCACCTCCCCGACCGGTTCCACCGGGTCGAGGTGCTCGGCAACCACGTCGTCGAACTCGCGGTGCCGTTCCTCTACTTCGCCCCCCAGCCGTACGCCGCGGTCGGCGGCGCGGCCACGGTCCTGTTTCAGGGTTGGCTGATGCTGACGGGCAACTTCGCGTGGCTCAACGCGCTGACGGTCGTCCAGGCGGTGGCGACGTTCTCCGACGGCGTGCTCGCGCGGCTGGCCGAACTCGCCGGACTCGCCGGTCCCGCCCCCGCCGCCCTGCCCGTTTCGACACCCGCCACCGTACCGACCGCGACGCCGGTGTACCTCCAGTGGCTCTCGGTGTTGCTCGCGGCGGTCGTGCTCGCGTTGAGCGTCGGCCCCGTGAGGAACGTGCTCTCGGAGGCGCAGGCGATGAACGCGTCGTACGACCCGTTGAGCCTCGTCAACGCCTACGGCGCGTTCGGGTCGGTGACGCGCGACCGCTACCAGCTCGTGATCGAGGGGTCGCGCGCCGACGACCCCGCGGCGGACGACTGGACGGCGTACGGGTTCGCGGGCCAGCCCGTCCGAACGGACGAACGGCCGCCCCAGTGGACGCCGTACCACCTCCGGCTCGACTGGCAGCTGTGGTTCGCCGCGATGCGCCCCCGGCCGGGTTCCCGCCAGCGCTGGCTCGTGACCCTCCTCGAACGCCTGCTGGAGGGCGACGAGGCGACCCGCTCGCTGCTCGGCGACGACCCGTTCGGCGACGACCCCCCCGAGCGGGTCCGGGTGACGCGCTACCGCTACCGGTTCACGACGCCCGCCGAGCGGCGCGAGACGGGCGACTGGTGGGTCCGCGAGCGCGTCGGGACGTACGTCGCGCCCGCGTCGCTCGCCGACCTCCGGTCGCGCCGCCGGGGTCGGCGGGCGGCCGCGTTCTGACCTGCGGGTCGGCGCTACCGCCGCGCGGGCGGCGTCTGCGAGAGCAGTTCCCCCCACAGCGACCGCCGGTCGGCGACCCACCGGTACCCCCGCTCGCGGGCGGTCCGATAGGCGCCGAGACGGTCCAGTCGGTCCGCGACCGGGCGGGCGTGCGACCCCGCCTCGGTCCGCAGTAGCGCCCGCTCGACCGACGCGCCACAGGAGTACACCGCGTCGTCGGTCACGAGGTGTGAACAGTCCCGGTAGTCGTCGGGGAGGCGGGCGCGGAGCGCCGGCCCGAGATCGGTGTACCCCACGACCCGGAGGTCGGTCCGGCGGTCGAACGTCTCGGCCCACCACGTACAGAAGCCGCAGTCGTCGTCGTAGACGAACGTCGGCGGGGAGCGGGTGGCGTCGGACACGCGCGACCGTACGGGCGCGAGCCACTAACTTCTCCGGGGCGCGCCCCCACCGACGAGCGTGGAACGGTTCGTCGCGCTCGTCGTCGCCGGGGGAGTCGCACTGGTCGCGGGACTGTGGCTCGTCAGCCTGCTCGCCGCGGGGTCGCCCGCGTGGCTACTCGGCGTCGGCCTCGCGCTCGTCGGCGTCGCCGCGCTCGCGGCGGGTATCCGCCGGGAGCTCGCGTACTGAACGTCGCGTTACCGCTCGGCGCCGACGGGTCCACGCTCGACGACGGTGCCGTCGTCGCCGACGGCGACGGCGCGGGAGGCGCCGAGCGCCGCCCCGCGGAGCGTGACCGTCGCGAGCGCGTCCGCCCGCTCCCAGTCGGCGGCGCCGGCCGGGCGTTCGTACACCGCGCCGCCGTCGCCGGCCGCCAGCCCCCGGCCGCCAGCCCCCGGCCGCCGCTGGCCGCGACAGCCCACAGCGCGCCGTCGGCGACGCCGACGGGCGTCCAGTTCGACCCGTCGTACCGGTGGACGGTACCGTCGTCGGCGGCGACGAGACAGCCGTCGGCGGTGGCGGCCACGTCGGCGAGCGTGCCGTCGGCCGAGTCGACGCCGACCCGGTCGAACGACGCGCCGCCGTCGTCGGTGGCGAAGACGCCGTCGTTCGAGTCGCAGACGTACCCCGTCGACGCGTCCCGCAGCGTCGCGCCGGTCACGCTCGACCCGCTCCCCGGCGTCACGGGGTCGCCCCACGTCACGCCGCCGTCGCGGAACCGACCGCGGCGGATGCGGCCGGAGCCGTCGACGACGAGGACGAGTTCGCCGCCCCCGTCGTCGGCCGCGGCGACGCCCGCGAGGTTGGTCGTGTCGCCGTCGGGCGCGGAGTGGTCGGCGTGTCGCCCCGTCTTGGGGTCGACGCGGCCGACCGCGCCGCTCTCGCCCGCGACCCAGACCGCGCCGCCGGTCGCGGCGACGCCCGTCAGCGTCGTCCCGGCCGCTCCCGGCCCGTCCGAGAGCAGGGTCTCCCAGCCGTCGCGGGCGGCCGCGAGCAGCGTCCCGCCGCCGCCGACGGCGTACGCGCCCGCGTCGGTCACGGCGGCGTCGAACAGGGGGTCGTCGGTCGGTGCGTCCGCGGCGGTCCACTCCGGACTCGGTTCCGTCTCGCCGCTCCCGCCGGCCCCGTTCGCCCCCGTCGAACCGGTCGTCCCCGCGGACGCGGCGGGGTCCGCGGAGCTGGTCGACCCGGGGTCGTCCGTCCGCTCGGACCGCTCCACCGGCCGGCCGCCGTCGACGCCCGACCGGTGTCGGCCGGTATCGGCGTCGTCCGCGGCGCTCGTGGCCGTGCCGGCGCTCGACCCGTCGGCCGCCGGGAGCGAGTCGGTCAGGTAGAGGACGACCGGCGGGAGGAGGTACGCCGCGACGGCGACGACGGCGAACAGCCGGTCGACGAACGTCAGCGTCCCGAACAGCGTGAGCGCGGCGGTCGCGACGGTGTGGTACCACGTCTTCGCGTACCGCCGGAAGAACGCGACGAACCCGCCGTCGCCGTGCGCCTCTGTCATCACCGGCGGGTAGACACTTCGGACGGGCATACGTTTCGGCGGGCGCGCGACCGGCGGGCACCGCGATGTACGCGCCGCGGGACCGACGCCGGACGCCGAGCGACGGGTCAGGCGACCGCCGGCTGCGCGTCGAGTCGCTCGACGCCCGAGAACTCGAACCGGGCGCCGCCCGTCCGACTCTCGGCGAGCGAGATGGACCAGCCGTGCGCCTCGGCGACGCTCCTGACGATGTCGAGCCCGAACCCCGTGCCGGCGTCGTTCGTCGAGTAGCCCGTCTCGAACACCGTCTCGCGCTCCGCCTCGGGGACGCCGGGACCGTCGTCGGTGACGGCGAACCCCGTGTCCGTCCCCGTCACCGAGACGGTGACCCCCGCGCCGCCGTGTTCGACGCTGTTCCGAAAGAGGTTCTCCAGCAACTGTCGCACCCGGCTCGGGTCGCCCGAGACCGCCCCGAGGTCGTCGCCGAGGCGGAGCGTCGCCGACGGCCCCCCGGCGGTCGACCACGCCTCCTCGGCGACGGAGTCGAGCGGGACGCGCCGGAACTGGTCGACCGCCTCCCCCTCGCGTGCGAGCGTCAGCAGGTCGTCGACGAGTTCCTCCATGCGCGAGAGCGCCTTTCCGACCCGGTCGAGGTACCCCTCGGGGTCGCCGCCGTCCGCCTCGCGCGCGAGTTCGAGGTAGCCGTCGGCGACGTTCAGCGGGTTGCGCAGGTCGTGGCTGACGACGCCCACGAACTGGTCGAGCCGCTGGTTCTGCCGCTCCAGTTCCCGCTCGCGTTCGGCCAGCCGAGCGGTCGTCTCGAGCGACGCGACGGCGTGACCGATCGTCTCGCCGAGTTCGGCGAGCACCTCCCGCTCGCGGGCGTCGAACACGTTCTGTCGGTCGGCGTAGACGCTGAAGAACCCGTACACCGTGTCGTCGTGATAGATCGGAACGACCGACAGCGCCTCCACGCCGCGGCTCTCGAGGAGGTGTCGCCACGGCGCCATCGACGGGTCCTCCTCGGGGTTCAACACGCACTGTAGCTCGCGGGTCTCGATCGCTCGCCCCCCGGCACCGTTGCCGGTCGGCGTGTCGTCGACGGTGACGACCAGCGAGTCGACGTAGTCGTCGTCGAACCCCGCCCACGCCGTCGGGCGGACCTGGTCGGCCTGCTCGTCGTACCGGCCGATCCACACCGCCTCGTACGAGTCGGACGCGACCAGCCGGTCGCAGACCGCGCGTTCGAGTTCGTCCCGCTCGGTCCGGTTGACGAGTTCCTGGGTGGCGATACGGAGCGTGTCGTTGACCCGGTTCACGCGCTCGATCGACCGCTTCTGTTCGGCGTTCTGCACGTCGTAGACGCCGACGAGCACCCCCACGAGCGCGCCGAACGTCGCGACGTGGACGAGCGGCGTGGCCCGCTGTAACACCGGGAACCCCATCGACGAGAGCGTCGCGAACATCCACCAGCCGAACACCGACAGCGCGACGGTCCCGGCCGCCGTCCACCCCAGCAGCCGCCAGCCCGACCGGCTCTCGACCAGCCGGCCGTACGCGAGCGCGACCCCCACCCCGGTCATCACGACGGAGAGGAAACTGGGGACGGGTTCGAGAAACGAGACGGCGGCGGCGGGGATACGGAGGAAGCCGTACACGTGGTACGCCGTCAAGAGCGCGCCGACGCCGGCGATCACCGCTCCGCTCGTGCGGGTCGTTCCCCCCCTCATCTCGTCGGACTACCCCGTCGCACCTCATGTAGTTTCCGCTCGGGGTATCACGAGAGAAAACCAGCTCGCCGCCCGGGGACGGCTCCCGTTCGCCCCAACGGACGGGCAGTTCGCAAGCGACCGGACTGCCGGGGGTTTCGACTCGCAGTCGGCGTCCGCCCGTCCCGGCGGGTTCGAGCGGACCCGACGCGTCGTCTCGGGCGCGATCGCCGACCGTTCGTGTCGTTCTCTCGGTTAGAGGCCGAAGACCGGTCGGTTCCTCGTTCCGACGGCTGGTCGGGCGAGTTTTCGGCGTCGGCGTCCCGCGTCAGATCGACCGGCGAGTACAGGCCCGGAGGTTAATCGCGTGACGCCAGTAGCGTGGGTGCTATGTTCCGACGAAAGTTTCTCAAAGCCGCGAGCGGTCCGGCCGTCGTCGGCCTGACCGCCGGCTGCATGGGCGGCGAAGAGAGCCAAGCGACCGAGCAGGCGACGCCGGACGAAACCGACGCGGCCGGTGGCGACACCGCCACCGCCGAAGACACCGCCACCGACACCGAGGCGACGGAGACCACCTCGGAGGGCGACGAGGAGACAACCACGAGCGAGGGTGACGTCCCCGACATCGAGGGGCAGGTCGCCGAGGACTCCCCGGAGAACCTCGAAGTCAGCAACCGCGAACTCTACCGGACCGACGGCGGGGCGGTCGGTCTCCGCGGCACCGTCGAGAACACCGGCGAGGAGACGTACCGCTACGTCGAAGCCGAGGTGACCCTCCAGGACGACGAGGGCGACGCCCTCTACGAGTTCATCGACGAACAGGAGGAGGAGTCGACGGTCACGCTCGACGCCGGCAGCAGCTGGCAGTTCGACGTCGTCTTCGAGGAGGCGGACGACATGAGCGCCGTCACGGCCTACACCGTCGCGCTCGAGGGAGTGCTCGCCAGCGAGCTCACCCCCGGCGAGGTGGACGGCATCTACGGCGACGCCGACGAGGTCGACCCCAACCTCGAGATCACGAGCCACGAGCTCACGCGCGAGGAGTCGACCACCTACGTCACCGCGACCGTCGAGAACGCCGGCGGGGAGAACATCCAGTCGGTCGAGGTGACCGTCACGCTGTACGACGCCGACGACGGCGAACTCGACGTGTTCGACAACACCGTCGAGGAGTCGGAGGACGTCGAAGCGCTCGCCCCCGGCGAGTCGTGGGACGTCCAGGTCGAGTTCGAGGACATCGACATGCGGGAGATCGCACGCTACGTCGTCCGCGCCGACAGCACGCTCGTCTGAGGCCGACGCCACCGAGTTCCCTCTTCGCGGTTCTTTCGACGCGCTACCGACCCCCGAGCGCCAGCCGCAGCGCCCGCCGAGAGCGCGGGCCGAACGGACCGCCGGCGGGACCGACGCACGTGTCGCCGTCGGCTGGGGGTTCGACGCCGGCGGCTGACGGGTCCGTGCAAAAAACGGCGAGAACTCGGAGACCATCGGACGGGCCGCGCCCGGACGACTTACTCGGCGGCGACCTGCTGCTGGTCGAACTGCTCGGACAGCTCCGTGACCTCTTCGAGCGCCGCCTCCTCCTCGCGGAGGTTCTCCTCAAGCAGGTCGGCCGCCTCCCCGTAGCCGAGTTCGTCGGCCAGCGAGGTGACGTTGCCGTAGGCGGCGATCTCGTAGTGTTCGGTCTTCTGCCCGACGGACATGTTGTACCGGTCGAGGATCTCGCCGTCGTTCTCGCCGGCGAACTGCTCGTGTTCGTCGATCAGCTCGCCGACCACCCGGTCCTCCTTCGCTTCGGGCTCCTCGCCGATAGCCTCGAACACCCGTTCGAGCCGGTCGACGTGCCCCTGCGTCTCCTCGCGGTGCTCGGAGAACGCCCGACTGGCCTCCTCGTCTTCGGTGCCCTCGGCGAGCGTCTCCAGCGCGTCGACGAGCTGCTGTTCGGTGTCGTAGAGCTCCTGGACGCCCTGCACGAAGTACTCCTCCATGGATTCGGTCGTCATAACTGTGTTCCTCCACCTCCGGGTTGGGCGGTGAACCCCATGAGCGGCGAGGCTGAGTGTGCAGGCACTCGTCGTCGGGCCGACGCGCGGGCCCCCGGTCGGGACGCCGCGGAGCCGGCGGTTCCGGCGTCGGCTCCCGTCGGCGCGGGCGGGACCGCCGGGAGCGTGCCGGGCGGACCGAATCTCCCGCGGGGCGGCGCCGTCGTTCCGCGCGGCTCGCAAGGGCGGCCCGGGGTCGAACGGGCCGGCCCCGCGGGAGCGGTCGGGCGGCCCTCCGCTCGCGCCCGGCGCGGTCCGTACGGCCGGCGCGTGGATCGTCGGGAAGGCGGGCGAACTCGCCACGACCGAGACCGGAACCGGCGTGCTCGCGACGGACGTGATCGGGCGGATCCCCGGGGCGGTCCGGGAACGTCGGTCGGAGCCACTCGCGGGCGCGGGGCGCACACTTTTCGTCCGGCCGCCCGAATCGGACGCGTGAGCACGACCGCGTTCCGCGGGGCGTGGACCGAAGCCGAGGTCGACGCCTTCCTCCGCGAGGTGACGATCCCGGTGCGGCTCGCGACCCGCCGACCCGACGGGTCGCCGTGGCTGGTCACGCTGTGGTACCGCTACCGCGACGGCGCGTTCGAGTGCGCCACCGGGGCGAACGCCGACGTGGTGCGCTTCCTCCGGGGCGACCCGGAGGTGGCGTTCGACGTCTCGACCAACCGCCCGCCCTACCGGGGAGTGAGGGGGAACGGCACCGCGTCGCTGTCGCCCGACCGGGGGAAGGCGACGCTGCGGGACCTGATAGAGCGCTACCTCGACGGCACCGACTCCCCGCTCGCCGAGCGGTTGCTCGACGACGACCGCGAGGAGGTCCGCATCCGGGTCGAACCCGCGGTGATTCACAGCTGGGACTACACCGAGCGGATGAGCGCTCCGCGGAGCGACGAACGCGGCGACGGCGAGGGAGGAAGCGGCGCGGGCGACGACGGGAGCGGCCCGGGCGACGGGGGCGACGCGAACGACGAAGCCGGGTGAGCCCGGGAGGGTGCGGACGGCGCGAGCGACGACGAGTCGCGGCCGGGAGCGGGGCGACCGGCGGCCGCAGATCAGTTTAGTACGCGGCACCCGTCGGGGGCGTCGTGAGCACGGCCCCCTGGCGCGAGTGGCGTCGCCCGACGAAACCCGAGGCCGCGGTGTTCGTCTCCGGCGTGGTCAGCATGGGGCTGGAGATCCTCGCCGGCCGGATGATCGCCCCGCAGTTCGGCAGCAGCATCTACACGTGGGGGAGCATCATCGGCGTGTTCCTCGCGGCGCTCAGCTACGGCTACCACCGCGGCGGTAAGCAGGCGGCCGCGCGGGCGACGAACGAGCGGATGGCGCGTGCGTTCCTGTTGACCGCGGCGTACGTCGCGGGGTTGGTGGTGGCGGGCGACCTCCTGCTCCGGTCGACCGCGGGGTTCCCGCTGCCCAGCCGGTTCGCGTCGCTGCCCGCGGTCGCGCTGCTGTTCGGCCCGCCGACGTACCTCCTCGGGTTCGTCAGCCCGTACGCCGCGGAACTCTCGACCAAGCGGGACCTCGGCGAGGCGTCGGGGCACGTCTACGCGCTCGGCACCGTCGGCAGCATCGTCGGCGCGTTCGCGACGACGTACGCGCTCATCCCGGCGTTCGGCATCGACCAGATCGCGTTCGTCTTCGGCGCGCTGTCGGTCGCGACGGCGGTCGGTCTCTACCTCCCCGACGTGGGCCGCGACCGGGCGGCGGCGAGCGGCGCCGTCGCGGCGGTGCTGGTCGTCGCACTCGCGGGCGGCGCGGCCGGCATCACCGTCGAGGGGCGCGTCGTCCACGAGAGCCAGACCCCCTACCAGGAGCTCCGGGTGGTCGATTCGGTCGACACGCGGACGCTCTACCTCGACGGCCAGCGCCACAGCGCGATGGACCTCGAAGAGCCGTACCGCCACGTGTTCGACTACACCCGCTACTTCCACCTCCCGCTGTTGATGACCGGCGACGTGGACCGGGTCCTGTTCGTCGGCGGCGGCGGGTTCACCGGTCCCAAGCGGTTCGTCCGCGACTACCCGAACGTCACCGTCGACGTCGCCGAGATAGACCCCGAGGTCGTCTCGACGGCGAAGGAGTACTTCTCGCTCGAGGAGTCCGACCGGCTGAACGTCTACACCGAGGGCGGCCGGCAGTTCCTCCGGGAGACGAACCGCACGTACGACCTGGTCGTCCTCGACGCCTACCGGAAGGACAAGGTGCCGTTCCAGCTCACCACCGTGGAGTTCATGCGGCTCGCGAGCGACCGCCTCGACGACGACGGCGTGCTGTTCGCCAACCTGATCTCCGCGCCCACCGGTCCGGCCTCGGAGTTCTACCGCGCGGAGTACAGGACGATGAGGCGGGTGTTCCCGCAGGTGTACGGCTTCCCGACGGCCGGCGGCGGGATCGTCCAGAACGTCGAGGTGGTCGCGACGAAGAACGCGACGCGACTCACCGAGGCGGAGCTACTCGCGCGGAACGACCGACGCGACGTCGGCGTAAACCTGAGTCGGGAGATACGGAGCTACCGGTCGCCGCCGCCGACCGACGGCGTGCCGGTGTTGCGCGACGACCACGCGCCGGTCGACAGCCTGCTCGACCCGATGGTCGGCCAGCGGTACGTGATCCAGGAGACCGAACCGAACGCGACGGCCGACGCGACGACGCCCGCGTCGGTCGCGGCCACAGGCCCGCCGACACAGGTGGCCCGCGAGTCCGACGGCTCCGCCCCGCCGTCTGCGCGGGCGGTCCGGTCGGGGTGAGCGCCGGGCGCCCGCCCTCCTTGTCGCGCCCACGCACCCGTTCGCGCTCTCGCTTCCGTCCGCTCCGGCGGGGGTCGCCGTTCGCGCCCCCGGTTCACTCCGAGCGGAGGTCCATCCGCTCGGCCGTCTCGACGGCGTGGTCGGCGACCTGTTCGACCGTCGCGTCCGACTGTTCGGCGATCACCCGAGTCAACATGCCGAGCTGTTCGGCGGCCGCCTCCCGGAGTTCGGCGTCGTCGACGTCGTTCGCGAAGAAGTACTCGTTCCCCCCGGCGCCGCCGACGAGGCCGACGTACACCGACGTGGCGTCGCCGTCTTCGACCGCCTCGGCCGCGCGGGACCGCACGCGCTCGAACTCGTCCGCGTCGTCGCTGTCGCTCACGCCCGGGGGTACGACCGGCGCGGGGAAAAACCTCCCCGCCTCGTCGCTTCGTCGTTCGTCGCCCGGCGCGGGACGGCGCGACCGCTCGGGGGCGTAGCGTCGAAAGAAACCGGCAGTCGTGCGCCGCCGGAGCGGCGCGGAGTGCCGTAATTAAACGCGCGTGACGTTCGTCGCGCGGGGACCCTTGGGGGCCTGTTCGATGTCGAATTCGAGCTCCGTCCCTTCCGTGAGGTCCTCGCCGCCGACGTCTTCCATGTGGAAGAACACGTCGTCGTCCGAATCCTCGGTGGAGATGAAACCGTAACCGCCAGTGTCGTTGAAGAAGTCGACCGTACCGGTTGCCATTGCACCCGAACGGACGCCGCTCGTCAGCATAAGCCTTTCGTATCCCTCCAGTGACCCGTCCGGTCGCGCGACGACCGCCGACCGAAGCTCCCGCGAGCGTTCGGCCGTCCGTTCCGTCGGCTCCGCGCCGCGAGCGACCGTTCGGGAACCCCGACGTGGGGAGCCCCGTCGAACCCGCCAGCTACAGTTCGACCCGCTCGCCGGACTCGGCGGACTCGTAGAGCGCCTCGACGACCCGCATGTCGGTCACGCCCATCGCGCCGTCGGGCTCGACCGCCGCGCCACGCTGGAGGTGGTTGGCGAAGTAGTCGAACTCCTCGCGCATCTGGTCGGGGCTGGGCGGGCGGAACTCCGACTCGGTCCCGCCGCGGGACAGCCGGAGCACCTTCTGGGTGCCCGGGAAGAATATCCCCTCGACCGTGAGTTCGCCCTCGGTGCCGACGAACCGGAGGCTCGACCTCACGTCCGCCGAGTGGCTCACCGTGTACGACCCCAGAAGCGACTCGGAGAACTCCAGGGTGAACGCGCCGTGTTCGTCGACGCCGTCGAACGCCTCGTGGGCGCTGGTCGTGGTCGCGTGGACCGCCCGGGGGTCCTCGCCGAGGACGAACCGGGTGGCGTTGAGCGGGTAGATGCCGATGTCGTTGAGCGTCGTCCCGCCCGACAGCTCGGGGTCGAGCCGCCAGGAGTCGGGACCGACCGAGTCGAGCACCGTGTCCGACATGTGCCCGACGACGCTCACCACGTCGCCGATGGCGCCGCCGTCGATCAGGTCGCGCGCGCGTCGGGCCGCCGGCCCGGTGGTGACGCGGTAGGCGACCATCAGCGGTACGTCCGCCGTCTCGCAGGTGTCGACGAGCGCCTCCGCCTCCTCGACGCTGGCTTCGAGCGGCTTCTCACACAGCACCGCCTTCCCCAGGTCGGCGGCGGCCCGGACGTGGTCGTGGTGGAGCGCGTTGGGCGTACAGACGTACACCGCGTCGTACTCGTCGACGGCGTCGCCGTCGGCGTACTCCTCGTACGTGAGCGTCGCCGTCACCGACGCCACGTCGGCGGCGACGTCGTCGGCCTTCTCGGGCGACCCCGTGACCAGCACCGTCGTCTCGGCGTAGTCGGACGCCTCGACCGCCGGGATGGCCTGTTCGCGCGTCCACCAGCCGAGTCCCACCATGGCGAACCTGACCGGGTCGGCGTCGGTCTCCTCCTCCCAGTCGCGTTCGACGAGTCCGTCGAGATCGATCTCGTTCACGCTCCGATCCCCGTCGCGCGCGTCGAAAGTATTTACTCTAAAAGCGGTATTGACCAGAATCGCCCCGAGGGCGGGCGTTCGTGGTTCTTCGGCGACAGTTCGCCGGCGGAAGTCGGGCTCCCGGTACGCGCCCGCGGGGTCAGATGTACCCGAGCGCGTCGAGTCGGCGCTCGGTCCCCGCCGGCGGTTCGTGGCGGTCCGTCCCGTCGTCGGCCGGTTCGGCCGGTCGGTCGAACCGCCCGCGTTCGGCCCGGAGCGTCCGCCGGAGTCGGTCGCGGACCCGCGGGCGGTCGTCGGCCAGGTTCGCGGTCTCGTCGGGGTCGGCCGCGACGTCGTACAGTTGCTCGCGGCCGTCGGTCGCCTGGACGTACTTCCACCGGGGCGTCCGGATACACCGGAGCGACCGGTCGTACCGGTCGACGTCGACGTCGGAGTCGGGGAACCGCTCGCGGAGCGTCTCGGGCGACGGCCGGGGGTGGAGGTACTCCGAGACGGCGTGTTCGCGGTGGGCGTCGGCGCGGCCGCACACCGACTCGAGGAGGCTCCGGTCGGACACCGTCGGATGGGTCGGCGCGTCCGCGCCCGCGAGTTCGAGCAGCGTCGGGAACACGTCGCGGGTCTCGACGGGCGCCGACACCGACCCGACCGTCGGTCCCGTCCCCGCGGGCGGCTTGACCACCAGCGGCACGCGCAACAGCGTGTCGTGCAGCGAGAACTGGTGGTCCATCAGGCCGTGGTCGCCGACGTTCTCGCCGTGGTCGCCGACGACGACTATCGCCGTCTCGTCGAACGTCCCGTCGGCGCGCAGGCGGTCGAACAGGTCGCCCAGCCGGGCGTCGAGGTAGCGGAGTTCCGCCTCGTAGAGCGCTTCGAGCGTCTCGAACCCTCGCTCTCCGATATCGGTCTCGCCCATCAGGAACGCCCAGGGGTCCTGTGCGACTCGCTCCGCGACCCCGGAGTCGAACCCCGGCGGGAGGAACTCCGCGGGCGGCGTGTACGGCAGGTGGGGTTCGATGTAGTTGGCGAACAGGAAGAACGGCTCGTCGCCGTCGTGGGCGTCGAGCCACCGGCCGATCCGCCAGTTGGAGAGGCGCGCGCCGTCGTCGCCCCGGTCGCGGAGGAACCGGTCGTACAGCAGGTTGCCCGCCGTCGACGCGGCGGTGCCGTCGGCCACCGCGTCGCGGAGGGCGCCGAGCGGGTCCGTCCGGACCGCCTCGCGGGCGGCCGCGGGGTCGTCGCCCGACGGGAACGGCTCGCTCCGGGTGTAGAAGTCGTCGAACCCGTCGGCGAAGCCGAACTCGGGGGTCACCCACGTGTTGTTCGACACCGCGGCGGTCCGGTAGCCCGCGTCGCGCACCCGCCGCGCGAGGGGTGCGCGGTCCGGGTCGAAGTACTGGGTCCCGCCGTGGGTGCCGTGGTCGGTGGTGTACTGGCCGCTGAACATCGCGGCGTGGGCGGGGAGCGTCCACGGCGCCGTCGTGACCGCACCGTCGAACACGGTTCCTTCGGACGCGAGTCGGGCGAGCGCGGGGAGCGACTCGAACGTGCCGTCCGCGAGCGTGTTGGCGTGTCGAGTCGTGTCCATGACGACGAGCAGGACGTTCGGGCGGGACACACCGTCCCTTCGGCGGTGGCCGGTATGGCGTCGGTGCTTGCGAGCACGTGGTCGGTATATTATGTGGCATCCGGTCGGTAAACTACACGTCACGTCGGCGACGCGGCACGGACGGCACGGGGGGTCGCCGTGGGACGCGTCGGCGACCGCGGCCGACCGTCCGCGGGCGTCACGCTCTTCGGCGTCACGCCCGTAGCCCGGCCGTGCATGTACTCCTAGCGGGCGCTCACGGACAGGTCGGACAGCACGCCGCGCGACTGCTCGGCGAGAGCGACCACGACGCGCGGGGGATGGTCCGCGACGAGGGGCAGGCGTCCGAGGTGGAGGCGCTCGGGATCGACCCGGTCGTCGCGGACCTGACCCGCGAAGACGAGGTGCGGGAGGCGGTCGAGGGGTGTGACGCCGCGGTGTTCGCCGCGGGGTCGGGCGGCGACGACGTGTGGGGCGTCGACCGCGACGGGGCCGTGAACCTGGTCGACGCCTGCGAGGACGCGGGCGCCGACCGGTTCGTCATGCTGAGCGCAATCGGCGCGGACACCCCCGAAGCGGGACCCGACGCGCTCGAGGAGTACCTGGAGGCCAAATCGGAGGCCGACGACTACCTCCGGGAGAGCGACCTCACGTACACGGTCGTCCGCCCCGGGGAGTTGACGAACGAACCGGGCACCGGCCGGGTCCGGACCGGCGCTGACCTCGACGCGACGAGCGGCGACATCCCGCGTCCGGACGTGGCGGCGGTGCTCGTGGAGACGCTCGGCGCCGAGGCGACCCACGGGGAGACGTTCGAACTCCTCTCGGGCGAGGTGCCGATAGCCGAGGCGGTTGCCGACCCGTTCGGGGAGTAGGCGGCCGGGGTCAGTCGCCGCCCGGAGAGCGCAGGGAGGGGACTTTGGGGCGTTCGGTGCGCGTGCGGTACCGTGTTCGATTTCCTGACGGGCGGCGGCGACACGGACGCCGGGACCGACGCGAGCGTCGACGCGGAGACCGAAACCGACCCCGACGCCGGAACGGAACCCGAAACGGGAACCGACGGGGACGCGACCCCCGAGCGCGGGTCGGTGTTCTTCGTCGGGACCGCCACCGTGGTCGTCCGGTACGCGGGCTTTACGATCCTGACCGACCCCAACTTCCTCCACGCGGGCGACCACGCCCACCTCGGCTACGGGCTGAGCGCCGAGCGACGGACCGACCCGGCGCTCGACCTCGACGAACTGCCCGACGTGGACTTCGTCCTGCTGTCGCACTACCACGGCGACCACTTCGACCACCGCGTACAGGAGGAACTCGACGACGACCTCCCCATCGTGACCACCCACCACGCCGCCGAGGAACTCGACGCGAAGGGGTTCACCGAGACGTACCCGCTCGACACGTGGGAGACGTTCACCGTCCGGAAGGGCGACGCCACCCTCGACGTGACCGCGACGCCGGGCAGACACGGCCCGCCCGTGGTCGCGGAGGCGCTCCCGGAGGTGATGGGGAGCGTCCTGGAGTTCTACCCCGACGGCGACGGCGGCCGCGCGGTCGGCGGCGGCGGCCGCGAGGCGAGCCTCCGGATCTACGTCTCGGGCGACACCCTGCTGTACGACGAGGTGGAGGAGGTGCCCGAGCGCTACCCCGACATCGACCTCGCGCTCCTCCACCTCGGCGGGACCGAAGTCGTGGGCGTCCTCCTGACGATGGACGCCGACCAGGGGGTCGACGCGGTCCGCCTGTTCGACGCCGACGTCTCGATCCCGATCCACTACGACGACTACGACGTGTTCCGGTCGCCGCTCTCGGCGTTCCGAGACGCCGTCTCGGCGGCGGGGCTCGACGACCGCGTCGCGTACCTCGACCGCGGCGAGGCGTACGCGCTCGGTTCGCCCGCCGAGCGGCGGTAGGCCGCCGTACGGGACGACCCCGGCGGCGCGACCCGCCGTCTCGTCGGGACGGCGCTACTCGGTTGACTCCCTGCGTTCGCCGACCCGGTCGCCGACGCGGGCGCGAACCCGTTCGATCGCGTGTTTGAGTCGGCGGCGCGCTCGCGAGTCGCGCTCGTACTCGATACCGCGCGCGTCGAGCCAGCGTCGCGCCTCCGCGCTCCCCTGCTCTCGCCGGATATCCTCCTCTCGGGCGTGCTCGACCGGGTGGCGGAGCCAGTTGAACTCGTCGTGGGCGTACACGTCGGTGCGGTCGGCGTCGGGCGCGAACAGGACGACGTGGAGCTGTCGGTCGCCGAACGGGCCGGACCGGTACACCCAACTCCCGTCGGCGCTGCTCCCCGCAGGCGTGTAGTGGTACGCACTCACCGGGTCCCACGCGAACCCCCCTTTCGAGAGGGCGGCTTCGAGCTCCGCGATCGGTCGACCGACGGTTCCGACGTACTCGGACGGGTACACCTGCGTAGTCGGGTTGCCGACGGTCTTCGCGAGTCGGTCGAGCCGGGGACCGAGCCGCTGACGGAGCCGCCGGAGCACGGTAGAACGGACGGACGCCGCTGTCATCGGCGGGTACGAGCGGATCGAGCGACAATAACGTTGTGGTGCCTCCGCGGCCGACGGCGCCGGGGAGCCCGAGCGACCCTGCGTCCCCCGGGGAGGGATTCAAGGGGCTCGTCGGCGAACGCTCCGAGAGTCACGATGACGACACACGACGACGGTCGGGCCGTCGCGGAGACGTTCGAGGCGCGCTACGGGGCGGAGCCGGCCGTCCGGTCGCGCGCGCCGGGGCGGGTGAACCTCGTCGGCGGGCACGTCGACTACAGCGGCGGGGTGGTGCTGCCGGTCGCCATCGACCGCACGACGGTGGTCGCCGCCCGGCCGCGCGACGACGGCGTCGTCCGCGCCTACTCGGCGCGGATGGACGAGAGCGTCGAGGCGTCGGTCGGCGACGCGGTCGACGGCTGGGCCGCCTACGTGGTCGGGACGGCGACCACCCTCTCCGACGAGGTGGACCGACCCGTCGGGGCGGACCTCGCCGTCGGCGGCGACATGATCCTCGGCGCGGGCGTCTCCTCGTCGGCGGCGCTCGAAGTCGCCGTCGCGGGCGCGCTCGACTCCGTCCACGAGTTGGGGCTGAGCCGCGAGACGCTCGCGGACGTCTGTTGGCGCGCGGAGAACCAGGAGGTGGGGATGTCCTGTGGGATCATGGACCAGTTCGCCAGCGCGCTGGGCCGCGCGGGTCACGCGCTCCGGATCGACTGTCGGTCGCGCGACGTCGAGACCATCCCGTTCGATACCGGGACGGCCAGCCTGCTGTTGGTCGACACGAACGTCAAACACGAGCTGATCGACTCGGGGTACAACGAGCGGGTCCGCGAGTGTCACGAGGCGACCGCGATCCTCGACGCGGAGACGGGCAAGCGGGTGCGCTCGCTCCGCGACGTGACCCCCGAGGACGTGGAGGCGAACCGCGAACACCTCGACCCGCCGCTCGACCGCCGGGCGAGACACGTCACAACGGAGATCCGACGGGTGAAGGAGGCCGCGGAGGCGCTCGCGGCCGACGACGTCGAGCGGGTCGGCGCGCTGGTCCGCGAGTCCCACCGCAGCCTCACGGACGACTACGAGGTGAGCTGTGCGGAACTCGACACGGTCGTCGACATCCTCGACGACTGCGAGGGGGTGTACGGCGCCCGGATGGTCGGCGGCGGCTGGGGCGGGAGCGTGGTGGCGTTGGTCGCGCCGGGCACCGCGACGCGGGTGGGCGAACGCGTCGCCGACGAGTACCGCGCGGCGACCGACATCGACCCCGGCGTGTACGCGTTCGACATCGGCGACGGCCTCACCGTCGAGACGCTGTCGGGCTGACGGCCGCTCGCGGCCGCGGCGGCGTCGGCCCCCGATCTCCGGCAGATCTCGCCCGCCTCACACCGACCGCTCGGGGTCGGCGTGGACCAGCATGTCGCCGACCATCCGCTCGAACGCCGCCTCGTCGACCGACTCGACCACCCGGGTCCGGGGCTCGCCGTCCGTGATCCCGAGTTCGTCTATCAGGCTGTAGCCGCGGGTCATCCCCTCGCGCTCGTCGACGTCGACGAAGTACGTCTCCGCCTCCTCCACCAGGTCCGGGTTGACGAGACACGCGAGCGTGAGCGTGTCCGGGAACGTGGCGGCGTCGGTGCCGAACCGCTCCTCGGAGAACGCGCGGGCGTGGCTCGTTATCTCGGCGCAGAAGTCGGCGTAGGGCGTGTCGGCCTCGGTGAACTCGTCGAGTCGGGCGCCGCCGATCGTCCCCTGGCGGAGCGTCAGCCCCCAGTCGACGAGGGTCACGTCGAGTTCGTTCAGCACCACCTTCGCGGCGTCGGGGTCGACCCAGAAGTTGAACTCCGCGGCGGGGGTGTCGTTGCCGAGCGTCGCGAGCGCGCCGCCCATCACCCACACCTCGTCGAGTAAGTCGTTCAGGTCGGGCTCCCGGCGGAGCGCGAGCGCGACGTTCGTCAGCGGGCCGATACACGCGAGCGTCACCTCGCCCGGCGACTCGCGGGCGGCGGCGACGATGGCGTCGACGGCGTGGCCGTCGGCGGAGTCGATACCCGTCTCGGGGAAGAGTTCGCCCCCGAGGCCGCCCTCGCCGTGGACGTGGTCGACGTGGTCGAACTCCTTGACCAGCGGACTGCGCGACCCCTCGTAGACGGGCACCTCGTCGGCGACGCCCGCCATGTCGAGGGTGTACTTCGCGTTCTCCACCTCGTAGTCGAACTCGACGTTGCCCGCGACGACGGTCAGCGCCTCCAGGTCGACAGAGTCCGCGAGCGCGGCCATCAGGAGGGCCTGCGTGTCGTCGCCCGCGGTGTCCGTGTCGATGACGAGCTTTCGTGTCACGACGGGGGGTGTGGCTACTGGGATTTAACTTCCACCGCTCGCCCGAGCATCGTTCGGACGAGTGACGGGACCCGCCTCCGACGGCGCGGGGTCCGCGTGACCGCGTGAGGGCCGGGCGACCGCGCGCCGGTTCCCCGCCCGGGCGCCGACAGCGGACACCGCCGGCCGCCGGCCTACTCGGCGCCGGGTCGTTCGGACCGCTCGGGACCGGCCGTGTGGACCACCTTCTCGGTGACGTCGAACCCCGTCGCGGGGTCGACGAACCCGTACAGCGCGCCCACCGAGTGGACGATGACGACCAGCGGCGTGAGCGCGACGAGCAGGCACGCGGCGCCGACGCCCACCGACTCCCGGTATGCGTAGAGACCGACGAGCGACCAGAGGTAGACGAACCCGAGGAGGACGAACGACAGCGGGATGTACACCTCGGGGAGGAGCACCTGCCGGACGCCGACGGGGAGCACGCCGAGCAGCGAGAGCGTCGACAGCGCCCACAGGGCGGGTGCGAACACCGACACCACCCAGCCCACGTCGCGGACGGTGTACAGCAGTTGGTAGTCGAACGGGAGCAGGTCGGCGCTCATCCGCGTCCCGGTCAGCCACCGGCGGCGCTGCCCGACCATCGCGCGCACCGACGGCGGGGCCTGGTTCTCGAAGGCCGTATCGGAGAGACAGTAGGTCGCGCCGTGGTTCAACAGCGCGCGCCAGACGAACACGGAGTCCTCGACGACGGTGTGGACGTCCCACCCGACCCGGTCTTCGACCGAGGTGCGGACCGCGACGCCGCCGCCCCACGCGTACAGCGGCACGCGGAGGAACGGGAACGCGGACTGCTCGACGCCGAAGCCGATCCGGTGGACCTCCGCGAGAAACGGCAGGAGTCCGCCGGTCCGGGTGGGTCGCTCGCGGAACTGGACCACGTCCGCGTCGGGGATGCCGTCGAGTTCGCCCACGACCGAGTCCTCGTCGAGGTAGAGGACGTACTCGCAGTCGGTCGGGTGGGCCCGCCGTGCCCACTCGATGGCGCGGCCCTTCGCCCGCGCCTCGCACTCGAACTCCTCGGGCACCACCAGCACCTCGCAGTCGCCCGCTATCTCGGTCGGCGACTCGGCTATCACGAGGACGCTGTCGAACCCCTCGGGGAGCGCGTCGACGGTCCGCTGGACCACGTCCGCGGCGTCGACCGTGAGGATCCGGACCTGTACGTCCTCCAACCCCCACGCGACCGGCGGCGACGGCGTCGTCGGCCGCTTGACGAGCGTGAGCGCCACCTCGTACAGCCAGTAGCCCACCGGGAGCGTGTACACCACCACCAACTGCCAGAGAACGAGCGAGACGAACACCGCCACGTCGAACTGAAAGCCAAATAGATTCATTTCATTACTAGATAGATGCGTCGAGAGCAGATAAACACACGGCGCCGGTCGGGGGCGGTCCGCCGGTACGCCGACCCTGCGGTCGGTCCGTCGGTCCGGACGGCACTCCCGCGCGGGGGCGACCGGACCGACTATCCGTCCCGATAGCCGGGGGTGAACGGTTTTTGCGTGCGCGGGGAGTAGCGCCGGGAGTACGAGATGGGACGCCGCGACGACGTCGACCGGCTGTACGACCTGGTCGCCGACCTGACAGGGCGGGTGGGGGGAACCCGGACGCTCGACGACTGCACCGGCTACATGGACTGGCCCGACCGCGGGGTCTACTTCTTCTTCGCGCCCGACGAGCGCCGCGAGGCGGGCGACCACCCCCGGCTCACCCGCGTCGGCACGCACGCCGTCTCGGCGGGCAGCGGCACCGCGCTGTGGGACCGGCTCCGTACCCACCGGGGGGCGACCCGCGGGAGCTACGAGGGCGGCGGCAACCACCGGGGGTCGGTGTTCAGGAGGCGCGTCGGCGAGGCGCTGATCGAACGCGAGGGGTTGGGCGAGGCGTACCCCCACTGGGGCGAGGGGTCGACCGCCGGACGCGAGCGCCGGCTGGACGAACTCCCGTTGGAGCGGCGAGTGAGCGACTATCTTCGGGACCTACCGTTCCTCTGGCTGAACGTCGACGACGAACCCGGACCCGAAAGCGACCGGGCGTACCTCGAACGGAACGCCATCGCGCTCGTCAGCAACTACCGGCGGGACGCGGTCGACCCCCGGCCGGGCGGCTGGCTCGGCCGGAACAGTCGGAGCCGGAAGATCCGCGAGTCGGGGCTGTGGAACGTGAACCACGCCGACGAGGCGTACGACCCCGCGTTCCTCGACCTGTTGGGGGAGCGGATCGAGGAGACGGACCCGGTCTGAGTCGTCGGTTCAAAGAGGGAGCGGCCTCGGCACTCACGACTCACTATCTATCCATAGTGGGTGGATTTAGCTGCCCTATAGACGGCTCTCAATCCGTAATCCGTTCACTCTCTCGTGCTACTATCCTCGCACGTGCTCTAAATTTCGAGTCAAAGGCGTCGCTGTCTCTTACCGAAGATAACGAGGCGGTCCTCTCTGGATTCTGTTAGGACGTGCTGTGCAAGATACAAGGCGCTCGTCGGGCACTGTCGGAAGACTATCACGCAGTTCTGGACGGCGGGAGACGGATCGTTCGTGAGACCGAGCGCGACGGGGTCACCACTTCCAGAACGAGCGGGTGAACAACACGAGCACCGGCACCACTTCGAGTCGTCCGAGCAACATTAACACGATCATCAGGAGTTTCGACGTCACGGGGAACTCCAGATAGCTTCCGAACGGCCCAAGCATCCCGAAGCCAGGGCCGAGATTCCCGATGGTCGCGATACTCGCACTGAGTGCCTCGAGCGTCGTCAACTCGAGTCCCACACGCCCCGCATCGAGCGTAATGACCACCGCGGACACGGCAAAGATGAACAGATAGAGGAAGGTGAACGCGAAGATTCCCCGTACGACCTCCTCGTCGATGACTTGCCCGCCGAGACGGACTGGCTCCACGATATCGGGGTACACCGTCATCGAGAGCTGTCGGCGTGCTGCTTTGAGGATGACCAGCCATCTGATCAGCTTGACACCGCCACCCGTCGACCCCGCCGAACCGCCGATGAACATCACTGCCAGGAGTAGTATCTGGCCCCCCTCGTTCCACTGCGCGAAGTCACTCGTCGCGTAGCCGGTCGAATTGAGCAGCGATACGGTCTGGAACAGGGCCTGCCGCAGTGAGTTCTCGAGGACCCCCCTGGTAGCCCCACCCAGTTCGAGCGGGGGGGCAGCACCGCTGAACAACAGCGCCCAGAGCACGAGCGCGGCGCCGACGATCGCACCCACGTACCCCTGGAATTCTCGGTTCTGGAACACCTCGACGTACTTCCCCTGGAGAACGAAATAGAAGAGCGCGAAGTTCGTTCCTGCGATGATCATAAACGGAATCACGAGCCACTGCACGGCCGGCGAGAAGGCTGCGATACTCTCGGCCTCCGGCGAGAACCCACCCGTCGGAAGCGTCGTGAATCCGTGCGCGATCGCGTTGTACAGACCCAAATTTGGGGCGACGCCGAAGCGATGGAGCGCGTACAGTAAACAGATCAACAGCGCGGTGAATCCGGCATACACGAGCCAGAGGATGCGTGCCGTCTCGGCGATCTGTGGGGTGAGCTTCTTCAGTTCCGGGCCCGGCGCCTCTGCGTCGATCAACTGGGCGCCATTGACCGCCAGTTCGGGCAGTATCGCGACCATGAGAACGATGATGCCCATCCCACCGAGCCACTGTGTCAGTTGCCGATACATCAGCAGGGCGTGTGAATGGCGCTCGAACGAGATCTCGCCGAGCACGGTCGCCCCTGTCGTGGTGAATCCTGACGTCGACTCAAACAGGGCGTTTACGACCGAGACAGACAGCGCAGTCGGCGATTCGAGGGAGAGACCGACCGTCGATGCCGTCCCGAAGCCTTCCAGCAGATACGGCACGGCCCCACCGACGGATACGCCGACCCAGGCGAGCGCCACGAATAACAGCGTCTCCTCAGCTCCGAGGTCGTCGACGTCGGCACTCCGTTCCAGAGCAACACCGAGTCCGGCAGTAATGACGACCGACGCGAGAAAGACCAGCACGTCGTTCCCATAGACGACTGCAACGAAGAGCGGAATGAGCATCGTGACGGCGAGATACTTGAGGACCGTCCCGACGAGCGCACAGCTCTGTCGCCAGTCAACGTTCAGGCGCATCAGGTCGCCTCCACATCCCGAGCGAGAGCGGGTCGAGTGGGAGGCGGTCGGCCACACCGACGGTCAGTTCCGCTCATAGGCGCTCTATTACCTCTTCGATGCCATCACTGTCAGCGAGAACGACGGCGTGGTCTCCCGGTTTGACGACCGTATCGCCACGGGGCATCAGAAAGCTGCCGTTCCGAGTAATCGCACCGATCACGACACCGGGTGGGAAATCGGCGATCGCCTCTGCGATCGGACGCCCAGCGAGGGCACTCTCCGTGTCGATCCGGATTTCGATGAGCTCGGCCCGATTGTTCTCCATCAGGGCAACGTTCAGTGTATCCTGGTCCCGGGCGAATTCGACGATCTCTTCGGCAGTCGTTCGCCGCGGATTCACCGCGACGTCGACACCGGCCTCCTCGAACAGGTCCACGTATTCACCGTGATCGACGATTGCGACCGACCGGTCGACGCCCATCCGTTTGGCCCGGAGTGCGGCCAGGAGGTTCGCCTCGCTATCGTGATCGAGTGCCGCGACGACGACGTCGATGTCTGCGGCTCGTTCGGTCTCCAGAAAGTCCCGAGTTGTCGGGTCCGTGTTGCGGACAGTCGTCGCCGAGAGGCGTTCGGACAGTTCGCGTGCGCGGTCGGGATCCGCTTCCAGCAGGTGCGGGCGAAGCCCGCGTTCCTCGAGCAGTCGTGCAGTGTGATATCCGATATCGCTCCCCCCGATGATCAGGACGTTCCGCGTTGCTGATTTCTCCCGACTGAGTTCGGTGCCGAGGGTATGGACCGATTCGGGCCTTCCGATGACGATGATTCCGTCGCCCGCTTCGATCCGGGTCGAGCCAGTCGGGAGCATGGTCTTCCCCGACCGGACGAGAGCACCGAACGTCAGCCCCTCGAACCTGTCGGCCTCCTCGACTGTGTGACCGACGAGAGAACTCCCCGGATCGACATGGAAATCGGCGATATGGACCGTCCCACCGGCGAAGACGTCGAAGCTGATCGCTGCTTCCAGGCCAGTCCCGCCGACTGCTGCCCCGATGGTCAACAGGTTCGTTCCGACCATGAGGTCGACGCCGAACACGTCGTCTGCACGATCCCACGTTTCGATATATTTGAGACTTCTGACGCGTGCGACGGTCGTGACGTCACTCAGTGCCTTTGCCGTCTCACACGTCAGGATATTGATTTCGTCGCTGTCGGTACTCGCGATGAGCAGGTCAGTGTCCGCGACACCGGCTTCCTGTAGTGTTCCAATAGTCGAACAATCACCGAGAACCGTGAGGACATCTAGTTCATAGCCAAGGCGATCGATCCGGTCTGCATCGGTATCGATCACGACGACATCGTGAGTTGCGTCGAGTTGGGCTGCAACTCTCCGGCCGACCTGCCCAGCGCCAGCGATTATCACACGCATATCTGTACTACCGCGTGATGGTCACGTAGTCGAACGCTCGATAAGTACGCTTCGGCATCCGTGCTGTCGAATCCGGCGTTGAGCAAAGGAACCCGACGATTGGCTGGTAACATCCCCCTGCTGTTCAGCCGTGTCTGTCCAACAGCCACCTCCTGAACTCACCCTCCGGCGGGCTTGTCGTCGAACGTGCGGTCGCAATCCATACAGAGACACCGTTAGTACGCTAGCTGTCGTGTTTAATCCGGATTCAGACCGGCAGCGCGGGCACTGGAGGCCGCCGCGGCGCTCGCCTCCGAACTCAGCAGTTCAAATGGGGACATCGCGTTCGAGTGACGCTGCCGCGTCACCCTTGCCCGCTACGCTTCCAGAGCCCCCGCTCTACCCGAGAACGATCTACTTCCGAAGAGCGAACGAGCGTGAGCGTTACCGAGTCTCACTGTGAAAACTGCATCTCGACTAGTAGAGTCGATACCTCAGAGAGGACGGGGCCGATCTGATACCTCGGAGTCTACTCCCTTCGCCTATTGATTACGACGGTCCTCCCTCGGAGAGTAGCAGACGCGATTCTCTGACGTCGTTCACCCCCTTCGAAACTGTATGGATAGAAAGCTGGCCTCGGCACTCATAGGGCTCGTCGTCGCGCGGGTGCCACCCCGGCTCGGCCCGGTCGCCTCGTCATCGGCCGTCGGGGAGTACCGCCCGTCATCCCTAATCAGTTCCCTTCGGTCGCGTCCGCGAGCGCCGCCCGCACGTTCGCCTCCGCCTCCCGGAGCGCCGCGGTCGCACGCTCGGCCGGGAGTTCGTACTCGACCACGAGCGGCGCGTCCGGGTCCGCGTACGCGTCGAGCAGGCCGACCAGTCTCGACAGGTCGAGCCGTCCCGCGCCAGGGAGGTCCTCGGCGGCCGCCTCGGAGGTGTCCTTCAGGTGGACGGCCGCGATTCGGTCGCCGAGGTCGCGCACGACCGTCTCGGGGTCGACGTCCTCGACGAGGAAGTGACCGGTGTCGACGCAGACCCCGAGCCGCGGGTGGTCGTACCGGTCGAACACGTCGCGGACGTCCGCGACCGACGAGAAGACGGCCGAGCGGTCGTCGTGGTGGAGCGACGAGTAGTTGTGGACCGCGATGTCGAGGTCGAACTCGGCGGCGGCCGACACCAGCGCCTCGGTCACGTCGTCGCGGGCGGGCGGGTAGTTGACGGTCAGGTAGCCGGCACCCAGGCGGTCGGCGAACGCGGCGTACCGGCGCGCGTCGTCGGGGGCGGCGAGGTCGGCGACGCCGTAGCCGCACACCGCGACGCCGGCGGTGTCGAGCGCGCGTTCGGCCGCCGCGACCCGCTCGTCGCCGTCGTCGGGCGAGAGGTGGCCCGTCCACAGTTCGAGATGTTCGATCCCGGTCCCGGCGAGTTCGGCGAGTAGGTCGGCGAGCGACGTCGCTTCGAAGACGACGCTCTGGACGCCGACGGCGGAGTCGGACACGGCCGGGGGTACGCGCCAGGGACCAAAGAGCTTGCAGTCGTCGGATCGTCCCGACGGACGCGAGCGCCGGCGAACACGAGAGCCGGAGGAGGCGAGCGCCGCACCCCCGACTCGCGCCCGGCGGGGGCCACCTACTCGCGAGTCGGTAAAAAGTTGCGCGAGCCCGCACATTCAAGAGAGGTACTGACCTATGGTATCTCGACTCATGAGCCTCACCGGGTCAGACCGATACTTCTGCCACTCCTGTGGCAGGGGATTCGATTCGGCAACGGAGCTTCGACAGCACGTACGGGACGAGGGTCTCACCGGGTAACCCGGCTACCAGTCGACTACCCAGCCGAACCGACACGCACCGCACGACGACCGCGGCGGCACGCCCGCCGTCCGGCCACGGCACGCCCACCGTCCGGCCACGGCGCGCCCGTCGGGGACTCTCCGCGCGCCGCCCGTTCGGGGGCGACTTCTCCCGACCGCCCCCCGCGAGACGGGGGTCCGTCCTCGCCGACCGTCTCGACGCTCGCCGCGCCGAGCGTCCTCGCCCGACCGGGCCGACTCAGATACCGGTCGGGTGGTCGACGTACGTCGTCTCGACGCCCCACTCGGAGACGAGCGACCCCAGGCTCTCGACCCCGAACGTCTCCGTGGCGTAGTGGCCGCCGAGCACCACGGAGACGCCGGCCTCGCGCGCCTCGTGGTAGAGTTTCCCTTTCGGCTCGCCGGTGACGAACGCGTCGACGCCCGCGGCGGCCGCCTCGTCGAGCCAGTCGCTCCCGCTGCCGGTGAGCACGGCGATATCCTCGATGCGGTCGGGACCGAAGTCGAGCAGGCGGACGCCCTCGCCGCCGTGGTCGAGGGACGCCTGCAGCGTCTCGGCGAGTTCCTCGCCCGTGTACGGGTCGGGTGCGACCCCGCGCTGGCCCACCCACTCGGGACCGAGTTCGCCGAACGGCTCGCGGGATTCGAGACCCAGCAGGTCCGCGACGCCCGCCGCGTTGCCCAGTCGCTGGTGGCCGTCGAGCGGGAGGTGCGAGACGTACAGCGCGACGTCGTTCCGGACGAGCGGCGCGATACGGTCGTACGCCCGGCCGGTCAGGCGGTCGAGTCCGCCCCAGACGACGCCGTGGTGGGTGAGCAGCACGTCCGCGTCGCGGTCGACCGCCGCCTCCGCGGTGGCGCCGACCGCGTCCACCGCGAGCGCCACCCGCTGGACCTCCGTATCCCCGTCGCTCGGCCCGACCTGGAGGCCGTTCGCGCTCGCGTCGAGGTCGGCGTACGCGTCGGTGTCGAGTTCCGCGTCGAGTCGGTCGACGAACTCCGAGAGCTGTATCGCCATCGGCGGCGATGGGGGCGCGCGGGGTTTGTAGGTTCGTACCGGCGGGCCGGCGGACCGGCGAGAAGCAGGTCCGAACGAGAGGAGAGTGTGCGACGGCGCGTCACTCGGCGCCCGCGTCCGCGGCCGAGTGCGAGCGGACGAACTCGCGGAGGAGTTTGGCCGCGAGCGCGGCGGTCTGGCCGTCGTCGCGGTCGTTCACCTCGACGGCGTCGAAGCCGACACAGGCGGGTGCGACCGCGCGGACGACGTCGCGGGCCTCCCGCGGCGAGAGACCGAACGGCTCCATCGTCCCCGTGCCGGGGGCGAACCCCGGGTCGACGCCGTCGATGTCGACCGAGAGGTAGACGTCGCGGTCGCCGAACCCGGCCGTCCAGTCGGCCGCCGCCTCCGGCGGGACGACCGTCACGTCGGCGCGGTCGGCGCGCTCCCACTCGGCGCGCGACCCGGTGCGCGCGCCGACGACGACGACGTCGTCGACGGTCGGGTAGTCGCCGTCGTCGAGTCCGTCGAGCGCGCGCCGGGTGACACACGCGTGGCTCAGCGGGTTGCCGTCGTACGCGTCGCGGAGGTCGAGGTGGGCGTCGACGACCACGAGTACGTCGGGGTCGGTCGCGCGGACGCCCGCCCACGACACCGTGTGTTCGCCGCCGACGACGAGCGGGACCGTCCCGTCGATGACGGCCGCCCGGAGTTCCGCGGTCAGGTGGTCGAGGTAGTCGGCGGCGGCGTCCCACGCGCGGACGTCGCCGGCGTCGCGGACCCCCGCCGCGGAGAACTGCGAGTCGGTGCGGCGGTCGTAGTCGTCGTACGCGCCGGCGAACCGCCGGACCAGGTCGGGACCGAACCGCGCGCCCGGCTGGAAACTCGTCGAGGCGTCGAGCGGCGCGCCGACGAGCGTGTACGCGTCCCCCCCGGCCGCGTCGTCGGGGTCGTCGGTCGCGTCGCGGCCGGCGCGTGCGCCCGGGAACGGGAACGTCACGGCCGCCTCAGACGACCTTCCGCTGACCCTCGTACTCGAGGTACTCGATGTCCTCGTCGGGTTCGAACTCCTCGCTCTCGGGGATCCGCATCGTGAACGTCTCGTAGGTGTCCAGATCCATCACCTGCGCGTCGTTGCCCGAGACGGAGACGACCTGTCCCTGCTTGCGCCGGATGATCGGCACCCACACCTTCGCGTCGACGGGCTGGGAGAACGACCGCTTCTTCTCGTCGAACACGCCCTTCCCCTCGACGCGCGCCTTCGCGCTGCCGTGTTTACCGGGCTTCGCCGTGCTGTACCCGTTGATCTGGCAGGGCGAGTCGTCCATCATCACGTAGCTCCCCTCCTGGAGTTCGCGGACCTGCTTCTGCTCTCGCGGCATACCCGCCGCTTCCCGTCGGCGCGGTATAAACGGTTTGATAGCGCCCAGCCGAGCGCGCGAACGCGGCGGTCCGCGCGCGCGTGAGCCGCCGTACCCGTCGAACCGGGTCGGTGACGGACCGGCCGCCGACCGCCGGCCCACAGCGCGCGAACACGGCTCACGACGTGATTAATATCCGAGGCGACCTCCTCGGGGCATGGACGACCACGAGACGGGAACCGTCGGCGAGGTGGACGAAACCGACGCGGAGACGGTCGCGAAGGTGTACTACGAGGACGGCGACCCCGTCTCGCTCGACGCCGCGTTCGTCATCGAAGACTGGGAGTGGGTCATCGGCTTCGACCAGACCGGCACCGAGGGGTACGACTACGTCTCGATCCCGGTCGAGCGCGTGGTCGGCGTCATGTCGCGACGGTACACCCAGTTTTCGCACAACGGCCGGCGCGTCACCGCCTACGGCGTGATGGACGACGAGGTGCGCGAGTTCCGCGACCTCCTCCCGCTGTAAGGCGGGTCGCGGCGAGGGGGACCAAGCCGCGACGGAACGAGACAAAACGGGTCGAACCGGACTACAGCAGGTCGCCGACGCGCGCGAGTCCCTCCTCGAGGTCGGCCGTCTCGTGGCCGAACCCCAACCGGAAGTAGTCGTCGTGGCCGAACGCCGCGCCGGGCGCGAGCACGACCGACGCCTCCTCAACGACGGTCCGACAGAACTCGCGCGACCCGTCGAACCCCTCGGGGACGGTGACGAACGCGTTGACGCCCACCGGGTCGTGCCAGTCGAGACCGTGGCTGTCGACCCACTCGGCCACCCGGTCGCGGTGGTCGCGCGCGAGTTCGCGGTTCTCCTCCAGTATCGCGTCCTCGTGGTCGCCGAGCGCCTGTCTCGCGACGTGTTGGCCGAACAGCGACGGCGAGATGGTGGTGTAGTCCTTCCAGTTCCACGCCGCCTCGACCACGTCCTCGTCGCCGACCAGCCAGCCGAACCGGGTGCCCGCCAGCCCGTACGCCTTCGTCAGACTCGCCGTCGAGAGACCGTACTCGCCGAACGACGCGACCGGCGGTAGCGGGTCGTCGGCGAGCAGGCGGTACACCTCGTCACACAGCAGGTACGCGCCGTGGTCGGCGGCGACGTCGTAGAGGTCGCGCACGACCGACTCGGGGTGGTACCGCCCGGTCGGGTTGTTCGGGTTGTTGAGCACGACCACGGCGGTATCGTCGGTGACCGCCGCCCGCACGGCGTCGGGGTCGAGTTCCCACCCCGGCGGCTCCAGTCCGACGCGGGTTACCGACCCGAACGCCTCCGGCACCGCGTGGAGCGACTGGTAGGTGGGCGTGACCACGACAGCCTCGCTCCCCGCCTCCGAGTTCATCAGCGCGAGGAACGCGAGGAAGTTCGCCTCCTGTGTGCCACAGGTGAACAGCACCTCGTCGGCCGGGCGGTCGTACCGCTCGCCCACCGCGGCGCGCAGTTCGGGGTCGCCGTTCGTCGGGATGACGTAGCCGAGTTTGCCCGGGTCGAGGTCGAACCGGTCGGCGGAGATCGAGCGGATGCCCGACTCCGCGAGCATGATGTCGGCCTCGTGTTCGTGTTCGGCGAACCAGCGTTCGAGTTCGAACGGCGCGATGTCCATACCCGAACACGAACGACCGCGGGCTAAACCGTGCGGGTCGCGGCGACGCGGACGGGAGAGGAGGAAGCGGTAGAGCGGTTCCTCACGGGAGGGCAAGTCGTACGGGAACGTCGGCACTGGCGTGTCGTCCGAGCCGTCTCGCGTATCGTGACCGACCGCGGGGGTCGTCCCCGAGACGACCGCCGAAGCCCCCTCGCGTTCGACCCCTGCGATGCCCAACCAAGTGCGGGTGCTACCAGTCGATGGGCTCCCTGTCGCGCCAGACCCGCCCGCCCGGACCCGAACGGAACCGTGCGAGCCACAGCGGGGTCTCCGCACCCTCCTCCGGCGAGCGGTCCGCCTCCTCGCCGCCCATGTCGGTCCGAGTCCAGCCCGGGCAGACGGAGTTGGCGAGCAGTCCCTCGTCGCCGTACTCGCCGTGGAGGTACTTCGTGAGACCGTTGAGTCCGGTCTTCGTGACTCGGTAGGAGGGCGACCCGCCCGACTGCGGCTCCGAGAGCGCGCCCATCCCCGACGAGACGTTGACGATACGCGGCGTTTCCGTCCGGAGCAGTGGCGGGAGCGCGTACTTACACAACAGCATCGGCCCGCGGAGGTTCACGGAGATGGTCCGGTCGAGGTGGGCGGTCCGCTCCTCGTCGATCGGACCCTCGGAGTAGGCGACGCCCGCGTTGTTCACGAGGACGTCGAGCCGCCCCGCCTCGTCGCCGATCTCGTTGATCGCACTCTGGACGTCGCCCTCCTGTGAGACGTCGAGGGTGAGTTTCCGCCACGCGTCGGGCACGTCGTGGGTCACGCTGCGGACGCCCGCGAACACCGTCGCGCCGCGGGCGTCGAGGCCGCGCGCGATCTCGCGGCCGATCCCGCGGTTCGCGCCGGTGACGAGTGCGACCTGGCCGTTGAGGTCGTCGTACAGTTCGGGGTCGGGGGTGTCGTCGGTCCCGGGGTCTGAGTCGGGCACGCCCGCGCTTGGCGGGCGACCGACAACGGCGTTGCGTTTCGGTCCGGCGAGCGACCGGCAGCGTCGGGTCAGTCGAAGTCGCGACGCATCGCGATCTCGAACCACGGACAGAGCCTGAGCTGGCGGTACCACTCGGGGTGGTCGTGGAGGTGGTCGTACTCAGCCCACAGCAGCCCGCCGATCTCCGCCTCGTCGGGGTCGAGCGACGCGTCGTCAAGCGTCACCTTCAGCACCGAACACACCTCGTGTTCGAGCCCCGCGTTCTCGAAGTAGCGCCGGTACTCGAACTTGTCCGTCACCCGGAGGTCGTCGTACTGGTCGGGCGCGATCCCCAACTCCTCCTCCAGCCGCTGTCTGGTGGCCTGCTTTTGGGTCTGTCCCTCGACCGGGTGGGAGGCGACCGTCCCGTCCCAGTAGGTCGCCCACAGCCGCTTGGTCGGCGCGCGCTGGCCCAAGAGGAGCCGCCCCTCCGGCCCGAACACGAGACAGGTGAACGCCCGGTGGCGGACCCCCTCGCCCGTGTGCGCGTCGAGGCGGTTGACCGTCCCCTCGGGGTTGTCGTCGGCGTCGACCGCGATCACGTCCTGGAGCGCGTTCTCGTGTGCGGGCTCGCCGCCCGTCTCCCCCGCGGCGTCGGCGCCCGCGCCGGCGTCGTCCGTGCTCATGTTCCGTGGGTGTTCAGGTGGAACCAAGACGGCTTCGGTCCGCTCCGACCGTCGTCGGCCCGGCGAGAGTGGCGAACCCGGCCCGCGGGCGGCTCAGTCGTCGCCGGTCGCCACCTCGGCGTCGCTCCCGGCGTCGGCGCCGTGGACCCGCTCGCCGTCGAGCAGGCGCGCGGCGATGGAGAACGTCCCCTCGCGTTCGCGCCGGGTGGGGTAGTGCGCCGACAGGTAGCGCGCGGCGGCGACCAGCAGGTCCCGGCGCTCGGCGGCGTCCTCGCGGAGGTCGAACTGCCGACACGCCGCCTCGTACGCCTGGAACGTGTGGAACCCGGTGTCCTCGCGCACCAGCGCGCTCCCCAACTCCGCCTTCAGTCGCTCGGGGTCGCCCCCGCCGTCGAGGTAGTGGGCCGCGTGTGCGCCCGCGCGGTTGACCCGTCCCTGGGTCTCGAAGCAGGTGAGGAGTCCCTCCAACTCCTCGTCGGGGTCGGCGTCCGGGTCGGGCGACGGCTCGGGCGCGGGCGGCGTGTTGAGAAAGCGGTCGAGGTAGACGTTGACCGCGGCGTCGAACACGCCGCGGTAGAGCTCGGTCGTCTCGGTCCGCTGGGCCGCGCGGTGGACCGCGTTCGCGAACGTGAACGTGTGGTGGACCGTGTTCCAGTCGGAGAACTCGTTGTTGGTGGCGAACAGCGCGACCCGCCGACCGGCGGCGTACGCCACCGCGCGCGCGAGTTGCTCGACGGTCGCGCCGTCCTCGATGGCGCCTTCGAGCGCGTCGAACACCTCCTCGGGGTCCGCCGCGTGGAGGCGGTCGGTGAACCCGTCGGGCCGCTTCCACTCCTTCCCCTCGCCTTCGGCGACTAGGTCGTCGAGGCGGTCGAACGTCTCGTCGCACATCGCCGCGAGGTCGACCGGCTGGCGCCACGACGAGCGCTCCTCCGCGCGGTCGGCCGACGCCAGCCCGCGGACGAGCGACGCGAGCACGTCGGCGGCGGCCTCGTGGTCCCACCCGATCAGGTCGAGCGCCTCGGTCGCCTTGTTCACGTAGTCGAACGTGTGGCCCGTATCGAGATACCGGTGGTCGGTCGCCGCCGCCACCAGCATCCCCGTGAGCTGTTCGGGCGTCGCGCCCGCCGCGACGGCGGTGCGGAGCGTCCGCTCGGCGCCGTCGGCGTCGCGCACCTCGACGTTCTCGCGGAACCACGATTCGAGCCGCTCGAACGGCACGTCGCGTGCGGCGAACTCCTCCTGGTCGAACTTCGGCGGCTGGTCGGCGCAGTCGCTCGTCACCTCGGTCAGCCCCTGATACAGCGCGCGCTTTCTGTCCTCGTCGTCCAGGTCGTCCAGCCGGTTCGCCAGCGCGACGAGGATGGTCAGCCCGGAGCTCCACCCGCCCTCGCGGTAGCGCGTCCCGAAGAGGACGCCCGTCTCCACCGTCTCCGCGGGGTCGACGCCCACGTCTTGGAGCGCGACGGCGCTCTTGGCGAGGACGAGCCGGAGGTTCTGCTCCAACCCGTCGTCGAGTCGCTCCCGCCAGTGGACCGCCGGCGGGTCCGACCGCCGCGGCGTGGGGTTCACGTGGACGACCCCCTCGCGCACCTCCGTCGGGTAGGTGTCGACGTCGTCGGCCCACGGGTCGAACGTGTCCCCACAGGAGAGTTCGAACCGCGCGTGGTGCCAGTGACAGGTGAGCACGCCCTCGTCGACGCTCCCCTCCGTCAGCGGGAACCCCATGTGGGGACAGCGGTTGTTGACCGCGCGTATTTCCCCCTCGTGGTGGAACAGTGCGACGGGGACGCCCTCGACGGCGACGAGCGCCCGTCCCTCCGCCTCCAACTCCGCGAGCGGGACCGCCTCGTGGAACGCGTCCGATTCGGGTTCGGATGCCATGCGCGAGTGATCATCACGCACGATGAAGAACGTTCTCGGAACGCCGTTTCTGTAACGCAGATAACATCGTCTCGCGGACACTTACGCGCGCGGGGAGCGAACTCGGAGATACGGGAGTGGACGAAGCCAGCGCCCGGAAGGCCGTCGCGGGCGGGTCGAAACTGTGGGCGCTCCCGCTCGCGGCGCTCGCAGTCGTCGCCGTCGTCGCGCCGTTCCTCCTCGACGCCGACGCGTTCGGGATGATGTTCGGACTCGTGGTCGGCGGTGCGTTCGGCGTCGCCGCCCTCGCCGTCGCCTCCGACGCGACGCCCGACGGCCACCCGATCCGACGCGCCGGCTGACGGTAGTATCGAACGACCGGGATACGCCACACGTCGATAGCTAATCGGTCCGGTACCACTACGCCTCCCACCGCGAGCGAGACGGCTCTGCCGTCCCGCTCGCGGCATTTTGGCATGAACGGCTCTGTTGAAATTATCTTCTTCAGATATATTCTCATCTGAAACATCCGATCGATGAGAGATGTATATTGACCGCTCAGAGTGATCGGTCGATACTTTGAACGAGACATACAATAGTGAGTTCACGGAACTGTTTGTGCCAATATCGTGACTTGAGCTCTGGCCGTCCAACCCCAAGTTATATTATTGTCTTATTTATTAAGTGGAGTGTGAGTTTTTCGAGGATCGTACTAGCCGTAGACGTGCCGTCGTCACGACGGTACTCTCGCCGGCTAAGCTTATCTTCCTCGGTGAGACTGACGCTGGGGTGTATGTCGAATTCAGAGCCGCCGCGATGACGACCCACTCAGACGCCACCGACGGCTCCCCGGATCCCGATCCGCCGGGCGTTCGTGCGGGGCTTGTCGAGACCCATCGTGCGGTCAAACAGGTACTCTCGGACCGCGTTCTGCTGATCGAACTGCTCGTGATCTTCACTGTTCCGGTGGCAGTGACGGGGGGAGCCGTGGTCGGGCTCTCGCGGACCGAAATCTCGATCCCGTTGCTCCGGGAGGCTGTCGATCCGGAGGCGCTCGTGCTGTGGCAGCCGATGTTCACCCTCGCCGTTGCCGCGGGCGTCGAACTGGTCGCCCGTCAGAGTACGGGAGGGAACCGAACGTTCCGGGGAGCGCTCCGGCAAACGGGCTCGCGGTTGCGCCCCCTCGTGCTGTGGGGGGTGACGGCAGTCGTCGGACTTTCGGCTATCACACTCGTCGTCTTCATACTTGCCGAAGCGTTCCACGGCGGTCCGCTGGACGAGGAGCCGACCGGAATCGTGGCCCTTGTCGGCTCGACGTTCGGCTGGACCGTCGTGACCTTCTACGTCGTCCCTGTGATCGTCTTCGAGAACCGGGGGTTTGTTTCGAGCGTCCGGCGCGCCTTCGGACTGGCCTTCACCACGAAGGGTGCGGTCTTGGCGCTCCAAGCGCTCTGTTTCGGAGTTCTCGTCGTGCTCGGTCTCGCAACCTTTATCGGCGGCGCGATTATTTTCGTTGGCGTTCCCTCGTTGATTTTCGCCTTTTCGCTGGGTCTTGTAATGGTGGGGGTCGGAGTCGTCCTTGTCGCGCTGCCAGTCCTGCTAATCGGGATCACCTTCGCTGTCCACTGCGTGGCGCGATACCGTCTGTACGAACGGGCCGCCTGACCCAAGCCCTGTATTGACCGCTCAGAGTGATCGGTCGATGTTGTGACTGAGACAGGCGGTGGTGAGTTCACGGAACTGTTTCCACCATTGTCGTGAGCGGACGAACGCACCGTATTTTCGTTTGAGCGTTGAGTTGACAGTCTCGGATTGACTCCGTTGGCCGTAGAGATCAGTGTCTAAGCGTGCGTTCCATGCCTCATGAAGTGATGTAAACTCACGATGCTTGATCACTGGGCGAACCTCACGTTGACGGGCAAGCCGTCTGATCTTCTGGTCGTCATACCCCTTGTCACCGAGCAGAGTATCGATACTCTCGGGATTGCGCTTGATCAGCGACGGGGCGATCTGGCTATCGTGCTTTCGTGTCGTCGTCACGTGGACATCGAGGATTGCGTTCACCTCCGTATCGACCAGTAGCGTCACTTTAAGCTGCTGAATCGTGAGTTCAGCTCGTTTCGTGTAGTGTTTCGAGGCGTGACTGCGGTCGAATCCTGACGAATCAACTTCAACAACGCCGCTCGTCGGAAGTAGCGTTGCTGAGAGAGTCAATATAGTACGCCATACGTCCATATCAAGCCGGTTGAACGCCTTACAGAGGTTGATGGTGTAGGAAGTTCGGTTAGTCCAAGAAAACGGCGGATGCGTTACATTTCGATCAGTTCGTCAAGTAGCCCACGATAGGTCGTGTTCTTCCGAACTTTGAGACAGATCAAAACAACGTGCTGGGAAGTGTATAGCGATGCTTCGAGAACTTCGAGGGGTATCGAGAGACGGCTCGACGTGCCAGATGGATCGCCTTCTCGGTAAACCGGAGAATCTGCGACTTCGGGAGGGCCTTCATCTCGTGGAATTACAAGACGAACATGTAACTCTCTGAGGATTTCAACAAAGCCGCATGAACGGGTTTTGGCGGGGATCGACGAGCGAGCGCGGCGAAGCCGCGCGAGCGAGGAGGCCCCCGCGAAAAGAGGTTCGGGTTCGTCTGCTAGTCGGCGGTCACGGGCGAGTGGGTTCGCTCCGCGAGGTCGCGCACCTCGTCGAAGAAGCCCAGCGAGTCGTGCGGTCCCGGGTTCGCCTCGGGGTGGTACTGCCGGGTGATCACGCTCTCGTCGTCGCTCGCCAGCCCCTCGGCGGTGTCGTCGTTGACGTTCACCTGCGTCACGTCGAGGCTCCCGGGGTCGGCGACGGAGTAGCCGTGGTTCTGCGTCGTCATCACGACCTTGCCCGAGTCGAGGTCGCGGACGGGTTGGTTGACGCCGCGGTGGCCGAACGCCATCTTCTCGGTCTCGCCGCCGAACGCCCGCGCGACGATCTGCTGGCCGAGACAGATGCCCGCCAGCGGGAGTTCGCCCGCGAACGCCTCGACGAGCTCCTGTGCGGCCTCGAAGTTGGCGGGGTCGCCGGGGCCGTTCGAGACGAACAGCACGTCGGCGTCGACGGCCTCGACGTCGTCGACGGTGGCGTCGTACGGGAGGACGTGGACGTCCGCGCCGCGGTCGGCCAGCGACGAGGTGATCGACCCCTTCGCGCCGCAGTCGACCAGCGCGACGTCGAACTCGCCGCCGCCCTCGACCGTGTACGACTCGTCGGTCGACACCTGCTTGCCGATGTCGACGTGGTCGGACATCCCCTTGCAGGCGGCGAGTTCCTCCTCGGCGGCCTCGGGCGTGGCGTCGGGACCGGCGGCGATGCCGCACGCCATCGCCCCCTCCTCGCGGACCGAGGTGACGAGTTCGCGCGTGTCGAGGTGGTCGACCGCCGGGACGCCCTCGGCTTCGAGCCACGCGGCCACGTCGTCGGTCATCTCGCGGGCCACCGCGGCCGTGGGGTGGACCCGGTCCGACTCGAATCGCTCCTCTCGGACGCCGTAGTTCCCGATCAACGGGTAGGAGAACGTGAGGACCTGCTCCTCGTAGGAGGGGTCCGTCAGCGACTCCTCGTACCCCGTGTACGCGGTCGTGAACACCAGTTCACCACGTGTGCGGCCGGGCGCACGGGCGCGGGCCTCGAAGACCCGGCCGTCCGCCAGCGCGACGTAGGCGTCCGCCATTACGAGATACGCACGCGCCCGCCACCATAAGTGCGTCGTTCGAAGGTGAGTTACGAAATTCGTAATCGGTAAGGCACCGGGGCGTCACCACGGCGCATGGACGACCTCGACAGGCGCATCCTGAACCTGCTCCGACGGGACGCGCGCACCCCGTACACGGAGATCGCAGAACGGGTCGGGACGAGCGAGGGGACCGTACGCAATCGCGTCGACCGCATGACCGACGAGGGCGTGATCGAGCGGTTCACCATCAACACGCGCACGGGCAACGTGAAGGCGATGATCGAGATCTCCGTCGACATGAACGTCAACACCAGCGCGGTCTCGGAGGAGTTGGCGGAGTGGGAGGAGGTCGACTTCGTCTGGCAGGTCTCCGGCGAGGAGGACGTCGTGATGATCGTCGACGCCGTCGACACCCGCGCGGTGAACGAACTCATCACGCGCTCGCGCGAACTCCCGGAGGTCGAGGGGACGAAGACGCGGCTGATACTCGACGAGCGACTCGGCTGACGGAGTCGCGGGTCGCGTCGTCGCCGCTCGGTCGTCGGCGGTAGCTCCCCCTCGCGGACCGTGTCGACGAGGCGGGCCGACCGACCGGGAGCGTCGGTCCCGGTCGGTCGCGCGCCGGCGCTACGGCCGGTCGTCGGCCGCGTCGACGCCCGTCTCGCCGCCGTCGGTCGCGGCGGGTCCGCGCCCCGCCGGGACGTCGCCCGCCCGCGGGAGTTGGTCGAAGTCGGTCACGCGGTGGTCCGCGCGGACGCACCGCCCCCGCCGCTCGTAGCCGTGCCGCTCGACGTGGACCGCGTCGAGTCCCGCGTTCCACGCCGCTCCCACGTCGCTCGCGCCGTCGCCGAGGAGGACCCCGCGCCCGGCGGCCGGGTCGACCCCCATCGCCTCCATGGCGAGTTCGACCGGCCCGGGGTCGGGCTTCCACCCCGTCTCGTTCGAACAGCAGAGGACCGTGTCGAACCAGTCGCCCACGCCGAGGTGGTCGAGGACGGGACGCGCGAGGAACTCCGCACAGTGGGTGACGACGCCGACCGGCACGTCACGCCCGCGGAGCGAGCGGAGCAGCCGTGCCGCGTCGTCGTGGAGGTACGTCGCCTCCGCGCGCGACCGCGGATCCTCGACGGCGTGGAAGGCCGGCCAGAACTCCTCGGGGTCGACTCCCCACTCGCGGAGCAACGGGTCGCGCGCGCCCGTCAACCCGTGCCAGAGGAGTTCGGCCTGCCGGTCGGTGAACCGCCGGCCGAGCCTGTCGCCCACCCGGTCGAACACCTCGCGGGTGTACGCCCACTCCGCATCGACGACCGTGCCGTCGAGGTCGAACAGCCAGAAGTCGTACGCGTCGGGGACCATCACTTGGGGAACCTCCTACGGGACAGGGTGGGAAGTACCTTCCTCCCGTGTGCCCCGAGAACATATACCACGCGGCGGTACGTAGTAAGTATTCGGGTCGTACTGCGGTGCGCGACCGCGTAGCGGCCACCTACCCGTCGGGACGGGTCTCGGGTCACTCGCGGACGTGGATGGAGGAGCCGAAGTACTTGTGGAGCGCCTCGCGCGCCGAGTCGGCGCGGAACGCCGTCAGGTCGGCTTCCACCGCCGCTTCGAGCGCCTCGCGGTACTCGGGGTCGGTCTCGAACTCGCTGAACGTCGCCGACAGCACCTCCACCCCCTCCGGGAGGCGGTCGCGTATCAGGTCGCGCGCGTGGGTCGCGTCGTTCGCCTCCCCCCGCCAGAGCGCGTCGCGGAACAGCAGCCAGCCGTCGGTCCCGGGCCGCGGCGCCGGGAGCCTGACGGTGGTCTCGAACTCGTCGGGGTCCAACTCGACCCGCCGCGGCGAGAGGGTGAACCGGACCCGGAAGACGTACGCGGCGTCCACGGCGTCAGTCGGCGAGTTCGTCGAGCCGTTCGGCGAGGTCGATGTCGTCGTCGGTGACGCCGCCCGCCTCGTGGCTGGTCAGCGCGACCGTCACCTCCTCGTACTCGACGGTCAGCGTCGGGTGGTGGAACGCCTCCTGAGCGAGTCCGCCCGCGCCGGCGGCGAACCCGACTCCCTCCAGGTAGGAGTCGAACTCGTACGTCCGGACTACCTCGTCACCCTCGTAGCTCCACCCGTCGGGGAGTCGGTCGGCTATCTCGTCGTCGTCGAGTACGTCGGCCATACCGGGACGGACGCACCCGACCGGCAAAAGCGCTTCCCGCGCGTCCGCCGGCCGCCGAGTGGGAACGGCGACGCCGACCCGCGGCCGTCGCTCACCGCTTGCTCGCGGCGCTCGCGATCCGGTCGCGCGCGGCCGACAGCTCCACCAGCGCCTCCGTCGCCGCTCCGACGACGGGGTACGGCGACGAGAGGCAGCCGTAGAGGTACTCGTACCAGTGGGGCCGCTCCGACTCGCGGTCGTGGACGGTCGCCTGCCGGTCGCGGAGGAGCGCCTCGATACGCCTCTCGTGCCACTCGAGCCGCTCGTAGTCGGCCACCAGGTCGGTGTAGCTGGAGTAGTCGAGGTCGGTCTCGGTCACCTCGGCGGCGGCGTCGGCCGCCGGCGCGAGCACGTCGCTCGCGGCGTCGATGCCCGCCTCCTCGCGGTCGAGGTCCGCCAGCAGTTCTGCCCGCTCCTCGCGGGCGCGCTCGGCGCTCGCGACCAGCGTCGACCGTAGCTGTGGCGTGAGCGCGCCGCCCCCGACCATCGCGCCCGCGACGCCGTCGCCGAACTCGGCGGCGAGACTCTGGGGCAGCGACTCGTCGTACTCCTCCTCGTAGTGGGGCGTCGCCATCACCGTCTCCGCGTACGCCTCCCGGGCGTCCCCGAGGCTCGCGCCCTCGACGGCCGACCCGGCGGTCGCCAGCACCCCGCCGCCCGCCGAGGGCGGGTCGGGCGGGTGTGGCGTGTCCGGGTCGAGGCGGACCACGCGACGCCTGAACCGGTCGAACGCGTCGCGTTCGGCGCTGGTCCGGCTGCGTTCGGTCGAGACCGCCTCCTGCGCGTCCCGCAGCCGCACGAGGACCGCTCCCCCCAACAGCAGGAACGCCGCCGTGAGACAGAGCACCGCGACGCCGACGGCGACCCCCGGATACCCGCAGTCCGCGGCGCGACAGATCGACTCCACCCCCCGTTCGACGGGAGCCGTCGGCAGACTGGCGACCCCCATACTCGGATCTCTCATACACGCCTGTGCGACGCCCTACCACATCACCCTTTCCCTCCGGAGGGGAGTACTCGTTAAAAAAACCGCCGACCGGGTCGGCCGCGGGGACCGGGCCGCCGGCCGCGACCGGACTCGGTACGGGACGCGCCGCCTCAGTCGTCCGAGCGCTCGGAGACGCCGGCCGCCCCCTGTCCGCCGCTCGGGGCGTCGTCGGTCACCGACGGGCGGTCGAACTCGGGGTCGAACAGCTGCATCGCAGTGTGGATGGTGCTCCAGTCGTCCTCGGCGGCCGCCTCCCGGAGGCTCCGGGTCGGCGCCGCGAGCAGTTGGCCGACCAGCGCGTCCGCGAGTCCCTCGACCGTCTCCCGCTGTTCGGCCGTCAGCCCTCCCTGGGCGTCGAGTTTCGTCAGCGCCTCCTCGACCTCCCGGGCCTTGGTGCGCTCGGCCGACTCGTACATCGCCGAGATGGCCTCGTCGGCGCGCTTGCGCTTGAACGCCTCGAGCAGGCGGTCGAACTCCGCGTCGATCATCGACTCGACCGTCTCCGCCTCCGCGCGCCGGCGGGTGCGCGTCTCGGCGGTCACCGCCTCCAGCGCGTCGATGTCGTGGACCGTGACCGCGCCGTCGTCGGCCGCCGGGTCAACGTCGCGCGGCTGTCCCAGGTCGATACAGACCGTCTCGCCCGCGCCCGCGAGGTCGCCCGCGTCGAGGACGTAGCCGTCCGCGGCCGTCGCCGCGATCACCACGTCGGCCTCGTCGGTCGCCGCCGGCGCGGCGTCGAGACCGACCGCGACCGCGTCGGTGTCGAGGTCCGCGGCGACGTGTTCGGCGTGCGGGAGCGTCCGGTTGGCGAGGACGACCCGGTCGACCGGGCTGTCGTCGAGTTCCCGCGCCGCGAGCGCCCCCATCTCGCCCGCGCCGACCACGAGCGCGGTCGCACCCGCGAGCGTGGTCTCGCGGGCCGCCAGGTCGACCGCCGCCGACCCCAGCGAGAGCGACCCCTCGTTGATCGCGGTCTCGCTGCGCGCCCGCTCGCCGACGTGGACCGCCTTCATCACCGCCTCCTCCAACACCGGCCCGATGCCGCCCGCCGCGCGCGACTCCGAGAGCGCGCGCTTGACCTGTCCGAGGATCTGGTCCTCGCCGAGCACCAGCGACTCCAGCCCCGCGGCGACCCGCATCAGGTGCCGGAGCGACTCCTCGTGGTCGAGACGGACCACGGCGCCGTCGCGTACGTCGGGCGCGAACTCCGCGAGCGCCCGGCGGCCGGTGGCGGCGTCCTCGGTGACGACGTACGCCTCGACCCGGTTGCACGTCGACAGCGCGAACGCCTCGGTGACGCCGTCGCGTGCGCGCAACTCCGCGACCGTCTCGCGGACGGCGGCGCCGCCGCCGGCGGACTCGATCTCGGCGACGCTCGCGAGCGTGTGGCTCACGGTGACCCCCGAGATGACGCCCGCGTCGGTCATTCGATCGCCTCCATGACCCGTTCTGCCTCTCGGCGGCCCTTGGCGACGCCCTCTTGTAAACCCTTCCAAACCGCCGGGCTCTCGACGACGGTCCTGATCGCCGTACGGCGCTCCGATTCGGACAGCTCTCGTGCCCGTAAGTCCGTGCGTATCTCGCCCAGCAGGTCGGCCATCGCGCCCGCCCCCGAGAGGTCCGCCTCGATGGTCCGCCGGAGGTGTCTCGACAGCGCCGGCGCGGTGCCGCCGGTGGCGACCGCCGCCACCACGGGGTCGTCGCGGACCGTCGCCGGCACGACCACGCTCCCGGCGTCGCGCGCGCCCGCCTCGTCGGCG
>NZ_ASGZ01000058.1 GCF_000495475.1 Candidatus Halobonum tyrrellensis G22 | reverse complement strand
GACGAGCCGCCTGCTCGCGCCGTAGCGGACGACGGCGAGCGACAGCAGCGTCCCGAGCGCCAGCCCGGCCACGAGGGGGACGAGCGCGTCGCCGCCCTCGCCGTAGCTCACGCCCGTGCCCGCGAGCCGCGGGGCGACCACGAGCGCGAGCAGTTGGACGGCGAAAAACAGCGCGCCGGTGCCGAGCGCGCCCCGCAGCCGCGGGTCCGACAGCGGGCCGCGAGCGGGGGCCGCGCGCCCGCCGCTCACAGGTACGGCGCCAGCCCGAGCGCGTCGACGAGCGGGACACCCACCGCGAGCGAGCCGAGCAGGTAGCCGCCGATGGCGCCGCCGTTGAGCAGCGGGAGCCCGGCGTGCGCGCGGCCCTTCAGCACCATCCGGAGCAGCACTGCGAGACCGGCGAACGTCCCGACGATGGCGAGCAGGGCGGGCCACCCCATCGCCTCCAGCCCGGGGACGCCGATGGGGTCGGCGGGCGACCACCGCGCGGCCGAGGCGGTCATCACCGCGGGCATCACCGCGTCGCCGAGTCCGATGAAGAACACCTCGCGTTCGGACTCGTCGGTGCCCGCCGCCGCCCCCGAGAGGTCGTCCTCCAGAAGCGAGTAGGTCCACGTCAACGGGATGACCAGGACGACTGGGATGCGGAGGTCCATCACCCCCTCCGCGAGGTCCAGCATGTGCTCGGTGCCGTAGACGGAGACGGCGTCGTACACCGCCAGCACCACCAGCAGCACGACGGCGGGGAGCAGGCCGAAGCTGATGCCGAACAGCCCGGCGGCCCCCGCGCCCATCAGCGCGCCCGCGGTGTCGACGACGTACCACTCGGGGTAGACCCAAAGCACCGCCGCGACGGCGAGCGACGCGACGACGGCGACGGTGCCGGGCACGACGACCGAGAAGACGTACCACGACAGCGACGCCGACGACAGCAGGATGACGACCCGGACTAGCGAGTCGAGTTCGAACCGAAACGCGGCGAGCATCAGCGCCGTCACCACGACGATGGCGCCGAGGTAGACGACGCTGTTCGTGGGGTCCTGCGGGTCGGGGACCGACTGGTAGCCGGCCGCCTCGAACGTCGGCGCGAGCGACACCGCGCCGAGTTGGACGACGAGGAAAACGGCCGCGGCGATGGCGACGCCGCGGGCGACGCGGGGGTTCATCGGCGGCGATTACACGGGGCCGGGTTTGGCGGTTGTGGTTCCCGGACGCCGACGGGTCGCGGGCGGGGGCGCCCGCGGAGTCGAAGCTCCACCCCGCGGCGCTCGGGCGTCTCACCCGCCCGACTCGCGACCGTGCTCCACCCACAGGTACGCCTCGAACGCGAGTATCAGGAGGAACGCGGCGAACGGAACGTACACGAAGACGCCGCGCTCGCCGTCGAGGAGTCGGTAGCCGGTGGCGGCGGCGCCCGCGGCGGCGCAGACGCCGACGAACGCGACCCGTCGCCGGGAGGGGAGCGGAGGGGACACACCGTCCCCTTCGCGGCCGGCGTAGTCAGTGTTTAGTTCGGGTCAGCCGCACTCCGTCACCCCGAACGCGGCCGGCGGACCGGTACGCACGCGCGGCCGCCGGGCGTCGCCGCGGCCGCGGACGAGCGTGAGCCGCCAGTCGACACCGTCGGCTCACCGCGGCGCGCCACAGCGCGGGCACATCGGCGGGCCGGCCCCGGGGAGCGCGAGTCCACAGCGGGAACAGTCGTCGTCCGGCGCGGTGATGGCCGCGACGGCGTCGGACGTCGTCGCCCGGACCGCCGCGACCGACCCGACGCGGTCGGGCGTCTCGTCGGCGGCGTCGGCGGCGTCGGCGGTGTCGCCATCGATGCGGACGGCGAAGGCGGCGCGCTCGGCGACGAACGCCGTCCCGTCGTCCCGGAGGGCGGCGAGCGCGTCGCGGGTGGACGGGTCGAGGCCGTCGGCGTCGGCGCGCGCGAGCACCCCGAGCGCCTCGGCGGCGCGCCCCCGGACCTGCGGACAGTCGTCGTCGAGCGCCCCGACCAGCGCGTCGCGGGCCGCATCGAGCGCGGTCGGGCGCTCACAGCCCACCGCGACCAGCGCGGTACAGAGGTGATACCGGACGAGTTCCGCCCCGTCGTCGAGGTGGTCCGCGAGCGTCGACGCCCCGTGGGCGAGGCGGGCGGGGTCGCCGACGGCGACGAGCGCGAGCGCCTTCGCCAGCTTCTCGGTCACCTCCGGTTCGTCGAACGCGAGGCCGACGCGGAGGTCCGCGAGCACCGCCGGCGAGGTGACCGCGTCGGGGTAGTCGAGTGCGACGTAGCCGAGCGCCTCCGCCGAGCGGGCGCGCACGTAGTAGAACTCGTCGTCGTCGGCCAACCGGTCGGCGAGCGCCGGGACCGCCCCGACCGCGGCGTCCGGGTCCGCCTCGGCGACGGCGACGAACAGTTTCGCGGCCGCCAGCCGGACCGGCCGCTCGGGGTCGTCGAGGAACCCGGCGAGCGGGGGCGCGAGGGGTTCGAACGCGGCCGCCGCCGCGGGGTCGTCGGCCGCCTCCCGGAGCGCGCGGAGCGCCTCCTTCCGGTCGTCGGCCGGCGCGCGTCCGAGCCGTTCGACGCACGCGGCGGCGTCGTCGGCATCGCCGGCGGCCCCGTCGTCCGGGACGAGACCCGCGAGACGCTCGGCCGGCGACGGGGTGGGGGAGTCGTCCTCGTCCATCTGGGGTCGGTACGCCCTATCGGGGGGTGGAGGCAAAAACGTCCCTCCGGTGCGGCGTCCGCGTGCCGCGGCGGCCGGGAGGAGCAGTCCGGCGGTCCGGACGCCGGCGACCCCCGCCTGACGACGGCGTCGTCAGTCCCGGCCGGCCGCCTCGACGGCGCTCGGGCCGGCGGCGGTGTCGGGCGGGTCCGACGCCTCCGTCGCGGGGTCGCCGCCGCCCCCGCCGGCGTCGCCGTCGTCCGCCCCGGGTTCGGGACCGAGGTCGACGGGTTCGACCCGCGAGAGCCGCATCGCGTTGCCGGTCACGCCGACGGTCATGCCCGCGTCGCCCGCGAGCACCGCCAGCCAGATGGGGACGAGACCGAACGGCACCGCGAGCGCGAGCGCCGCCTTCACGAGGAGGCTGCCGGCGACGTTCTGTCTGATGACGCCGTCGGCGCGGTCCGCGAGTTCGTAGAGGTACGGCAGCCGCGAGAGGTCGTCGCTCATCAGCGCGACGTCCGCGGTTTCGAGCGCCGTGTCGGTGCCCGCCGCGCCCATCGCCACGCCCACCGTCGCGGTGGCGAGCGCGGGGGCGTCGTTGATGCCGTCGCCGACCATCGCCACCCCGCCGGACGCAGTCCGGCCCGCCCACGACCGCCGCTCGTCGGCGTCGTCGTACTCGTCGATCAGGTCCTCGATGGCAGCCACCTTCTCGTCGGGCAGCAGTTCCGCCCGGAACTCGTCGACGCCCACCTCTCGGGCGATGGCGCCCGCGGTCCGTTCGTTGTCGCCGGTCAACATCACCGTCCGCTCGACGCCCAGGTCGCGCAGGCGCTCGACCGTCCGCCGCGCCTCCGGGCGCACCTCGTCGGCGACGGCGATCACACCTTCGAGTTCGTCTTCGCTGCCGACGAGCACGACCGTCTTCCCCTCCGACTGGAGGGCGGGTACCGTCCCGCCCAGCAGGTCGAGACAGCCGTTCCGCTCGCAGATGTCGCGCGCCGTCCGGGTGACGACGCCGCCGTCGGTGGTCGCGTGGACGTGCGAGAGGTCGAACCCCAGTCCCTCGAACAGCCCGGGCTTGCCCGCGTAGTGGGGCGTCCCGTCGAGGGTGGCGCGGACGCCCTCGCCGGTGATGCTCTCGAAGCTCTCGACGTCGCGGTCGGCGACGCCGGCCGCGCCCGCCCGCGAGACGATGGCCTCGCCGATGGGGTGTTCGCTCCGGCGTTCGAGCCCGCGGGCACACCGGAGGACGTCCGCCTCGGTGTTGCCGTTCAGCGGCACCACGTCGGTGACCGCGAGTTCGCCCTTCGTCAGCGTGCCCGTCTTGTCGAACGCGACGACGTCGACGCTCCCCATCGCTTCGAGGTGGTCGCCGCCCTTGATCAGGACGCCGTTCTTCGCGGCGCTGGTGATCCCCGAGACCACCGAGACGGGCGTCGAGATGACGAACGCGCAGGGGCACGCGAGCACCAACAGCGTCAGCCCGTGGACCACGGCGGTCGACCACGTGGTGTTCAAGAGGAACGGGCTGGCGAGCGTGACGAGGACCGCGAACGCGACGACGACCGGCGTGTAGTACGCCGAGAACCGCTCGACGAACTGCTCGCGGTCGGTCCGGTTCGACTGGGCCTCTTCGACCATCTCGACCACCCGCGAGAGCGTGTCGTCGCCCGCCGCGGAGGTGACGCGCACCTCCAGGTAGCCCTCCTCGTTGATCGTGCCGGCGTACACCTCGTCGCCGTCCGTCTTGTCGACGGGGACCGACTCGCCGGTGATGGGCGCCTGGTTGACCGCGCTCTCGCCCGCCACGACGTCGCCGTCGGTCGGCACCTTCTCGCCCGGCCTGACGACGACGATATCGCCCACCTCAACCTCCTCGACCGGGACGGTCTCCTCGCGATCACCGACGGCGTCGCCGTCCTCGCCGTCCGCCGACGCCGGCCGCTTGACCGTCGCCTCGTCGGGCGACAGGTCCATCAGTTCGCGCAGCGAGTTCCGCGCGCGGTCCATCGAGTAGCGTTCGAGCAGTTCCGCCACGCTGAACAGGAACGCGAGCGTGGCGGCCTCGAAGTACAGCCCCTCGCCGAACGCCAGACTCGCCGTCAGCGCGCCGAGGATGGCGACCGACATCAGGAAGTCGATGTCGAGGTTGCGGTTGCGCGCGGAGTAGTAGCCGTTCCGGAGGATCGCCTGCCCGCCGACCGCGACGGCGACCACGAAGAGCAGATCCGCGAGCAGCAGGTCGCTCCCGAGCACCGTCGCCACCCGCGCGTTCCACCCGCGGAGGGCGAACTCGAAGAGCAGCCCGAGCGCGACGAACCCGCCGCTGACCCACGTCTTCACCGCGCGGGTGCCGGTCCAGACGCCGTCCGCCCCGTCCGAGCCGTGCGAACCGTGCGCGTGGGATTCCCCGTCGTCCGCGGCGTCCGACCCGGTCACCTCGTAGCCCGCGCCCTCGACGGTCTCGACCAGGTCCGCCGCCGTCACCGTCCCGTCGTGGGTCACGACGACCGTCCCGGTCGTCGGCCGGGTCTCGTACGACGAGACGCCCGCCCGGCCGTCGAGCGCGTTGCCCACCTTACCCGCACACGACGCGCAGTCCATCCCGGGCACCTCGAGCGTCACCGTCGCGTCACCGTCGCCGTCGGCGTTCTCGACGGCGTAGCCCGCCCGTTCGACCCGGTCGGCGATGGCCGCGGGGTCGGTCCGGCCGGCGTCGAACGAGACGGCGAGCGTCCCGGTCGTGGGCCTCGGGTCGACCGCCTCGACGCCGTCGAGTTCGCTGACGCTGTTTTCGACCTTGCCCGCACACGAGGGACAGTCCATCCCGGGGACGGAGAACGACGCGGTGTCGGCGTCCGCGCCGTCGGTCTCGACGTCGGGAGCGTGCGGACCGTCCCCCGCGTCCCGGCCGTCGCCGTGTCCCTCGGGGTGGCCGCCCGAGTGGTCGTGGTCGTCGCGAGCGCGGCCGTCGTCGTCTCCGCAGCCGTTCGACGCGTCACCCCCGCCGGGCGTATCGGGATCGGGAGCAGTCATTGTCGGGGGTAGTCGCCTCGCGGTTATTAATCTAGCTGCTACAGATCGGTCGATAACTGCCCATCCTTACTAACTAAACCGCGCCGAGTTATTAATTCGTGCCGTCGACGGGGCCGACGACCGTCGACGCACTCGACCGAGGCGTCAGCCGAGGGCGCCGAAGCCGAACTGGGCGTACGGCCACCAGTAGTACACCGCGCCCCCGACGACGAGCGCGGGGATCGTGGTGTAGATGGTCGCGATGACCGCGGCCTTCGGGTCGATCGCCAGCAGCGGGAACAGCGCGTCGCCGTCCTGACTGACCGCGTTCGCGGTCAGCGCCGAGAACGGGACCTGGTTGTTCGCGTAGAGGGTGGCGAACACGATCTGCGGGCCGCAGCCCGGGACCAACCCGAGCGCCGCGCCCGCGACGGGCGCGAGCACGCCCGCCGCCGCCGCGAGCGCGCCGATGTCGAACGCGAACGCCGCCATGGTGTACTCGTAGGCGAGGTACGCGCCGATCACCCAGACGGTGACCATGCTCGTCTCCATCGCGGCGTGCTGGAACGTCTCGTAGGCGCTCGCGAAGTCCTCGCGGATCCGCCCCGCCTCCCCCTCGCCGATGTAGTTCCGGCCGACGAAGTGGAGGTAGAACGACAGCGTCGTGCCGACCAGCCCGGCGACCGTAAACAGCCCGAAGAACGTCGGGCCGAACTCCAGCGTCACCTCGGGCGCGCCGCGGAGCAGGTACTCCACGCCCGCGAGGAGACCGGCGGCGGCGACGACCCACCAGACGACGTGGACCGCGTGGCTCAGCGTCGTCATGAACTCCGACCCCTCGGTCCCGGGGTCGTGGTCGTGGCCGGCGTGGTCCGCCTCGTAGTCGGCGACGCTCGGGCCGCCCGCGGCGACGCTGGTCGTCGCGAACCCGCCGTCCGTGACGGGCCGGCTGAGCCGTTCGACAGCGCGGTCGACGCGGCCGACCCCCAGCCCCCGGTAGTCGATCGCGTAGCCGAACAGGACGCCCGAGACCAGCGCCATCCCGTACGCGTACAGCCCCGCCTCGGGCGCGAGCGCGAGGATCACGAACGCGGAGTCGCCCGCCGTCGCCGCGAGCGTGGCCACCACCGTCCCGAAACTGATGGTGCCGCGGACGTACAGCGGCATGGCGACGATGGCGCCGCCGCAGCCCGGCGTCAGACCGAGCAGGCCGCCCGCGACCGGCTGGAGCCGTTCGTGCTCTTCGAGGAACGTGACGACCCGCCCGCCGGTCCGGTACTGCACGTAGCTGAACAGCAACACGGTGACGGCGACGAACGCGCTGACCTGCACGAACCCGTCGCGTACCGACAGGACCAGGATATCGAGCGCCTCCCCGAGCCCGATCATCGTCCGTCGACCCCCGCTGCTCGCGTCCGGTCGCCCCGGTATCCGTCGGTTCGGCATCCGTCTGTTCCGTCCGCCCCGTCCGGTAGATCCCTCGTCATACGGTAGCCCTCATCGTGTAGTATCGAGTATCACACCGACCCCGAACTACAAGACGCTTCCTATCTAATCGATATATTAGACACATCTAAAACACGGCGCGCGTCCGACTTGGCGTTCCGGTCGGCCGGCGGCGAACCGGACGAGTCGACCGGTGGCCCCGGACCGCGTCGCCGGTCGAACGGCAGTTCCTCGCCGCGGCGCCGTCGGGACGGCGAACGCGGGTCGCCCCCGCGGACGGCCGCGGGCGGGTCCCCGGAGGGACCGCCCGGAGCCGGAGCTTCGGAGCCGGTCGGCGATTCGATATCGCGGCGGCTGGTGTATCGACGCGCCGTGGGCGGACGCCCGTCGACCACCGATTCCGCCGTTCTCGGCCGTCTGGAGCCGTCTGGCGCCGTCGTCGGAACGTCTGACGCAGGTTTATACGGCTAGCGCCACCGACACGGGGTATGGGAAACCGGGTGGAGGACTTGGAGACGCAGGTGGCACAGCTACAGGCGGCGGTCGACGGGCTAACCGAGGAACTCGTCGAGACGAAAGAGCGACTGCGGCAGTTGGAGTCGGCGACCGACCTCGAACCGTCGACCGAGACGGAGTCGGCGCACGCCGAGTTCGTGGCGAACGACCCCGCGGACGGCGGGGACGACGCCGACGACGCGGCGTCGGACGCGGACGCGGCGGACGCGACGGCGTCCGACGAGGCTAACCCCGCGGAGTCCGAAGAGGGGGCAGACGACGGTGACGAGGAGACGGAGTCGGGGTCCGACGACATCATCGTCGCGTAGGCGGCGCCCCTCGTGGGAGGGCGTCGCACCACCACACCACCCATGCACATCAAGGAACTCGTCCTCGACGACTTCAAGAGCTTCGGGCGAACGACGCGGATCCCCTTCTACGAGGATTTCACGGTCGTTACCGGTCCCAACGGCTCGGGCAAGTCGAACATCATCGACGGCGTACTGTTCGCGCTCGGTCTCGCACGCACGCGGGGTATCCGCGCGGAGAAGCTCACGGACCTGATCTACAACCCGGGTCACGACGGCGAGGAGGCGGGGAACGCCCCGCGGGAGGCGAGCGTCGAGGTGATCCTCGACAACGCCGACGGGACGCTCGACCGCTCGCAGGTGGTCAACGCCGCGGGCAGCGACGACGTCGGCGACACCGAGGAGATCCGGATCCGGCGTCGGGTGAAGGAGACCGACGAGAACTACTACTCGTACTACTACCTCAACGACCGCTCGGTCAACCTCTCGGACATCCGCGACCTGTTGGCGCAAGCGGGGGTGACCCCGGAGGGGTACAACGTCGTCATGCAGGGCGACGTGACCGAGATCATCAACATGACGCCCGGTCAGCGCCGGGAGGTGCTCGACGAGATCGCGGGCGTCGCGGAGTTCGACGCCAAGAAGGAGGACGCCTTCGAGGAACTGGAGACGGTCGAAGAGCGGATCGACGAGGCCGACCTCCGGATCGGGGAGAAGGAGGACCGCCTCGACCGGCTGGCGGACGAACGCGAGACCGCCCTGGAGTACCAGGGGCTCCGCGAGGAGAAGGAGACGTACGAGGGGTACCTCCGGGCGGCCGAACTGGAGGCGAAACGCGACGACCTCGCCGAGACCCGAGCGGAGATCGACGACGGCGAGGAGCGACTGACCGACCTGCGCGAGGAGTTGGACGACCGGCAGGCGCGCGTCGACGAGTTGGAGTCGGAGCTGGACGACCTCAACCGCGAGATCGAGCGGAAGGGTGAGGACGAACAGCTCGCGATCAAAGCCGAGATCGAGGAGATCAAAGGCGAGGTGTCGCGGCTGGAGGGGAAGATCGAAAACCAGGAGGAGCGCGCCGACGAGGCCGAGACCGAGCGCCGGGAGGCGTTCGTCGCGATCGACCGCAAGAACGAGGAGATCGACGGTCTGGAGTCGGATATCCGCGAGACCAAAGTCGAGAAGGCCAACCTCAAGTCGTCGCTCACCTCGAAGCGGACGGAACTCGCCGAGATCCAAGCCGAGATCGACGACGCGGACACCGAGTTCGACGAGCTCAAAGCCGACCTCGCCGAGCAGAAAGAGCGGGTCGAACGGCTGCGGAGCGAGCGGAACGACCTCCAGCGGGAGAAGGACCGCCTGCTCGACGAGGCGCGCCGGCGCTCGAACGAGATAAGCGAGGTCGAGGAGGAACTGACCGAGACCGAGGAGTCGATCCCCGACCTGAAACGCCGGGTGTCGGACCTCCACTCCGAACTCGACACGGCCGAGAAGAACGAGTCGCGCGTCCGCGGCGTCATCGAGGAGCTCAGCGAGGAGCGGTCGGCGACGGAGTCGAAGCTGGAGGCGGTCGAAGAGGAGATCCGCGAGAGACAACAGGAGTACTCCCAACTGGAGGCGCGGGCGGACTCGTCGGGCGACGCGTCGTGGCCGCGGTCGGTGACGACGGTGACGAACGCCGACTTCTCGGGCGTCCACGGACCGGTGGGCGAACTCGCGTCGGTCGACTCCGAGTACGCGACGGCGTGTGAAACCGCCGCGGGCGGCCGGCTGGCGAACGTCGTCGTCGACGACGACGGCGTCGGCTCCGACTGCATCGACTACCTCAAGCGGCGGAACGCGGGGCGGGCGACGTTCCTCCCGCTGACCGAGATGGACCGCCGGGGACTGCCGTCGGCGCCGTCGGACCCGGGCGTGGTCGGCTTCGCGCGCAACCTCGTGGAGTACGACGACGAGTACGAGGGCGTGTTCTCGTACGTGCTCGGGTCGACGCTGGTGGTCGAGGACATGGACACCGCCCGAGCGCACATGGGCGACTTCCGGATGGTGACGCTCGACGGCGACCTGGTCGAGCGGTCGGGCGCGATGACCGGCGGGTCGGGCGGCGGCTCGCGGTACGCGTTCTCGAAGTCGGGGAAGGGCAAACTCGAACGCGTCGCCGAGGAGATCCACTCGCTGGAGGACGACCGGCAGGCGCTCAAGTCCGAGATCGAGGAGATCGAGGCGGACTTAGAGGACGCCCGCTCGCGCGCCTCGGACGCCGCCGAGAAAGTCCGCGACATCGAGGCGGACCTCGAACGCGCGGAGGAGGCGGTCGAGGAGGCGGAGGCGAGCGTCGACGAGTACGAAGCGCGGATCGAGGAACTGGAGGCGGAGCGCGAGTCGGTCGACGCGGAGATGACCGACCTCGACGAGCGGATCGACGAGCGCGACGAGTCGATCGCCGAGACCGAGGCGACGGTCGAGGAGTTGGAGGCGGAGCTGGCCGACTCGGAGATCCCCGAACTCTCCGAGCGCGCCGACGAGGTGCGCTCCGAGATCGCGGATCTCGAAGACCGGATGGACGACCTCGACGGCGACCTCAACCAGCTCCAGTTGGAGAAGCAGTACGCCGAGGACGCGGTCGACGACCTCCACGAGACCGTCGAGGAGGCGCAAGCGAAGAAGGCGGACGCCGAAGAGCGCGTCGCCGAGTTCGAGACCGCGATCGAGGAGAAGGAGGCGGGGCTCGAAGAGAAACACGAGGCGATCGCGGACCTGGAGGAGGAGCTGGCGGACCTGAAAGAGGAGCGCGAGTCGGTCAAGGCCGACCTCCGGGAGGTGGAGTCCGCCCGCGACGACCAGCGGGAGGCGGTCGAGCGGGTCGCCTCCGAGGTGGAGTCGCTCCGCGAGACGGCCGAGCGGCTGGAGTGGGAAGTAGAGGAGCTCGAAGAGCGGGTCGGTTCGTACGACCCCGACGAGATCCCCGACCACGACACGGTCGAGGCGGAGATCGAGCGGCTGGAGGGGGAGATGGAGGCGCTCGAACCCGTCAACATGCTCGCGATCGACGAGTACGACGAGGTGGAGTCGGAGCTGAGCGACTTGGAGGAGCGCCGGGGCGTCCTCGCCGACGAGCGCGACGCGATCGAAGAGCGGATCGAGCGGTTCGAGGCGCAGAAGAAGGGGACGTTCATGGACGCCTACGAGTCGATCGACGGTCACTTCCGGGACATCTTCGAGCGCCTCTCAGCCGGCAGCGGCGAACTCGTCCTCGAAGACCCCGACGACCCCTTCGAGGGCGGACTGACGATGAAAGCGCAGCCGGCGGACAAGCCGGTCCAGCGGCTCGACGCGATGAGCGGCGGCGAGAAGTCGCTGACCGCGCTCGCGTTCATCTTCGCCATCCAGCGGCACAACCCGGCGCCGTTCTACGCCCTCGACGAGATCGACGCGTTCCTCGACGCGGTCAACGCCGAGCGGGTCGGCGAGATGGTGGACGAACTCGCGGGCGAGGCGCAGTTCGTCGTCGTCAGCCACCGGTCGGCGCTTCTGGAACGCTCCGAGCGCGCCATCGGCGTGACGATGCAGGAGGACAACGTCAGCGCCGTGACGGGCATCCAGTTGGGCGAGGGCGACCCCGCCGAACCGGAGGCGAGCGCGGATGACTGAGACGCCCGGCGACGCCCCCGACGCGGGCGACGACGAGGCCGAACCGGTCGAACTCCTGGTCGGACTCGCCGAGGCGGGGGAGATCGACCCGTGGGACATCGACGTGGTCGAGGTGACCGACGCGTTCCTCAACGCCCTCGACGAGTCGGACCTCCGGACGGGCGGGCGCGCGCTGTTTTACGCGAGCGTCCTCCTGCGGATGAAGTCCGACGCCATGCTCGGCGACGACCAACAGGAGGAGGAGCCCGAGGTCGAACCCTGGGAGGCGGCGTTCGAGGCGGGACCCGGTCCCGCCGACGCGGGCGGCGCGCCCGACGACGGGTTCGACCCGGTCGACGCGCTCGAAGACGAGATGGACCGCCGGCTCGACCGCAAGTCCACCCGCGGCTCCCCGGAGACGCTCGACGAACTCGTCCGCGAGCTACGGGAGGCCGAGCGGGGGACGTGGTGGAAGGAGTCGCGGGAGTACGACACCAGCGACTCCCCGCGCGGCTTCTCGCGGGGCACCCAGACGCTGGAGTACCACGACGGCGACGACCTCCGCCGGGAGGGGGAACCCGGCGAGGGCGACGTGACGGACACCGCCCACGCGGAGAACATCGAGTCGGTCATCGACGACGTGCGGGGTCGGCTCCGGCCCCACTACGAGCGGGGGCGCTCGGAGGTGCTGTTCCGGGAGGTGCGCGACGCGGCCGAGACGCCCGTGATGACGTACCTCGCGCTGCTGTTTCTCGCCCACCGCGGCGAGATCCGCCTCGACCAGGACGACCTGTTCGGCGACCTCTGGGTGCGCGATCCGACCGCCGCGGGCGTCGGCGACGAGGCGACGGCGGACTGACCGAGGTTACGGGTATTTTTCCGGTAATTACGCGGCCCCGAAATAGTTATGATAGCCGGGTTCCTGTATCGGTCATGGGTTCCGGCGACACCGACTCGCTGTCGATACTCCACGTCGACGACGACCCGTCGCTGGGGTCGCTCGTGAAGCTGTATCTCGAACGCGAGTCGAGCGGACTCGACTGTACCGTGACGACCGAGACGGCGCCCGACGCCGCACTCGACCGCATCCGCGCGGCCGACACCGGGTTCGACTGCGTGATAAGCGACTACGATATGCCGAGGATGAACGGCGTCGCGTTCCTCGAGGCGGTCCGCGGGACGCACCCCGAGTTGCCCGTGTTGCTGTTCTCGGGCGAGGAGACCAACGAGGTGGCCGCGGAGGTGATCCAGGCGGGGCTGACCGACTACCTCCGGAAGGGGTTGGACACCGACCAGTACACGATGCTGATCCGCCGGGTCGAACACGCGGTCGCGGGGGGCGGCCAGTTCGACACCGAGGCCGAGACCGAACTCGACGGGGTGGGGGTCGTCGGCGCCGACAGCCGGTTCGAGGAGGCCGACGCGACGTACGCGTCGATGTACGGCTACGACGCCGACGAGGTGGCGGGGAGACACTGGTCGGAACTCCACCCCGAGGAGGAGGTGGAGCACATCAGGACCCACGTGCTGCCGGTGGTCGAACACGGCGGCGAGTGGAGCGGCCGCTCGGTGGGACTGCGGTCGGACGGGAGCACGTTCACCGAGTCGAAGATGGTGACCGCCCTCGACGACGGCCGCCTGCTGATCGCCGTCTCGCAACTCGACGACGCCACGCTGGTCGACGACGCGGACGGGGGTACCGAATCCGAACCCGACCCCGACCCCGACGCGGGCGCCGGGACCGACGCGGGTCCGAACGCGGACGGGGGCGCCGGTGCCGGCGCCGACGTCGACTCCGGGTTCGCCGACGGGGGACGCGTCGACTCGGTCGAGACCGACGGCGGGAGCGACCGAACTCAGTCGAGGTAGTCGCCGATCAGCGGCTCCAGCCGCGCTCTGGTCTCGTCGGGTATCGCCTCGGTCGGGGTGTTGATCGTCCCCTCCAGCGAGCCGTGCGCCTCACACTCCAAGTCGTCCGGGAACGTCTCGATGGCGCGTTCGACGGTCTCTTTGATCGCGGTCTCGTTGGCGGCGGCGTTGTCGAGCACCTCCCCGAGGCTCACCTCGCTGTCGGCCTTCCAGACGTCGTAGTCGGTGACGCCCGCCAGCGTGGCGTACGCCATCTCCGCCTCGCGGGCGAGTTTGGCCTCGGGGATCGCGGTCATCCCGACGACGTCCCACCCCTGCGACCGGTAGAACTCCGACTCCGCCTCCGTCGAGAACTGCGGTCCCTCGATGCAGACGTACGTGCCGCCCTCGTTCACGTCGGCGTCGGTCGCCTCGCGGGCGGCGTCGGCGAGGTGGGCGGCGAGAGCCGGCGAGTACGGCCGCGCGAACCCCTGGTGGACGACCACCCCGTCGCCGTAAAACGAGAGGTCGCGCCGCTTCGTCCGGTCGTATATCTGGTCGGGGACGACGAGCGTCCGCGGCGGGAGGTCCTCCCGGAGCGACCCGACCGCGTTGCTCGCGAGGACGTACTCGACGCCCGCCTGCTTCAGCGCGTAGATGTTCGCCCTGTACGGCAGGTCGGTCGGCGACCGGCCGTGGTCGGGACCGTGCCGCGGGAGGAAGACGACCTCCCGGCCGGTGTCGTCGGACTCCGTCCGACTGCCAGAGGCGCTTCGCGCCTCGCTGTCGCCGAACTCGCCGATTTCGAGGGGCGCGCTGGGGTCGCCGAACGGCGTGGTCACGTCCTCGGTGCGCGTGTTCGACAGCGGGAGCGCCTCGTAGATACCGCTGCCGCCGATGAACCCGATCGTCATTGGTCGTTCGCCGGGTTCGGCCGACGGGTGCTAAAGCGTGCGGGTGCGGCAATCCCGGGGGCGCGTGCGCGAGTTCGACCGACCGAGTCGACGCCCGCGGCCGGCCGGCGGACCGAACGCGGCCACCGACGGCTCGCCGCACACCTCGACGCCGACTCCGTACTCGAGGCGATAGACGACGACCGGATCCGCGCGGACCTCCCCGACTCCGCGGGAGCAAGCGCCCCCCGAGGGGTGACCCGCCGGGGCGCGCGACCCGGATGGGGACCGCCCGGAACCGGGCGGGACCGACGGCTTTCCGCGAGCCGAGGCTATTTGTGACTCCGGCTGTCTCCCCCACCGTGTCAACCAGTAGCGACCCCGACGGACTCGACCCGGACGTCCGGCGCCGGGTCGAGTCGTACGTGACCGAGTGGATGAGCGACGACGGCGTGCCGGGCGCGAGCGTCGCCGTCGTCGAGGGGGCGGACCTGCGCTACGCCGAGGGGTTCGGCGCGCGCGACCTGGCGGACGACCGCCCCGCGACGCCCGACACGCTGTACGGTATCGGCTCGTGTACGAAGTCGTTCGTGGCGACGGCGACGCTCCAGCGGGCGGCCGCGGGCGACCTCTCGCTGTCGGACCCGGTGAGCGACTACCTCCCCCACCTCGACGACGCGCCGGGCGACCCGGTGACGCTCGCCGAACTCCTGAGCCACACGTCGGGGATGCCCAGCGACGGGAACCTCTCGGCGCTGGTGACCCGGCTGACCGACATCGGCGACGCCAACGTCCCGCTGACGAGCGACGCCGACTTCCGCCGGCACGTCGCCGACAGCGCCGACGAGCGCTACACCGCCGCCGACCACTTCTTCTACTACAACACCGGGTTCACGCTGCTCGGAAAGGTCATCGAGGAGGTGACGGGCACCGACTTCCCCGACTACCTCCGCGAGCACGTGTTCGACCCGCTGTCGATGGAGCGGTCGGGGTTCGACCCCGACGCCGTCGCCGCGGACGACGACCGCATGACCGCCTACTACGAGACGGACGACGGCTGGGAGGAGGGGAGCCTCGGCTTCGCCGAGGCGATGGACGCCCCCGGCGGGCTGGTGAGTTCGGTCACCGAGACGTCCCGCCACCTCCGGATGTTGATGGGCGGCGGCGCGTTCGACGGCGAGCGGGTGCTCCCCGCGGAGGCCGTCGAAGAGATGACGACGCCGCGGGTGACCCGCTACGAGACGGTCGGCGGCACCGAACGCGAGTACGGCTACGGGCTGTCGGTCCAGCCGTTCTGCGGCGACACGCTCGTCGGCCACGGCGGGATGATGGGGACGACCACCGCGTTCCTCGGCTGGCTGACCGACGCCGAGGTGGGCGTCGTCGTCGCGTGCAACACCGCCCCCGACCACCACCCGACGGTCGCGGGCCACGCGGTGCTGTCGATACTCGACGGCCGCGACCCCCACGAGGCGGTGGGTCGGCTCGCGCTCGAACGCGCGGCCGACGCCGTCGTCGGCGAGTACGAGTCCTACCGGGGCGTCCAGACCGCGACCGTCGAGCGCGAGGGGACGACCCTCTCGGTCGAGGTGGAGGGCCGGCTGGGCGACCGGTCGCTCACGCTGTTCCCCGAGGTCACCGACGACCCGACCGACCCGACGTACTACGCGGTCGACGGCGACAAGCGGGTGACCGTCGAGTTCGTCGACGGTCCGGACGACGGGGAGGGGGACGGCGGGACCGACATGCTCCTCCAGCGGTGGCGGCTCCACCGACGACACGAGTAGTCCCGCGAGGCCGCGGCTGCGGCGCCGAACGGTCCCCGAGCGGGGTCGACGAAGCGGGGGCGGGCGCGCCGGCGACTCCGGGGGGATTCCGCCGCGAGACGGGGTTTCATTACGAACCGGGAGTACCCGGGCGTGTGACCAAGCAGGACGTGTTCGACCGGATAGACGAGGAGGAAACACACCTGAAAGCGATCGCACGGGAGATATGGCAGACGCCCGAGCTGGGGCTCCACGAGGAGGAGTCCGCGCGGGTCCTCGTCGAGGCGCTCGAGGACGGCGGGTTCGACGTGGAGACGGGGGTTGGCGGGATGCCGACCGCGTTCGTCGCCGAGTACGGCGAGGGATCGCCGCGGGTCGGCATCCTCGGCGAGTACGACGCGCTCCCGGGGCTCTCACAGCGGGTCGCGTCCGAGCCGGACCCCGTGGAGGCGGGCGGGCCGGGTCACGGCTGCGGGCACAACCTGTTCGGGACGGCGGGCGTGGGCGCGGCGCTCGCGCTGACCGACGCCGTCGACGCGGGCGAACTGGAGGGGACGGTCGCCTTCTTCGGCTGTCCGGCCGAGGAGACGCTGGTCGGCAAGACGTACATGGCGCGGGCGGGCGCGTTCGACGACCTCGACGCCGCGATGACGTGGCACCCGGGCGACCTCAACACCCCGCGGATGGGGTCGTCGAACGCGCTCAACTCCCTCGTGTTCGAGTTCGAGGGGGAGGCCGCACACGCGGGCGGGTCGCCCGACTCGGGGCGGAGCGCGCTCGACGCGGTCGAACTCCTCAACACGGGCGTCGAGTACATGCGCGAACACGTCTCGGACGACGCCCGCCTCCACTACTCGATCCCGAACGGGGGGATGGCGCCGAACGTCGTCCCCGCGGAGGCGTCGGTGTGGTACTACGTCCGCGCGCCCACGCGCGATGAGGTGGAGCGCAACACCGAGTGGCTCCGCGACATCGCGGGCGCGGCGGCGACGATGACACAGACCGAGGTGGACGAACGGTTCCTGACGGGCTGTTACGACTACCGCGCGAACGACGTGGTGTCGGAGACCATCTGGGAGAACATGGAGGCGGTCGGTCCGATCGACTACGACGACGAGGACCGCGCGTTCGCCGCGGAGTTGCAGGCGACGGTCCCCGACGACCGCATCGAGTCGCGGCTGGCGGACCTCCCCGACGAGACGGCCGAGACGATTCGCGGGGAGGCGCTCTACTCCGACCCGGTCGCGCCGTTCGACCACGACCAGCAGACCCACGGCTCGACCGAGGTGGGCGACGTGAGCTACATCACGCCGACCGGACAGTTCCGCGGGGCGACGTGGCCCGTCGGCACGCCCGGCCACTCGTGGCAGGTGGTCGCGGCCAACGGCGACTTCGGGCTGAAGGGGGTGGCGTTCGCGGCGAAGGTGCTCGCGGGCGCGACGTACGACCTGCTGGCCGACCCCGACCGGGTCGCCGCGGCCAACGAGGAGTTCGACGCCGAGGTCGGACGGGACGCCTACGAGACGCCGCTCCCGGAGGACGCGGAGCCGCCGTTCGACGTGACCGCGATGGGGGCGGACTGAGTGGGTCGCGCCGGGACGGCGAATCGAGGGTCGCGCCGGCCGCCCGCGGTCGGTCGACCCCGCCCCGGACGGCCGCGGGCCCGCGGGTCGACCGGCCGGCGACCGCCCGCGGGAGCGTGAGCGGGAGCGCGGGGACGACCGACCACGCGGGTGCCGCCGAGTCGGAACCCGAACGGCTGGTGACGGGCTACTCCGGTCGCCTGCTGCTCGCGGTCTCGCTGGGGTGGACCTCGATACAGGGGGGTCGGCTCCTGCTGTCGCCGCTGTTGCCGGCGATCAGCACCGACCTCGGGCTGTCGAGCACGCGCGCCGGGGTCGCGATCACCGTCGTCTGGGGGCTGTACGCGCTGTTGCAGTACCCCAGCGGCCGGCTCTCCGACCGGCTGTCCCGGACGACGCTGCTCGTCGGGGGGCTGTGTCTGGCGTGCGTGGGGTTTCTCGCGCTCGCGGCCGCGACGACGTACCCGGCGCTGCTGGCGGGCGCGGCGGTGGTCGGTCTCGGCGCCGGTCTCTACCCGACGCCCGCGCGGGGGCTGGTGTCGGATCTCTTCGTCGAGCGACGGGGGCAGGCGTTCGGCATCCACACCGCGTCGGGCGACCTCGGCGGGGTGGTCGCCGCGGGGCTGGCGACGCTCGTCCTCGCCGTGGCGACGTGGCGCGCGGGGTTCCCGCTCGTGGTCGCGGTGCTCGCGGGGGTCGCGCTCGCGCTCCACGTCTGGAGCCGCGAGGGGTACGTCCTCGAACGGGTCGGCCTCGCGGTCGGGGAGACGGGCCGGCGGCTGTTCGCGGAGCCGCGGCTGCGGTGGCTGCTCGTCGCCTACTCGCTGTACGCGTTCTCGTGGCAGTCGGCCGTCAGCTTCCTCCCGACGTACCTGCAGGCGGGCAAGTCGTTCTCGCCGGCGCTCGCGAACGCCGGGTTCGGCGCGCTGTTCGTGGTGGGCGCGGTCGTCAAACCGCTCGCGGGCGCGGTGGGCGACCGGTTCCGGCGCGACCTCGTGGCGCCGGCCGCGCTCGCGCTCGCGGCCGTCGCGCTCGCGGGCGTGGTGGTCGCGTCGACGCCCGCGCTCGTGGTGGTCGGGGTGGCGTGTTTCGCCGCCGGGCTGATGGCGTACCCGCCGGTGATGCAGGCGTACCTGATGGACTCGTTCCCCACCGACAGCATGGGCGGCGACCTCGGGGCGATGCGGACGTTCTACATCGGTCTCGGCGCGCTCGGACCCACGTACGTCGGGGCGGTCGCCGACGCGTTCGACTACCGGGTCGCGTTCGCGGGGCTGGTGGGCTGTCTGTTCGTCAGCACCGGCCTCGTCCTCGTCGGCGGTCGCGCCGGACGGCGAGCGGCGTGAGCCGACGCGTCCCGGACCGGCGGGCGCCGTCCGCCTCCGCCGACGCCGACGCGAGTCGAACCGCCGACGCGGCGGCCGACGGTGCCCCGAGGCGAACGCTTTTCCCGTCCGATCCGGAGTATCGGGACGATATGAGACGCGCGAGGTTCCGCGACGCCGCCGGGAGCGTCCGGACGGGCGAGTGGACCGACGACGGGATCGAGTTCGGCGGCGAGACGTACGACCCCGACGAGGTGGACGTGCTCGCGCCGGTCGAACCGACGAAGATCGTCTGCGTCGGGCTCAACTACCGCGACCACGCCGAGGAGACCGACTCCGACCTGCCCGACCGGCCGCTGCTGTTCTTGAAGCCGCCGAACACCGTCTCGGGGCACGGCGACACCGTCACGCTCCCCGCGGGGAAAGACCGCGTCGACTACGAGGCGGAACTCGGCGTCGTGATCGGCGAGCAGTGCCGCAACGTCCCGGCCGACGAGGCGGAGGAGGTGATCGCGGGCTACACCTGCGTGAACGACGTGTCGAACCGCGACGACCAGCGACGGGAGCAAAACTGGGTGCGCGGCAAGGCGTTCGACAACGCCGCCCCCGTCGGCCCGGTGGTCGCCGACCCCGAACACCTCGTCGATGACGCCGGGATCGCCCTCCGGGTGAACGGCGAGACCCGTCAGGAGTCGACCATCGACGAACTCGTCTTCTCCGTCCCGGAACTGGTCGAGGAGATAACCACCTACCTCACGCTGGAGGCGGGCGACGTGATCGCAACCGGCACCACCGCCGGCGTCGGACCGCTCTCGGACGGCGACAGCGTCGAGGTGGAGGTCGAGGGCGTCGGCGTCCTCGAACACTCGGTCGCGGTCGAGTAAGCCGGCCCGGCCGCGCCGGTCGGACCGCCGAACCGCTCGCCCGGCGCGAGACGGGCGGTCCCGACGCGCGCGAACGAGTCGGGGACGCGCCGCCCGGGTCGACGTCGCATAGCCCGGTTCAGAGGGTGGACCAGCCGGTCAACCGCCGGCCCGGTACCCGCCAGCGCTGCTGCGTCTCGCCGGTCTCGCCGTCGACGCGGAGTTCGACGACGACGTCGAGTTCGTCGCTCCCGTGGTACAGTTGGCTCACCACCGGGTCGTCGAGCGGACTCCGGCCGCGTTCGATCTGCCGCGGGTAGTGGACGTGGCTCAGGCCGCGGCGGTCGTGGACCGCCCCCAACACCGTATCGAGCACCTCGGGCGCGTCGGGCACGTCGTGGTCGAACACGTCCCAGCGGTGGAGGCCGAACCGGAACGTCAGCGGGCCGCTCACGCCCGGTCGGCGCCGCTCGACCGACCGGACCGCGTCGAGTATCGCCGCCTCGATGCGGTCGCGGTCCACGCTCCCGTCGTCGAGTCGGGATGGCTCCGCGGGTCCGCCGGGGGTCGCGGTGGCCGCCCGTCCCCGGGCGACGTTGGGGAGGGTCACCACCTCGTGGGCCGGGTGGTCCGCCCCGAGTTCGCCCGGGAACCACCCGTCGGGCGCGGCCGGCGGACACGTCAACAGCACCGTCCGCAGACGGGGGTTGTCGGGGGCGCCGAACAGCTTCCGGGTCTCCTCGCGGTAGCGCTCGGTCGGGACGTGGCCGGTGACCAGACAGCCCAGTCCGTCGGCGGCCAGGCTCCGGAGCCGACTCCGCAACCCCGTCTCCGCGGGTTCCCCGACGGACGCCGTGCGGGACGCCGGAGACTGCCCCGCCGACCCTGATACTTTCATATTGGGGACTTACTGTTTTAGGTGAAAAGTGTTCGGAAGTAGCGGGCTGTCGCCGCCCGCCGCGGGAGGGTCAGTTCGGGCCGGCGTCCCCGGGTTCGCGGTCGGATACCGAGCGCGTATCGGAGGGGTGGCGACCCGGCCGCCGTTCGGGGTCCGGCTTTCCGGATGCCACAGGTTGATTGGGCGTTCACCGCGAGAGGGTCCATGACACGACTTCCCAACCGGGTCGTCGGCGACGCGTACACGAGCGAGTTCCACTGGACGCTCCTCGAAGACCTGGTCGACATCGGCAACCGGATGGCCGGACAGGCGGGCGAGCGCGAGGGCGCCGAACGCGTCGCCGAGGCGTTCGAGGCGGCGGGACTCCGCGACGTGCACCTCGACGAGTTCGACGTCCCCGGCTGGTGGCGCGGGTCGTCGACGCTCCGGACGACCGGCGCGCACGACCGGACCTACGAGAAGGACTACGAGGTGATCGGGCTGCCGGGCACCCCCGCGGCGGCGGCGACGGGCGACCTGGTCGACGTGGGGTACGGCCGACCCGAGGAGTTCGACGCCGCCGACTGCGAGGGGGCGGTCGTCCTGACGACCAGCGAGACGCCCGCCGACTACGGCCGGTGGATCCACCGGATGGAGAAGTACAGCTACGCGGTCGAGGCGGGCGCGGTCGGGTTCGTCTTCGCCAACCACCTCGACGGCTGCCTCCCGCCGACGGGCGAGGTGGGGTACGGCAACCGCCCCGGTCCGATCCCCGCGGTCGGCGTCTCGAAGGAGGTGGGGGCGCAACTGCGCCGGCACGTCGGCGACGACCCGACGGTCTCGCTCGACGTCGACGCGCGGAACGAGCCGACGACGTCGGTCAACACGGTCGGCGAACTCGGGCCGGACACCGACGAGGCGGTGCTGGTGACGGCGCACGTCGACGCCCACGACATCGCGCCCGGCGCGAACGACAACGGCGCCGGGACGGTGCTGGTCGCCGAGATAGCCGGACTCCTCTCGGCGGTCGAAGGCAACCTCGACACGCGCGTCCGGTGTACGGTGTTCGGCTCCGAGGAGATCGGACTCCGCGGCGCCTACCACGAGGCGGCGACGCTCGACCTGGACGACGTGAAGGCGGTCGTCAACATCGACGGCGCGGGCCGCGACCGCCAACTCGACGTGCGGACCAACCGGTTCGACGCCCTCGAGGACGTGTTCGAGACCGTCACCGACGGTCTCAAGGTTCCGCTGTCGACGAGTTCGACCGTCAGCCCCCACGGCGACCAGTGGGCGTTCGTTCAGGAGGGCGTCCCCGGGCTGATGGCGTCGTCGACCAACCCGGACAAGAGCGGGCGCGGGTGGGGCCACACCCACGCCGACACGCTCGACAAGGTCGACGTGCGCGACCTCCGCGAGCACGCGGTCGTCCTCGCGGAGGCGGTCTACGAGTTGGCCGACGCCGACCGCGAGGTGCCGCGCCGCTCGCGCGAGGAGGCCCGCGACCTGATCGACGAGGGGTACGAGCGGGAACTCCGGGTCGGGGGTCGGTGGCCGTACGACGACTCGTAGGTCGGATACCCGATACGTTCCGGGTCGAGTCGGTCGGCTGTCGGTTCCGCTCGCGCGTGAAAGTGGGGTCGGTGGACGCTCGGCGCGACCGCGCTACTCGGTGGCGACGCTCGACCGGAACGCCGGGCGGCCGGCGACGCCGTCGGGCGCCTCGAACCGGAACAGCGCGCCCGCGCCGTCGCCCTCGGCCGGGCGGTCGGCGCCGCCGGCGGTGGTGACGTACACGTCCCGGAGGTCGTCGCCGCCGAAGACCGGACACGACACCTTCCGCGCGGGCAGCGACAGCCGGTCCCGCTCCGTCCCGTCGGCCCCGTACCGGACGACCGCGCCGCCGTTCCACCGCGCCGACCAGAGACCGTCGTCGTCGTCGATGGTCAGGCCGTCGGGGACGCCGTCGTCGGGGTCGGTCTCGACGAACGGCTCCGGGTTCGAGAGGTCGCCCGTCGCGCGGTCGTAGTCGTACGCGTACACCACGTGCGCCTCCGACTCGGTCACGTACATCGTCTCGAGGTCGTCGGTGAACGCCATCCCGTTGGGGATGTCGAACCCCTTCCCGTCGGCGACCACGTCGACCGAGACGCCGTCGCCGTCGGACTCGACGCGGTAGAGGCGGCCGAGTTCGTCGTCGGTCGGCATCGTCCCCGCGTACACCCGGCCCTCGGGGTCGGCTATCACGTCGTTGAACCGGGTGTGGGTCGCCGACTCGACGGTGGTGACGTGTTCGGGGTCGCCCTCCCCCGGGTCGAACCGTTCGACCCGTCCGGCCGCGCGGAACAGCAGGAGCGCGCCGTCCGCCTCGACGGTGGCGCCGCCGAGTGCGTCGTCCTCGTCGAGGAGGAGTTCGTACCCCGCCTCGTCGGCGGTCGTTCGAAACAGCCGGCCGTTCGGGATGTCACACCAGTAGAGCGCGCGTTCGTCGGGGTGCCAGACGGGTCCCTCGCCCGTCGAACAGCGCGTGTCGGCGACACGTTCCGGGGTGGCGTCCATGCGCGGAGTCGACCCGCGGCCGGGATAAACGTACTGTCCCCCCGCCGGACCCCCTCGGGCCTACCGGTCGTACCCCTCTTCGGTCATCGAGACGGTGACGAGACCGTCGAAGTTGAGGAGGAGTCGCTGGGTCATGTCGCCGAACAGGGCTTTCCCGGTGGGCGACCGCCGACGGCCGTGGACGAACACGTGGTCGCTCCCCGCCGAGTCGGCGGTGTCGATGATCTCGTCGGCCCTGTCGTCGGGTTCCGCGACGGCGACGTGACACTCGTACGCTACGTCGTCGCCGATCAGCGGGTCGACGAACTGCTGGAGCGACGACCGGTGCCCCTGGAGGATGGTGTTCTCGCCGTACGAGACGTTCTCCACGTTACCGATCGTCCCCAGCGTCTCGGCGTCCTCCTCGAACGTCTCGGGGCTGATGAACGACAACACGAGGAGTTCGGCGCCGCTCCCCCGGGCGTACGCCGCCGCTTCGCGTACCAAACTCTCGAACGCGTCCGTCGGTTCCACCACCACCAGCGCGTGGTCCATGCGCAGTCCAATAGCCGGCTATCATATGAATCTATTGCTAGAATTCATCGCCGATTCGCGGCGTGGTTCCGTCCCGATCCGCCGATATCGGCGGGTTCGACCCGCGTTCCCGCCGGCCGAGCGACCCGTCGACCGTTACAGACATACCCCTGTAATCATCACGCAGACGAAACGATCGGCGACACGGACGGCGTCCGAGGCTGCCGACGCGGGCGGCGTGAGAGCGGCGACGCGCGGGTGACACCGGGTGACGTGCGGCGGGGACGAGTCGGACCAGCGACCGGCGATCGAACGTGAACTTATCGACCGGTTAACCGGGAGTACGCGGTAGTAAATCCGGGAGATCACGCCGCGTGCGCCGGGGTCGCCCCGACCGTGGAACCGGGGAAGAACGGTTCGAAACAGTTGAGCCGACGACGTTTGATCCGTCGTTTCCGCTCGGCGGGGGCGAAACCGTCACCCGGCGGAGGGCCAGATTCGGCCGTATTCAGCCGAAACGAACGTTACCGTGATCGTACACGGCGCAAACGTTCGGGACCGACGTATCAGTATAACCGGGGGCTTCCCGTCGGATGAGACCCGGAGCGATACCAAATGCCAGACTGTGACAACTGCGGCGGGTTCGTGACGGAGCGCTACGTGCGCGTGTTCGCGCCGACCGGCCGGACGTCGGTACGGGCGTGTCCTCAGTGTGAGGACGCCGTCCGGAGCGGGGGGACGGTGCGGCGCACGCGGGCACACGGGGGAGACGGATGAGCCGGACCGAGCGACCCGGCGCCGACGGGGGTGAGGCGGCGCTCGCACCCGCGCGGACGAACCTCGCCCGGTTCTCACTGGCGGCGGAGGCGGTCGGACTCGCCGGCCTGTTCGACCGCGACCCGGACGCCAGCGCCGAGTTGGAACCCGCGGTCGCCGCGCCCGACGACCTGGGGCTGCTGGTGGTCCGGACGGAACGACTCACCCGGGACGCGGTCGACGAGGCGCTCCGCGCGGACCCCGCACTCGACCGGGCCGAGCGGTTCGGCGGCTGCGACGACGCCTGGGAGTACGGGATCCGGTGGGCCGACGCGACGCGGCGGCTGGTCGGGCGGGTCGTCGGCGAGGGGGCGGTCGTCTCCTCGGCGACGGCGTGCGGCGGCCGGTGGTACCTCCGGGTCACCTCGCGCGACCGGTCGACGCTGCTCGACGTGCACGAACTCCTCGGCGAGTTCGACCCGAGCGCCGACTGCCTGAGCGTCACCACGCTCGACGGGAGCGAGCAGTCCGCCCGGTGCGTCCTCACGGAGAAGCAGCGGCGGACCGTGATGGCCGCCTTCGAGGCGGGCTACTACGACGTCCCCCGGCGGGCGACCACCGAGGAGATCGCCGAGGACCTCGGCGTGAGCCACCAGGCGCTCTCCGAGCGGTTCCGGCGCGCGCACGCCGAGTTGGTCCGCGCGCACCTCCCGGTCGAAGACGACGCCGAGTAGGCGCGAGGCGGCGCCGCGCCGGCGTCGGCCGACCCCCGTCGCGCGGCGGGACCCCGCCCGCGGTGTCCCCCTTCTCCGGCCCTCCGGCGTCGAGCGGCGCGGACGCGCGACCGCGAACGGCCGGTGGCGGTCGCCCCGCCGCGGTCCGGGTACCGACTACCGGTTGCCGTGGAGGTAGACGCCGTTCTCGTCGCGTCGGTCGACGTGTTCGCCCCGGAGTTCGTGCGACTCGTCGCCGTCGTTCCAGCCGAGGAACTCGCGGATCTCGTCCGTGGCGCTCTCCTCGTCGTCGTCGCCGCGGCGGACGCGGGCGGTGTTCTCGTTCTCCGCCACCTCGCTGATGGTCCCGATGCGGGTTCCGTCCGAGGTGTACACCGGCTTGTCCCGGTCGTCGTCGCTGAAGTTCCGTGCCATCGTACCCCACTGAAGGGTCCCGGAGGGGTAGTCGCTCGGCCTGCGTGCGCGCACGTCGGGGCCGACGAGGCGCGACGACGGCGGGGCCGACCCGGTCCGGTCTCACGGCGAGACGACGCCGACGCCCGACCCGACGGCGATATCGGTGCCGTACGGCTCCGAGAGGTCGGCCAGGTCCGCGAGGACCCGCGCCGCCGTCTCCCCCTCGGCGAGGCGCGGGCGGCCGCGGCTCCCGCGCGGCGCGTCGTAGCCGAGTTCGACCGGGTGGAGGTCGACCCGCTCCACCCCGCCGTCGCCGAACGTACAGACGGGGACGACCGACTCCCAGAACGCCCGGTCGGCGGGGAAGCCGGTCCGCTCGCCGTCGTCGTCGACCGCGCGGGCGTCGAACAGGTCGGCCGGGAGCGCCCGCTGGGTGTCGAGGTCGTACCGGTCGTACAGTTCCGCGGGGAGCCGCGTCACCGTCTCGTTTTGCATGGCGAAGTCGCCGAGGCTGTAGAACACCGGCGCCCCCTCGTACACCTCCACCCCGCGGAGGACGTGCGGGCCGTGGCCGACGAACGCGTCCGCGCCGGCGTCGATACAGTCGCGCGCGAACGACTCGACGAACGGCGCCACCGTGGGGTCGTTGCGCTCGACGCCCGCTCCCTCGTGGGCGTGGAGGCTCGCGACGACCCAGTCGGCCTGTCGGGCGGCGGCGTCGACCCGCGCGAGCACCGCCTCGCGGTCCGCCTCCGAGGGGGTGCGCTCGACGCGGTACTCGTCGCCCGGGACGAACCGGAGGTGCTCGCCCCGCCCGACGTTGAGGAGCGTCAGCCCCTCGCCCTCCTCGTCCCCGCCGGACACCGGGAACCCCTGCTCCTCGCGCCGCTGTTTGAACGCCTCCATCCCGAGCGCGTCGCTCAGGTCGCGGAGCCGGTCGTACTCCTCCGCGGGGACGACGTACTCGGCGGACAGCGACAGCGGCGACAGCCCCGGCCGACCCCGCATATCGGGGCGCTGCTCGCCCGCGGTCGACCCCGGGGTGACCGTCGAACACGCGGCCACGAGCGCGACCCGGCCGGCCGGCGTGTCGACGTACGCCGGCGCGCGCGCGTCGCTCAGCGTCCGCCCCAGCCCCGCGTACGGCAGGTCGCGCGCCTCCAGCGCGCGCATCGTCGCCTCCATCCCGCCGTGGGAGTAGTCGCCGGTGTGGTTGGTGGCGGCCGCGAACAGGTCGAACCCCGCCCACGAGAGTTCGTCCGCGACCCACGGCGGCGCGCGCATGTACGTCCCGCCGCTGTCGGCGGCGGGGTAGCCCTCGTAGTCGTGGAGCAGGACCTCCAGGTTGACCACCGCGGCGTCGGTGCCCCGGATCCGACCCGCGAGCGCGTCGAGTCCGTCGTCCGCGGCGGTCGAGAGCCGCCGGGTGAGTATCGCGTCGCCCGCGGCCGCCAGCGTGAATCGTGGCACGGTACCGCCTCGCACGCTCGGGACAAATCCCTTTCAGAGCCTGCGGGGACTGCCTGCTTCCGGCGGTCGGTCGCCGGCGGGAGCCGACGCGGCGACCGTCCGGCCAGTAATGGATTCGATTTCCCCTCCGAGTGGTAACAGTAGTTAGTAGCCGTGACTGCCGCAGGTCGGGTATGTCCCTCTACGCGCTCGACAACCTCGACGACGCGCTGGACGCGACCAGGGGGTTGCTCACCCCCGTCGACCGGACGACGTGGGCGAAACTCGCGTTCGTCACGCTGTTCGTCGCCGGTCCCGGCGGCACCGGCGGGTTCCAGTACACCTCCGGTGGCGGCACCGCCGACCCGGGCGGCGGGCCGGGCGTGGGACTGCCCGACGTCGGGGTGGAGGTGTGGACGCTCGTCGCCGCCGTCGTCGGCGTCGCGGTGCTGTTCGCGCTCGCGTTCGGGTTCGTCGGGTCGGTGATGGAGTTCGTCCTCGTCGAGTCGCTCCGGACGCGGCGCGTGACCGTCCGCGACTACTGGCGGCGTCGGTGGCGACAGGGACTCCGGCTGTTCGGCTTCCGACTGGCCGTCGGCCTGCTCGTGGTCGGGGGGACGTTGCTGCTCGCGGCGCCGTTCCTCCTCCCGCTGGTCGGGGGTGGCGGGTTCGACGGCGCGTCGCTCGCGCTCGTCGTACTGTTGCTCCCCGTGTTCGTCGTCTTCACCGTCGCCGTCGGACTCGTCGACGGGTTCACCACGGCGTTCGTCGTCCCCGTGATGGTGCTCGACGACCGGGGCGTGCTCGCGGGGTGGCGGCGGCTCTGGCCGACCATCACCGCCCACTGGACGCAGTACCTCGCGTACGCCGTCGTGAGCTTCTTCCTCTCGCTGGTCGGCGGGGTGGTCGTCGCCGTCGCGGCGGGCGTACTCGCGCTGGCACTGCTGATCCCGTTCGGCCTGCTGTTCGCGCTCGGGGTCGGCCTGTTCGCCCTCGTCGAACCGGTCGGGGTCGTCACCCTCGTCGTCGTCGGCGTCCTGTACGCGCTCGCGGTGGTCGCCGCCGCCGCCGTCGCGGGGATGCCCGTCCAGGTGTACCTCCGCTACTACGCGCTGTTGGTCCTCGGCGACGTCGACCCCCGACTCGACCTGATCCCCGACCAGCGGGCCGCGGTGCGCGACGCCGACCCGGCCTGAACGGTCGGATAGCGGTGTAGAACTAGTATCTGATACCTTTCGGGACGGGGAACGAGCGAGAAGTCGACGAACGCGCCCGTTCCGACGCTCGAAACCGAACGACGGCTCTGCGGACGAGCGTGTCGTAACGGCGTGGTCCTCCCTCGGTATCGGCCGGCCCGATTCGTCACTCGGTCCCGACGCACGACCGCGGTCCGGTGGGCCGTCCGAGCGGTTCGCGCTCCCCTCGGGCGTGCGGCGTCGGCCCGGGCGCCGCGCGCCGGTCCGGGGAGCCGAGACGCCTATGACTGATCCCTGCCAGATTCGGCGGTCGACCCGGCAATCGGTGCCGACGGTTTCGCGCCGGAAACGGGGCATTACCGCACGAGGGGACGGCCGTCGCACGCCCCAACCGGGTTCGGTTTCCGCCCCGGATGCGGCACGATACCACGTGTTAGGAGGATTCAATACCACCGCGTCCGTCGTAGGCACATGACCGGTCCCCAGACGCGGAGCGGCGCGGGCGACCTGACGCAGGGGGACCTCCTCCGGCCGATGTTGCGCGTGGCGTGGCCGCTCGTCGTCATCCAACTGCTGCAGGTAATGTACAACGTCGCCGACACGTTCTGGCTCGGCCGGCTGTCGGCGGACGCGGTGGGCGCGCTCTCGTTGGCGTTCCCGCTGGTGTTCCTGTTCATCAGCGTCGGCGGCGGCTTCACCGCCGCGGGCGCGATCCTCGTCGCCCAGCACACGGGCGCGAGCGCGGCCGCGGGCGACGAGTACGGCGACCGCACGGCCGGCCACGTCGCCGGCACGACGATGGGCGTGGTGATGCTGGTCTCGCTCGTCATCGCCGTCGTCGGCTACCTCTCGGTCGAGTCGCTGCTGGGGCTGTTGCCCGCGAGCGCGGCGACCGCGGACGTGATCGTGCCGCTGGCGGGGTCGTACATGCGGGTGTTCTTCCTCGCCATGCCGTTCCTGTTCGGCTTCTTCGTGTTCACGGCGCTGATGCGCGGCTACGGCGACACCCGCGGGCCGATGCGCGTGATGTTCCTCTCGGTCGCGCTCAACGTCGCGCTCGACCCGGTGTTGATCTTCGGGTGGGGTCCCGTCCCCGCGTTCGGCATCGAGGGGGCGGCGTGGGCGACGCTGGTCGCGCGGGCGGCCGCGACGGTCGTCGGCTGGTACGTCCTCTTCGGCACGTCCGCCGGCCCGGACGTGCGGTTGGGCGACCTGGTGCCCGAACTCGACATCGTCCGCGACGTGGTCCGGTTGGGCGTCCCCACCGGTTTAGAGCAGTCGGGCACCGCGTTCGCGTTCGTCGTCCTGACCGCGATGGTGTCGACGTTCCCCCCCGCGGTCGTCGGCGCGTACGGGCTGGGCAACCGGATGGTGTCGCTGGTCTTCCTGCCGGCGATGGGGCTGTCGCAGGCGGTCAACACGGTCGTCGGGCAGAACCTCGGCGCGCGTCGCGACGACCGGGCGTGGCGCGCGGTCCGGGCGGCGCTGACCGCGGTGGTCGCGGTGATGATCCCGGTCAGCCTGTTCGCCGCGGCGTTCCCCGGGCCGATCGTCGAGGTGTTCCTCCCCGCCGAGGGCGCCGACGCCGCCGCGACGGTCGGCTACGCGTCGACGTACCTCCGGACGGCGGCGGTGATGTTCGCGTTCACCGGCGTGTTCGAGGTGGGCCGCGGCGCGTTCCGCGGCGCGGGTCGGACGACCACCGCGCTGGTGTTCTCGCTGATCGCGCTGTGGGGCGTGCGCGTCCCCGTGACCTACCTGCTCGCGTTCGAGTACGGCTGGGGCACCACCGGCATCTGGTGGGCGGTCGTCGCGGGCGACGTCGTCGGCGCGGTGCTCGTCCTCGGCTGGCTCCTCCACGGCACGTGGACCAAGACGGTCGTCGACGGGCCGCGCGGCGCTCCGACCGACGACTGAGCCGACCCCCGGTTTCGTCCCGGTTCTCGCCGTTCGTCACTCGTTCACACCAGCGCTCCGCCCTGCAACACCGCGATCAGGCCGGTCAGCAGCGGCAGCGACACCAGCGTCGACACCAGGACGACGGTGCTGACGTACTCGGGGATGGAGACGCCGCCGATCCGGAGGTCGCCCGCGAACTCGCCGACGAGGATGACGGGCGTCACCGCCGCGGGCATCGCGGTTTCGAGGACGTACACCCGCGCGACTGTCGGGTCGGGGAACCCCACCGCGAGCGCGATGCCGACGCCGACGACGGGGGCGACCCCCATCTTGAGCGCGGTCGGCACCACCGCTCCCGAGAGCGCGGCGCCGTAGTCGGTCCGCGACAGTTGGATCCCGAGGATGACGAGCATCACCGGGATGGAGGCGTCGCCGACGAGTTGGAGCGTCGTCATCGGGGTGGAGTCGACCGGCGGGAGGACGTCGAGCGCGCGCGCCGCGAACGCCGCGGGGACCGCCCAGACCAGCGGGATCCGGAACACGCGCTTGACGCCCGCGAGACCGCCGCCGCCGCCCGCGCGGGAGGCGACGTAGACGCCGACCGTGTACGTCATCACCGAGTGGACCGCCAGAAAGAGGACCGCGGCCGCGCGCCCGCCGTCCGGGAACGCGAAGTCGGAGAGGGGGATGCCGTAGTTGCCGCAGTTGGCGAACGTCGCCGACAGCACGAGCGCCGAGCGTCGCGGTTCGGTCTCGCCGAGGAGACGGGCGACCGCCTCCGCGACGACCACCATCCCGACGACGTACGCCGCGCCCCCGAGCGCCATCTTGGCGATCGTCTCGCCCGAAAACGAGGAGGTGGCGAGGCTGTGAAAGACGAGCGCGGGCGCGAGCACGTACACCACGAGCGTGTTGAGCGGTCCGGGGTCGGTCGACTTGCCCCGACCCAGGAGGAACCCCACCGCGGAGATGGCGACGATGGGGAGCACCGCGCCGGCGAAGATGTCGAGGAGCGCCACGCCGGAGCGACGGCACCGCCCGACAAGAGGCGTTCGGAACCGGCGGTCGGACCGGAGCGTCGCCCCGCCCGCGGCGGGTCTCCCGCGCCGTCGGTGCCGGTGGCGACGCCGTGGTCGGCCCGCGCGGCTACTCGTCGGTACCGGGGTCGGGGTCGACCAGCCGGTAGCCGTCGCCGCTCTCGCGGACCACGTCGCGGCGCACCATCTCGGTCAGCACCTCGTCGAGTCGGCCGGGCTGGGCGATCTCCATCTCGATCCGGTCGATGCCGTGGACCTCCGCGAGGTAGTGGCGGACCCGCTCGCGCGAGAGGGTGGTCTCGTCGGCCTGCTCCATCGCGCCTGACACCAGGTCGACCATGTCCTCGATGAAGTTCCACGGGTACACCATCCAGGTCCACTCCTCCAGCCGCTCGCCGACGTAGTCGGGTTCGAACTCGGAGGTCTGGAGCAGTTGGAGCGTCGCCGTCCGGACCTCGCCGGCGTCGCGGTCGACGACGTACTCGTGGGCGCGCTTGATCGACCCGCCGGTGTCGGCGATGTCGTCGATGATGAGCACGTCCTTCCCCTGGACGCTCCCCTCGGGCATCGGGTAGCGGACGGTCGGCTCGCCCGACTTCTGTGCGGTGCCGACGTAGTGTTCCATCTTGAGGCTCGTGAGGTCGTCGAGTCCGAGGAAGTCGCAGACGTTCCGCCCGGCGAACCAGCCGCCGCGCGCGAGCGCCACCACCACGTCGGGTTCGAACTCCGCGGCCTTCACGTCGTCCGACACCTGCCGGCAGAGGTCGTAGATGTACTCCCAGTTGGTGATCGTACAGTCGAAGTCGTCCGGGAGGTCGCTCATTACGTTCGACCTGACGCCGGACCGCCTAAAAGGGTTTACAGGTGCGCTCGCGGCGGGTGACCCGCGGCGTCCGTCCCCGAGCGGGGGAGAAACTGCCGTCGTCGGAACGTATTTGCCCGTCGAACCCCAGCGGTGGGGTATGCGGGACACGCCGCGGTCGGGCGCGCTCGGGGTCGCCGAGCGCCGCCTCCGCCGCGCGTCCTCCGCGCTCTCGACCGCGGTTTTCTCGGGTCGGAGCGGTCGGAAACCCAAACGCGCGTAGGGACGCTCCCGGCGGGCGTGGCACCCCCGTCGCGGGCGGCTTCGGTGCGGAACGCGCGGACCGACTCACCATCACCACACACGGAACCCGGAGACGGACACAGATGACCATCGACCACGACACGTTCGCCGGCGTCTACCCGGCGATGACCACCCCCTTCGCGGGTGACGACCGAAGCCGCATCGACCACGACCAACTCGCCGCCGACGCCCGCCGACTGGAGGCCGCGGGCGTCGACGGACTCGTCCCGGTGGGTTCGACCGGCGAGTCCGCGACGCTGACCCACGACGAACACGCCGCGGTCGTCGAGACGGTGGTCGGCGCCGTCGACGTGCCCGTCGTCGCGGGCGCGGGGTCGAACTCGACGCGGGAGGCGCTCGACCTCTCGGAGCGCGCCGCGGAGGCGGGCGCGGACGCGCTGTTGCACATCTCGCCGTACTACAACAAGCCCGAACCCGCGGGGCAGGCGGAGCACTACCGGACGCTCGCGGACGCCGTCGACCTGCCGCAGGTCGTGTACAACGTCCCCTCGCGCACCGGGTCGAACCTCGACCTCGATACGGTCGTCGACCTGGCTACACACCCGAACGTGCAGGGGTACAAGGCGGCGTCGGGCGACGCGGGCCGGATCTCGGAGCTGATCGAGCGGACCCGCGAGGAGACGTTCGACGTGCTCTCGGGCGACGACGGCATGACGCTCCCGATGCTGTCGGTGGGCGCGACCGGCGCCATCAGCGTCGTCGCCAACGTCGAACCCGAGCGGACGGGCGAACTCGTGCGGGCGGCGCTCGCCGACGAGTTCGACCGCGCGCGGCGCCTCCACCACGAACTCGGGCCGCTGACGCGCGCGCTGTTCGCGGAGACGAACCCCATCCCGGTGAAGGAGGCGATGGAACTCCGCGGCTACGGTCCCGCCGCGGTCAGGCCGCCGCTGACCCGCGCGAGCGAGGCGACGCGCGAGCGCCTGCGCGACCTGCTCGCGGAGTTGGACCGGGAACGCGACGACGCGGCGCGCGCGGACGCCCCGGGGGGCGGCGCGTGACGCTCCGGGTCGCCGTCACCGGCGCGGGCGGGCGGATGGGCCGGGAGGTGCTCGCGGCGGTCGACGACCGCGAGGACTGCGTGGCCGCCTTCGCCGTGAACCGCTCGCCGACCGACCCCGTCGCGGGCGTCGAGGTGGCCGACGCCGCCGACCTGCCGGACCTGCTCGCGGAGCGCGACCCCGACGCGCTGGTCGACTTCACCGGTCCCGACTCCAGCGTCGACTACGTCGCCGCCTGCGCGGAGGCGGGCGTGCCGGCGGTCGTGGGGACGACCGGGTTCGCCGACGACCACCGCGACGCGCTGGCGGACGCGGCGGAGTCGGTCCCCGTGCTCCGCGCGTCGAACTTCTCGCGCGGCGTCGCGGCGCTCCGGCGGGCGGTCCGCGCCGCGGCGGGCGCGCTCCCCGGCTACGACGTGGAGGTGACCGAGACCCACCACGACGGGAAGACCGACGCCCCCAGCGGAACCGCCAAGACCCTGCTGGCGGACGTGGAAGCCGAGCGGCCCGACCTGACCGAGCGAGTGCACGGCCGCGAGGGCGACCAGCCCCGGACCGAAAGCGAGATCGGCGTCCACGCCCGCCGCGCGGGCGACGTCGCGGGCGAACACGAGGTGTTGCTCGCGGGCGACGAGAACGTGCTCGAACTCACCCACCGCGCGGGGAGTCGGCGGGTGTTCGCCGCGGGCGCGCTCGACGCCGCGGCGTGGCTCGCCGGCCGCCCGGCCGGCGCGTACGACTTCGAGGACGTACTCGACGCGGACGACGGACCGACCGGGACGACCGGAACGACGGAGGAGACTCAGACACGATGACGACGACGCTCGAATCAGCCATCGACGACCTGTGGCACCGCTACGACGACGGACTCACCGCCGACGACGCGACCGACGCGGACCGCGCGCTGTTGGACGAGTTCCTCGACGAACTCGAAGCCGGCGCGGTCCGGGCGGCGACCCGGACCGGTGACTCGCTCGACTCGTGGGCGGCCAACGAGTGGGTCAAGCGGGGGGTCCTGCTCAACTTCGGGCTGCGGGGGACCGAGCGCCGCGAGTACGGCGGCGTGGGCTACTACGACGTGCTCCCGCTGCGCGACACCGACGACCTCGAAGCGAACGGCGCGCGCAACACGCCCGACGGGACGGTGATGCGCCGGGGCGCCCACCTCGGCGCGGACGCCATCATGATGAGTCCCTCGTTCGTGAACGTCGGCGCGTACGTCGGCGACGGCACGCTCGTCGACTCGTGTGACACCGTCGGCTCCTGTGCGCAGGTTGGCGACGACGTGAAGTTGGGCGCGAACACGCTGGTCGGCGGGGTGCTGGAACCGGTCGAGGACGCGCCCGTCGTGATCGAGGAGGGCGTCTCGCTCGGCGCGGGCTGTCGGGTCACCTCGGGGTTCCGGGTGGGCGCGGACTCCGTCGTCGGCGAGAACACGCTGTTGACCCCTCGGATCCCGGTGTACGACCTCGTCGAGGAGGAGGTGGTCTACGGTCACCTCCCGCGCGAGCGGCGCGCGTTCACCCGGTTCGTGGAGTCGAGCGTGAGCGACCACGACCTGTTCGAGGGCGGCGCGTACAAGCCCGCCGTCGTCGCCACGAGCGTCGAAGAGGAGACGCTGGAGGCGACCCGGCGGGAGGGGGCGCTCCGGGAATGACGCCCGACGCGGCCACCGCGGCCGGCGCCGGCGACGCGCGCGCGGCGGGCGACGAGGGCGGCGCCGACGGGAG
>NZ_ASGZ01000057.1 GCF_000495475.1 Candidatus Halobonum tyrrellensis G22 | reverse complement strand
CGGCGGGTCCCCGCCCCGCCACCGCGCGCTCGCGGCGCGCGAGCACCGCCTCCGGGTCGCCCGGGTCGGACACGGCGCGCTACCGCGTCCCCGTCCCGGGTTCGGTTCCCGCCCCGGGGTCGGGTCCGGCCGCCGGCGTCGACGCCGACACCGACACGGCCTCCCCCCGTTCGGGCGCGTACGCGTCGTAGCCGTCGTCGCGGAGTTTCGCCGCGAACTCGCCACAGCGGTCGCCGTGGTTGACGAGCACCGCGGCGTCGCGGTAGGCGTCGAGGAAGTCGAGCAGTCCCTCGCGGTCGGCGTGCGCGGAGAAGTCGTACTGTTCGACGCGGGCGCTGACGGGCATCACGCGCCCGTCTATCTCCGCGCGGCCGGTCTCCAGCAGGCTCCGCCCGGGCGTGCCCTCGACCTGATAGCCGGTCATCGCCACCTTGTTCGTCGGGTTCGCGCGTATCTCGGGGATGTACGTCATCGCGGGACCGCCCGAGAGCATCCCGCTCGTGGTGACGATGGCGGCGTTCTGCTCGGCGATCCGTCGCCGCTGGCCGTTCCGGCCGGTGACGAACCGGGCGTGCGACTTCGCGCGCGCGAACGCCTCCGGGTCGCGGAGGAACGCGGGGTAGTTCGCGAGCATCCGCGTCACGTCCTTCCCCATCCCGTCGACGTAACACGGGATGTCGTACGCCTCACACACCATGAGCATCTCCTGGGTGCGGCCGATACCGAACGCGGGGACGACGGCGGTACCGCCCTCCCACAGCGTCTCCTCGACGCTGCGGGCGAACCGCGCTTCCACCTCCTCGCGGGGGTCGTGAGCCACGTCGGAGTAGGTGCTCTCACACACCACCGCGTCCGCGTCGGGACGGGCGGTCGTTCCGGGGACGAGCCGCTGGTTCGCCGTGTGGAAGTCCGCGGTGTAGAGCAGTCGCGCGTCGCCGTCGTCGACGAGGACGTGCGCGCTCCCGGGGATGTGGCCCGCGTCGTAGAACGTCACCTCGTAGCCGGCGGCCGCGAACGACTCGCGGTAGCCGTGCGTCTCCGACACCTCGGTGACTCGTTTCACGTCCGCCTCGGTGAACGGACACCGGAGGGTGCCGCCGTGGAGTTTCAGCGTGTCGCGCGCGAGCGTGAGCGCGAGTTCCTGCGTCGGCGGCGTCCAGTGGACCGGCGGCGGGTCCCGGCCCGAGAGGAGCGCGGGCACCGCCCCGGCGTGGTCGAGGTGGCCGTGGCTCACCACCACCGCGTCGGGGTCGGGCGACCCCACGGGGTACTGGGGCGGGTTCTCGGCCAGCGAGCCGAAGTCGAGGAGGAGCGAGTCGTCGACGAGCAGCGCCGACCGTCCCACCTCGCGCGCGCCGCCGAGGAACTCGATGTTCATACCCCCCGTCGTCGCCGCGGCCGCTTGCCTCCGTCGGTCGGAGGTGTCGGCCACACCACATAACTGTGAGCGGACTCAATCGCCCCCGTGACCGCCGAACGCGCAGACAGCGACGCCGAACCGTCGCCGGGTCGACGCGGGTTCCTCCGCGCGGCCGCGGGTGTGAGTGCGGGCGCACTGGGTGTCGGTGCGGCGACGACGGGCACCGCGAGCGCCCAAGAGGATACGATCACCGACGAGGGGGCGTTCCCGGCGGACGCGCCGACGCTCGGCAACTCCGACTACACCGGGATGTTCGTCCACGTCGGAGGGATCAACCAAGAGGCCTCGACCGCCGACGTGAGCGGCTGCGAGTTCGTCGAGAGCGACGACGCCGTCGTCGCGTACGACGTCACGCTCATCGACCGCGCGTCGCCCGACACGCCGCAGGCGGACACGATCATGTTCGCGTCCGTCGGCAGCGACGCCGTCGAGTTCGGCCGGCTGTTCATCGTCACCGGCCAGCAGTCGTGCAACTCCGACCGGGTGCAGGTCGCACTCGAGCAAGTGGGGTCGGCCGACATCCGCGACGTCTCCGAGAACCAGAGCGCGCCCCGGACCGACACCTCCGACGGCGGCGCGACGAACACCACCGGTCCCGGCTTCGGGCTGGGCGCCGCGGCCGCGGGGCTGCTCGGCGCGGGCGAACTCCTCCGCCGGCGCGGCTGAGAGCCGAACGACGGGACTTATGCCGCTCGCCGCGACAGCGGTGGGTGATGCGACCTGCCCTCCCGCTCGCCCTCCTCGTTGTTCTCGCGGCGCTCGCCGGCTGTGGCGCGGTCCCGGGGCTGGGCGCCCCGCCGAGCGACGAACGCGCGGTCGCCGTCCGCGCCGACGCGAGCGAGTACGTCGCCACGGCGGGGAGCTACCGCTTCAAGCTTGACGGACGCGTCAGCGCCGCCGACGGCGCCGCCTCGCGGACGGTCCGGGTCGGCGCGGCCGGGAACGTCTCGCTCGCCCGGCGGGTGCTGGGCACGAACGCGACGACCGGGGGGCGGAGCCGCCGGTCGGTCGTCGACGGCTACACCGCCTACACCGAGTGTGCGCCGCCGTGGGACGGCTGGGCGGTCGAGACGCTCGACCGCGAGCGGTCGTGGCGCACCCACACCCCGCTCGGCCGACAGCTGGCGCTGTTGAACCGGACGAACGTCTACTGGAACGGGACCGAGACGGTGGACGGCACCGAGGCCCGCGTCATCGTCGGCTACCCGTCGGCGCGGGCGCTCCGCGGGGTGGCGAGCGAGCGCGGCGGCGCGAGCGACCTGCCCACGTCGGGCGTACGGAACGTCACCGTCCGCCTGTGGGTCGCCGACGACGGCCGACCCGTGCGGTCGGTCGTCGACGTCGAGGTGCGCGCGGACGGCGCGAGCGCGAACGCGCGGCTCGCGACCGACTACCGCGGGTTCGGCGCGCCCGTGTCGGTGTCGGTACCGAACCCGACCGGTGACGACCGGTACGAACTCGGCTGTCCGGGGTCGTGAGCCGCGCTGCTCGCGCCGCCCGCGTCGGCCCGGAGAGCCGAGCGTGCTCCGGCGGACGACCCTCCGGCTACTCGGGGTTGAACTGCGCCATCGCCGAGCGAACGTCCTCCCGCTGCCCGATGAGGGTGACGCGGTCGCCGACCTGGAGCGTGAAGTCGGCGTCGGGGACGTTGACGTCGCCGTCGCGCGCGACGAGCGCGATCAGGCTCCCGCCGGGGAGTTCGGGTCCGATGTCGCGGACGGTCAGGCCCGCCATCTCCTCGGAGGTGACCTCCACCTCCTGGACGTCGCCGGTGCGGCCGACCTGGCCCATCCAGTTGGCGAGCGCGGGCCGCTCGATGTAGTCGTCGAGCGTCTGGGCGGTGGCGAGCACCGACGAGACGGTGGTGACGCCGAGCTCCTCGAACGCGTCGACGTTGTTCGGGTTGTTCACCCGCGCGAGGATCGTCTCGGGGTCGAACGACGAGTCCGACAGCTGCGCGATCAGGAGGTTGGAGTCGTCGTCGCCGGTCGTGGCCACGACGACCCGCGACTTCTCCCCCCCGGCGGCGCGCAACACGTCGACGTCCGTCCCGTCGCCGATGTGGACGGTGTGGCCCTCGTTGCGGGCGGTCTGTACCTGTGTCTCGTCGTTCTCGATGATGACGACGTTCTCTCCGCGGTCTTCGAGGCGTTCGGCGAGCGTGCGGCCCACCTTCCCGCCTCCGACGATGATTACACGCATGGGTATGACGTCGAGCGCTTCCGCGATGCGGCGGGCGAACCCGCCTTCGAGGACGACCGTCACTAGGATGACGAGGAACACCGTCCCCACGAGGGCGTCCGCCGCTTCGGACATCCCCGCGTTGGTGAGTTCGACGGCGAACAGCGTCGCCACGGACGCGGGGATGATCCCGCGCGGGCCGACGAACGACATGAACAACTTCTCGTTTCTGGTGAATCGGTCGCCGACAGCCGAGACGAACACCAGAGCCGGACGGATGACGAAGACCACCGCGACGACGACCGCGATTCCGCCGAGTCCGAGCGCGAGGAGGTCCTCGAACTGGAGCAGCGCCGCGAGCGCGATGAACACGAACGAGAGGACGAGCAGCGTCACGTCGCCCTTGAAGTCCGTGATGTCCTCCTCGTAGGGCACGTCGGCGTTGCCCAGGATGATGCCCGCGGTCGCACACGCCGCGATGCCCGCCTCGCGGACGATGATCTCCGCGCCGCCGTACGAGACCAGCGCGCCCGCGAGTACGAGCAGGCGGGCGTTCTGGGGGGCGTTCCCGGGCGAGAGGTCGACGTACCGGAGACCGTAGTAGACGAGCGCCGCGACGGCGATGCCGACGACGACGCCCGTGCCGAGCCGTTCGACGAACAGCGTCAACAGCGCGCCCGGGGCGCGCGTCCCGGTGATGATCGCCTCGTAGATGACGACCGCCATGATCGCGGCGGTCACGTCGTTGACGATCCCTTCGGTCTCCAGCGCCGCCTCCACCCGGTCGCGGGCGGGGACGACTTCGAGGATGGGCGCGATCACCGTCGGCCCGGTGGCGACGAGGAGCGCGCCGATCAGTCCGGCGACGAACCAGTCGACGCCGAGCGCGTAGTAGACGACCGCGGTCGTGCCGACGAACGCGATGGCGGCGCCGACGGTGACGAGTTTGAGCGTCGCGGTCGGCGCCTCGCGTATCCGGTCGGCGCGGAGGTGGAACGCCCCCTCGAAGACGATGATCGCGACGGAGAGGCCGACGATGGTCGACAGCCCGGTCGCGCCGAACGTCTCGGCGGTGATGACGCCGAGCACCTCCGGTCCGAGGAGAATCCCCGCGGTGATCAGGAAGATGATACTCGGGACCTGAAACCGGTCCGAGAGCACCTGAGCTGTCACGCCGACGCCGAGGATGGCGGCGACGAGCGCTATCAGCTCACCCGCACCCGCTGCCATCGGGGACCGTAGCCTCCATGCCCGGGCCTGCGTCGGGAACCGATAAAAGTCCGGCTACTCCGGTTCGGTACACGAAGAATTCAGGGTTCGTAAAACATCTCTACCTCGTCGGCGTAGCGATCGAGAATATTTCGGCGCTTCTTTTTCATCGTGGGTGTCAACAGTCCGTTTTCCTCGGTGAACTCCTCCGGGACGACTCGGAACTGCTTGATCCGCTCGTGTTCCTCGAAGCCGGCGTTCACGCGGTCGATCTCCCGCTGGACCAGTTCGCGCACCCGGTCGTCGCGACAGCGCGCGCGCCGGTCGTCGGGGAGGTCGTACCCCTCGCGGTCGGCCCACGCCTCGACGGCGGGGAACTTCGGGACGACGAGCGCGCTCACGAACTTCCGGGCGTCGCCGAGCACTATCGCCTGCTCGACGTACTCCGAGTCCGCGAACGCGTCCTCGATGGCACCCGGGGGGACGTACTTACCCGTCGAGAGCTTCAGCAACTGCTTGGCCCGTTCGCGGAACGCGACGTAGCCGTCCGGGCGAAGTTCCACGACGTCGCCCGTCCGGAACCAGCCGTCGTCGTCGAAGGCGGCGTCCGTCTCCGCCGGGAGGTTGCGGTAGCCCCGGAACACGTTCGGTCCCTTCACGAGCAGTTCCCCGACTTCACCCGCCGCGTCGTCGGGGTCGCCCGCGACCGTCGAGTCGACTCGCACGTCGACGCCGACGACCGGCGGGCCGATGGTGCCGACCTTCGGCTCCTCGGGCGGGTTGACCGCGAGGACGGGCGACGTCTCGGTCAGCCCGTAGCCTTCGAGGATGGGAACGCCCATCGCCTGGTACAGTTCACACAGGTCCGCCGACAGCGACCCGCCGCCGGAGATGAAGAACGCTATCTCGCCGCCGAGCGCCTCCTTCACCGACGAGAAGACCAGACGGTCCGCGAGCGCGTAGCGCGCGCGCAGCGACGGCGAGGGGTCGTCCGCCCGGTAGTGTTCGCGGCCCACGTCGGTCGCCCACTCGAACACCCGCTTCGTGAGCCGCGAGCCGCCCGCCTGCTCGCGGATGGCGTCGTACAGTTTCTCGTACACCCGGGGGACGCTCGTCGCCGTCGTCGGGCGGACCAGCCCGAAGTCCTCCCGGAGCGTGTTGGGCGACTCGGCGTACGCGACGGTCGCCCCCGCCGCGAACAGCATGAAGTGACCCGCCAGCCGCTCGAACACGTGTGCGAGGGGGAGAAACGACAGTGCGGTGGTCGACTCGTCGATGACCGGCGTCTCCCGCGCCGCCTTGTCGGGGCGGTCGCCGAACCGCCTGAGACACTGGTCGACGTTCGCGAGGAAGTTGCCGTGGGTGAGTTCCGCCCCCTTCGGCGTCCCGGTCGTGCCGGAGGTGTAGATGAGGCTCGCGAGGTCCGTGCGGTCGCGGTCGACCACCCAGTCGTCGGCGTCCGCGTCGGGGTCGGCGCCCGCGGACGCGCCCAGGTCGTACAGTTCCGCGAGCGTGTACACGTCGTCGCGGTCGTGGGGGTCGCCGTCGACCAGGACGACGAACTCCAAATCGAGGTCGTCCTCGACGGCGAACACCCGGTCGAGTAAGTCGCGGTTCTCGACGACGACGCCCGTCGCCCCGGGGTCGCCGAGCAGGTGGCGGACCTGCCGCTCGGAGGAGGAGGTGTAGACGGTGGTCGTCACCGCGCCCGCGCCCAACACCGCGAAGTCGGCGTGCGCCCACTCCATCCGGGTGTTCGAGAACAGCCCCACCCGGTCGCCGGGGGCGACGCCCAACTCGCGGAAACCCGCCGAGAGGCGGCGGACGACCCCCCGCATTCGGCCGTACGTCACGTCCGCGTAGTCGCCGTCGGGCGCGGCGTCGAGAACGCCGCCGGCGACGAGCGAGCGGTCGTACACGTCCCCCTTGTACCGCTGGGCGACTCGGTCGGCGTGCCGCCGGGCGGCCGCGTCGAACGTCGCCGCGAGCGACTCCCGGGTGACCCCCGGGTCGTACTCCCGTTCGGCGTCGCGCCAGTCCATGGCGTACGGGAGACGGTCGGAGCATAAAAGCGCAAGCTACCCGTTACACGTTGCTCGGCGTTGTTTTCGACGCCCCGCGTCACTCCTCCTGGCGGTCGAGGTAGTCGAGGTAGGCGAGCACCCCCCGGGTGTTCAGCCGCTCCTCCTCGCGGGCCTTCTCCTCGCCCCAGACGTCGATCAGCCGTTCGGGCGCGTTGGCGGCGAAGTGGTCGAGCACCGCCGCGTCGTCGAGGTCCGCGCGCCTCCGCTTGACCGCCTCCACCCACTCGACCAGCGTGCGCTTGTAGCCCGCGAGCAGGTCGTCGTCGAACTCCCGGGGACCGAAGTGGCCGAAACAGAGCACCCGCGGGTCCAACTCGCGGATCGTGTCCACGTCCTCGTTGCAGCCGTGGAGGTCGAACCGCGCGGGCGGCGACGTCTGGTGGATCAGGTCGTACCTCGGGACGTAGAGCCCCGCGGCGTCGCCCGTGAACACGACGTCGTCCCCCCGGTCGTGGTACACCACCTGGTGGGGGGCGTGACCCGGCGCGGCGTGGACGTCGACCGTGCGGTCGCCGAGGTCGACCGAGTCGCCGTCGACGAGGCTCTCGACCCGACTCTCGGGAATCGGTTTCGGGTCGACGTAGTGGCGCCACTGGTCGCCGACGGCGCGCTTGGTGCCCTCGACCAGTTGTGCGGGGTCGACCAGGTGGGGCGCGCCCGCCTCGTGGACGTACACCTCGGCGTTCGGGAACTCCTCGGCGAGGAAACCCGCGCCGCCCGCGTGGTCGAGGTGGACGTGCGTCAGGAGGACGGCCGCGGGTCGGACGCCCAGGTCGTCGAGGGCGTCGGTGAGGTACTCGCGGTTCGTCCCGAGACCGGTGTCGACCACCGCGGGACGGTCGGCGTCGACGACGTAGACGGAGCCGTAGCCGGCGGTGTCGTACAGGCCGAGGTCGACGTAGTAGAGGTCGGTACACTCCGGGACCGGTTCGACGTCGCCGGGGTCCATACCCGGAGACCGGCGCGTCGCTCCAAAAGCGTTCTCACGGGCGTTCGGGTTCGGGTTCGGGTCCGGGTTCGACCCGAACCGGAGGTGTTCGGCGGGGCGACCACATCGGGGACCGGGCGGAGGGCGGACGGCGGACGCGGGGTGCGGCCGTCGCCCGACTACGCGTTCACGTCCGGGCCGTCCTGGACGAACCGGATGGTGAATCGGTCGTAGCCGCCGTAGGCGGTCTCGAGCGAGCCGAGCCACCAGTTCCACCGTTCGATGGGGTCGTAGTCGTCGGGCGCGTCGGCCATGTTCTCGATGACGTCCTCGACCGAGAGTTCGTGTTCGCGGTCCGCCTCCACCTTGCCGGAGTCGGCGAGGTCCCTCGCCTGTCGCGTGATCACCCGGCGGTCGGAGTCGTCGCCGCCGAACTCGCGTTCGAGCGCCGCCATCAGTTCTCGACTGTCCACGTGACCCTTTCGCACTCCACGCTTTTTAGTTCGCCGGCTCCGTGTCGGACGTTCGCACGACCGCCGTCCGACGCGGGCGCCGGGGAGAGCGAAACCGGCCGTCGAGCGGGTTCAGGCGTCCGATTCGGACACGTCGGGGAGGGCGGCGGGCGTCGCCTGCCGGAACGGGGCGGGGCGGTCGGCGCGGGTCTCCGTCCCGAGCGCGTACGAGAGCCAGTCACCGACGCGCCACGCGACGGTGTCGGTCGAGGCGTCCTGGAGGCTGATCGTGAGCCGGCGGTACTTCTCGGGCGCGCCGTCGCGGTCGGGGTCCGGGCCGCGGAGCCGGAAGCACGAACAGCCGTCGGGGTCGGGGTCGTCGCGGACGCGGACCACCACGTCCGCGTCGGCCTCGTCGTCGATGCGGCGGAACGACACCGACGGGAGTTCGTCGGCCGCCTCGACGTAGCGGAGCGCGCGGTCGACCGCCGCGTCCGTCGCCTCGGCCTCAGCGGTCCCGCTCGTGTCGACGTAGACGGCGAGCGTCCGGTTCGCCCAGGGGTACGCGCGCTCGGTCGCGTTCGGTTTCGGCGTGGTGGCGACGGCCATCTCGGGCTGCATCACGTCCAGCGGCGCGTCGCCGTGACGGAGACCGAGCGCGTGGCCCAACTCGTGTTTCAGCACGCGCACGGTCGAGTCCTCGTCGAGACCGGCGCGTATCTTGACGGTCGCGGGGCGCCGCACCCGGTCGGCGGCGATGGGCGCACAGCCGACCGCGTGTTTCGTGCCGGCGCACGACTCGATGGCGCCGACGAACCGGACGACGATGTCGGGGTCGTCCGCGTCGGGGTCGACGCGGAGGTCGGCGGCGTAGCCGACGTACGGCTCGGCGTTCTCCGACCAGAACGACGCCGCCTCCCGTACCGCCGGCGTCATGTTCGCGTCCGTCCCGGGCGTCTCGACGGCCACGGTGAGGCTCCGCTCGCCCCACGGACTCGGCCGGTCGGGCACGGGCACGTCGGGCGCCGCCGTCGCCGTCGCGTTCCCGGTCGGCTCGGTCGCCGTCGCGGTCCCCAGTTCCGCCGGTGCGCGGGTGGCGACACACCCGGCTGTCACCAGCAGGAGGGCGAGGACGGCTGCGAGCGCCCGGGAACGGCTCATTCGACTCGAATCTAGCCAACCGGTATGAAAACGCTGCTGTCTAGAGAATCAGTACCGATATTCGGCGTGTATCAAGAGGCGTCAGTGGAGGTCGCGGCCCGTCGTCGCGAGCGCGGCCGCTCGCGGGGGTGAGCGGCTGAGGGGAGTAAGCCCCCTTCGGTTCGGCCCGACATTCGGCTGAGCGTCCGCGCCGTCCCCGGACTACCTTCGGGGGCGTGCGCCGCCCCCTGGCGCGGACTTGCACCGGCGAGGATTCGCCGTTCCACCCGTCCCCGGCGGTCGACCCTCGGCGGGTTAGCTCCCTCCCCTCGCGGGTCGGTTCGCACGCCTCATCGGTCGCGCCGGGCGGTCTCGTTTCTGTTCCAGAGCCGGCCGTCTCCGACCCCGGACTTGCGTCCGGTCGCCCGTCCGGTTCGGTGGGGGGACTTTCCTCATGCCCCGTCGCTGTCGGTCGGGGGCACGGGGGTCGGGCTCCCTCTGCCGGTCCCGCTACGCCGGTCGACGGGTTAAGCGGTTCGCCCCGGACCGGCGGCCGTGGCTCGCCACCCGCCCGCCACGGGGCGTCACCGCCCGGCTACCCCGGTCGGTCCCCGCGAGATTCGGATCATCACGGTCCCTAACGCCGAGGGAAGGGTTGAAGTTTCGGCGGACGTTGGTACGTCTATATGTCCGAGGCACAGGCCGTGCGACTGACGTACGACGACGGGGCCCGTGCGGTCGAACTCGCCCGGGAAGCGGTCGAATCGTACGTCATGCACGGTCAACGAGAACAGCCCGGTAGCATGCGCGACGCCTTCTACGCTCGGACGGGGGCGTTCGTGAGACTCCAGTCGACCCGCGGACGCGGCCGGATGCGCGGCTGTGCGGGGTCGTACCAGGGGTCGGACCAGCTCGGTCACGCCATCGTCGACGCCGCGATCAAGGCCGCCTCCGCCGACACCGGCGGCTCGGAGGTCGAACGGAAGGAACTCGACTCGATCACGGTGTCGGTCTGTATCGTCTCGGAGGTCACGCTGACCGCCGACCCCGCCGCCGACCTGGAACTCGGCCGGCACGGGGTCGCCATCGACAACGCCGGCAACCACGGCTGGCTCTACCCGACCATCCCGGTCGAGAACGGCTGGAGCAAAGAGCAGTTCCTCTCGCGGGTCTGCCGGAAGGCGAAGCTCTCGCCGACCGCCTGGCAGGACGACGACACCATGGTGACGCTCATCGACGGCCAGGTGTTCCGCGAGCGCGCCGACGGCGGTAGCGTCGAGCAGGTCTGAGCGGCGGGTCGGACCGACGGCGAGCGACGGGTTCTCGCGCGGTTCCGCGGCGACCAGCGGAGCGTCCGCCGGCGGCGCGGCGGCCGTCGCCGGCCGGTTCCGCGAGCGCGGTGACCGCCGACGCCGGGCGGTGCGTCCCGTTCGACCGCCTACCGCGCGACGAGGAAGACGCCGAGGACCGTCAGCCCGATACCGACCACCTTCGTCGCCGACAGCGACTCGTCGAGGAAGGCGACGCTCAAGAGCGAACTGAACACGAGAAACGAGCCGTACACCGGCGTGACGACGCTGACCGGGCCGGTCGCGAGCGCGCGGTAGTACGCGAGGATGCCGACCGAGAGGGCGACGCCCGCGCCCGCGACGTACACCGCGTACTCGCCGGTGAGACCGCCGACCACGTCGTCGCCGCGGACGAGAGTCACCGCGAGCGCCGTGACGGCGAGCATCGTGTTCGCGCCGAGGGCGACGACGTTGCTCGGGAGGTGGTTCGTCGCGACGCTGGCGAGCGGGGTGAACACCGAGTAGCCGACGAGCGCGACCAGCGCCCAACCGAGGTAGTTCATGCACCGGCTTGGGGAGTCGGACCCAGGGGGGTTGCGGTAGCGGCGAACGGTCATCGAAGTGGGGTGGTACCGAGGCCCACGCTCGGGGTAGCGTTTTTCCCGTCCGCCGCGTAGCCGTCGTCGATGTCGTCCGCTCCCGGGTGGCCGTGGCGCGCCCCCCCCCGGGAGCGGCGGGTCCCGCCCGCGGCGGCGCCGTACCGCCTCCGCGGCGACGAGCGCGAACGCCTCCGTGCGGGGCTGTGACGCGATGGCGCGCGCGTTCCGAGGGAACGCTTAAAACTGTCCGGCGGGAATCGGACACCATGCAACACGTGAAGGTGCCGCAGGACCGCATCGGTGCGGTCATCGGGGAAGGGGGTGAGACGATGCGCGAGATCGAGGAGCGCGCCGACGTGCGCCTCGACATCGACTCGGAGTCCGGGTCGGTCGCCATCGACACCGTGGGCGACCCCGTCGCCGGGATGGTCGCGCCGGACATCGTCCGCGCGATCGGTCGCGGCTTCACCCCCGAGTCGGCGCTGTCGCTGCTCGAACACGACCTCCGGCGGTTCGACCTGATCGACCTGGCGAGCGAGACGCGCAACAAGAACGACCTCCAGCGGCAGAAGGGCCGGCTGATCGGCGAGAACGGCCGGACGCGACAGCTCATGGAGGAGCTGTCGGGCGCGGAAGTCGTGATCAAGGGGTCGACGCTGGGCATCATCGGCCAGTCCGAGGAGGTCGACGCGGTCCGGCGCGCGGCCGGGATGATCCTCGACGGCGCGCCCCACGGCGCGGTGTACAGCTTCCTCGAACGCAAACACAACGAACTCCACGGCGCGCCCGACCTCGCGCCGCCGAACGCGGACGAGACCCGGTAGTCGTCCCGTCGCCCGCCCTCGGGTCGCCTCCGTTTTCGGGGCGGACCCGGACGGTCCGGCGCCGCGGCGCCGACTTCCGAGCTCGACTCCCGCCGCTACCCGAACCCCTCGCCGTCGATGTGCTCGCCCGGGACGCCGATCCGCTTTGCGGTCCGGGTGATCCCGTTGACCATCGCGGTGACGCCGCAGGCGTACACCTCCAGGTTCCCGGGGTCGATCCGCGCGTCGATGTCGTACGCAGGCTCCGACTGTCGGTACTGTGCGAACCGCCCGAGGTCGTCGTCGTCGACGGCGTCGGCGTCGAGGTACTTGACGAACGTCCGCTGGACGTACTCGGTCTCCCCCTTCCACCCCGACAGCAGCGTCTCCCGCGAGAGCGTCGGGACGAAGTGGAAGTTGTCGTGTTCCGCCTCCAGCGACTCGAACGCGTCGCGGTACGACAGGTCGTCCTCCCAGCCGGCGCCGAGGAACAGCCAGTAGTCGCGCTCCTCGCCGTCGACCGTGTCGCGGCCCTCCTCGAACGCGTACCGGATCATGCTGTGGAGCGGCGCGACGCCGGTGCCGGTGGCGAGCATCGCCACGTCCCGCTCGGAGGGTTCGTTCGGGACGAACTCGCCGTTCGGCCCGCGGACGGTCAACTGGTCGCCCACCGACAGGTCCTCGAACAGGTCGGTCGTGAGGTCCCCGCCGGGTACCCGCCGGATGCACAGTTCCACCTCGTCGTCGTTGGGCGAACTCGCGACCGAGTAGGGCCGGGGGGTGCCCGCGAACCGGACCGTGAGGTACTGGCCGGGGACGAAGTCGAAGTCGGGGTCGTCGACGGTGAAGCGGATCCGGAGCAAGGAGGGGTACGACCGGTCGTGCCGGCCGGCGAGCGTCGAGAGCTTCGCCGCGCGCAGCCCGTGCGACTCCTCCAGCAGGCGTCTGACCCCGTCCCAGTCGACGGCGGGGTCGCCCTCGGGGTCCGAGACCAGGTCGGGGTGGTCGGCGTCCATCAACAGCAGCGCGGCGCGTTCTTCGACCTCGGCGGTGCGGTCGCGGTCGACCGGTTCGACCGCCGTGACCTCGGCGGTGTCGGTGACGAGCGGGAGCGCCTCCGCGGCCTCGTGGGCGGAGTTGTGTTCGCGAACCGGCATTCGTACGGTCCGCTAGGCGCCTACCGACGGGTCACTCTTCCGGCCCTACCGGCGCCGCTCGTGGCCGGGACCGCCGAACGTCCGGACGCTCGGACGCTCGGGCAGGTGGGCAGTCGGACAGCGGGCCGGCGGGCCTGTATATAAACCACCGTGGGACACGTTGCCACGAGTCGACAGCGGGTGCGTGCGGGTCGCTCGCGTTCCGGCTACGACAGGTTTTTATAGAACCGAGAACAATCACCGACCGTCATGTCTCAACGCCAGCGGATGGGCAATCAGCCCATGATCGTACTCTCGGAGGAGAGCCAGCGCACGTCCGGCAAGGACGCGCAGTCGATGAACATCACGGCCGGCAAGGCCGTCGCCGAGTCCGTGCGGACCACGCTCGGTCCGAAGGGGATGGACAAGATGCTCGTGGACTCCTCGGGCGGAGTCGTCGTCACGAACGACGGCGTCACCATCCTGAAGGAGATGGACATCGACCACCCCGCCGCCAACATGATCGTCGAGGTCAGCGAGACCCAGGAGGACGAGGTCGGCGACGGCACCACGACCGCCGTCGTCATCGCCGGGGAACTCCTCGACCAGGCCGAGGAACTCCTCGACTCCGACGTCCACGCGACGACGATCGCTCAGGGGTACCGACAGGCCGCCGAGAAGGCCAAAGAGACCCTCGAAGACAAGGCGATCGACGTCTCCGCGGACGACCGCGACACGCTCGAGAAGATCGCCTCCACCGCGATGACGGGCAAGGGCGCCGAGTCCGCCCGCGACCGTCTCGCGGAGCTCGTGGTCGACGCGGTCCTCGCGGTCCGCGACGACGACGGCAGCATCGACACGGACAACGTCTCCGTCGAGACGGTCGTCGGCGGTAACATCGGCAACTCCGAACTCGTCGAGGGCGTCATCGTCGACAAGGAGCGCGTCAACGAGAACATGCCGTACATGGTCGAGGACGCCAACGTCGCGCTGTACGACGGCGCCCTCGAGGTCAAGGAGACGGAGATCGACGCCGAGGTCAACGTCACCGACCCCGACCAGCTCCAGCAGTTCCTCGACCAGGAGGAGAAGCAGCTCCGCCAGATGGTCGACCAGCTCAAGGACGCGGGCGCGGACGTCGTGTTCGTCGGTGACGGCATCGACGACATGGCCCAGCACTACCTCGCGCAGGAGGGCATCCTCGCGGTGCGGCGCGCGAAGGACTCCGACCTCAAGCGGCTCGCCCGCTCGACGGGCGCCCGCGTGGTCGCCAGCCTCGACGACATCGAGAGCGACGACCTCGGCTTCGCCGGCTCGGTCGGCCAGAAGGACATCGGCGGCGACGAGCGCATCTTCGTCGAGGACGTCGAGGACGCCAAGTCGGTCACGCTCATCCTCCGCGGCGGCACCGAGCACGTCGTCGACGAGGTCGAGCGCGCGGTCGACGACTCGCTCGGCGTCGTGCGGACGACGCTCGACGACGGCCAGGTGCTCCCCGGCGGCGGCGCGCCCGAGGCCGAACTCGCGCTCGAACTCCGCGACTTCGCGGACTCCGTGGGCGGCCGCGAGCAGCTCGCGGTCGAGGCGTTCGCCGACGCGCTGGAGGTCATCCCGCGCACGCTCGCCGAGAACGCCGGTCTCGACCCGATCGACTCGCTGGTCGACCTGCGCTCGCAGCACGACGGCGGCGCGTTCGGCGCCGGTCTCGACGCGTACACCGGCGACATCATCGACATGGAGAGCGAGGGTGTCGTCGAACCGCTCCGCGTGAAGACGCAGGCCATCGAGTCGGCCACCGAGGCGGCGGTCATGATCCTCCGCATCGACGACGTCATCGCCGCGGGCGACCTCAAGGGCGGCGGCTCCGACGACGGCGGCGACGAGGAGATGCCGCCGGGCGGCGGCGGCGGCATGGGCGGCATGGGCGGCATGGGCGGCATGGGCGGCGCGATGTGAAGCAGGCGACGACGTAGCTCACACCACCCACACCGACCTCCCGTCGCACAGCCTCGATCCGAACGTCCGCGAGCCTCCGAGAACTCGCGTTTTTTACGAAGTCCGACGACCGGCGAGCGGCGGCGCCGACCCGACCGTTCAGCCGCCGAACAGTCCGCCGAGCCACAGCACCACGAGGGCCGACTGGACGAACAGCCCCGCGACGAACGCGAGCAGCCGCGCCCGCCGTCCCGCGCCGGGGGCGGGCGTCTCGTCGGAGAGCGCCGCGCGCACCTCGGGTCCGCTCCGTCGCTCGGTTCCCGATCCCCGCTCGCCCCCGACCCGCCCGCCCGTCGCGCCGCGGCTCCCGCCGGTGAGGAACGCGACGGTGAGCACGCCGGCCGCCAGCGTCGACGCCGCGAGGACGCCGACGCCGGGACCGACGCCCACGGCCCAGCCGACGCCGGCGGCGGCGCAGACCCCGACCGCCGGGTAGGCGACGGCGTCGCGGGCGTACCCGAGGTAGCGCGCGCGGCGTCGGTTCACGTCCCCGCCTGCGGGCGGCGCGGGCAAACCCCTTCCCCTTTCCTCCGCCCCGACCCTCCCTCCGGATCCGCGACCGTCGCCGCTTTGCCCCCGCGACGACACCGGCTGGTATGAGCGACTCATCACGGTCCGTAGCCGAGTTCGACCGGGCGGACGCGACGGCGGTCGCGGCCGACCACGCCGCCGCGCTCGACCGCCTCGCGGCCGACCTCGACGGCGGGACGCCGGCCGACGACGGGTCGTGGCGGCCGGTCGTCGCGGGTCCGCTCGTCCGCCCTACCGCCGACGACTACGACGACGCCCGCCGGGTGTGGAACGGGACGGTCGACCGCCACCCCGCGGCGGTCGCGTACGCGGGCGACGCTCGCGACGTGATGCGGGTCGTGGCGGCCGCCCGCGAGACGGGACTGGGCGTCGCGCTCCGGGCGGGCGGCCACTCGGTCGCCGGCACCTCCGTCGCCGACGGCGCCCTCGTCCTCGACTGCTCGCGGCTGGACCGGGTCGCGGTCGACCCGGACGACCGAACCGCGGTCGTCGGCCCGGGAGCGACGTGGGGTGACCTCGACGCCGCGGCGGACGAGTTCGGTCTCGCCACGCCGGGCGGCGTCGACCCCGATACGGGCGTGGCGGGCCTGACGCTCGGCGGCGGGACGGGCTATCTCACCCGCGGGTACGGTCTCGCCTGCGACCGCCTCCGCCGGGTCGACCTCGTGACCGCCGACGGCGACCGGGTCACCGCGGCCGCCGACCGGAACCCCGACCTGTTCCGCGCGCTCCGCGGCGGCGGCGGCAACTTCGGCGCCGCCGTCGAGTTGGAGTTCGACCTCGTTTCCCTGCCGGGTCCGCTCGCGATGTGTGACACCTGGTACCCGTTCGCGGCCGCCGGCGACGTGTTACGGGAGTACCGCGCGCTCACCGCCGACGCCGACCGCGAGACGAACGTCTCGCCGTACGTCGCGCGCGTTCCCGACGACCCCGACTCCGCCTTCCCGGCCGACGCCGCGGGCGACCTCGCGGTCTGCGTCCTCGGCGCGTACGCGGGCGACGCCGACCGCGGGCGCGCGCGCCTCCGACCGTATCGGAACCTGGGGTCGGTCGACCCGCTGTACGACCACGCCGCGACGGTGCCGTACCCCGAACTCCAGTCGTACCTCGCCGACGAGGGCGGCGCGGGCGAGCGCCACTACTGGAAGTCGCTCGCGGTCGACCGCCTGACCGACGGCCTCGTGGACCTCGTACTCGAGCGCTCGCGCGCGCTCCCGAGCGACCGCTCCACCGTCGTCGTCTGGCCGCTCGGCGGCGCGGTGGCGGACCTGTCGCCCGACGAGACCGCGTTCCCGCGGCGGGACGCGAACTACGTCCTCAACTTCGAGGCGGCGTGGAGCGACCCCGCGGCCGACGACCGCCACGTCGCGTGGGCGCGCGAGAGCGTCGCCGCGGTCCGCGAGTCGGGGGGGAGCGGCGTCCTCCCCAACTTCCCGGGGAGCGGCACCGGCGACGACGCGGCGCGGGCGCTGTACCTCGACAACTACGGCTGGCTCCGCGACGTGAAGACCGACCGCGACCCCGAGAACGTGTTCGGGCCGAGCGGGCGTCTCGACCCGCGACCCCGGTAGTCCGCGGTCGACGGCGGCTGACGACGCAGGCCCGCGGTCGAGAGCGGGTCGGCGTCGCTCGCGGCCGGAAACGCCCGCGGACGGCTACGGGGTCACCGACGTATGCGGCGCGACCCGTCGCGCGGCGGGCACGGTCGAGTCGTCGTCCGCGTCGGGCAGGCCGACCGCGATGGTGTGCTCGCCCGGCCCGTACGTCCCGGTCGTCGCGTCGAGGAGTTCCTGCTGGTCGACGGTGTCCACCGAGAACGTCGCGCCGGGCATCGAGTGGACCGCGAGCGACAGCGTCACGTTCGAACAGCCGTCGGCGACCGCGAACGACACCGACGCGGTGCCGTTCTCCTCGACGACGTGCCCGTAGTCGACGCACTCGCGGACCTCCGCGCTCGGCCACGCGGAGCCGCGGTCGGTGACGCCCGCGCCGGCGACGCCGAACGCGAACCGGAGCAGGCGGTCCTGTTTCGCGTACAGGCGGTCGGCCGAGAGGTTCTCGATGGGGTGGCCGGCGACGAAGTCGACTTGGTAGCGGGTCGCCTCGGCACCCGCGACGACGAGGTCAGCCGTCACGCGCTCGTCGGCGGCGAAGACGCCGTGCGTGTACGTCCCCGGGTCGAGCCCGTCGGTGGGGAACTCGAAGGCGACCTGTCTGCTCTCGCCGGGTCCGAGCGTCACCGTCTCGTTCACCCCGACCGGTTCGGGGGTTCCGTCGCCGTCGGCGTCGATCCGGTACTCGACGGTCCACGTCCCCGTCAAGTCGCCCCAGTTCGAGACGTTCGCCTCCGCCGTGACCGTCTCCCCGCGCACGACGACCGACGGCGAGTCGAGCGCGAACACCGACAGGTCGGTCGCGGGCGGGTCGGGCTCTCTCACGTCGAGTTCGAACGTCAGACTGCTGTTCCGGGTGAACACGCCGTGGACGTACGTCCCGGGGTCGAGGTCGGCGGTCGGGTAGTCGAACGCGACCCGCCGGTGTTCACCGCGAGCGAGCGTCACGGTCCGGTTCAGCCCGACCGACTCGGGGGTTCCGTCCCGGTCGACGTCGAACCGGTACTCGACGGTCTGTGTTCCCGTGGCCTCGCCTTCGTTCCATATCGTCGCCGTCGTCGTCAGCGTGTCGCCGCGCACGACGGTCGCGGACGTGCCGGCGGTGGTGACCGTGAAGTTCGTCTCGGGCGGGTCTTCGACCGAGAGTCGCCCCCCTACGCGCTCGTCGTCGGTGAACGCCGCGTACCGGTACTCCCCCCGCTCGACGCCGGCGGTGGGGAACGCGAAGGTGAGGTTCCGCCGCTCGCCGGGCGCGAGCGTCATCGTCTCGTTCAGCCCCACGGGGTCGGGCGTCCCGTCGGCGTCGACGTCGACCCGGAACCCGACGGTCTGGGTGCCCGCGGTCTCGCCGGTGTTCGTGACGTTCATCCGCACCCTCGCGGTCTCGCCGGGCGCCACTCGCCGGGGGACGTCCAGCCTCACGATGTCGAAGAGGGGCGGCGACGGGACGTCGCGGATCGGGTCGACCAACGGGTGGGAGTCGGTGTTGTTCTCGGCCAGTTCGTACGGGGAGTCGCAGAGTCCGTCGCCGTCCGCGTCCTCGCAGGTCCGGCTGAACCCGTCGTCGTCTCCGTAGAAGTTGCCCGCGACGGTGTCGCCGCCGACGACGTTCTCGCCCGGCCGTGGCGTGACGTTCCACCGGTTCGCCCCGACCGACTCGTTCGGGCGCGCCTCGACGGTGACCGGGTCGTCCGCGCGGACCAGGTTGTCGTAGATCAGGTTCGACGCCGACCCGTAGAGACCGATCCCCTCGGACCCGACGCGGTTCCCGCGGACGACGGCGCCGTCGGTGTCGAAGAGGGCGAGTCGGTACGCGGGGTCGTTGTCGACCACCTCACTGTCGTCGCTGTCGACCAGGACGACGCCGCCCGTGTTCGCTCGGACCACCACGGAACTGCTGTTGGCGAACCGGACGGAACCGCGGGAGCGGACCGTGTTGTTCACGAACCGGGTCTCGGGCGCGTCCGTGAAGTTCGCCGGAGGGCTGTAGATGCCGCCGAACGTGCTGTTGTGGACGACCGTCGCGCGCCCGGAGACCCGGAGACCGGGATCGCCGAGGCTGGTGAGGTTCTCGACCCGGTTCCGGTCGCCGGTGATAGACGTAGCGTACCGGATATCGTCGCCGGTTCCCGCGACGCTGTCGACGAGCAAGTTGTCGTCGCCGACGACCTCGAACACCCCCCTCACGCGGGTGACGTTCCGGACGGTGTTGTTCGAGCCGACCACCTCGACGGTCGGCCAGACCCGCGAGGTGAGGTGGACGTCCGCGAGCGTGCTCCGCGAGACGTTCCGGAACGCGACTCCGCGCGTGGTGACCTCGCCCGACCCCAGACTCTCGACGCGGACCGTGACGTTCGTCACCGTGACGTTCGTCAGAGACTCGGTCCCGCCGACCAGCACCGCCGCCGACTCGCGGTACCCGGGCGGCAGCGACGAGGAGTCGTCGGGGGACGTCCGCTCGACCGCGTACCCGTTCCCGTCGAGGGTCACGTCGCTCGCTTCGACGGTGAGACACGTGGAACCCAAGACGCTGAGGTTCGCGCGCAACTCGTACGCGCCCGGTTCGACGATGGTCGTACACGCGGTGACCCCCGTCGGCGCCGCGCTCGCGGTCCCGACCGCGGTCAGGCTCACGCCCGCAGCGGCCGCCGAGACGACGAGGACGACCGACGCCGCGAGTGCGAGCGCGCCGCGCGCCCGGCTCGTGTCGTGTGTCACCATGTCGTAGTCGACGGGAACTCGTCGTATTAACTAGCTAGACTGTTCCTCCGCACCGCGGGCAGTCGGCCGGGTCGACGCTTACCTGTGCATCGTTAACGTACCAACTAGATGAGTCCTACCGTTCGGATGCGTCCGCCGGACGCGGTCGGCGACGGGGACGACGGACGGCGTCACTTCCACGGCGGTCCGAACGGGCACCAGAACTACGGTGTCGAACGTCCCCGAGGGAGTATGGACACCAACGTGCTCGTCACCGGCCCGGCGGGTCCCGTCGGCACCGCCGTCACCGACCACCTCGCGGGCGACGACTCGCCGTACGAGTTCACGCTGCTCGACGTGGAGGAACTCGACGACCCGCCGGCCGGAGCCGAGACGGTCGTCGCGGACGTCCGCGAGTACGACGAGATCCGACCCCACTTCGAGGGACAGGACGCCGTGGTCCACCTCGCGCGGGTGCCCGGGATGGGCGGGTCGGGGGCGCGCGACGTCGGCTGGTCGGAACCGTTCGCCGACAACCTCGAAGGGATCTCCAACGTCTACGAGGCGGCGGTCGACGCCGGACTCGACAGCGTCCTCTGGGCCTCCTCGAACCACGCGGTCGGCATGGTCGAGGTGCGGAACGAACCCGACTGCTATCACGACGGCGAGGTGCTCGCGGGCCACGACGAACCCCACCGCCCCGACTCGCTGTACGGCGTGACGAAGGCGTACGGCGAGGACCTCGGCCGCCTCGCGGCGGAGGCGCACGGCGTGTGCTTTTACGGGCTCCGGATCGGCGCGGTCCGCGACCCCGAGTACGACCACCCGTACGGCGACGCCGAACGCGGCGTCGATCGGGGCGACTGGGAACGGGGGAGCGACGAGTACGACGAGCAGGTCGCGCGGATGAAGGCGCTCTGGCAGTCCCGGCGCGACCTCGCGCATCTGGTCGACCGCTGTCTCCGCGACGAGTCGGTCGAGTGGGACCACTTCTACGGGCTGAGCGGTAACAGCCGACGGTGGCTCGACGACGCCGACCACGCCCGCGAGACCATCGGCTACGAACCCGAAGACGACGGCGAGGAGTGGGACGGGCCGCCGGAGTGAAGAACCTCGCTCGTCGGCCCTCAAACTCTTAAGCTACCATATGTGATATCGGGGAGAGTGGTATTATTTACCATCTAATATCTATCTACGCTCATATGGCCAAGCGAGAAATCGCCCAAGAGATCGGCGAACAAGTCTCGGGGATCGCTGTTGAGGTGGGGAAGGATATAGGAAGCGAAGTGAAGGACGAAGCGAAGAAAGCCGGGAAGGAGGCCGGGCGCGAAGTAGTCAGAGAGACAATCAAAGTAGTTCAGCCGCGCATTGAAGAGGGGGTAAAAGAGTTCATCAACACCCGGATCGGGAAGGAGGAAGAGTAGTGCTGAGCGGAGTTGTGGTGGCTGGCGGCAAATTTCTCGCAAAGGAAGCGGTGAGACAGCTCGCGATAACCACGCTGACCTCTGTTCGTGCCAGCGTCTTTGATGCATCGGAGACAGCCAGCAACAAGGAACAACTATCTGGAAAGGAGGAAGAGCCGAATGTTTCGGTTGACCAGGCAGTAGCGACCGTCCGAGCGCAGGCTGAATCACTCCCCCCACTCTCGGAGACGGAGTGGTCCGAAAAGGAGTTGAATAGTCTTTCTGAGGATTTATTCGCAGAGTACCTATCTAAGTCCATTTATGCAGATGATGACCTCGACGATATAACACCTCTTCATAATATGATTCCTCCGAATGAGTATCAGATCAAATCGGATGAATTCACTGCGTATGTAAGGATACAGAAACGAAATAGCTCCGTGGCCCAACTGAAGTGGTCCAACCTTCAGACAGATATTGCTACCTCATTACAGGCGTTTGAGATAGATCCAACATTTACGATACTATTCACTACGTCTTCGGTGGACGAACTCGACCGGGTTGAGTGTCTGGCCAACTACGGGGTACTGATATTTGATGGCGACACAGTTCGACGACTTCTCACCGATGACGGTCTACTTCCACCGCATCGAAACAAGAGGTAACGGCCAGCGAGGGATTCGAACGACCCGAACGTCGCCCGCCGGCGCTCGCTCGTTCCGTCGTTCAACGCCCGCGCGAGTCTGCTTGCTCGCGGCGCTCGTCGCTCCGCTTGTCGCGCGAGAGTTCGCGAAAACCGGGCGGCGAGGGATTTGAACCACGGTCGTTCCGCTCGCTGGCGCTCGCTCCACTCCCTACCTCAAATCCCTCTTGCAGAACGGCTTCGGTCGCTCACTCCGTTCGCGACACGGAACACGGGCGGCGAGGGATTTGAACCCCCGACCTTTTGGTCCGGAACCAAACGTTCTGTCCGCTGAACTAGCCGCCCTCACGTCCACGTATCACACCTCCCGGGTTAAGCCTTCGGAAAACTCACCTGCCCCTCGCGACCGACCGCTACGGGAGCGGGGAGCGACAGTCCGGCGGCTCGGAGGTCACATCGAGCGGCGACGAATGGTCGAGAAGGAACCGGGGGAGCGGGAGCGAAGCGAACCGCGTCAGGGCGCCTCGCCGGTCTCGATCGAGAAGTCGGCCTTCGGGTACGCGACGCAGGTCAGCGTGTAGCCGTCGTCGAGTTCGGTCTCGTCGAGCATCTGCTGGTTGTCGTGGACGACGTAGTCCTCGGCGTTGCCGCCGGAGGTGATCTGACCGGCACACGAGACGCACTGGCCCTGCCGGCAGGCGTACGGGAGGTCCCAGCCCTCGTCTTCGCCCTGGTCGAGGATCGGCTCGTTGTTGGCGAGTTCGACCGTCTCGCCCTGTTTGGCGAACTCCACCTCGAAGTACTCCACCTCGTCTTCGGGGATGTCCGCGGGACTCGACGACCCGCCGTCGCCGCCCTCCTCGCCCTCTTCGAGTTCGCCCTCCTCGCCGCTCGGGACCGCGCCCGCGGCGGCGCCGCCGCCGATCGCGCGGTTACCGGGTTCGGGGAAGTCCGTCTCGGGCACCGTCGAGGCCCGCCGCTCGAGCACCTCGTTCGAGACGTCCGCGGTCGGCTCCCAGCCGGTCCCGCGGGCGAAGTGCAGGGCGGCGAACCCCAGCGCGAGGCCGGCCCCGAACACGACTGCCACCGGGTCTACCATGAAGCCGGCTACGAAGTGGGGGATAACAAGGGTTGTGATTCCCCCGGCGACCGAGGGCGGGCGACCGCCGACCGGGGGACCGGATGGCGGTCACGCCGTCGAAGCGGCCGCGGGATCCTGCGGGGCTCCGAGCGACGAACAGTCGCCGTCGATACGGCCGGTGTAACTCGACGAACAGTGCCACTGGTCGCCGTCGACGACCCAGACGACGCGCGTTCCGTACGCGTCGAGACCGAGACCACCCCTGGCCCCGCCGCTCGGTTCGACCGCGAGTCGGTAGCGGACGCCGGTTCGACACGTCCCGTTCGTCGGGCCGTCGCTCTCGACGTCGACGTGGACGCGGAAGGTGCTGAGGTCAGCCCCCTCCGGGGACGTCCGCTCGACCCACGCCGAGAGGGTCGCGTTCGCGGTTCGCGTCGGAACGAACCCCTCGGTTTCGTACATTCCGCCGACCCCGCCGGTGTCGAGGTTCGAGGCACAGCCGGCGGCCAACACCTCGAACTCGACGACCCGGAGGTCGGTAGCGCCGGTCCGGTCGGTGACGCCCGGGAGAGCGGTCGCGGCGGGCGCGACGACCGGACCCGCCGCGACGCCGACGATCAGACAACAGCAGGCGACGCCGAGGAGCCGCGGTATCGAACTGGAAGCCACACCGGGGTGTGGCTCACCGTCCCGAAAGCACTGTCGTCCCGCGGCGGCTACTCCGTCCGCTGAACCTCGTGGCGGCCGAACCCGTAGCGCAGGCGGTTCGCCAGCCGCCGGGCGAACCGGTCGTCGCGCGAGCCGAACCGCTCGGCGAGCGCCTGGTACACCAGCGGCATCGGCACCTCCTGTTCGAGCGCCTCCTGTACCGTCCACGTCCCGGTCGACCCGCCCTCGACCCGGTCGGCCACGTCGCCGAGGTCGGTACCCTCCTCGCGGAACGCCTCCTCACAGAGTTCGAGCAGCCACGACCGGATGACGGCGCCGTTGTTCCACGTCCGCGCGACCGACTCCAGGTCGAGGTCGTACTCGCCGCGGTGGAGGAGTTCGAACCCCTCCCCGTACGCCTGCATCAGCGCGTACTCCACGCCGTTGTGGACCATCTTCACGTAGTGACCCGACCCCGCCGGTCCCATCCGGTCGTGACCCTCGGGTCCGGTCGCCACCGCGTCGAAGACGGGCGTCATCGCCTCGTACGCCCACTCGGGGCCGCCCACCATCAGCGAGAAGCCGAGGTCCGCGCCCGCGGGGCCGCCCGAGGTGCCGCAGTCGAGGTACGCCGCCGGGCACGACTCCGCGCGCCGGACCGAGTCGGAGAAGTGGGAGTTGCCGCCGTCGACCACCACGTCCCGGTCGGTGAGGTGGGGTTCGAGCCTCGACAGCGTCGTGTCCACCGCGTCGCCCGCGGGCACCATCATCCAGATCCGCTTGCCCTCGGCGTCGGCGGCGTCGTCGCCGTCGGCGGATTCGCCGACCTCGTCGTCGAGGCGGTCGCAGACGTCGCCGATGGAGTCGGCGGCCATCGCGCCGCTCTCGACGGCCGCGGCGGTCGCCTCGGGGTCGAGGTCGTACGCCACCACGTCGTGACCCGCCGCCAGCACCCGGTCGACCACGATCCGCCCCATCCGGCCGAGACCGACCACGCCGAGTTGCATGCTCATACCCGCCGGGTCGGTGAGGCGGCCCGTAGCCGTTGCGGTTCGGGCGCTCGCCGGCCCCGACGGGAGCGTGTGAGTCGCGAGTCGCGCCGTCACGCCCCCTCGAACTCGTCCTCCCACCGGAAGACGCCGTCCCGTTGGAGGGTCTCGCCGTCGACGAGCAGTCGACCGCCGTCCGACACGTCGGCGATCATGTCGACGTGGACCGCCGAGTCGTTGCCCGCCTCGCCGTCGGGCAGGCAGGCGTCGTACGCCCGGCCGAGCGCGAGGTGGACCGTCCCGCCCATCTTCTCGTCGAACAGGACCGAGTCGGTGAATCGGTCGATGCCGCGGTTCATCCCGACCCCGAGTTCGCCGAGTCGGCGCGCACCCGCGTCGGTGTCGAGCACCGACGCGACGGCCTCCTCGCCCCGGTCGGCCGCGAAGTCGACCACCTCGCCGCCCTCGAAGGTGAGGCTGACGCCCTCGACGCGCCGGGCGTCGATGGTCATCGGCACGTCGAAGTACACCTCGCCCTCGGGGTCGGCGGGCGCGGTGAACACCTCGCCCGACGGCAGGTTGTGCGAGTCGTACGCGACCGACGCCGCGGAGTTGACCGCGGTGCGCCCCTCGATGGACATCGTCAGGTCGGTGCGCTCCGTCTCGATCCGGACCTCGCTCCCCCCGTCGAACGCCTCCTTCACCCGCGCCATCTCGTCGGCCAGCGACTCCCAGTCGCGGAGGACGGCGTCGTAGACGAACTCGCGGTACGCCTCGTAGGACATCCCCGCCCGTTGGGCGGCCGCCCGCGTCGGGTGGACCGTGCTCACCCAGTCGGTGTCCATCCGCGCCTCGCGGACCGCCTCGCCCACACGCCGCGCCGCCCGCCGGGTCCCGTCGGGTACGTCCGCGGTGGCGGCCGTGTTGCGCGACCCCCCGAGGCGCAACACCGCGTCGGCGGTCTCGTACAGCGCGAGTTCGTGCTCCGGCGTCGCGAACTCGCCGTCGTGCGCGCGGAGGTACGCCCGGTCCATCTCCGCGGAGTCGTACGTCGTGACGACGTTCGCGCCGACCGCGCCGAGTTCGGCCGCGACCGCCACCCCGAGGTCGTGTGCGCCCTCGCCGACGCTCACGACCACGTCGTCGCCCGCCTCGACCCGTGCGCTCCACCCCACGAGCACCGCCGCGTGCTCCCGTACGCGCTCGTCCATACCCGCGGGTCGGCGTGCCGGCCGGTAAACCCGCCGGTCGCGGCGGTCGTCGGTCGGTTCCGTCGGGCGTCCCCGCGTCCGCTACGACGCCGGCGCGTGGACCGCGTCGAGTTGGCCCGCTGTCGGCGCGTTCGTGATCACCACGGTCCGCCCGCGCCGCTCCACTCGGAACGCGTCGGCGAACGGCCCGTCGGGCACCTCGAACACGCCCGCGCGCACCCGCTCGGCGCCGAGCGACCGGAGCGTCGCGCGGTAGCCGTCGGCGAACTCGGTCGCGTCGGCCGCGGTGTCCCACCGGAGCGCCCAGACGTAGCCGTACTCGGCCGACTCGCCCGTCCCGCTGCGGTAGGGGACGAGTCGGTCGCCCGCCCACCCGGTCGACAGCGGGTGGGAGTAGTTGTACGGCGAGTAGGCGACGTCGTCAGTCCGGAGGTGCGACCGGTTTATCGTCGCCTGCGCCCGGAACATGGCGTACACGCCGGTCTCGCCCAGCCGCTCGGTGGTCCGCGGCAGGTCGAACCGCGACCAGCCCGCGGCCGAGCGGTCGGCGACCGACACCGCCGCCACCCCCTCCTCCGGGTAGCGCTCGGGGTGGATCGTCTGTTCGGTGCTCGCGGGGGGGTCGGCGTACGCCTCGTTCACCGCTGCCCACCCGCCGCGCTCGCGCAGACGGTGGACGAACCCCGGCCCGTCGGCGTACGGCTGGTAGATGTACGTGAACAGCCCCCGGTCGACCGAAGCGGTCGAGCCGTCGGAGCCGTTCGAGTTGTCCGCATCGGCCGACGCGGGCGTCGCGATACACGACCAGTTCGCCTCACAGCGCTGTTCGTACAGCGTCTCGACGTAGCGCGCGTCGCCCTCGGTCAGCCCGTCGTGTGCGAGGGCGGCGTCGCGCGACCCCGCGCCGGCGATCCCGAACCGCTGGTCTTGAAGCGCGTGGACGAGTTCGTGCGCGAGCGTCCCGCGGTCCATCGACGGCCGCGCCGAATCGGAGACCACCACGATCCGGTCGTTCGCGGGCGTGTAGTAGCCCGCGACCGACCCGCCGTAGAGCGCGTCGAACGCGCCGCTCACGTTCTCCCCCTCGCCGACCACGAGGGCGGCCTCCCACACCTGGTTGTGCCAGGCGTGGTACGCGCCCGACCGCCCGCCGGTGAACACCGAACGGGTGCGGTACTCCTCGCGGCCGATCACCTCCACGGGCACCCGCCGGTCGAACTCCAGGCCGCGTATCCGCTCGACGCGCGCCATCGTCCGCGCGACGAACAGCCGACGCTCGCGCGCGGTCAGCCCGTCCGACTGGTCGACGTCGATGCTCTCGTTGTACCAGACGCCGTCCTCGAAACCGATCCGGTCGGTCGCCGGGTCCTCGGGCCACTGCCACCCGTCGCGGAGCGACGGCTGGGCCGCGGGGGCGGCACAGCCCGCGAGGACGAACAGGAGCGCCGCCGCGACGGCTGCGGCTGCGTGTCGCACGGACGACTCGACGGGAGCGGACGGAAAAGCGTTGTCGGCGTATCGTCGGGGCCGCGGGGCGGCGCGTCCGCGGCGTCCGCGTTCCGGCGGCGTCCGTGCGGGAGGTCGGTCTCGTGTCGGTCCGACGCTCAGCGGAAGCGCGCGAGCAGGCCCGCGAGCGCGACCGCAAGCGCCGCGACGGCGAACCCGAACCCGGCGCCGGTCGTGGTCGTCTCGGCTCCGGTCGGCGTCTCGCTGGTCGTCGGGTCGGCGGTCGTGGTCGGCTCCGTCTCCGTCGGCTCCCGGGTCGCCGTGTCGTCCGCCGCGGTCGTCTCCGTCTCCGTCGGCTCTCGGGTGGTCGTCGTCGCGTTCGTCGGCGAGAGCGACGGCCGGATGTCGCTCACCGCCGCGGCGTCGGGGCCGTTGACGACCGTGACGCGGGTGCCGTTCTGCTCGATGGCGAACGTGTCGGCGAACGAGCCGTCGGGTATCTCGTAGTACCCCTCTTCGGTCTCCTCGACGTCGTGAGCGTCGAGTATCCGCACGTACGTCTCCCGGAACTCGGTCGCGTCCGACTCGGTGTCCCACTCGGTCACCCAGACGTAGCCGTGCCCCGCGTCCTCGCCCGTCCCGTTGTGGTACGGGAACACCCGGTCGTTCCCCCACCCCGCCGAGGGCGCGGCGTCGTAGTTGTACGCGTCGTACTCGGAGGTGGTCTCGAACAGCCCCGACGGGTTCACCGTGTCCGCGCCGTACTCGCGCGCCTGGTACCAGAACATCGCGTAGATCGACGCCTCACCCGCCGTGTCGGAGCCGTTCTCGCCGAGGCTCGAGTAGGTCTGCCAGCCGTCGCGCGCCGTGCTGTTGAACGCGATGGGAACCGGCTCCTCGTCGGTCACGTGGATGACCTGCTCGGTCGAGTTCGGGGGGTTGCGGAACCGCCGTTCGAACCCGTCCCACCCCCTCTCCTCGACGACGTCGGCGACGTACACCGGCCCGTCGGAGTAGGGGTTGAAGATGGTGAGGTAGACGCCGAGGTTGAAGTCGGCGCCGCTCCCGCTCCCGCCCGACTCGGCCGGTTTGACGCACGACCACTCGTCGCCACAGCGCTGGGAGTAGCGCGCCTCGATGTAGTTGGCCTCGCCCTCGACGACCCCGTCGACCGCGAGTTCGCCGTCCTGGGTGTCGGCGCGGTAGGCGGCGTCGGTCAGGTCGTACCGCTGGTCTTGGAGCGCGTGGACGAGTTCGTGGACCAGCGTGGCGTTGTTGACCGTCGGCGTGTCGGGGTCGTCCGTGATCACCTTGATCTCGTCGTCGACCGGCGAGTAGTAGCCCGCGACCGACGACCCGGTGGTCTCGCCGAGCGCGGACGACGACCCGGTCGACTCGCCGACGATGAACAGCGCCTCCCACACCTGGTCGTTCCAGTGGTCGAACTCGGTCGTGTTCGTCGACTCCGACCCGGAGCTATTCCGGTACTCGTCGCGGGAGATGACCTCGACCGGGACGGTCTGGTTGAACTCCGCCTCGCGGAGGTACTCGACGCGCGCCATCGACCGCGCGACGAACGCCTCGGTCTCCGCCTCCGAGAGACCGTCCGACTGGTCGACATCGATGCTCTCGTTGTACCAGTAGCCGTTCTCCCAGCCGATCACGTCCTCCTCGGGGTCGTCCGGCGCGTTTACCTGTGGCGCCTCACCCGCCGACGCCGTCGCGACCGCGGCGGACCCGTTCGCGGACACCGACGCCGCGAGCGCCGCGGGGAACGTCGCCGAGAGAACCAGCGAGACGACGACGACGAACGAGAGGGCACGTACCACCGAACGGGACGGGGCCGAGCGTCGCATATCCGCGAATGGCACCGGGGGTGTAAGTACCTTGTCCGACGGGCGTGCGATGGTGGTACGCCGACCGCAGCGTCGTCGCGTGCGTCGGACGACGACCCCAAGGCCGTCGACCGGGGAGCGTCGTCGCGGACCGCCCGCCCGCACTCACCATGCCGGACGCACGGACGTTTACGGGAGCGGCCGACGTACGCCCGCGTATGTCCGACGCAGCGTCGCCCCCCGCGGCGTTCGACCCCGACCGCACCGCCGTCGTCGTCGTCGACATGCAGAACGGGTTCTGTCACCCCGACGGGAGCCTCCACGCGCCCGCGAGCGAAGCCGCTATCGACCCGGTCGCCGCGCTCGTCGGCCGGGCGCACGACGCCGGCACCCCCGTGATATACACCCGCGACGTCCACCCGCCCGGGCAGTTCGACGACACCCACTACTACGACGAGTTCGAGCGGTGGGGGGAACACGTCGTGGAAGGTACGTGGGAGGCGGACCTCGTCGACGACCTCCCGACCGACGACGCGGCCCACGTCGTCGAGAAACACACGTACGACGCCTTCTACCGCACCGACCTCGACGGCTGGCTCGACAGCCACGGGGTCGACGACCTCCTGATCTGCGGCACGCTCGCCAACGTCTGCGTCCTCCACACCGCCGGCTCCGCGGGTCTCCGCGACTACCGACCCGTGGTGGTCGCGGACGCCCTCGGCTACATCGAGGCGGACCACCGGGCGTACGCGGTCGACCACGCCGACTGGCTGTTTGGCGAGACGACGACGCTCGACGAGGTTCGGTTCGAGTAGCGCGGGACGGCCGAGGGTTCAAACGGGAGGGGGCGACCACCGACCGCGTGCGCTGACTCCCGCCGCGGGGCGCGCCGCCGTAGTGCGACGCCCGCGCCCCGCGTGGAACCGCGTTTCGAGGCGGACGGATCGACGGCGTCGCCGTGTCAGCCCCCGAGAACCGCGGACCGACCGGCCCCCGCTCACTCCTCGGAGTCGGCCCTCGACTCGGAGTCGCCCCCCGACTCGGCGTCGAACCCCTCGGGGAGGAGGTTCTCCGGGTCGCGGTGGGTGAACACCACCCGCCGGTCGTCGTCGAGCGGCCGGACGTACGTCCGCATCTCGCCCGCCTCGGCCGCCCGCCGGAGCATCGTCCGCGCCTCCGAGCGGGCGTAGTACAGCGGGAAGACGACCGCCGCTCCCGCCTCGGCGGCCGTCATCGCGACGACGAGGAACACCACGTCCGCCTCCTCCGCGCGGTAGGCGTCGTACCCGTCGAACGTCGCGTCCGCGACGAGGTCCTCTACCGCGTCGAACTCGTCGTTCGGGACGAGCACGTCGAGACCGACCCGGTCGGACTCCGCGTCGGCCGACGCCGTCGGGAGCGCGGTCACGTCGCCCGGGTGGAGCGTCACCACCTCCCAGCCGGCGTCGCGGTACTCCGCCGCCGTCGCCTCCGTCTCGTCCGTGACCTCCTCCCAGAACTCCTCGACGCCAACGAGCGGGTGACTGCCGGCCATACGCGTCGTCGCGTCGCCGCGGAGGAAAAGCCGTCGTCCCCGGCGCCGCGGGGACGGACCGTCCGACTACCGACCGCCGGGCGCCGACCGGACGTTCTCGCCGACCGGGTCGCCGAACGCCTCGTCGTCGCCGCGGCCGTCGTAGGCGACGCGCCCGCGGACCAGCGTCAGCGACGGGAACACGCCGTCGCGCCCCTCGAACGGCGTCCACCCGCAGTTGGAGTGGAGGTCGGAACCGCGTATCGGCCGGGGATCGTCGAGGTCCACGAGCACCAGGTCGGCGTCCCGGCCCGTCTCGACCCGGCCCTTCCGCGGCAGGTCGAACACGTCGGCGGGGGTCGCGGCGGTCAGGTCGCGCACCCGCTCGACCCCGAGACGGCCCTCGCGCGCCTCGTTCAACAGCAGCGGCAGCATCGTCTCCACGCCGGGGACGCCCGACGGCGCGCTCCAGACGTCGGCGTCCTTCTCGGCGCGCGTGTGGGGCGCGTGGTCGGTGGCGACGATGTCGACGGTGCCGTCGGCGACCCGGTCGAACAGCGCCTCCCGGCGCGCTTCGTCGCGCAACGGCGGGTTCATCCGGCCGAGCGTTCCGAGTTCGCTCAGGTCGTCCCGCGAGAGCAGCAGGTGGTGCGGCGTCACCTCGCAGGTGGCGCCGCCCGCGCTCGCCGCGTCGACTCCCTCGGGCGTCGAGGTGTGGGCGATGTGGACGTCCGCGGCCGCGTCCGAACTGACGTCGAGCGCGTGTTCCACCGCCGCCGCCTCCGCCTCGGGGGTGCGGTAGGCGCTCCACGCGTCGGCGTCGTCGCCGTCGCGCGCGGACTGGTCGAACAGGTCGGCGTCCTCGGCGTGGACGGTCACCGTGACGCCCTCGGCGCCCGCGCGTTCGACGGCGTCGGCGAACAGGTCCGCCTCGATACCCATCTCGCCGGTCGAGTCGGCGAGGAACACCTCACCGAGCGCGAACAGCGGCCGGTCGAACAGCGAGTCGGGGTCCCACTCGGGCGTGACGCCGCCGTTGATACCGTAGTCGACCAGCGAGTCGGCGGCCAGACCGGCCTTGTCGTCGAACGCCGCGCCGGTCACCGTCGGCGGGTCGGTGTTCGGCTGGTCGACCACCGTGGTCACGCCGCCCGCGGCGGCCGACCGCGAACCGGTGGTCCAGTCCTCCTTGTGGGGGTAGCCGGGCACCCGGAAGTGGACGTGCGCGTCGACGGCGCCCGGGAGGAGGTGGTGTCCCCCGACGTCGACGACCCGTTCGTCGCCGTTCGGGTCGAGCCCCGACTCGACGGCGGCTATCTCCCCGCCGTCGACCCGGACGTCCCGGACCCGCCCGTCCGCGAGCGTGGCGTCTCGAAAGAGCATCTGTCTCTACCCGCCGCTCGCCGCGACGGGCCGTAAGTGTCGCGGGTCGCGGCGGCCGTACGCAGCCGCCGGTGTCGCCCGCGTGGTCCCGCCGGGCGCCACCTCACCCGTCGGACGCCGTCTCGTCGCCGCCGTCGCTGCTGTCGCCGCCGGCACCGCTGTCGCCGTCGACACCAGCCGCCGACCCCTCGCTCGCGTCGAGCGGAACCTCGCGTACGTCCGCCCGCTCGACCGTCCGCCCGGCGACGAACGCGCGTTCGATAGCGTCGCGGACCCGCTCCGGCTTCCGGGGGCCGCCGGCGTCCGCGACCGAGTCCACGGAGTCGGGGTCGAGCGGGACGCCGAGCGCGCCGTACACCGGCACCAGCACGTCCCGGAGCGCCGCCCGCTCGGCGACGACGACGCAGCCCGCGACCAGCGCCGCCCCTCGCCGCACCCGCTGGGCGACGCCCGCGACCTTCCCGCCGCCGACCGCACGGACCGAGTGGGCGCCCGGACAGAACGAGTCGGGCGGCTCGCCCGCGGCCACGTCGGCGCCGACGCCCGCGAGCGCGTCGACGAGCGTGTCGACCGCCGCCGTGTAACGGTCGTCCAGCCCCGACCGCGGGTCGGCGAGCGGGACCGCGTGCGCGAACGCCAGCGTCGTTCCGGCGTACGCCACCGCGCGCCCGCCGACCGAGCGCTCGACCGGCGGGAACCCCCGCTCGCGCGCCGCCCGCTTCGCGCGCTCGTAGCCGGGTTCGGTCGCGTCCCGCCGACCGAACGCGAGTTGTCTGCCCGGCGCCCAGACGCGCAGCGCCGGGACGCCCGTCCCCGCGGCCGCCGCGAGCACCGCGGCCGTGGCTTTCAGGTCGGCGTCGCGGGTCGCCCGCCGGCCGCGGTACACCCGGATCACGGCCGCGGGTCGGACCCGCGGAGCCTAAGCGCTTCCGTCCCCCACCGGACGCATGGACGACCGGACGGCCGCGAGCGGGCCGACCGACGCCACGGACGGCGGTCGTGGAGCCGGTGCCGGGGGGTCCGACGCGGCGGACGCGACCGTCGGGGACGCGTCGGCCGGCGCCGACCCGGTCGGGCTCCCGGCCGACGCGCTCGCGCCGTTCCCCCGCTTCTCGCTGTACAACTCGCCGTACCCCGCTCACGACCGCGGGCGCGCGGTCGACCTCTACCCGACCGACGGGGTGGGCCACTCGCCGGTCGCGGGCGAGGTGCTCGACACGCGGACGGTGCGGTGTCCCGACCGGTCGTACGCGGTCGACCACGACCACCTGATCCTGCTCGACGCGGGCGCGTACACCGCTCGGGTGCTCCACGTCGACCCCGCGGTGTCGGCGGGCGACCGGGTCGGCGTCGGCGACCCGCTGGGCGAGACGGTGCGTTCGGGCTTCTTCGGCGCGTGGGTCGACGACCACGTCCACGTCGAGTTCCGCGACCCGGCTCTCGACCCGTACCGCGCGTCGGGGTCGCTCCCGCTCGCGGTCGACGTACCCGTCCGGCCGGTCGCGTGGGACGGCCGGGGGACCGTCGTGGAGACGGGCGACAGCTACGCCCTGCTCGACGCGCCGGGTCCCGACGGGGCGGCGAGCGACGCCGACCCGGCGTACGCCGCGCTGGCGTCGGCCGACGGCCGCCCGCTCGACGGCGGCCTCGCCCACTACGGCACCGGCGGGACGTTCGGGCCGCCCGCGGCGTCGGACCGCGAGGCGGCCGGCGGGGACGGCCCGGCCGGTTCGGAGCCCGACGGCGTCGAACTCCTCGGCGAACGGGTCGGAACCGCCGACGGACGCGACGTGGCGTGGGGGGACGTCGCGGTGTGTGCGAACGGCGAGCGGGTCACGGGGCTGTCGCTGTTCGCCGCGCGCGGCGACTGGGGGACGAAACTCGTCACGCGCCCGGAGGCGGGCGACCCGGAGTTCGCGGTCGGCGACGAGGTCCGGGTGTCGGTCGAGCGGGTCGACGACCCGGTTCGACTGGCGTGAGACGGCGTTACGCCAGCAGGAACGCCCCCAGCAGGACGCCCCCGAGACCGGCCGCGACCCCGGCGAGCGAGGTCCGCGCCATCCGGTAGAGCGTCGCCCCGGGCGGTCGGTCGGAGACGACCACCGGGTCGACGCCCGCCCCGTCGGCGCGCCCCACGACCGTCACCTCGTCGCCCGGCGACGCCCGGCGTTCGGTGTACCGGCGCGTCCCGAGCGAGAGCGCGCGGGCGAGCGGTGCGAGCGGGCGGGGCGGGTCGCGCCAGACGGTCGAGGCGGGGACGGCCGTCACGGCGCGTTCGCACCGGGCGACCCGTTCGGGCGGGTCGTCGTCCGGGCCGACCGTCGCGACGGTCCGTTCGTCGAGCACGACCGACCCCGCGGGCGCGGTGACGGGGACGGCCGCGGCCGCCGTCCGCACGCGGAACCCGTCGCCGCCGGCGGTCTCGTGGACGGTCACGTACCACGGGAGCAGGACGGGCGAGAGTCGGCGCTCCTCGACGGCGTACCGGAGCGCGACGCAGTCGACGCCGCTGAACGGCGCGACGAGCGGGTCGGCGTCGCCGCGGCGGGTCTCGCCCGCGACGCGGACGAGCGTCCCGTCGGCGACGCCGTCGAGCGAGTCCGCGTCGCTCGCACGAACCACCGCGCTCGCGCGCCAGACGTACCGGGCGCAGACGGCGAGGACGACGGCGCCGACGAGGACCATCGCGGCGCCGAACGGCACGGCGGGGTCGGACTGGAGCGCGGGGAGGGACACACCTCGGGTGGGCCGACGGGGGAGGTAAAACCCCGGTCCCGCCCGCCTCGCCCGCGCTGGCCCCCCGCCCCCCGGCTCAGACGAACCGGATCCCGCCTTCGCTGTCGAGCACGCGCCGGACCGACCCCCACAGCGACACGAGCGTGTAGTCGCCGGTCACCCCCTCGATGTCGCTCTCGCGGGTTATCTCCAGGTCGAACCCCTCGCCCGACGCGGAGATGACGTGGGTCGCCCCCTCAGCCTCGGGGTCGGCGACGAGTCTCGACCGGGTGTCGTCCAGCCCGAGCGACGCGAGCGCGACCGCGGCGTGGGAGTTGAAGTTGCGGGGGAACCGCTCGCAGAGGCCGCGCGTCGGTCCCTCGTAGATGACGGTCCGGCCGTCGACGTCGTCGGGCGAGCCGTCGGTGTAGCTCCAGTCGAGGTGGTCGGGCGCCTTCGTCGCGTCGACGGCCACCGAGTCGAGTTCGTCGCGGGCGTCGTAGAGGCCGTCGATGCCGAGCAGCGCCGCGTGCGGCAGGTACACCCGGGTGCCGTTGGCCGCCGCCGCGTCGGTCAGCCGCGCCTCGACGTCGGGGTCGACGAACGCCGACCCCGACAGCACCAGCAGGTCGGCGGCTTCGAGCGCTCGCTCCCCCAACTCGCCGACCGCGGCGGGGGTCGCCCCCTCGACCACGAGGTCGACCGGGCGGTCGGTCAGAACCGCCGGGTCCGTCGTCTCCACGCCGTCCGGGAGGTCGCCGGTCGGCGTCCGCACGAGGACGTACTCGACCTCGAAGTCGGGCGCGTCCGCGACGTACGCCGCGAGCGCGCGGTTGATCCGCCCGTACCCGACCAGCCCCAGCGTGTGCGGCCGTGACACACACACGGGTTTCCGGCGGGCGGCTTAGCCGTGTCGCCTACGTGCCGCCGGCGCGTCGTCGGTACCCGCCCGCGACCGTGCGCCGGCGGACGTGCGTCGGCCAGGGACCGCTTTTGTCGGTCCGCGCCCATCTCGTCCCTCATGGACCGCCGTCTCCGACTCGTCGTCGTCGTCCTGGTCGCCGTCGCTCTCGTCGCGGTCGGGGCGTTCGGGGTCGCCGTCTACGGGTTCCTCCGGCCGAACCCCGACTCGTACGCCCACACCTACGAGTACCGCGCGTACGTCCAGCCGACCGCGACGCTGTCGAACGTCACGCTGTACCTCCCGTTACCCGTCGAAAACGGCACCAGCCCCGCGGGCGACGCGCTCGCGGGCGGGTCGGCCGCGGTGACCGACGCGCCGCCCGACTGGGAGTTCGCCGTCGAGAACACCACCTACGGGCCGATGCTCGCGTTGCGGTTCGACGAGTTGGAGCCGAACTACGACACCCGCCCGCCGCCCCGTCCCCTCACCCCCGGCGAGGGGACGGCGACCCCCGGACTCGGACCCGCGAGCGGGACCGGAACCCGAACGCCGGTCACGACGCTCGACTACTACCTCGTCGGGGTGCGGTGGGCGAGCGACGACCCGGTCGACACCCGCGACCCGGCGGGGAGCGAGCCGGTGCTGTCGCCGCGGCTGAACGCGACGACCGTGGAGTGTGGCGAGTTGGAGGCGCCGGGCGCCACCTGCCGGCGGTTCGGCACGCGGTACTTCCTCTCGTACGACGCGCCCGCGAACGCGACCGCCGACCTGCTCGTGACCTACGAGGGGCGCAACGAGTGGTTCGCCGGCGGCTGGACGGGCAACTCCTTCGAGGAGTCGGCCGGCGTCGCGGTCCGCGGCGGCGGTCCCGGGTGGGTCGCCGCGACGGGCAACGAGACGGTCGGCGTCGGGGCGTACCGCGGCGCGCCCGACCCGGCGGTCGTCGCCGGCGGCGCGGACGCGGTCGGCGGGACGGACGCCGCCCACGGCGCGAGCGCCGCCCGCGAGGCGGCCGTCGACGGTCCCGGGAGCTAGCGGCGGCGCGTACGCCCCGGAGCGGGGCGCGAACGCGCCTGCGAGCTTTCGACGGCCTTTTCTCCCGCGGCCGAGTCCGTCCCCGTAATGGCAGAGTTCATGGTCGTCGCCGGCGACGAAACCGGCGACACCCGGCAGTTCGACGTGGACGGACAGGACGCGAACCGCTTCCTCGGCCGAGAGATCGGCGACGAAGTCGACGGCACGGCGATCGGCGCCGACGGCCTGACGCTCGAACTGACGGGCGGCTCCGACACCGCGGGCCGACCGATGCGCGAGAACGTCCCCGGCACCAGCCTGAAGGAACTGCTGCTCGACGGCGGCGTCGGCTACACGCCCGCCCGCGACGGCGAGCGCAAGCGCGTCACCGTCCGCGGCCGCGAGGTCAGCGAGGAGACGGTCCAGATCAACGCGCGCGTCGGCGGCGGGACGCTCGCGGACGCCCTCGACGACGAGGAGTCCGAGGGCGACGCGGATGCGGACGCGGACGACGACGACGAGTAAACTTTCCTCGCCGCCCTCCTACCACTACCCGTGCCAGACAGGATCGCCAGCGACGCCGACGGCGTCACCACCCACCGCGCACGGCTCGCCCGCTCGGGCGGCACCCGCCTCCCGTGTCTCCGCCTCCCCGACGGTCTCGGGGTGGAGGCGGGCGACGAGATACGCCTGGTGCTCGACGGGACGCGCTATCACGCCCGCGTGGCCGGCGACGCCTCCGGTCTGCTGGTTCGCGGGGCGTACGACAACCGCCGGCTCGTGCGCGAGAACACCGGAGAGGGGGAGAACCGCCTCGTCGAGTGGTGCCGCGAGCACGACAGGGAACCCGACGACGCCGTCGACCTCGACGCGGTCGACCCGGGCCACCTCTACGGCCTGCGCGTCCCGGGCGAGCGGACGGTGTACGAGGTGTCGAAGCGGCCGAACAGTAGCCTCCAGGACATCGCCGACTCGCTGTACGACGACTCGGGGTAGCGACGCGCGGTGACGCGGGCGTCACCGGCGGTCCGACGAGCAGTCCTTTTAGGGCTCGACGCACCATCCGCGGTATGAGCGACAGCGAGAGCAAACTCGACGAGTTCCTCGCCGGCGAGCGACTCGACGACGTGGCCATCTTCCTCACCCACGACTTCCTCGACGCGCAGGGGAAGATAGCCAACATGGGCGAGAGCGTCGACAACGGCGTCGTCCTCGTCGTCCCCGGCGACGACGGCCGGCAGGCGTTCGCCTCCGGCACCGGGATGGACCCGATGGCGTTCGCGCGGGAGGCGATGGACGAGGAGGGCGTGATCCACCCCGACCTCGGGGGCGGGGAGTGCCCCAACGCGGTCGAGGACCCCGAGGCGGACCACGACGTGGAGTTCCTGTTCGCGTTCGGAGAGGCACGGAACGAGGAGGTCGGCGGCCTCTACGAGGAGGGCGACGTGATGCACGCGTACGCCCACTGTTCGTGCGGCACCGACTACTCGCACAAGTGGCTGATGGGGACGCGCGAGCGGGGCGATACCGCCGGCGACGCGGCGTAACGACCGGCGGAGAGCCGGCCGTCCGAACCCGTTCCGTCCGCGCCGTCAACTCGTCCGGTCGGCGCGGCTACTCCCTCCCGCGGCGCTCGTCGTCCGAGCGGTCCGCGTCGGTCCCGCCGTCGACCGGGTCCGTCCGGTCGTCGCCCCGGCTACCGGCGGCGTCGCCGGTCGATCCCTCCCGGGGCGAGTCGACCGGGTCCGACGAGTCTGCCGGGGTCGCCGAGTCCGACGAGTCCACGGAGTCCGCCGCGTCGGACGCCGCCGGGTTCTCACCCACCTCCGGCGCGCCGTCGTCGGCGGCGGGCGGCGCGCCCGGCGTCTCGTCGGACGGGAGCCCCGCAGTGTCGCGCGTCGCGGGCGACACCTCCCCGCCGCGGACGAGGTCCGGCAGGACGAGGCGGGCCGCCTGCACCACCAAGACCAGCAGCAGCGGCGCGAGGAACAGCCCGTACCACCCGAAGAGGACCGGGCCGAGGATGTACGCGAACATCACCATCCCGACGTGGAGACCACGGCCCGAGATGTACGGCCGCAAGACGAGTTCGGGTACGGTGTCGACGACGACGAACGCGACGACGAGAAACAGCACCGGGAACCACAGCAGCGCCGGGTCGTCCAGCGCCGCCTGCACCCCGAGGTACAGCCCGATGGGGACGTAGACGACCTTGATCCCGACGACCGGGATGAGGCTGCCGACGCCCGTCAGCAGACCCAGAAGCGTCGCCGCGGGGAACGCGATGCTCGCCGGCGCGACCAGGTCGACCGCGTTGTAGGTGATGGCGGCGACGATGGCGATGGCGAACGCGGTGAGGATGTTGCCGAAGTACAGCGTCTGGAGGTCGCGGTCGACCGCGGTCGCGTACGCGTGGGCGGTCGAGTCGCGGCCGACGAGCGAGCGGAACCACGCCGCCGCCCGCTGGTCGTCGCGCAGCAGGAAGAACGCGAGCGCGAGCACGACGAACAGGTAGATGAGCCCCGCCGCGAGCGCGCTGACGTAGCTCGCGGCGGCGCCCACCACCGAACTCACCGACCCCGCCGACACCTCGGATAGCTGGCTCGGCAGCGACGAGACGAGCGACCCGAGGTCGCTGGTGATCACCGTCTCCCCGAGGTACGGCTGGAGGAACTCGACGTACGCGGGGCTGTCGGCGAGCAGCCCCTGTAACTGGTCGACGCCCACCAGCACCGTGTACCCCATCAACAGCAGTATCGGGAGCGCGATGGCGACGAGCGCCCCGGCCGCCGTGAGGGTGGGGGAACTCGACCGACGGGCGATCTGACGGTAGATGGGCCTGGTCGCGTAGTAGACGAACAGACCGAGGAGGAACACGCCGACGAACGCGTAGAGCACGTACGCCACGACGGCCGCGAGCAGGGCGACGACCAGCCACCACGCGACGCGCGACCGGTCGAACTCCGTGTCGACTGGGATACTCATCGGACGGACGAGGGCGCGGAGCCCCTCAAATCCCCCGGCCGTCGCGGCCGACCCGACGTTTATGTAACTCCGCCGACGAAATCGGCCGATGGTCAGGTGGAACGCCGCCGTGTTCGAGGCGAGTACCCGACGGCTCCTCCGCGACCTCGCGGTGACGGCGCTCGTCTCCCTCGTCCCGGTTCTCGACGCCGCCAACGGGCTGTCCGTCTCGTGGCCGGCGGTCGGCGCCGGCGTCGCCGTCAGCGGCGTCGCGGCCGGACTGGTCGCCACCTCGACCGGCCGCCGACTCGACGCGTGGGGCGGGCGGACGACCCTGCCCGAGCGAACCCCGCTGGTCGGCGTCCTCGCCCTCCCCGTCGTCGCCTGAGCGGTGGTCCGGCGGCTGGGGGTCCCGCTCGGCGTGCTCAACAGTGTCCTCCTCGGAACCGCGGGGGCGATGCTCGCGATACAGGCCGGCCGGGTCCTCCGCCGAGTCGCAGGCGGTCGGTCCCGCGTCGCGGCGTGACCCGCGCCGGTCGCCGAGCGCGGGTCCGGGCGTCGGTGTGACCCGCCGACTACGACTCCCGGAGCGACGCCGAGAAGTACGCGCCCGCGTCGGCGTCCGACCCGCGCGAGAGGGGCCGGAGGGCGTCGGCGCCGCAGTCGCCGCAGGCGGGCGGCCGCTCCGGGGCGGCGTGGACGGTTCCGCACGCCTCACAGACGAAGAAGTTCGGGACGAGCACGACCGGGAGTCGGCGCCGGTCGGACAAAACGTCGCGCCGTCGTCGGTCGACCGGTCGACCGGGCGCCGGCGACCGTCGGTCGTCGGGTCCGCGCCGACCCCGAACTCAGGGTTCGAGGACGACCCGGAACCGCGCCTCGTTGTCGACCATCCGGTCGTACGCCTCCTCGACCTCCGAGAGGGGGAACGTCTCGACCTCGGGGGTGATCTCGCGGAGCGCGCTGAACTCCAGCGTGTCCTGGGAGTCGCGTGCGTCGCCGGACGCCCACCCGGAGACCGACCGGCGAGCCCCGATCAACTGCTGGACGTCGGCCTCGACGGGGTCGCCGGGGACGCCCACGATGACCACCTCGCCGTCGGTGCCGAGACCGCCGACCGTCGCCTCGATGGCGTCCGCGACCGGCGCGGTGGCGAGCACGACGCTCGCGCCGCCGAGTTCTTCGAGCGCCTCCGCGGGGTCCGTCTCGGCGGTGTCGACGAAGTGGTCCGCGCCGAGGTCCGTCGCCAGTTCCTCCTTGTCGGCCGAGTGAGACAGCGCGACCGTCTCGAAGCCGGCGGCGTGTGCGTACTGGACGCCGAGGTGGCCGAGTCCGCCCACCCCGAGCACCGCGACGAGGTCGCCCGGATCCGCGTCGGTGTTCCGGAGCGCGTTGAACGTCGTGATCCCCGCACACAGCAGCGGCGCGGCGTCGACGGCGTCCAACTCGTCGGGGATCGCCGCGACCGCCTCCGCGGGCGCGGTGGTGTACTCGGCGTAGCCGCCGTCGAACGTGATCCCGGTGATCTCGGCGTTCTCGCACTGCTGGAAGTCGCCGCGGCGGCACGCCTCGCAGGTGAAACAGTGGCCGCCGTGCCAGCCGACGCCCACCCGGTCGCCCTCGGCCCACTGGTCGACGTCGTCGCCGACCGCGTCGATACGGCCCGCGATCTCGTGGCCGGGGATCCGGGGGTAGTCGATGCCGGGGTAGCCCGTCTCCTTGACGAACACGTCGCTGTGACAGATCCCGCACGCCTCCACCTCGACGCGAACCTCCCCCGCCTCCGGGTCGGGCACGTCGCGTTCGACGTGTTCGAAGTCGCCGCCCTTCTCCGGTACTTCCACTGCCCTCATGCGTCGCTCACCTCTCGTCGGGTCGACATAACGAATACGGGTACGGGCGTGAGCCGGATAGCTCTGCGGGCCGCGGAACCGACACCGGGTCAGTCGAGTCGGTCCCGTCCGGCGGGATCGTTTCGAGTCGGTCCCGTTCGGCGGGGTTACTCCGCGCCGGCGTCCGCAGTCTCGGCGGCGGCCTCGTCATCGGCCTCGGCTTCGGCTTCGGCCTCCGCCCGTTCGGCGACCCGTTCGAACGCCGCGAGGATGACGCGCTTGGTGGCGCGACCCTCGGAGGTCCAGTGGCGGGCGTAGTCGAGCATGTCGTCGTACACGTCGGGCTTACAGCCCGAGGCTTTGGGGTGGCCGCCGCCGTCCACCTGCCGCGCCACCTCGTGACACCGCTCGAACGACTCCGACCCGCGGATCGAGGCGCTCCCCGACGGTTTCACGACCACCGCGGCGTCGGCTCCCCGCTCGCGGAGTTCGTCCGCCACCTCGTTCTGCGAACACCGACCGTAGGTGACGCCGACCGTCCACGCGCCCACCTCGTGGCTCTCGGCGCGTTCGACCGCCTTCGCGATCAGCCGCTCCTTCTCGACGCGGCGCTCGGCGACGTACGCCTCGGCCGCGGGCGGGAGGTCCGCGCCGTACGCGCCGACGACGGCGGCGTACTCCTCGGCGTCGGTCCAGTAGGCGTAGTCCGCGAGGTCGTCGCTCCGGTCGTCCTCGTTGAGCCAGAGGTCGTGGTCGCGGGTGACCGCGGCGAGTTCGCGGAACCGGTCGGGGAACTCGTAGTCGAGCGACCGGAGCGTCACGTCGGTCGAACACTCCTCGTCGCTCTCGCCCACCACGAGGTCGATATCCAGCCCCGCGACCCCCGCCGCGAGGTCGTCGTCCCACTGGTGGTGGTCGAACCACCGCACCGCGCCCGCGCGCTCGACGACCGTCCGCAGGTCGGCCTCGACGTACTCGAACTCGTCGGGGCAGATGTCACAGACGAACACGTCGGTGCCGGGGTCGAGATACTCCGCGACGTAGCCGAGGTCCTCCTCGAACGAGTGGGGTCCCGACGGGAGGAGCGCGACCGACGACTCGGGCAGGTCCTCGTCCGTCCCGTCGTCCCCGTCCGCCTCGGCGGCTTCGACGGCTCCGCTCGCCTCGGCGGCGACCGGGTCGTCCCCGTCGCCACTCTCGTCGTCCGCGTCCGTCACCGTCCGTTCGAGGCGGGCGAGGAACGGGTCGGGGTCGAGCGCGGCGCCGTACGCCTCCCGGATCAGCGCGATACAGCCCAGTCCGTCGGCGTCGGAGTCGGTGACGACGACCGCCTCCGCGCCCGACAGCGCCTCCCTCGCGCGCTCCTCCGCGCGGTCCTCGTCGAGCGAGTCGGGGTAGAAGAATCCCTTCCCGGGGAGCTTCGACCGTCGCTCCAGCGAGAGGGTGTCCGTGTCGATGAGTGCGTCGTCCATACCGGTCGGACGCGACCGGGCGTGAAAACTCCGGTGTTGTGGGTCGTCTCGGGCGCTCGCCAGGGTCCGACCGCGCTCCGTCCGAGCCGACCCCGGACCGGCCGCGGTCCACCCCGCTCAGGCGCCGCGGGTCGTCGGCTCGCCGTCCCCCTCCAACTGTCGGACGGTGAGCACCGGAACCGGACAGGTCCGGACGACCCGTTCGGCGACGCTACCGATCAGGAAGCGGTTCTCGCCGTGCCGCCCCCGGGTGCCCGTGGCGACCAGGTCGGCGTCGATCTCGCGGGCGTAGTCGCCGATCTCGTTGGGCGGCCGACCCTCGCGGACGACCGCGGTCACGTCGCCCGCCGAGCGCTTCTGTACGTCGACGATCGCCGACCCGCCGCGCTCCTGGAGTGCGTTGCGCATGTCCGTCCGGACCGCCTCCGGCGAGGAGTCCACCTCGCCCGAGTCGACGACGTACAGCGCGTGGACCGCGGCGTCGAACTTCTCCGCCAGATCGAGCGCCACGTCCACCGCCCGCCCCACGCTGTCGGACCCGTCCGTGGCGATGACGATGGTGTCGAACACGCCGATCCCTTCCGGCGGTCGACGCTTAAAGCTCCCCGTCCGTTCGGCCGCGTCGCCGCGGGCCGAGTGAGCGACTCGGGCGGCCGCCGCCCCCGGATCGGCTCCGGGACGAGGGGAACACCTTTCACTCACTCCGACCCAGTGGCGGTCATGAGCATCGAAGTCGAACGCGTGCTGGTCCCCGTCGACGGGAGCGACGAGTCGCTCGACGCCGTCGACTACGGGGTCGCCATCGCCGACCGCTACGGCGCGGAGGTGCACGCGGTGTACGTGCTCGGTGAGGAGGTGGTCCGCGCCATCGAGACCGACGCGGTCGACGAGGGTGAGGTCGCCGACGACACCGAGTCGTTCACCGACACCGTCCGCGAGACCGGCGCGGCGGCGGGCGTCGAGGTGGTCACCTCCATCGCGTACGGCTTCTCCACCCAGCGGAAGTCCCGCCACCCCGGGTCGGTGATCCTCGACACCGCAGACGCCGTCGAGGCCGACTTCCTCGTCGTCCCGCGGGAGCCCACGAGCGGCGGACCCGCCGAGGTGCTGGAGAAGGCCGCCGAGTACGTCCTGCTGTACGCCAGCCAACCCGTCCTCTCGGTGTGAGACCGACCCACCGGTTTGGACACCGTCTCCGTCCAGTCGGAGTACAGGGGTGTCGTGCTCGCCAACGCGACGGGGGCGACGTTCGCCGACTCGGGGTTCAACGGTCTCGTGACTCGGTTCCGGTCGAGCGACGACAACACGATCCGGAACAGCACCGGCGTTCGGGTCTCCATCGACGCGGAGTCGAGCGAGAACACGATCCGCGGCAACTCACTCTACCCCGAGCGAACGAGCATCGCTGGCGAGTCGAACCTCGTCTACGACAACCGGATCACCGTGCCCGCCAACGAGTCGCTCGGCGACTCCGTCTCGGGGAACAACACGTGGAACGTCTCCGCGCGGTCCGGCGAGAACATCGTCGACGGCGACAGCCACGGCGGCAACTACTACGTCAACGAGGCGGGGACGGGCTACAGCCAGACGTGTGCGGACGCCGACGGCGACGGGTTCTGCGACGAGCCCCTCCGGATCAACGACAGCAACACGGACTACCTCCCGCTCGCGGAGCCGAGTAACGACACCGCACAACCCGGCGACGGCGGCAACGACTCGGGGACGAACGACACCTACTACCAGGTCGACTTCGTCGCGGGTCAGCCCATCGACGAACTCGGCGAGGAGGGGCTGTACGCCGACGAGGACCGCCTGCTGCGGTTCGCGTTCGGCGAGACGGGCGAGGCCATCAGCGAGAAGGACTCCGCGTGGGCCAACGAGTCCATCCGGTCGGCCGTCGAGTACGGCCACGTCGTCGAACGCGACGACGGCACCGCGAGCGTGACGTTCACCGTCGCCGACGGCGAGAGCGTGACGCTGTCGCTGGTGACCTACTCGATGCCTGCTGATGAGTTCTCGATGGACACCGTCGACCAACAGGTTCTCCTCGACGCCACCACCGAGACGTACGGTCCCGGCGAGCACACCATCACGGTGAGCCTGCCCGACGACGCGGACGACTCGGAGAGCGACGAGGAGACGGGAAGACGAAAGGACGACTCGGAGAGCGACGAGGAGACCGGGAGACGAGGAGGGGACTCGGGGACCGACCCCCTCGCGGACTCACTCCTCGTCTTCGACCGAGTCGACCAGACGCGCCGTCATCTCCAACTCGAACGACTCGGCGTCGCTGGTCTCGAAGCCGACGTTCTTGTACAGCGCGACCGCGGGCCGGTTCCACCGCTCGACGGTGAGCCACACCTTCTCGACGCCCGTGGCCGCGCCGTGTGCGAGCAGCGCCTCGATCAGTCGGGTGCCGATGCCGGCGCCCTGATACGCCTGGAGCACGAAGATCGCGAGTTCGAACGAGCCGTCGTCGCGGACCAGCGTGGCGTGGCCCGCGGCGTCGTCGCCGTCCCACGCGACGACGTTCCGGCAGTCGCCGCCGAGGATCGTCTCCAGCCACGACCGGACCGCCGACTCGCCGTTCGGCGGGATACCCTGCGCGCGGTCCGTCGGGTCGAACGCCTCGTACATCGCAACGAGCGCCTCGAACTCCGCCTCGTCGCCGGTGTACGCGCGCACCTCGATATCGCGGCCCTCGGCGTCCTCGAACCGCACCGGCGGCTCCGGGAACCGACCCGTCGGCTCGTCCGGATAGACGCGCTCGCTCATCTGACGAGGGTCACCGAGACCTGCGAGTTGAGCAGGACGAACTGGGCTATCTGGCCGAGCGATATCTTCCCCATCGGGCTGCGCCGCCCGCCCCCGAGGGCGATCCGGTCGAACCCCTCCGACTCCGCGATGTCGACCAGTCGGCTACCGGCGTCGCCCTCGACGCGGCGCACGTCGGCGTCGAGGTCCGCCTCGGCGAGGACCGACCGGACGCGCGCCTCGACGTCGTCGTACGTCCGGTCGGCGCTGGGGTTGTCCACCACCGCGACCGTGAGGTCGTCGCCGGCCGTCCGCGCGCGCTCCACCGTGGTTTCGAGCGCGGTGAACGAGTCGTCGCTCCCCCCGATCCCCAGCAGGATTTTCATGCCGGTCGGTGGGAAGCGCCGGACAAAAAGCGTGCCGCCGCTCGCCGCCCCCGGCGCGGCGACCGGGCGGCCGCCTCCGACGCCCGGGAACGGGTTTTTGAGGGCGGGCCGGGTACGGCTCTCCATGGCAGACGACGCCGGGGACGACCCCGCGACGGAGCGGACGGGCGAGACCCCCGACGACGCGACACCCGCCGACGGCGAGGCGGACGCCGGCGCGGCGGGGGCGGACGGAGACGAGACCACGGCGACGGGGGCGAGCGCGGCCGCGGAGCCGAGCGACGGGGCGGACGCCGAGGCGGCCGACGACCGGTCGGGGGCGGACGCGGCGAGCGACGGCTCCCCCCCGGGACCGGACGTGGGCGCGGACGCGCCGGGGGACGTCCCCCGCGACGTCCGGAAGTACGACCGGTTCCAGAAGATGGACCGCGCGGAGTACGACCGGGTCAACGAGTTCCTCCGCGACCGGACGTACGTGACCGCGCGGGAGTGGGCCATCGCACGGCTGTGTGCGGACTTCCGGACGGAGACGGGCGTCGAGATGACCAAGATCGGCGAGAACCTCCCCCGACTGGTGCCGTTCATGACCGACACGTACACGCCCCAAGCCGTGAACCAGGCGCGCGCCTCCTTCGAGGAGAAGGTGCGGAAGGCTGGCGCGACGTTCCTCTACGGCGCGATGTGCGGCTTCTTCACCGCCGAGGACCTCGACGACATGATGTACGAGGTGACCGAGGTGGCGAAGTTCCTCCTGGAAGTCGAGGGTGTGGACCTCGCCGTCGAGGAGGAACTCGCCGCCGAGGACCGCATCTCGACGGTGATGCGCGACGTGCGCGAGGCGAGCGCGGAGGTCCGCGGCGAGGAGGTCAAGTGCCCCGAGTGCGGGCACGTCCACGAACCCTGACCCGCCGGCCCGGACGCCGGGGCGGTCGCTCCGGTCACCGCCCCTGCCGACCCGCACGCCGGGACGGCCCGCGGGACGCGCCACTTTTCACTCCGGCCGGTAACCGACTGTAGTATGGCCGCCCCCGAGTTCGACATCGTCCCGCCGGAGACCATCCGCGACGGCTCCGCGACCGACGCGTACTTCCTCCGGACCGAGGAGACGCTCCGGCACGCCGAGCGGAACCCGACCGTGGTCGCCGAGGTGACCGCCGACCAGTTCCCCGCCGGCGAGTTCGAACTGCTCGCGGGCGTGAAGGACGCCGCGGCGCTGCTGGCGGGGCTCGACGACGCGGTGACGGTCGACGCGCTCCCCGAGGGGACGCTGTTCGACGGCGGCCCGGTGATGCGGCTCGAGGGACCGTACCGCTCGTTCGCCCGGTTCGAAACCTCCCTCCTGGGCTTCCTCTCGCACGCGTCGGGGGTGGCGACCGCCGCCCTGAACTGTCGCCGCGCGGCGCCCGAGTCGGACCTGCTGTCGTTCGGCGCCCGGCACGTCCACCCGAGTATCGCGGGGATGATCGAGCGGAGCGCGCTGCTGGCGGGGTTCGACGGCTTCTCGCACGTCGCGGCGGGCGAACTCCTCGACCGGGAGGCGTCGGGGACGATGCCGCACGCGCTCGTCATCTGCTTCGGCCGGGGCGAACAGGAGGCGGCGTGGCGCGCGTTCGACGAGGCGGTGCCCGCCGACACCCCGCGGGTCGCGCTGTGTGACACCTACTCCGACGAGAAGGACGAGGTCGTGCGGGCGGTCGAGACGCTCGGCGACGACCTCGACGGCGTCAGACTCGACACCACCGCCTCGCGCCGCGGCGACTTCCGGCACATCCTCCGGGAAGTCGAGTGGGAACTCGACGCCCGGGAGATGGACGGCGTCGACGTGTTCGTCTCCGGCGGGCTGGGCCCCGCGGAGCTCCGCGCGTTGCGCGACGTGGCCGACGGCTTCGGCGTCGGCGGCTACGTCTCGAACGCCGACCCGGTCGACTTCGCGCTCGACATCGTCGAAGTCGAGGGCGAACCCTGTGCGAAACGCGGGAAGCTCTCGGGCGCGAAGGAGGTGTACCGCACCGCCGACGGCGGCCACGCGGTCGGCCTCCGCGACCGGGACGGACCCGACGGCGCGGAGGCGTTGCTCGAACCGCTGGTGCGCGACGGCGACGTGGTACGGGAGTTCTCCATCGAGGCGGCGGCCGACCGGGCGCTCGCGGACGCCGAGCGGACGGGGTTCGGGTCCGGGGCGGCGGAGTGAGGCCGGGGAGACGGACCGCCGGCCGCAGGCCGCCGCGACGCCCCGCTACTCCTCGCCCGTCGCGTCCGTCCCGGTCGTCGACCCCGCCGAGTGGGTCGACTCCGCCTCGACCGACTCGGCGTCCGCGGACGGCTCCGGCTCCGGGCGGGTAACGTACTCGTGGAGGTCGTCGCCGGTCACGTCCAGCCCCTGCCGGGAGAAGAACGAGGCGACGTTCCGGCAGTCGCGGTCGAGGAAGTCGTCGGCGTTCGGGTGGTGGACGGTGATCGCCTGCCCGAGGTCGATGACGAACAGTTCGCCCTCGTGGATGATCAGGTTGTACTCCGAGAGGTCGCCGTGGATCAGCCCCGCCGAGTAGAGCCGACGCATGTACTCGCGGACCACCTCGTACGCCGTCTCGGGGTTCTCGACGGTCACCTCGGCCAGCCGGCGCGCGCGGTCGTCGGCGTGGCCGACGAGGTCCATCACGAGCACGTTCCGCTGGACCGCGATCGGTTCGGGGACGCGCACGCCCGCCCGCTTCGCCCGCCGGAGGGTGGCGAACTCCTTGCGGACCCACGCGAGCACGACCGCCTTCTTGTCGCCGCCGATCCCCTCGAACCGGGGGTCGCCCTCGAGGTAGTCGCGCATCTGCCGGAAGTTCGAGGTGTTGATCCGGTACACCTTCACCGCGAGTTCGTGGTCGTCGTCGCCGAGCGCCTCGTAGACGTTCGCCTCCTTCCCCGTCGAGACTGGTCCGCCGAACGCGGCGATGTGGCCGTCCTGGACGAGTTTGTACAGCGCAGCGAGCGTCGCGTCGTCGAACACCGCCGCCTCGACTTTGAACTGCTCGGTGTTCTTGATCCGCTCGCGGAACTGGTTGAACGCGTGGTCCTGGCGGCGGGCGATGCGGTCGGCCTCGTCGTCCGAGACGTCCAGTTCCTCCCACTCGTCGCCGGGGACGTCCGACTCCTCGGGGTCGGTCAGGCCGAACTCGCCGCGTTCGCCGCTCATCGTCGCACCTTCGACCCCCGGCCATGAAAAGCCTCGCCAGTCCGGCCGCGGGTCGCGCTCCCGACTCCACGGCGAGCGCCCCCGCTCACGGCGACCGGCGCTCGCGGCCCGGACGGCCGTCGCTCGGCGTCGCCCCGCGGCTCACCGGAGGTGGCCTGCGTCGCGGAGCTGTTCCGCCTCGCTCTGCTCGTAGCGGCAGGTGATGTCGCCCTTCTCGTCTTGCCAGTCCCACGGCTCGACGAGCACCACGTCGCCCTCGCGGATCCAGACGCGCTTCTGCATCCGGCCGGGGATGCGCGCGGTCCGCTCGGCGCCGTCGGCACACCGGACCTCGACGCGGTTCGCCCCGAGCATCTCCGTCACCTCGGCGAACACCTCGTCGTCGTCGGGCATCCGGAGTTCGGTCGTCCGGGAGTCGTCGTCGCCCATACCCGCCGGGTTCGACGCGTCCGATGTAAAGTCAGCGCATGCCGCCCCCGTCGTCCGTCCCACGCTCCGCGCGCCCGCCGCCCGACCGCCGCACGCCCGCCGCCCGACCGCCGGCGTTTTCACGCGTCGGGGGTACCGCCGAGTATGTTCGAGAGACTCGGAACGGCCGGCGTGGGCGGTCTCGTCCTGCTGCTGGCGGGACTGGTGGTCATCGCCGTCGACTCGCTGATAGTCGCCGGCGGGATGGCGCTGATGCTGATCGGACTCGGGCTGGTGGTCAAGGGGTTCGCGAGCAACCTGATGCAGCAGTTCGGCTTCGCGTGACCGGGTCGCGGTCCCGGTCGACGCGGGCGCGGGGCCGCGCCGCCCGGCGGTGAGCGCTCGGTCCCGCAGTTTCCGTCACTCGTCGCCGGCGTCGGTTCCGGCCGCCCGGAGCACCTCGCGGCCGGGCGCGATCAACTCGTCGAGGTACTCCGCGAGCGCGCCCTTCGCGTCGGCGGGGTGGAGTTCGCCGGACTCGAGGTCGCCGGCGAGCGCCTCGTAGTCGTCGTACTTCAGGTCGCCGCCGTACTCCTCGGGGCGTTCGACCACGACGGTCTCGAACCGCGGGAACACGTGGTAGCGGAATATCTCCAAGACGGGGTTCTCGCGGTCGTTCCCCTCGCCGTCGGGGTCGGGGTCGCGCGTCGGCGGACAGAACGCCGCGTTCACCTTCTCCTCGATGGCCTCCGTGGAGTCCTCCATCGACAGCGAGACGCCGGACGACGACGACATCTTCCCCACGCCGGTCGTGAGGTCGGCGATGATCGGCGTGTGGAGACACGGCCGCGCCTCGTAGCGGTGGTCGCTCTCGCCGTCGTCGATGCCGGAAACGACTTCGCGGTGGAGCATGTGGACCTTCCGCTGGTCGGTCCCGCCGACCGCGAGGTCCAGATCGAGGTAGACGATGTCGAGCGCCTGCATCAGCGGGTAGACCACGTGGCTCACCTTCGCGGTGTCGCCGCCCTGGATCTCGGCCATCGCGCGCTGGGCGCGGTTGAGCGTGGTCGACAGTTCGAGTTCGTGGAGGTCGAGGGCGTACGGCTCGTCGAGTTCGAACTCCGAGCCGAGGACGAACTCGGTGCGGTCCTCGGAGAGCCCGTACGCGACGAACTGCTCGCGCATCCGCTCGGCGGTGTCGCGGATCTCCGCGAACGTCCCCTTGTCGTTGAGGTAGGCGTGAACGTCGGCGAGCAGGACGACCACCTCGAAGCCCAACTCCTGGAGGTCGATCAGCTTGTTCGCCGTCAGCATGTGCCCGATGTGGAGGACGCCCGACGGCTCGTACCCGACGTACACCCGCTTGCCCTCGGGGTCGTCGGCCAGCGCGCGTACCTCCTCCTCGGTGACCACCTCGGAGACGTTCCGGGTGAGCCGCTCGTAGGCGTCCGTACTCATACTCGGAGATCCGCCGTGCGCCGATTACGTCTTTCGGATGTGTGTGACGGCGCCCGACGGACGACCCGGGGCGCCCCACGCCGGCGGGACGGCCGGCCGCGGACGCGAGCGAGTAGCGCCCGACGAGCCGGCTCACCTCGTCGTTTATCGGGTTCGTACTAATCCGCCCCGCAACGTCGGTTCGGGCACCCATGTCCTCCGCCACCGCCGCACCGCCCCTCCTCGGCGCGGTGCGGGGGGTCGCCTTCCGGCTCGCCGTCGCGATGGCGCCGGCGAATCTGCTCGTGGTGGCGGTCGGTCCGCTGGCGCCGGCCGACCTGCCGCTGGTCGCCGCACTCGTCGTCGGCAACGTCACGGCGCTCGTGGTCGGGCACGACTACGCCGCCGAGGAGTGAGCGTCGGAACACGGCTGCGGAGCGGCCGAACGGGCGGCCTACTCCAGCCGGTCGACCACGGCGTCGGCGTCGTACGCCAGCGTGAGCGACCGCGAGCGTCCCCTCCCGTCCACCTCGGCGTACTCCGTCTCGATGATGCCGAGTTGGTCGAGTTTGTTGACGATCTCCGAGTAGCGCGTGTAGCCCAGGTCGGTGCGCTCGTGGAACGCCTCGTACACCGCGCCCGCCTGCTCGCCGTCGTTGTCGGCGATGACGGCCACGAGCGCGCGCTCGGAGTCCGAGAGCCCCCGGAGGCTCCGCGAGAGGTGGACGTACTTCGACTTGTCGTACGCCGACTCGACGTCGTCGACGGACACCGTCTTCGACGCGCGCATCTCGGCGTTCAGCCCCGCGCGGTGGAGCAGGTCGATCCCGACCCGGAGGTCGCCCGACTCCGCGGTGAGGTCGGCCACCCGGTCGAGTTCGGGCGCGCCGAGCACCCCGTCGTGGAAGCCGCGGTCGGCGCGCTCGCGGAGGATGTCGACGATCTCGTCGACGTCGTACACCGGGAAGTACACCTCCTCCGGGCGGAACACCGACTGGACGCGCGAGTCGAGACCGTCGACCACGTCGAGCGCCAGGTCCGACGAGATGCAGATCACGCCGATCTTCGCGCCCGGGTGGGCCTCGTGGGCGCGCAACAGCGAGTAGAGCGTGTCCGACGCCTCGTTCTCGTAGAAGAGGTAGTTCACGTCGTCGAGCGCGACCACGAGCACGTCGTCCCGTTCGACCAGGCGGTCGGCGATCTGGCCGAACAGTTTCTTGAACGAGATGCCCGACGAGGGCGGCTCGTAGTCGAACAGCCCCTCGAACACCCGCGAGAACACCGCGTAGCGCGTCGAGTCCACCTGACAGTTGACGTGGACCGCCCGCACGTCCGTCTGGGCGCGCAGTTCCGAGAACAGTTTCTGGACCGACGTGGTCTTGCCGGTGCCGGGCGGCCCGCGCACCACGGTGTTGAGCGGGCGCGACCCCCGCGCGGCGGGCCGGAGCGCGTACTTCAGCGACTCCAGTTGGGTCTCCCGGTGACGGAACGTCTCGGGGACGTAGTCCACCTCGAAGACGTGTTCGTCGCGGAACACCGACTCGTCCCACGACAACATCCCCTCGTCGTCTCCGGGCATCGTACCTGAGAGGTGTCGCGTCCGGACACTTAACGATTCCCCGACAGCGCACCGGAACTGAAAGTGGTCGTATCGCCGCCCCTTCGGCGGGTCTCTTCGAGTACCAGTTTCAGTTTCGCACCGGTCGATCCCGGGTCGGCCCGGCTAGAACTTCCCCAACAGTCGGTCGTAGAACCCCGCCCGGCCGGGCGACTCGCCCGCCTCGCCCGCCCCGGGGTCGCTCGCGCCCGCCGAATCGCCGGAGCAGGCCGGGTCGGCCCGGTCCTCGCCGTCGCGCGCCTCCCGCGCCAACTTCTCCACGATGAGTTCCGGCGTCGACCGCGCGAGGTGGCCCTTCCGCGGCGAGCGGTTCACCACCAGTTCGCCGTCCTCCAGCCCGACCGCCTCGATGCCGTCGACCGCCACGTCGAACGCCGCCGCCTCGCGGATCTGTCGGGCGAGGTGGGAGACGAACACCGCGGTCGCCCCCTGGTCGTCGAGCGCCTCCAGAATCCCGGCGATGATCTTCGCGGACGCCCCCGGCTCGGTGATCGATTCGAGTTCGTCGACGAGGACGAGCCGCCCCGCCGCGCCGTCGACCAGGTCGCCGAAGTCCCGCAGCGTCGACTCGAACGCGCCCGCGTCGAGCGTCCCCTGCGACTTGGCGTAGTAGTGGAGCTCCGAGACGCGCCGCAGCCGGAGCGACTCGGCCGGGACGGGCAACCCCATGTGCGCGAGCGTGACGACCAGCCCGACGAGGTCGAGCGTCGACGTCTTCCCGCCGGAGTTGACGCCCGACAGCAGCGTCACCCCCGACACCTCGTAGTCGACCGGGTCCACCTCCTCGAACGGCACGTCGAGCAGCGGCGACCGCCCGCCCTCGATCCGGAACCCCCCGCGACCCCGTCCGTCACTCTCGGTCGCCACGCCGGGTTCGGCGGCCGCCGGCGCGTCCGCACGCTCCGAAGCCGTGGTAGCGGCCTCGCTCTCGACGAACTCGGGGACGACGCAGTCGAAGTCGTCGGCGAACCGAGCGACGGCGAGCTCCACGTCGAGTTCGAGCGCCTCGCGCACCAACTCGTCGACGTCGCCGCGGAGCGCCCCCAGGTCGGCCGCGAGGTCGGACTTGAGCTTCGCGGCCCGGCGGTCGCGGGCGGCCTTGAGTTCGGTCCGCAGCCGCGAGAGGGGTTCGTCGTTGTACTCGACGGGGAACGTGGGTTCGCCCGCGAACACCCGCTCGGTGAACTCCGCCTCCCCCTCCGCGAGGTCGAGCGCGTCGGCCATGTGCGTGCGCGCGTCGCCGATGGCCTCGTCGTACTCGTCGGAGAGCTCCCGCGAGAGCAGCGAGTCGACGCGCGCCCCCTGTTCGACCAGCGAGAGGAAGTCGCGACCCTCGATGGTGACGTTCCGCTCGCCGATGGCGTCCCGCAGGCGGTCGTTGGCGACCGACGCCGCGGTCGACGCCGCCGCGTCGAGGTCGTCGACCGCCGTCGACAGCCGGTCGAGTTCGCCGTCGCCGACCACGCCGCCGTCGTCGGTCACGCGCGCGAGCGCGTCCCGCAGGACGTCGAGGTCGCAGGCGGGGTCGAGTCCGGCGGCCTCGTGGGTGTCCGCCGCGGCGTGGAGGCGGTCGCGGTTCGTCGCGAAGAAGGCGAGCAGCCGCTCGGGCACCACCTCCTCGGGGTGCTCCTCGGCGTCGGGGAGCACCCGCACGTCGCCGTCGACGTCGACGCCGGCGAACGCCTCGTCGAGCGCGACCACGGTGGAGTACGACCGCGCGAGCTCCGCCAGCCCGCGGCGGTCCTCGACCACCTCGACCGACAGTTCCGGGAAGGCCGCTTCCGCCTCGGCGTACCGCTCGGCGTCGGCGGTGGCGACCGCCCGCTCGCGGACCCGCAGCCCCCGCGGCTCCGTCAGCGGTTCGACGCCGCCGAGCGCCGCGAGGACGGCCTCGTCGGGGTCGCGCTCGACCGCCCGGGCGGCCCACTCGCGCACCTCCTCGATCCGCGAGCGGGTGGGGCTGGGGTACAGCGTTTCCAGCCGCTTGGCCGCGTAGTCGGTGACCGTCCGCTCCTGGAGCAGGCCGAGCGCGTCGGCGGCGAGTTCCTGCGCGCGGTCGGTCGCAGCCCACCCCCCGGGGTCGTCGTGGCGGCGGCGGATCGCGCCGCGGGCGATGGCGGCGGCTCGCCCCTCCGAGAGCCCCTCCGCCCGCGCGAGCCGAGCGACGTCCCCGTCCCGGAGCGCCGCCTCGGCCCCGTCGAGGTCGGCGAGCGCGGCGGCCGTCTTCTCGCCCACGCCCGGAACCGACGTGAACTCCATTCACCACCGCGTTCGCCGCTCGGCTAGAAAAACGTTCGCGCCCCGCAGCCCGTTCCGAGCGCGGGACTTTTGCGCCGCCGGACCCACCGGACGGTCATGGACGACGAGGTTGCGGCGAAGGCGGCGGCCGCGCGGGAGGCGCTCGCCGAGCGCGACGGCGTCCTCGTCGCGTTCTCCGGCGGCGTGGACTCGAGCGTGGTCGCCGCGCTCGCACACGACGCGCTCGGCGACGACGCGGTGGCGTGTACCGCACGCAGCGAGACGCTCCCCGCGGAGGAACTCGACGACGCGAAGCGGGTCGCCGCCGACGTCGGGGTGCGCCACGAACTCGTGACGTTCTCGGAACTCGACGACCCCGACTTCGTGGCCAACGGCGACGACCGGTGTTACCACTGCCGGACGATGCGGCTCTCGCGGATGTACGAGGCCGCGCGCGAGCGCGGCCTCTCGACGGTGTGTGACGGCACGAACGCCTCCGACCCCGGCGAGGGGCACCGCCCCGGTCTCCGGGCGGTCGACGAACTCGACGTCTACTCGCCGCTGCTCGACGCCGGCATCACGAAAGCCGAGGTCCGACAGATCGCCGCCGACTACGGGCTGGACGTGGCGGAGAAACCCTCGATGGCGTGTCTCTCCTCGCGGATCCCGACCGGGCTCGAAGTGACCGAAGAGCGGCTGACCCGGATCGAGAAGGCCGAACGGCTCCTCCGGACGTGGGGGTTCTCGCAGTTCCGCGTGCGCGACCACGACGGGCTCGCGCGGATCGAGGTGGGCGCCGAGGAACTCGACGCGGCGCTGAACCCCGACTTCGCCGCCGCCGCCCGCGAGCACCTGAGCGACCTGGGGTTCGACCACGTCACCCTCGACCTGTCGGGCTACCGGACGGGGAGCGTCTCGCCCGCCGACGCGAGCGCCGAGGCCGACGACGACACCGACGGAGCGACGGGTCCGACGGCCGGCGGCGACCCCGACGCGGGCGGGGACGGAGAGACGAACGACCTGTTCTCGCGGGAGTACCCCTCCCCGTCGTCGGACGACTGACCGGTTGGGCAGGGCGCCGACGCCCGAGTCGGGTGCGGGCCGGTCTCAGTTCCCGGTCCACCGCAGGATGAGCAGCGTCGCCTCGAAGAGGACGATCATCGTCGCCGCGACGATGATGGAGGCGAACCCGGTCGGGTCGGCGGCGATGAACGTGAACGCCAGCCCGAGGAACGCGCCCCAAAAGAGGAGGCGGCGCTGTTCCATCCACACCCGCGAGACGACGTTCATCATCACCGCCAACTGCATGAACAGCGGGATCTGGAACACGATGGCGAAGTAGCCCATCATCAGCAAGATCAGGTTGAACGTGTCGTTCAGCCCGAACGCGAGGATCGCGCTCTGGCGGGTGTAGCTGATGAAGTAGTCGAAGACGAACGGCAGGACCGCGACGTGCGCGAACGCCGCGCCGACGACCCCGAGGACGAAACTCGTCGGGATGGCCGCGAGGTAGTAGCGGCGCTCGTTCGGGAACAGGCCGGGGCGCATGAACAGGTACGTCTGGTAGACGAACACCGGCAGTCCGACGAGCAGGCCGGCCAGGCCCGCCACCTTGAGTTTGGCGAGGACGAACTCCAGCGGGCCGTACACGTGCGGCGTGTACTCCTGAAAGCCGATGTGGGTGTCCCAGAAGAAGCGGATGATCTCCGTGGCGCTCGGCACCGTCGGCGACACCGACCCGACGAACAGCACGGCGAGCGAGACGACGGCGCCGATGACGAACACGACGCTGAGCCGGCGCATCATCTCCTCGATGTGCTCGGTCAGCGGCATCTCCTCGTCGGAGTCGGGGCCGCCGCCGCCCAGCGAGTCGAACCCCTCGTTCACCGCGTCCATCCCCTTCTGGGCGGCCGTGGTCGCGGTCTGTTCGATGCCGCCGTCGCCCGTGGCGGTCGGCTGGTCGGCCGGCGCCCCCGCGTCCGCGTTCGTGTTCGCCGGACGAACCACCTCCTCGGGTCCGCGGTCCGCCCGGCCGGGCGCGCGCCCGGTGTCGCCCTCGACGGGCGACGGCGCGTCGACGCCGGTCGGCGCGTCGCCGACGCCCGCGTCCGTCGCCGTATCCGGGTCCTCGGTCGGACCGACCGCGGGCGGGTTCGCGTCGCCGTCGGCGTCCGTGTCGTCGGCGTCCACGGTCGGCTCCGTGTCGGTGGTGTCCGTCTCCCCGTCCGCCCGCGGGTCGCCACTATCGTCGGCGTCCGGACCGACCACCTCCCGCGGGTCGATGACGGCGTCCGGGTCGTCGTGGGCGGTAGTCCACTCCTCCGTTCCCGTCGGGTCCTCGTCGTCTTTGTCGGAGTCCGACGGATCCGGGTCGTCGTCTCCGTCGGCGTCGTCTACGTCCTCCGCGGCGTCCGTATCCTCCGCCGCGTCGGGGTCCGACGGGTCCCGGTCTCGCTCCTCCTCGGGTTCGGGGGTGGACGACGCCTCCCGGTCCGCGTCCGCCTCGTCCGACCCGGACCCGCCGTCGGCGCCGTCGCTGGGCGTCGGCTCCTCGGCGGGGTCCGAGTCGTCGCTCATCTACCCGACCTACACCCGCGGGTAGTTATAGGCCTTTTCCGATGCGGCGACGCCTGACTGTGGGACGGCAACGTACCGCACGGCCCGGCGGGGTGAAAAGGTTGATAACTGCGAGGCGTCCGCTGTACACGTATGTCGAGCGCGCTCGACGAGGACACCCAGCAGACGCTGGCGGAGGGGCGGGAGACCGCCGGCGCGATGCTCCGCGCCGCCCAGAAGGACCTCCAGAAGGTGTTCATCGTCTTCGTCGTCGGGCTCATGGGCTCGTTCTACTTCCTCCGGGAGATCGGCTGGGGGTTCCTCAAGCGCGTCACGAAAGCGCGGCTGGACGCCGTCGCCGCCGGCGAGGTGAACATCATCGCACAGACCCCCTTCGACGTGGTCCTCCTCCAAGCGAAGATCGGACTCGCGGTGGGGATCATCCTCGCGTTACCCCTCTTCATCTACTTCGCCCGCGACGCGCTCCGCGAACGCGGCGCGTGGCCGCAGACGCCGGTCGCGCGGTGGAAACTCGCGCTGATCTTCCTGGCCGCCGTCGGCCTGTTCGCGGTCGGGGTCGCGTACGGCTACCTCGTGTTCTTCCCGTTCATGTTCGCGTTCCTCGCGAACAACGCGCTGTCGGCGGGGATCCAGCCCAACTACTCGATCGTGAAGTGGGCGCAGTTCATCCTGCTTCTCACCTTCTCGTTCGGCTTCGCCGCCCAGATGCCGCTGGCGATCACCGCGCTGTCGTACGCCGAGATCATCCCCTACGAGACGTTCCGCGAGAAGTGGCGCTACGCGGTCGTGCTCATCTTCGTCTTCGGCGCGTTCTTCTCGCCGCCCGACCCGTTCACGCAGATCATGTGGGCGGTGCCGCTCCTCCTTTTGTACGGCGCGTCGCTCTACTTCGCGAAGGTGGTCGTCACCGCCCGCCGGGGGAGCGAGCGGATCGACGCCGGCGCGACGTTCCGCCGCCACTGGAACGTCATCTGTGCGGTCGCGGTGGCCGCGGCCGCCGCCGTCTATCTGTTTTACGCCTACCGGGGACCGGGCGTCGTCAACCGGTTCGCGCGGTACGTCACCGCCTACCGGATGCTCCCGGTGACGGAGACGTCGCGGTACCTCCTCGCGGCGGTCGCGGCGCTGGTGGTGGCCCTGCTCGCGCTGGCGTACTTCGTCTACGCGGAACTCGACGCCGCGGCGGGTGCGACCGGCCGGGCGGGCGACCCGACCGCGATCGACCTCTCGGCGCTCGACGCCGACGGCGTGCGCGCGGCGCCGTCCGAGGCGTTCGAGACGATGAGCGAGGAGGAGTCGCTCGCGGCCGCCGAGTCCGCCATCGAGGCGGGCGAGAAACCGAAGGCGCGGGCGATCCTCGACCGCTGGGACGAGGTCCACGCGGGCGGCGACGCCGACCCGACGGGCGACGCCCCCGCGGACACCGGCCCGCCGAAGGACCTCCTCGACAGCGGCGGCGGTCTCGCCGCGGTCCGACGCGGGGCGGGGTTCGTCGACTGGCGCGGCCGGTTCGGCTCGCTGTGGAACGTCCTGCTCGGGATCGCCGTCGTCGTGTTCGCCGCGGGCTACGCGCTGGTCGAGCGGCCGGGACTCGCCGACCGACTGCTCGCGGAGTTCGGCACCAGCGCGGCCGCCCTCACGGCCGCGCTCCCCGTCGCGGGGACCGCCGCGCTCGGACTGTTCGCGGCCGCGGGGCTGGCGCTCGCGGCGCTACTGGGCGGCGGGCTGGCGCTCTACTTCGCGTACGTCGCCGGCACCGACCCCGACGCCGTGGATATCGAAGCGCTGTCGGCCGACGAGGTGCGTCGCGCGCCCGACGCCGTCTTCGCGGGCGTCTCCGAGCGGCGGGCGAGCTTCCTCGCCGACCGCGCCGCGAGCGCGGGCGACTCCGCGAAGGCGCGAGCGGTCCTCGACCGGTACGACGACGCCGAGGCGGCCCGGGGCGCCCGGTCGGAGGAGGGCGGGTCGGCGGCCGGCGGCGAGGGCGTCCCCGGCGCCGCCGACGACATCGGCGACCGCACCTCCCGCGCCACCGGGACGCTGTTGGAGGGGCTGACCGACGGCGACTCCGACGAGGACGACATCGGCGGCTACTACGAGGACCTGGCGTTCATCGCCGCGGCGCTCCGCTCGCGGGCGTTCGTCCTCGTGGCCGTCTTCGGTATCGTCCTCGTCGCGGTGTTCGCGTCGCTGTACCTCGGCGGCATCGGCGTCGTCCGGCAGGCGTTCGTCGGCCGCCTCCCCGAGCAGGTGGTCGGGCCGGAGGCGGAGAACTTCGCGGTGATCGTGCTCCACCCCGTGGAGGCGCTCATCTTCGAGGTGAAGATATCGACGCTGTTGGCCGGCATCGCCACGCTCCCCGTGGCGGCGTTCTTCGCGTGGCCCGCGCTCCGCGAACGCGGATTCGTTCGCGGGCGGCGCGGCGTCATCTTCGGGTGGGCCGCCGCGCTCCTCGTGGGGCTTGTGGGCGGACTCGCCTTCGGCGCCTACTACGTCGCCCCCGCGGTCATCTCGTGGCTGGTCGGCGACGCGCTCCGCGCCGAGATGGTGATCAGCTACCGCATCAGCGACTTCTTCTGGCTCGTCTTCTTCACGACCGCCGGGATCGGTCTGCTCGTCGACATCCCCGTGTTGATGGTGCTACTCAACACCGCGGGGGTCCCCTACCGGGTGATGCGCTCGCGGTGGCGGGAGGTCACCGTCGGCCTCCTGCTGGTGGCGGCGCTGTTCACCCCCGCGGACGTGATCACGATGTTCCTCGTGACGGTGCCGCTGATGGCGGCGTACGGCGTCGGTCTCGGCGCGCTGTTCGTACTCACGCTGGGCGGTCGCCGCGACCTGGCCGAACCGACGGTCGGCGCCGCACGCGACTGACCGACTCGGCGCCCCGCTCGCGCCTTCGAACCTGCCTCCCGGCGCCGGTACCGGCCACGTTCCGTCGTCTCCCCGACCGATTCGTCCGGTCGGCCGGGAACGATCCCGGTATGTAACCTAGAACGTGTGTTTAAGCTGTCGTACACGATCGTTCACTCGGGAGAGGCGCGCGCCGGTCGGTCGGTCGGCTCGGCACCGGCGCTTCGACCCCACGAACCCATGTCACCAGACCAATCGGGAGCCACCGACGGTGCGGCGGATCGGACGGACCGCGCGGAGCGAACACCGCGGACGGCGGACGCGGAGGCGGTGACGGACGCGGAAGCGGCGACGGACGCGGCGCGAACCGAGTTCGACGGGTCGGCCCTGGTCGAGGCGGTCGAGCGACTCAGCGTCGGCCGGCGGTCGATACTGAAGGCGGTCGGCGTCGGCGCGGCCGCCTCGCTGGCGAGCGGAACCGCGACGGCCGAGTCGGAACCCGCCGCCAGGGGTGTCGCCGCGAGCCACACCGACGGTCACGAGCGGCGTATCGACCCCTACTACGGCTACAGTTCCCCCAACGGCGACGAGGAGTTGCCCGCGGAGTTACAGCCCGACCACGAGGTGTCGTGTCTGATCAGTTTCCCCGGCGAGGGGGAGATGCGACCGCCGTACTTCTACTTCGACCCGGTCGGCCTCCACGTCCAGCCCGGAGACATCGTCCGGTTCAACCTCGTCACGCCCGACCACGCCGTCACCTTCTACCACCCCGGGTTCGGCCGCCAACAGCGGGTTCCCGACGGCGTTCCCCCCGTCTCGTCGCCGATCATCAGCGGCGGCGGCTTCTGGCTGTACGAGTTCACCGAACCCGGGCTGTACGACGCGAACTGCCCGCCCCACGAGATATTCGGGATGGTGGTCCGCATCCTGGTTGGCGACCCCGACCCCGTCCCCGACTGGGAGGGGTCGTTCGAGGGGCCGGGCCGGCCGCCGGAGACCGGTCCCAGCCTCGGCGAACTCCTCGGTATCGACGAGTGGCCGATGCTGTCGCCCGCGCAGGTGCTCGACGCGGACGCGCTCGACCCCGCGAACGTCGCCGCCGAGGGGAGCGTGGCGTGGAGCGACGTGACCGCGGAACTCCTCTCCGGCGGCGGAGACGGCGGAAGCGAGCCGACGAGCTACCAGGTGGACTTCGTCGCGGGCGAGCCAATCGAGGAACTCGGCGAGGAGGGGCTGTACGCCGAACAGGACCGCCTGCTCCGCTACGCCTGGGGCAACACCGACGAGGGGGTCACCGACCGCGGGTCGGCGTGGGCCAGCGAGGACGTACGGGACTGTCTGGAGAGCTACGGCCACGTCGTCCTCGACGACGGGCGGGCGCACGTGACGTTCACCGTCGCCGACGGCTGTGAACTCACGCTGTCGCTCGCGGTCCACTCGCTGCCCGGCGGCGAGTTCAGCGAGGCGACCGCGGACGAACAGGAACTGCTGGACTACACGACCCGGACGTACGGGCCCGGCGAGCACACCGTCTCGGTCGACCTGCCCGAGTAGCGCGGCCGCCCGCGCTCTCCTTTCTCTCCGCCCGTCCACCTCCCTCACCGGTACGCCGCGTCCGTGGCCGTCGACACCCCCGCGTGCGGCGGCGGACGGCCGTTCGCCGCGTTCGATAAGATTCAACTAGTCGCGGGGGAATCTCCGGGTATGCCCAAGATAAGCGTCGAGATCCCCGCGGAACTGCTCGCGGACCTCGACGACCACGTCGGCGACGACGGCAAGTTCGTCAACCGCAGCGACGCGGTCCGCGCGTCGGTCCGGAAGACGCTGGATATGCTCGACGAGATAGACGCCCGCCACGGCCGTCTCGACGGCGACGACGAGGGCGGGGCGTGAGCACCGCACGCGCCCCCCGACCGCTCGGGGTGCCGCTGGCGGCGGTAGTGCTGACCGCGCTGTTCGTCACCGCGCTGGTGACCGCGCAGGTCATCTCCGCGAAACTCCTCTCGGTGGGGCTGCCGCTCCTCGGGGCGGTCACCGCCCCCGGCGGGACGCTCGCGTACGCGGTGACGTTCTTCGCCTCCGACTGCCTGTCGGAACTGTACGGCAAGCGCTACGCCCAGCAGGTGGTCAACGTCGCGTTCGCGATGAACTTCGTTCTCCTCGGCTTGGTGTTCGCGACCATCGCGATCCCCGCGGCGCAGGGGTCGGTCGACCCCGACGCGTTCGCCACCGTGCTCGGTCTCTCGGGCAACGTCGTGTTGGGGTCGCTCTGTGCGTACGTGCTGAGCCAGAACTGGGACGTGATCGCCTTCCACCGGATCCGCGAGGCGACCGACGGCGCGTCGCTGTGGCTCCGTAACGTCGGGTCGACGGCCACCAGCCAACTGATCGACACGGTCGTGTTCACGCTGGTCGCGTTCGTCGTCGCGCCCGCCGTCTTCGGTGTCGGGACGGCGCTCCCGACGAGCGTGGTCTGGTCGCTGATCGTCGGGCAGTACGCCCTCAAACTCCTGATCGCGGTGATCGACACGCCGCTGGTGTACGCCGCCGTCGGCTTCGTCCGGCGGGACGACGGGTCCGACGTCGCCGCCGCGAGCGACTGAGCGTCAGTCGCGGTCGACCCGTTCGGCGAAGCCGAACCGCGGTTTCAGGTCCGTCACGCGCGCCTCGACGGTCTCGCCCGCCTCGGTGCCGGCGACGAACAGGGTGTAGCCGTCGACCTTCGCGATGCCGTCGCCCTCGTCGCCCGTCTCCGTCACCTCGACCGTCAGCGTCTCGCCCTCACGAACGGGCGCGTCGGTCCGGCCCTTGGCGATGAGGTAGCGCTCGGACGACTGTTTCCGGCTGGCGTCGGGGGTGTACGCGCGGACGTACTGGAACTCGCGTCCGACGTCCTCGCGGAACGCCTCCAGGTCCGGCCCGTCGAACACCTTGACGACGAAGTCGCCGCCCGGCTTCAGGAGGTCGAGCGCCGTCTCGAACGCCTGCCGGGCGAGGTGGACCGACCGCGCGTGGTCGAGCGAGTACTCGCCGGTCATGTTCGGCGCCATGTCAGAGACGACGACGTCGGCGGGCCGGTCGCTCTCGCTCGCGCCGAGTTCGGCGCGGAGGCGCGCGCGGGTTCGCTCCTCCGTCATGTCGCCGCGGACGGTCGACGCCTGGTGGTCCTCCAGGTCGTCGATCCGCTGGAGGTCGACGCCGACGACTCGGCCCGAGGCGCCCGCGGCTTCGGCGGCGACCTGGAGCCACCCGCCGGGGGCCGCCCCCAGGTCGACGACGGTGTCGCCCGCCGAGAGCACGTCCGCCTCGGCGTCGATCTGTTTCAGCTTGTACGCCGACCGCGCGCGGTAGCCCTGCTGTTTCGCCTTGTTGTAGTACTCGTCACGTCCGGACATGGTCTCCCCCCGACGTCCCGAACGGGCGCGCGAGCGCCGCGCACGGAGACGAAATCGGTCGCATACCCCGTCGAACGCCGCCCACCGGGATAGACGTGACGCACCCCGTCGACGACCGGGTGTCGCTCCCGCCGTTCGAGACGCTCGAGTCGCTCGCGGCGACGGCGATGGCCGAGAGTCTCCCCGCGCCGTCGGCGACGAGAGCGCCGTGGGACGGACCGCCGGCCGGGCGTGACGGGCGGGAGAAACCGGACAGCGGCCGACCGACGCGCCCGCGAACGCCGAGAACCGGGTATCTTTTTACCGGGACAGCCGTAGCCGCGTCCATGTTCAAGGCCATCGTGAGCGCGTCCACCCTCCGGGACGCGCTCGACTCGGTGAGCGTGCTGGTCGACGAGTGCAAGCTCCGGCTCGAGGAGGACGAACTCGCCATCCGGGCGGTCGACCCGGCGAACGTCGGGATGGTCGACCTGGCGCTCGAAGCGGCCGCGTTCGAGTCGTACGAGGCCGACGGTGGCGTCATCGGGGTCAACCTGAACCGACTCGAAGACATCGTCGGGATGGCCAACTCGGGCGACCTGGTCCAACTGGAACTCGACGAGGAGACCCGCAAGCTCCACATCCAGATCGAGGAGCTGAGTTACACGCTCGCGCTGATCGACCCCGACTCGATCCGCGAGGAGCCGGACATCCCGGATCTGGACCTGCCCGCCGAGATCGTCCTGGAGGGCGCACAGATTGGCCGCGGGATCACCGCCGCGGACATGGTGAGCGACCACATCCGCCTCCGCGTCGACACCGACGCGGAGGCGTTCTTCATCGAGGCGGAGGGCGACACCGACGACGTCGACCTCAAACTGGAGCGCGACGACCTGATCGACCTCCAGTCGGGGCCCGCCGACTCGCTGTTCAGCCTCGACTACCTCAAGGACATGAACAAGGCCATCCCGAGCGACGCGGAGGTGCGGGTCGAACTCGGCGAGGAGTTCCCCGTCAAACTCCACTACGAGTTCGGCGAGGGGATGGGCCAGGTCACGTACATGCTCGCACCGCGGATCCAGAGCGACTGACGCCGCGGGCGCCGCCGACCGGGTGACCGGCCCGCACACCGACGCCACGCTTTTGCCGTCGCCGGCCGCCCGGCCGGCGTGGCCGACAGCCGCGACCCGTCCGCCGCCGTCGAGTTCGACACGGCGGTCTGGTTCGACCTCGACGGCACGCTCGTGACGGTCGGCGACTACGCCGCGGTCGTCGACCGCGCCTGCGTCGAGGCGGGCGTCGACCCCGACGCGCCGGGGAGCGCGTACGACGACCGCTTCGTCGCGGCGTTCGAGGCGCTCGCGGACGACCCCTACCGGCGGGCGGCGACCGGCGCGCTCGCCGAACTCGACGCCGACCCCGACGCGTTCGTCGCGGCGCTCCGCGAGGCGGAGTTCGCGGCCGCCGAGACGTCGCCCGCGCTCCGCGAGCGACTCGCCCGGCTGGCGGCCGACGACCGCTACGCGGTGGGCGTGCTCACCGACGGTCTCCCCGGGTGGCAGGCCGGGAAACTGGAGCGGGTCGGGCTGGCCGGCTACGTCGACGCGACGCTCGCCAGCTACGAGGTGGGCGCGCACAAGCCCGACCCCGCGGCGTTCGTACGCGCCGAGGAACGCCTCCCCGCCGACGACCGGGTGATGGTGGGCGACGACCCCGAGGCGGACGTGGCGGCCGCGCGCGCCCGCGGCTGGCGCGCGTTCGAAGTCGACGGTCCCGACGCGGCGGCGGCAGTGCTCGACGCGCTCGACTCACTCTGAGGGCGGCCCGCGGTCGGCGGAGCCGGCGCCGCGCCGCCGCTCGGCGGCGAGCCACGCGAGCACCGGGAGGAGGACCACCGCGCCCGCGACGAACGGCGACCAGTAGGCGAGGACGTACGCGACGCCCGCGAGCGGCGGGCCGACCGTCCGGCCGAGGCTACCCGCCCCCTGGGTGACGCCGAAGGCGGCGCCCTGCGTCTCGTCGCTCGCGCGCGTCGACACCAGCGTCGACAGCGAGACGGAGAGCGCGCCGTTGCCGAACGACAGCAGGAACCCGGCGAACAGCAGCGCGACCAGCCCGCCGGTGAGCCACGCCGGCCCGCCGACGGCGGGGAGGAGCCGCCCCACGTCGGGCGAGAAGGGGAGGAGTGCGAGCGCGGCCGCCAGCGAGACCCCGCCCGCGAGCGCCAGGCTGACCGCGCCGAGTCGGCGTTCGAGTCGCCCCACGAGCACTCCCTGATTCACCGTGCCGAGGACGCCGATGTAGGTGAGAAACAGCGCGGCGCCGGTCGCGTCGTAGCCGTAGAAGTCGGCCGCGAACGGGATGAACATCACCTGAATCCCCGCGAACGCCAGCGAGACGAGGAAGAACGCGGTCACGAGCGGCCGGAGGTCGGCGTCCGCGAGCGCGCTCCGGAACTGGCCGACCAGCGAGACGCGCTCGGCCGCGGGTCGCGTCCGCTCCGGCTCCCGGAGGACGACCGTCGCGGCGACGGCCGCCGACACCGACAGCCCCGCGGCGAGGAAGCTGGGCAGCGAGAAGCGCGTCGCCGGGACGAACGACGGGAGGAACTCGCGCGCCGCGGCGACGACGGGGTCGCTGGCGGCGACGCCGCCGAGCGCCGGCCCGAAGACGAACCCCAGCGAGAACGCCGCGCCCACGAGGCCGAGCGCGCCCGCCCGCCGCTCGCGCGGTGTGACGTCGGCGACGTACGCCTGCGCGGCGGCGATGTTGCCGCCCGCGGCGCCCGCGAGCGTCCGCGAGGCGAACAGCGTCGCCAGCGCGGCCGTCGTGCCCGCGACCGCCTCCACCTCCGCCGCCAGCCCGAACACCGTCCACGCGACCGCCGCGACGACGACCGACAGCGTGATGACGGGCCGGCGGCCCCGACGGTCGGAGAGCCGTCCGAGCGTCGGCGCGGCGAGGAACTGCGCGAGCGAGTACGACGCGGCCAGCAGACCGATGAACACGTCGCTGACGCCGAACGACCGGACGTAGAAGGGGAGCACCGGGATGACGACGCCGAATCCGAGCAGGTCGAGGAAGACGACGCCGATCACGACCGCGACCGCGCGGCGCGACCCGGTCGGGACCTCGGCCTCGGATGCGGTCGCGGCGCGGGGAGTCGACACGGGTGGACGTGGACGCTCGCGGCCGTATCGCTTCCGGTCGGGGAGGTCGGGTGGAGCGGCGCACGGGCGACCCGGTACCTCCGCGGTGACGGGGCGACCGCGGAGTGAGCGGCCGCGAGCCGCGCCCGTCGGGCTACCGGTGGCGGTCGATGACGCGCTTTGCGGCCTGCGCCTTCTCCTTCCAGCCGTAGCCCGCCTCGTACACGTGGCGTTTGCTGTCGACGAGCGCCTCCGGACTCGCCTCCTCGAAGCCGCCGCGGTCCCACGCGCCCGACTGCCGGAGCCACTCGACGGCGTGTTCGCGCGTCTCCTCCCACGAGAGCCCGACCATCTCGTACCACGCCACGACCGCGAACAGCGCGTTGTCGTGACAGCCGGGGTACGACCCCTCGCGGTAGATGGTCGCCATCGGCTCGCGCGTGGGCTCGGACACCGACTCGCGGTACGCCTCGGCGGTGAGGAGTTCGAGCCCCGCGTCGGTCTCGCGGACCCGCCCCTCCCGCGTCAGGAGGTCGAGCGCGGCGCGGTGGAGCCCCGACCACTCGTCGTGGACCGCGTGTCTGAGCGCCTCCTCGGTGACGGTCTCGTCGGTCAACACGACCAGGAGGTCCGTGTACGCCTTCTCGACGCTGTTCCACTCGGTCCCCTCGAACTCGCAGTCGGCGTCGTGGAGGCTGTTGGTGGTGCGGCAGCCGGGACAGGGGTACGCGAACCGGGGCACTGCTGGGTTCGATCCAGGGCGTACCGGACCTTATCTCCCGTGGTCTCCGCGCCGCGCCGCACGGCTCCGCGCCGTTCTACTCCGCGCCGCTCGGGCGGCCGCCGTCGCGGACGAACCCCCACGCCGCGGGTCGACGCGGGTCGCCGCCGGCGCGGCCGACCGCCGGGGGGACCGTCGCGCTTAACCGAACCGCTCACACAGGGACAGACAGCTATGGACCCGCTGTCGGCGCGGTACCCGTTCCTGTCGAGCGCCCGCGACGCCGTCCGCGGGGCGGACGTCGACCTGACGGAGCTCGTCGCGGCGGGCGACCCCGCGGTCGACCGCGGGCGCGAGCGGGTCGAGCGGGCGCTCGTCGAGGGGACGACCGAACCCGAGACGCCCGACGCGTGGGACGACCGCGAGGAACTGCTGTCGTACCCCATCGCCCGGATCCTCGTCTCGCTGCTCGACTCGCCCGCCGCCGTCGAGAAGTACGCCGGCGCCGAGGCGCGGACCGCCCACGCGCGGTTCACCGCCGACGCCGAACGCGAGCGACGCGAGGGCCGCGCGCGCACCGCGGGCGAGGCGAGCGCGTCGGACGCCGTCGGCTCCGCCGACTCGGCGAACGCGACGCGGGCGAGTCCCGACCTCGACACGTTCCTCCGGGAGTTCGACCTCGCGGGGACGACCCGCGCGGAGGAGGGGTACGGCGGTCCCGTCCCCCGGTGGTTCCGGCTGGGCGTCGGGTCGTACCTCCGGTACGTCGACGCCGACTGGGGCGACGGCTGGCGGCTGGTCAACCGCGAACTGTTCGACGGCGAGGTGCGGGTCGAGCGCGAGGAACTGTACCGCCTGCTCCGGGAGGCGGTCCGCGAACGGGTCGCGGAGGGACTGCCGTTCGAGGGCGTCGACGACGCCGTCGCGGCCGACCTCGAAGCCGAGATATCCGACCTGCGCGACCTGCTCGCGGACCGGACCGCGCGCGTCGACGTGAGCGTGGTCGCGCCCGAGCAGTTCCCGCCGTGTCTCGCCCGCCTGCTCGACCGGGCGCGGGCGGGCGAGGAACTCGACGCCGTCGGCCGGTTCGCGCTGCTGTCGTTCCTCGCGGAGTTGGGTCTCACCGCGGCGGAGACGACCGAGTTGACCGGCCTCCCCGCCGACGAGGTGGCGGGGCGGTTCGGCTTCCTCCGCGACGAGTCGGGCGCGCAGTACCCCGCGCCCTCCTGTGAGACGCTCGGCGCGTACGGGCTCTGCGAGAACGAGGGGAACCACCGCGCGGTCGCCCCCCACCCGCTGTCGTACTACGCGAAGCGGGTCGCCGAGACCGATACGGTCACCGACTGGCGCGACCGCGCGGAGCGGACGGACGACGGCCGCGCCGACGCCTGAGACGGCGGAAGCGACCGAGACGACGGAAACGACCGAGACGCGAGAGACGACCCGGAGAGCGACCGCCGAGAACGGGGCGAGAGCGGAGCACGACGCGGGCGAGCGGACCCCGAGCGGGCGGCGTCGACCGGATCGACGCCCCCGCCGCGTCAGCGCCGGTCGATGAACAGCCCCGCGGCCGCCATCATGACGACGAACAGCGCGACGATGCCGACGATGAGGTACGCACCGGGCAGCGAGAGGAGATGGTCGGTCGTGTAGGTGATCCCGACCGCGACGAGGAGGGCGATGTACACGACGACGGCGCCGAGGGAGACGAGTATCTTCCGGCGCATCTCCGCGTCGATATCCATGCCGACGGCTTCCGCAGGCCGTGGCAAAAGCGCTTCGAAGCACCCACGCGCCGCGCCCGTTCCGTCCGGTGCCGGTCACTGCCCGGGAGCGGCCCGCGAGACGGCCGCCGCGGGTCGTTCGCTGGCCGCCGTCGTGGCCCCGCAGAGCGGCCGTATTCGGGGGCCGAGGCCCGGCCGAATCCGACCCCGACCGCCTCTGCGTTCGACCGCTATACCCGCCCGAGCCGCCCGATATCCGCCGTTCTACCTTCGACCCGAAACGAGGGTTTAGGTAGCTCGGGCGCGTAGTATCGGTCGATACGGGATGACGCACTCAGCATACACATCCGCGTCCGCCGCCCGTAGGAGCCTGCCCGCCGACGGCCTCACCGGCCGCGCGGAACGGGCCCGCCGGGAGCCGATGACGGTGCGGGCGCTCCGCGACGACACGTACCTCGTGGACACCGACGGCGCCACCTACGTCGTCGACCTCGACGACCGGTCGTGCACCTGCCCGGACCACGCGCTCAGGGGAGCGCGGTGTAAACACCTCCGCCGGGTCGCCATCGAGGTGAACGAGCGACTCGTCCCCCCGCCGGGCAAGCGGGCGGGCGCCTGCGCGGTCTGTGGCGCCCGCGTGTTCGTCCCCGTGGGCGATGACGGCAGTCACCTCTGTCGGATCCACCGCCCCGACCGCGGCGAGTTCGTTCGCGACCGCGAGACGAGCAAACTCCTGCTCGTCACGCGCGTCACCGACGAACGCGCCGACGAACGGCGGACCGAGAGCGGACGGCCGATCGACGAGTTCGAGTCGAACGCCGACTACGGCGGGCACGAACCCGTCGTCGAGGCGGTGTACGTCGCCGGCCGGCGGCCGGTCGACGGCCGCCTCGACGTGGCGGGCGAGCGGCGATACGGCTTCCCCGCCTCGCGGCTCCGTCGGCTTCCCGACGGCGAGGCGCCCGACTACGCGGTCGTCGGGGTCTGAGTCGGGCGTCCAGGGGGGACGTACGCGCCGAGGCGCCGACGCGGAGACTCACAGCATCTCGGCCGCCTCGTCCGCCGAGAGCACGCCCTGTTCGACCGCGTTGAGCACCTCCGCCGCCGAGCGGTCGCTCTCGGACTCCTCGCTCGCGACCTTCAGGTCGTCGATGGTCTCCCCCGAATCGAGCGCGAACTCCCGCTTCACCCGGTAGTTACCGCCGTCGGTCACGTGGAGTTCGTCGGGGTGGAAGAAGTACCAGTCCTCGCGGTCGAAGCGGACCCCGATCTTGGGGTTGGCGCCGAAGTTGCGCGCGAAGTAGACGAGCGCCTCCACCTCCTCCCCCCGGAGGTAGATGGGGTCGCCCGACGACGACTTGGCCTCCACCGCGTAGAACGTCCGGCCGTCGCCCGCGAGCACGTCCGGCAGTTCGCGGTCGGTCGACGACCCGCTGGCGGGCGCGCGCATCACCGCGAACCCCGCGGCGTCGAGCCTGTTGACGAGTTCGCGCTCCCGACGGTCGCCCTTCGGATTGCCCGGCATCGTGCGTCTACTCGCGGTGGGGCGGCGACGGCGATAAAGGGGACGGAAGCGGGGCGAAAGTGAACCGCGTCGGCCGCCCGGGCTACTCCCCGCCGACGAGTTCGTCCACGAGCGCCTCGGGGTCGAACCGCCGGAGGTCGTCGTACCCCTGTCCCGTACCGAGGAACAGGACGGGCTTGCCCGTGACGTACGCGATGGAGATGGCGGCGCCGCCCGAGGAGTCGGCGTCGGCCTTCGTCAACACCGCGCCGTCGATGGCGGCCGCCTCGTCGAACTTCTTCGCGCGCTGGACCGCGTCCTGGCCCGCGACCGCCTCGTCGACGAACAGCGTGAGGTCGGGGTCGACGACGCGGTCGATCTTCTCCAACTGCGCCATCAGGTCGTTCGAGGTGTGGAGCCGACCCGCTGTGTCGCCGAGCACCACGTCGACGTCGTGCGCCTCGGCGTACTCGACGGCGTCGTACAGCACCGCGGCCGGGTCGCCGCCCTGCTCGTGGGAGATAAGTTTCCCGTCGAGGCGGTCGGCGTGCTCGCGGATCTGCTCGTTCGCGCCCGCCCGGTAGGTGTCGCCGTTCGCCATCACCGACGAGTAGCCGCGTGCGTCGAGCCACCGGGTGAACTTGGCGATGCTCGTCGTCTTGCCGACGCCGTTGACGCCGGTGAACACGACGGTGACGGGTTTCTCCGCCTGCGCCAGTCGCTCCTCGAAGTCGAACTGCCCGACGCTGATCACGTCGAGCAGCGCGTCGTGGAGCGCGTTCGTGACGAGTTCCTCGGTGGTGTCAACCTGCGCGCGCGCCTCGCCGAGCATCTTCTCGCGGATGGTCGCGAGCATCTCCTCGGCGACGCTCAGCTCCACGTCGGATTCGAGCAGGGCCATCTCGAGGTTCCACAGCGGCTCCTCCAAGTCCTCCTCCTCGATGATGATCCGGCCCGTCGCGAACGCCTTCGCCCGCTGGAACCGGCTCGCGGCCGACTCCTCCTCCTCCGGCTCCGACTCGGACTCGTCGGCGTCCGAGCGGTCGGTGACCGCCGAGGCGGCCGCCGGGGTGTTCGCGGTCGACTCCTCGTCCCCCTCGGCGGGGGCGCTCCGCTCGTCGGGCTGACGGCCGGACTCGTCGGCCGCGTCGGACGGCGCGTCCGAGCGGTCGGTCTCGACGGCGCCCGCGCCCACGTCGGGACCGGCGGAGCCCGGACCCGAATCGGGCGTCGACTCCGCCGACGCCGGGGAGGACTCGTCGGTCGCCGGCGACGCCGCGTCCGTCTCGGCGTCCGCGCTCGCGTCGGCGTCGGTGTCCTCCTCGTCGGCCCGCTCGGCCTTCTCCTCTAGGTCCTCGGCGGTGTCCTTGCGGAACGAGGAGAGCTTGTCCTTCAGCCCGTCGAACATCGCGTTACTCGCCCTCGTCGCCCTCGCCGCTCATCTGCTGCATCTGTTGCATCTGCTGTTGCTGCATCTGCTGTTGCATCTGCTGGGCCTGCTGTTCGAGTTCGTCGCTCTCGGCTTCCAGCTCCGACTTCTCCTCGCGGAGCTCCTCGATCCGGTCGTCGAGCGCGTCGCGCTTGCGTTCGAGCGTGTCGACGGCGTCGTCCTCCTCCTGTTCTGCGGCGTAGCCGCCGCCGAGGGAGACGACCACCTCGTCGATGTCCTCCAGTTCCGCGCGGACGTACGCGCCGCCGCCGAGCGGCACCTGCACCGTCGACCCGGTGTCGAGCGTGCCGAGCGCCTCGATGGCGTCGTCGATGTCGCGCTGCTCCTGGCGGACGTCCTCGATGTCGCCGTCGACCGCCTCGATCTCCTCGTCGAGCGCCTGCAGTTCCTGCGAGAGCTGCTGGAGCTGCTGTTGACCCGGACCGCCGCCACCCATGCTCATTCGGCGGTCACCTCGTTGAGCGTCACCTGGGTGCGCTTGAGGCCGTGCTCCGCGCCGAACCGCGAGAGCACGTGCTCGCGTGCCACGTTCTCGTTGGTCGCATCGACGACCCGGGAGAACTCCCGGGGTCCGTCGCGCGTCTGGAACTCGCCGCTCACGGTGAACTGGCTCATTGGCCCGAATTCGACCCGGGAGCCGGAAGTACCTTCCGACTCGGCTATCCGCGCCGCGGGCGCCGGTCGGGGAGTCGGACCCGTCGAAAACCGCGGGTACCGGGCGCGGGCGGCGGGGAGACTCAGTCGATGAAGCCGAGCGTGTCCTCGATGCGGCCGATCTCCGGGCCGGTGGTGTCCTCGCCGACGACGTAGCCGCCGTCGTTCGCGAGGAGTCCCGACCCGACGAGCGGCGCGCCGTAGTTGACCGTGCCGAGGTCGGCGTACACGTCGAGGTGGTCCTCGACCGCCTCCAGTTCGGGTTCGCGCGACTGGGGGTGACACAGCACGCCGCCGTTGTTCGCCACCGCGGCCGTACCGACGGTGTTGACGTCGGCGAGCGACCCCCGCTCGACGGGCACGTCGAGCGTCTCCGCGACCACGGAGACGGCCTCGTCGGTCGCCTCGGGGTGGACGTACGCGCCGTAGTCGTTCGCGAGGACGACGTTGCCCGCGGCGTTCAGCCGCCCGGGCAGGCGCGCGACGGCGTCGCCGGTCGCGTCTTCTATCGTGTCGATCTCGCGGTCGGTCGCCTGCCGGGAGACGAGCGTGCCGTTCTCGTTACCCGCCGCGAGCGCGCCCACGGTGCCGGAGCCGCCGACGGTGGTGCGCGTCGGCTCCAGTCCGAACTCGGCGGCGAGCGACTCGACCAGGTCGTCGTCGGCGTCCGGCCGGACCAACAGACAGTCGCCCGAGACGTGCGCGTAGACGCCGACGTACGACGAACCAGTGAAGGAAGCGCGGAGCACGCGAGACCGCTTACGCGGGTTCGGCCTCGACGACGACGTCGCCGTCCTCGTCGAAGCGCGCCGCGCGGAGGCGGACCTTGCTCGGCGGGTTCTGTCGGCCGCGTTCCCAGACGGTCTCGTTGACCGCGGGGTCGAGCCGTACCTCGTCCTCCTCGACGGAGAAGTGCTTGGCGAGGTGCCGGCGGACCAGCGCCATCGCGCGGTCGCCGCGTTCCTGTTTGGGCGCCTGCTTGGCGTCGCGGAGGGGGACGGTGACGACCCGCTCCTCGAAGTCGTTGGCGCTCATCTACTCGTCGGTGTTCGAGCGCCGCCAGTGGCGTCGCTTCGGGTTGCGCGTGACTTCCATGTCGGTCTTCATCATCACCCACGCCGGGACGCGGCTGTTCTGCCGCTCCAGTTTGGCGAGCCGCTTCTTCTTCGACTTCGTCTTCTTGGTCATGGTATCGGTCGAGTTAGCCGTCGGGGCATAAATTCTTGTCCATCCGCCCGTGTCCGGCCGCGCCGGGCCGTCGACCCTCCCGCTCGTCGACGCGAGCGCCGGCCCGGGGGACGCCGACCCCGTCTCGGGCGCGAGCGGGGCGGGCGGTTCGACCCGACGGTGACTGGCCGCTCCGACGCGGACGACCGGCCGGTCGGAACGGCGACTCAGTCGCCGAACGGCCCCATCCCGCCCATGCCGCCGCCACCGCCGCCCTGCTGTTCGAGCTTCTTCATCATCCGCTGCATGTCGCCGTCGCCCATGCCCGAGAACTGTTCGAGCGTGCGCTTCATCATCCCGTGCTGTTCGAGCAGTTCCTCCAACCGGTCGGGGTCGACGCCCGACCCGCGGCAGATCCGCGCCTTCCGCTCGGCGCCGATGACGCTCGGCCGTTCCAGCTCCTCGTCGGTCATCGAGTCCATCAGCACCTCGAACTTGCGCATCCGGTCTTGGGTCACGTCCATCGCGTCGTCCGGAAGCTGGTCCATCATCCCGCCGCCCAGCCCGGGGATCATGTCGAGCACCTGGTCGAGCGGACCCATCCGGTCCATCGCGCGCATCTGGTTGCGCATGTCCTCGAGGGTGAACTCCCCCTCCATCATCTCCTCGGGGTCCCAGTCCTCCTCCGCCTCCTGGGTCTCCTCCATCGCGCGCTCGACCCGCTCGGAGAGCTGTTTGAGGTCGCCCATCCCCAGGAGTCGGGAGATGAACCCGTTGGGTTCGAACCGCTCGATGTCCTGGACCGTCTCGCCCGTTCCGAGGAACGCGATGGAGGAGTCGGTCTCGTTGACGGCGGTGAGCGCCCCCCCGCCTTTCGCGGTCCCGTCGAGCTTGGTGATCATCACGCCGTCGATGCCGATCGACGACTCGAACTGCTTGGCCTGGTCTTTCGCCCCCTGGCCGATCGCGGCGTCGAGCACGAGCAGCGAGCGGTCGGGGTCGACCACGCCGTCGATCTCCTCGATCTCGGCGATCAGGTCGTCTTCGAGCGCGTGTCGGCCCGCGGTGTCGACGATGTGGACCTCCGCGTCCGCGGTGGCCTCCAGCCCGTCGCGGGCGATCCGGACGGGGTCGTCGGCGTCGGGGTCGCCGTAGAAGTCGACCTCCGCGCGCTCGCACATCTGCTTGGCCTGGTCGTACGCGCCCGGCCGGAACGTGTCCGTCTGGATCACCGCGGGGCGGAGCCCCTTCTTCGAGAACCACCACGCCATCTTCGCCGCCGAGGTGGTCTTGCCCGACCCCTGCAGTCCCGCGAGCAGGATCGTCTGGTTCTCAAGCGGGATCTCGGTGGACTCGCCGATCAGGTCCACCATCTCCTCGTAGACGATCTTGAGCACGTGGTCGCGCGCCGTCGTGCCGCCCGGCGGCTCCTCCTCTAAGGCCCTGGTCTCGATGCTGTTCGACAGCTCCATCACGAGCGAGGTGTCGACGTCGGCCGACAGCAGCGAGCGCTGGATCTCGCGGACTACCTCTTCGACGTCTTCCTCGGAGAGGCGGGACTTCCCGCGGAGTTTGTCCATCGTCCCCCGGAGGGAACTCCCGAGGTCGTCGAGTACCATTTGCCCGGGCTACGCGGTCCGCCCGGTAAAGCCTTTGTTCGTCCGGCCGCTCCGCCGGGGGCGCGACCCGACCGGTCGGATCTGGACCGAGCCGGCCGAGCCGAGCCGGACCGACACGGACCACCGCGGAGGGCGACGACCCCCGCCGGACCGACGAGTTCCACCGGAACCGAAGGGGTTCGGGCGGCCGGACGGCGCCGACGGCGGACGCGACGGCGCGCGGCGACCGCCGGGACCAATACGCCCCGGGCCCGATCGCACCCATGGGCATCTTCGACTCCGTGAAGGCGGCACTCGGCATCCGCGCCGAGACCGACGCCGCCCGCGAGGCGGACCCCGAGGACCTCTTCGGGATGAGCACGGCGTACGTCACGATGGAGGCGGACCTCGGCTTCCGCTCGGTGGGCGAGGCGGCGCTCTGTTTCTCCTCGGTCGACTCCACCGACTTCGCCGACACCGTCGACGCCGTCGAGACGATCCTCGACGCGGGCGCGGAGGAGACCGGCACCGAGTTCCGCCGGTACGCCGACGACCACGGCTACCACTGGGTCGTCCTCGCCGACGACGACCCCGAGGACCTGGTCACCTCGGTCCACTTCGCCGCCGACGAGTTCGTCGAACGCGGGTACGGCTCGCGGCTGCTCGCGGCCGTCTTCGGCTTCGAACGGGGTCGCACCGGCGGCGATGCGGCCGGAACCGCCGACCACGCCTACTGGGTGTACTCGTTCCGGCGCGGCGCCTACTACCCGTTCGCGCCGGACGGGGGCGAACACGACCAGAAACTGGAGTTCAAACTCGAATCGGTGCTCGACGGCGAACTCGATCTCGAACCCGACAAGGAGTACTGGTACCCGCTGTGGCCCGACAGCCGCGGCGGACATCCGTGGGGGTGAACCGAATCCCTATCCTCTCCTCGCTCCCGCATGGATGGGACGCTCGTACGGCCCCCCGCCGGGAGGGAACGCACGGGGTCGGCGAACCGTCCCCCGACGCCTACGTGCGCGCCGCGGTCGTGTGGCGCGACGTCGTCGCCTCCCGCCCGTCGACGTGATTCCGTAGCCACGCCTCGACGGTCGAGACCGATGCGAGCGCGGAGACGTGGTTCGCCTCGCCCGCGAGGTGTTCGCGCCGGAGGTCCCGTATCGTCTCCGGGTCGAAGAAGGGGCGTTCACCCGCGCCGCACAGGAGGTCGTCGACGTAGGTGCGGAGGTCCGGGTCGGTCCGGTACCAGACCGCGCCGAGACTCCGGTTCCGGTCGGTCGCCCGGTCGACGAGGCGCCGGAGCCCGGTCGTGACGACGAACCCGCCGACGTGGGCGGGGTACGGGTACCGCGGCGGGAGACGGGTCCGCTCGTAGGGGATCGCCGCGAGTTCGGGGTTCAGCGTCCGGCTCAGCAGGAGCTTCGGCTCGCTCGCGCCGTTAGGCACGCTCCCGTCGGTGAGCGGGACCGTTCCCATCCGATAGGCGGTCGGGAGCCCGGCGACGTGGTCGAGGAACGCGCCGTTCGCGAACGGCGTCCGGGTTCCGACCGCGCGCCGGGCCATCGGGTTGCTCGCGAGGACGAAGCGCGCGTAGTGGTTCCGGAAGTGGGCGTCGAGCATCCTGCGCCGCATCGTCGGCTCGTCGCTCTCGCGCGCCGACCGCTCGAACGGCGCACGCGGGTCGACGTCCGCGTCGAGGAGGTCGTCGAACGTCTCCCGCGGGAGGGCGCGCTGGCGGTGGTAGAGCCCCTCGGCCGCAGTCTCGAACTCGGTGAACTGGTAGCGGGTGAGGTGCTCGCCGAGGAGTTCGCCCTGGCCGGCGGCTTCGACGACGACCCCCGGGGCGTCGGCGTCGAGGTTGTGGACCGCCGAGAGGTTGAGCAGCGTGTTCCACCGTACCATCCCGTCGGTCGCGTCGATCGCCGACTCCATGACGTCGGCGAACCGCCGACCGTCGAGGGGGACCTGTTGGTTCGCGACGCCGAGTGCGTCGGCGACGCGGCCGGCGAGTTCGGGGTTCCCGCCCGCGGCCGGGTTGGAGTCGTACGTGTACGTCCGGAGCGCGTCGACGCCGCCGTCGCTCCCGACGGTCCGTTCGAGTTCGGTCGCCATCGCGCGGCTGTCGAGGCCCCCGGAGAGCCACAGTCCGACCTCGCCGTCGACCGTCCCCGCCATGTCGGCGACCGCGTCCCGGTAGCGGGTCGCGAGGTCGGAGACGTAGCCGTCACCCGGCTCCGCCTCCTCGAACGAGGGCGTCCAGTAGCGTGTCCGCTCCACCTCGCCGGCCTCGTGCTCGAGGATGGTCGACGGGGGGAGCGCACGGACCTCCTCCACGAGCGTCTTCTCCCCCCAGACGTGGCCCAGCATCACCATGTCGCCCACCGCCGCCACGTCCACCGTCGGGTCGTCGACCCGCACCAGCGGGGCCTTGACCTCGGAGCCGAACACCACTCCCCCGTCGCCGACCGTGTAGTAACACGGCCGGGCACCGATCTTGTCGGTCGCGAGCACGACCCGGCCGACCGCCCCGTCGTAACACGCGATCAGGAACGGTCCATCGAGAGCGGGGACCACCTCCCGGGGGCGCTCCAACGCCGCCTCCAGCAGTTCGTTCGCGTCGAGCCCCCACCCGTTCTGGTTCGACACCACCCCGTGGACGGCCCCCGCCCGCTCCCCGTCTCGCCAGCTCACGTGACCGGCCGGGTCCCGGTCGCCGTGGTGGACGAACCCTATCGCACAGCCGCCGCTCTCGAAGCGTTCCGTCTCGTACCACTCCTCGTGTTCGATCGACCCCGTCATCGCGTCGAGAGCCCCACTGGGAACCGTGCCACCGGCGATTCCAGTCATATACGGCATCGGATGGAAAGCAACCGGTTAAATTAGTTGTATTTTTGAATAATATTCTAGATTGAACTTTTCCGTCGACCGACGCGACAGTCGTGACGCCCTCTCACAGGAGCGCGACCGCCAGTGTACGTTCGACGCGGTCCCGCCCGATCGTCGACGCCGGGCGAGCGTCCCCGTCGGTCGTCCGCTCGACCCGTTCGACCGACACCGAACACCCCGGGTTCCTCCGCTCGTTCCCGCTTGAACCCTCGCCAACGCCGGACGAACGCGTCGTCGCCCGCTGCGTGTTATACTTCCACCACGCTGTTAACGAGGGTTTATGTGCGGAGGAGCACAAGCGTGGAGTACATGGCAGAAGACGACCTCGAGAGTCTCCCGGGCGTGGGACCGGCGACGGCGGACAAACTGGTCGAGGCGGGGTTCGACAGCTACCAGGCGATCGCGGTGGCCAGCCCCGGCGACATGGGGAACACGGCGGACATCGGCGACTCGACGGCGGCCGACATCATCAACGCGGCGCGCGACGCCGCGGACGTCGGCGGGTTCGAGACGGGCGCGGCCGTCCTCGAACGCCGCGAGCAGATCGGCAAGCTGTCGTGGCAGATCGACGAGGTCGACGACCTGCTCGGCGGCGGGCTCGAGACCCAGTCGATCACCGAGGTGTACGGCGAGTTCGGCTCGGGTAAGTCGCAGGTGACCCACCAGATGGCCGTCAACGTCCAACTCGGGCGCGAGCAGGGCGGCCTGGAGGGCGGCTGCATCTTCATCGACTCCGAGGACACGTTCCGCCCCGAGCGGATCGACGACATGGTCCGCGGACTCGACGACGAGATCCTCGCCGCGGAGTTCGACCGGCGCGAACTGGACGTCGAGGGCGGCGTCGGCGACGAGGAGGCGATGGAGGCACTGATCGAGGCGTTCCTCGACCAGATCCACGTCGCGAAGGCGTTCAACGCCAACCACCAGATGCTGCTCGCGGAGAAGGCGAACGATCTGGTGGGCGAACACGCCGACAGCGAGTACCCGATCCGGCTGATGTGCGTCGACTCGCTCACCGCGCACTTCCGCGCGGAGTACGTCGGCCGGGGCGAACTCGCCGAACGGCAGCAGAAGCTCAACAAACACCTCCACGACATCGACAAGGTCGGCAGCCTCCACAACGTCGCGGTGCTGGTGACCAACCAGGTCGCCTCCAACCCCGACTCGTACTTCGGCGACCCGACCCAGCCCATCGGCGGCAACATCCTCGGCCACAAGTCGACGTTCCGGATCTACCTCCGGAAGTCGAAGGGCGACAAGCGGATCGTCCGACTCGTGGACGCGCCGAACCTCGCGGACGGCGAGGCCGTGATGCGCGTCCAGGACGGCGGCCTGAAGCCCGAATAGCGCGCGCTCTCCTCCCCGCGAGGGAGCGTGCGACCGAGCGGACCGACGAGCGAGCGGCGCGCTGGCGGAGCCAGCGCGAAGCGAGCGAGGAGCGTTTTTGATCCACCGTTTGTCGAGTGAGCGAGCGACGCGAGCGAACGCAGCACAAAAGGTGGCGCCGAACCTCGCGGACGGCGAGGCCGTGATGCGCGTCCAGGACGGCGGCCTGAAGCCCGAGTAGTCTCGGGAAGCGAGGCGGTCGGCGCGGTCGGCGGTTTCTCTCCCCTCCCCTTCTCTTCTCGCTTCGCTACGCCGCGTCGGGCCGCCCGACGGCGAGCGTGAGCACGACCCCGCCCGCAAGCAGCGCGAACACGGCGAGCGGCGACCCCTCGCCGACCGCGAGCGTGGCGAGGTACGCCCCGCCGCCGGCGACGAGGACGACCACGAGCGCGAGCAGCGACCCGGTCGCCTCGGCGTCGCGCGTGTCGGTCGTCGGCCGCGACCCGGCGCGGAGCGTCGCCGCGCGGTCGGCGGCGTCGTACGCGAGCGCGCCCGCGCCGGTCGCGACCAGAAGCGGGAGCGCCGACGCGCCGAGCAGACCCGCGAGAACGACTCCGAGACCGAGCGCCAGCCCGCCCAGCGAGACGGGACGGCGCGCCGGTCGGGCCGCGCCGACCGCGAGCGACCCCGTCGCGACCACCGAGAGGAGCGCGGGCGGGACGAACCCCGCCGCGGCGAGCGTGCCCGCGGCGAGTCCGCCGGCCGCGAGCGCGACGAGGAGTCCGAGTCGACCCGGTCGACCCTCCGAACTCACGGCGCCCACCCCCGGAGCGCGGCGACGGGGTCGGCGTCGAATTCGAGGTCCGCGACGGCGAGTCCACGGCCGCGGAGCGCCGCCAGCCGACGGTCGCGCTCCGCGCTCGCGAACCGTTCGTGCGGGTCGCCGTCGGCCGCCGCGCCCGCCGTCGGGTCGGGCGAGACGACCGCGACCCGGTGACCGTGGGCGGTCAGCCGTCGGACCGCCGCCGCGGCCGCGTCGTCGGTCAGGGGCGAACAGACCACGACCCGGGCGTCCCCGGGGAGCC
>NZ_ASGZ01000056.1 GCF_000495475.1 Candidatus Halobonum tyrrellensis G22 | reverse complement strand
CCAGGTCGTGACGTTCGACCATCGCGAGCGCGAACGCCGCGTTGACCGCGGTGATGTCCGGGTCGGCCGCGCCGGAGGCGAGCCACGAGTCGGGGTACGGGCGGGCGCGGCCGCGGTCGGCGACCGCCGCCGCCAACTGCGACTCGAAGAACGTCACCAGCTTCTCGGAGGGACCGACCGAGAGGGTGATGTCGTCGGCGTAGATGTCCTTGCAGTGGTTGGCGATCTGGTGACAGTGCGAGAGCTTCCGGCGCTCGACGGACGTGCCCGCGAGCGCGAGGAACAGCGCCTCCTCGATGGGCTGGACGTGCGAGGGGTGCGACTCCTCGTAGCGGGCCATGTGCGCGAGTTCGTGGAGGGCGAGTTCGCGCGCCATCGCGGAGGTTGCGGCCTTCCGGGAGATGTTGAGGACGTGCCGGTCGTCGTAGTGGCCGGCCCACGTCCGCTCGCCCGGGTCGTCTCTGACCCTGACGTACACCGGGAGGTCGAGGTCGTGTTCGGTCCCGAGAAGGGTTGCGGCCCCGAGAAACGGGTCGGGTGGGCCACCGTCCGGTACGCGAATGTCCATGCGTACACTTGTCACGCGGTCGGCGGATTTGACTCTTGTGCCGGGGGCGCCGGGCCGGCTCGGCGGCCCGGTCGCCGCGTGTCACGCGAACGGGTCGCACGGGCGCTCCGGCCGCTCGCCACGGGGTTTCGGCGGCGGCAAAGCACTACCCTTTTGGCGGGGCGACGAATAGCGCACCGTAATGGGTCGACGAAAGAAAATCGTACAGGAATGTGAGAAGCTGATGGACTCCCCGGAGCAGATCCGGAACATCGCCATCGCGGCTCACGTGGACCACGGCAAGACCACCCTGTCGGACAACCTCCTCGCGGGGGCGGGGATGATCTCCGACGACACCGCGGGCCAACAGCTCGCGATGGACACCGAGGAGGACGAACAGGAACGCGGGATCACCATCGACGCGGCGAACGTCTCGATGACCCACGAGTACGAGGGGGAGAACCACCTCATCAACCTCATCGACACGCCGGGCCACGTCGACTTCGGGGGCGACGTGACCCGCGCGATGCGCGCCGTCGACGGCGCGCTCGTCGTCGTCGACGCCGTCGAGGGCGCGATGCCCCAGACCGAGACGGTGCTCCGGCAGGCGCTCCGCGAGGGCGTCAAGCCGACGCTGTTCATCAACAAGGTCGACCGCCTGATCAACGAGCTTCAGGAGGGGCCCGAGGAGATGCAACAGCGGCTCATGGACGTCATCGGCGACGTCAACGAGCTGATCCGCGGGATGACCGAGGAGATGGAGGACATCGAGAACGACTGGCGCGTCTCCGTCGACGAGGGGACGGTCGCGTTCGGCTCCGCGCTGTACAAGTGGGGTGTCTCGATCCCGTCGATGGAGGAGACGGGCATCTCGTTCGGCGACATCATCGAGATGGAGAACAACGACCAGCGGCAGGAACTGCACGAGCAGACGCCGCTGTCGGACGTCGTACTCGACATGGTCGCCGAGCACTTCCCCAACCCGCTGCAGGCGCAGCCGTTCCGCGTCCCGCGCATCTGGCGGGGCGACGACGAGTCCGACATCGCCGAGGACATGCGGACGGTCAACAAGGAGGGGGACATCGTGTTCATGGCGACCGACATCGGGATGGACCCCCACGCGGGCGAGATCGTCACCGGGCGCGTGTTCTCGGGCACCCTGAAGAAGGGCCAGGAGCTGTTCGTCTCGGGCACCGCCGGGAAGAACCGGATCCAGTCGGTGGGAATCTACATGGGCGGCGAGCGCGAGGAGCTCGACCGAGGGGTCCCCGCGGGCAACATCGCCGCCGTCACCGGCCTGAAGGACGCGATCGCCGGGTCGACGGTTTCGGACGTGGAGATGACGCCGTTCGAGTCGATCGAGCACATCTCCGAGCCGGTGATCACCAAGTCCGTGGAGGCGACCAACATGGACGACCTGCCGAAACTCATCCAGACGCTCCAGCAGGTCGCCAAGGAGGACCCCACGATCCGCGTGGAGATCAACGAGGACACCGGCGAGCACCTGATTTCCGGGCAGGGTGAACTCCACCTCGAAGTGATCACCCAGCGCATCCGGAAGAACCAGGGGATCCCGGTCACCACGGGCGAACCGATCGTCGTCTTCCGCGAACAGCCCCAGGAGGCGTCGCGGGAGGTCGAGGGCGTCTCGCCCAACCGCCACAACAAGTTCTACATCACGGTCGAGCCGATGGCCGAGAGCATCGTCGACGACATCCGCCTCGGCGAGATCTCGATGGACATGCCGGAACTCGAGCGCCGGGAGGCGCTCCAGGAGGCCGGCATGGACAAGGATACCTCCCAGAACGTCGAGCACATCCACGGAACGAACATCCTGATCGACGACACGAAGGGTATCCAGCACCTCAACGAGACGATGGAGCTGGTGATCGAGGGCCTAGAGGACGCGCTCGACGACGGCCCGCTCGCCGCCGAACCCGTCCAGGGTGCGCTGCTCCGTCTCCACGACGCGCGTCTCCACGAGGACACGATCCACCGCGGTCCCGCGCAGGTCATCCCGGCGGTCCGGGACGCGGTCCACCGCTCGCTGATCGACGCGGAGGTCCGCCTGCTCGAACCGATCCAGGACGTGCGCATCGACGTGCCCAACGAGTACATGGGCGACGCCTCCGGCGAGATCCAGGGCCGGCGCGGCCGCGTCGACGACATGTACCAGGAGGGCGACCTGATGGTGATCGAGGGCATCGCGCCCGTCGAGGAGATGATCGGCTTCTCCAGCGACATCCGCTCGGCGACCGAGGGGCGGGCGTCGTGGAACACGGAGAACGCCGGCTTCCGCGTGATGGCCGACAACCTCCAGCGCGAGCAGATCATGGACATCCGCGAGCGCAAGGGGATGAAGCTGGAACTGCCGCCGTCGATCGACTACATCTGAGGTCGACGGAGTCGGTCGACCGCACACGGCTCGCACACACCGCCAGCGGGCGCCGGTCCCCGGCGACCGCACGGCGGAACTCGCCGGTCTCGTTTTCGCTCTCTCTCCTTCGCTCTCGTCGGCTCCGCGAGCCGCGGGACCGCTCGACGGCAAACCTCGCCATCGTAGAAGACTTATCACCCCCGCCTCCCCAGGATCCGAGTATGCCAACTGGCACGACCCTCGGTCGGCGCGACGGCTGTCAACGACGCTCCCAGCCCCGCACGCCGATTACAATCACAGGGTCGTGCGCCCGCGCCGGACCGCGGACGACCCGCCGACCGCCGGCGACCGGGGAGGGCAGGTAGATGCCCTCCGAGCCGGCGGCAGCCCCCGGCGAGCGTCGGCAGTCGGACGACGCCGATACCGATACCGGCACCGACGCCGGCGGTGACGGCGACGGCGTCCGCTCGGACGGCGGGAACGTCCCGCAGGCGCACACGGTCCGGCTGGAACTCGACGACGAGCCGGGCCAACTGCTCGCGGCGCTCCAGCCCATCGCGGAGAACGGGGGCAACCTCCTGTCGGTGTACCACGAGCGCGGCAACGTCACCCCGCGGGGACGGATCCCCGTCGAGGTGGACCTGGAGTGTGCGCCCGACCGGTTCGACGCGGTGCTCGAGGGGCTACGCGAACACGGCGTCACGGTGACGAGCGCGGGCACCGAGGAGTACGGCGGCGAGGTGACCGTCGTGCTGGTCGGCCACCTGATCGAGACCGACCTCTCGGACACGCTCCAGCGGCTGACGGAGTGTGCGAACGCGGCGGTCGCGGACATCGACCTGTCGGCGGCGAGCGGCACCGGCACCGGCGAGCCGTCGAGCGCGCGGGTTCGCCTGCGCACTCGCGAGGGGCGGACCGCCGACGTGCTCGACTCCGTGCGGACGGTGGCCGACGACAAGGGGTTCGACGTGATCGAACCCGTGGAGGGCCGCCGATGAGACTCGCCGTCCTCGGCGCGGGCGCGGTGGGCCGCGCGGTCGCGGACCTCGCGCCGTCGTACGGCCACGCGGTGACCGCGCTCGCGGACTCGTCGTCGGCCGTCGTCGACCCCGGTGGGGTGGACGTCGGAGCGGCGCTCGCGCGGAAGGACGCGGGCGACCCGCTGGGCGAGTCCGACCCGGGCGACGCGCTTGCGGCGGAGTACGACGCGCTCGTGGAGGCGACGCCGACGACGCTCGGCGACGCCGAACCCGGCTTCTCGCACCTCCGGACCGCGCTCGAACGCGACCGACACGTGGTGCTCGCCAACAAGGGACCGGTCGCCGAGCGGTTCGCCGACCTGCGCGCGCTCGAAGCCGACAGCGCGGGCGACGTCTACTTCGAGGCGACCGTCGGCGGCGCCATCCCCGCCTGTGCGACGGTCGCCGACCTCGGCCCCGAACGGGTGTCGGCCGTCCGCGGGGTGTTGAACGGCACCGCCAACTTCGTGCTCTCGCGGATGGCCGCGGAGGGACTCGACTACGACCACGTGCTCGCGGAGGCGCAGGATCTGGGCGTCGCGGAGGCCGACCCCTCGTTCGACGTGGAGGGGACCGACGCCGCGCTCAAGTGCGTCATCCTCGCCAACCTGCTCCGGGAGGCGGACTGCGGGTCTATCGAGGAACTCCGCGAGCGGGCGCTGACGCTGTCGGACGCCGCCGTCGAGGGGATCCGCGACATCCCCGGGAGCGCGCTGGATCTGGCGGCGGAGGACGGCCGGACGGTGCGGCTGGTGGGGGAGGCGACCCGCGACGGCGTCCGCGTCGGCCCGCGGCTGGTGCCGGAGAACGGGACGCTCGCGGTGTCGGGCACCCGGAACATCGTGGAGATAGAGACCGAACACGCCGGCGGGCTGGCGGTCTCGGGCCGCGGCGCCGGCGGCGAGGAGACCGCGAGCGCGGTGCTCGCGGACGTGGGTCGGCTCCCCGACCCCGAGCGGTAGCGGGGGCCGCGGCACGCACCCGCACGCCACCGACGGACTCATCCGCGTCGGTCGCCCACTCCCGGTATCGGCCCCGAACGCGGTAGCCGTCCACGCCGGACGGGCGACCCTGCGAACCCGACACACGAGACGGTGACACAGGGGAAAACGCCGGACGCAGCGGCGATAGCGCCCGAACCGTATCGAAATGGTTTTACGGCGTTCGGCCGAAACATTCCCACAGAGCGCCTCAGCGCGCGATCCAACAATGAGCCAAGACAAACCCCACCAGAACCTGGCCATCATCGGCCACGTCGACCACGGGAAGTCCACGCTCGTGGGTCGCCTCCTGTTCGAGACAGGGAGCGTCCCCGAGCACGTGATCGAGCAGTACCGAGAGGAAGCCGAGGAGAAGGGCAAGGGCGGCTTCGAGTTCGCCTACGTGATGGACAACCTCGCCGAGGAGCGCGAGCGCGGCGTCACCATCGACATCGCCCACCAGGAGTTCGACACCGACCAGTACTACTTCACCATCGTCGACTGCCCGGGCCACCGTGACTTCGTGAAGAACATGATCACGGGCGCCTCGCAGGCCGACAACGCGGTGCTCGTCGTGGCGGCCGACGACGGCGTCGCGCCCCAGACCCGCGAGCACGTGTTCCTCGCACGGACGCTGGGCATCAACGAGCTCATCGTCGCCATCAACAAGATGGACATCGTCGACTACGAGCAGGACACGTACGAGGACGTCGTCGACGAGGTCAAGCAGCTGCTCAAGCAGGTGCGCTTCGGCACCGAGGACGCCAGCTTCATCCCCATCTCGGCGTTCGAGGGCGACAACATCGCCGAGGAGTCGGACAACACGGACTGGTACGACGGTCCGACCCTCCTCCAGTCGCTCAACGACCTGCCGGAGTCGGAGCCGCCGACGGACGCGCCGCTCCGCCTGCCGATCCAGGACGTCTACACCATCTCGGGCATCGGGACCGTCCCGGTCGGCCGCCTCGAGACCGGCGAGATGCGCCCCGGTGACAACGTCTCGTTCCAGCCGTCGGACGTCGGCGGCGAGGTGAAGACGATCGAGATGCACCACGAGGAGGTCGACTACGCGGGCCCCGGCGACAACGTCGGGTTCAACGTCCGCGGCGTCGGCAAGGACGACATCCGCCGCGGCGACGTCTGCGGCCCGGCCGACGACCCGCCGACGGTCGCCGAGACGTTCCAGGCGCAGGTCGTCGTCATGCAGCACCCGTCGGTGATCACCGCGGGGTACACGCCGGTGTTCCACGCGCACACGGCGCAGGTCGCGTGTACGATCGAGTCGCTCGACCAGAAGCTCGACCCGTCGTCGGGCGAGGTCGACGAGGAGAACCCGGACTTCATCAAGTCCGGCGACGCGGCCATCGTGACGGTGCGCCCGCAGAAGCCGCTCAGCATCGAGCCGTCGAGCGAGATCCCGGAACTCGGGAGCTTCGCCATCCGCGACATGGGTCAGACCATCGCGGCCGGCAAGGTGCTCGACGTCCAAGAGCGATAGATGCCGGATCAGCAGGCGCGCGTCCGACTCGCCGGTACGAGCCCCGAGGACTTGGACGACATCTGCGACGACGTCCGCGAGATCGCGGACAAGACCGGCGTCGCGCTGTCGGGTCCGATCCCGCTGCCGACGAAGACGCTGGAAGTGCCCACGCGGAAGTCCCCCGACGGCGAGGGGACCGCCACGTGGGAGCACTGGGAGATGCGCGTCCACAAGCGGCTCATCGACATCGACGCGGACGAACGCGCGCTCCGTCAGCTCATGCGGATCCAGGTCCCCAACGACGTCTCGATCGAGATCGTCTTGGAGGACTGAACTGACGCTGGGGCGCACCGCACCCCGCCGTTCTCCCGTTTTTCACCCCGCCGAGCCGCGGCGCTCGGTACCTTTTCGACCGCGCGGCACCGACGGGCTGGCGTGTCCCGCGCTCGCTCCCCGTCCCGCTCGCTGTCGGCCGCCCTCCGCGCGCCCGCCGAGGCGCTCGCCGCGATGGTCGCCGTCTCGGCCGCGTTCTGGCTCGTGGGGTTCGTCGGGCTCGCGCTCGGCGGGCTGTTCGTCCTCACGCCCGCGGTGCGGCCGTGGACGCTCGTGACCAGCGTCTACGCGCACGCCGGCCCGGCACACCTGCTGGCGAACGCCGTCGTGGTCGGCGTCGTCGGCCCCGCGGTCGCGTACGGGACGACCCGGCTCCGCTTTCACGCCTTCTTCGTCTCGACGGGCGCCGTCGCCGGTCTCGCGCAGGTGTGGCTGGCCGGGCTGGTCGGTCCCGCCGCGGGCGTCCTCGGCGCCAGCGGCGCGGCGTTCGCGCTGGTCGGCTACGTCCTCGCGGCCAACCCCGCCTCGGCCGCGGCGTTCGACCGCCTCCGCCTCCCGCCGCGGGCCGTCGCCGCCGCCGTCGCCGGCGTCGCACTCGTCGTGACCCTGCTGTGGAGCGCGCCCGGCAGCGCGCTGGTCGCCCACTTCACCGGCGCGGCGCTCGGGCTGGTCGCCGGACGCGCCCGGCTGCTGGGTGTGTGAACGACCGTGGACGGCGGGTCGAAACGGAACCCTCAAGTGACAGCCGCGGCTCGTAGTGGATGCGGGCTCGTAGATCAGCGGTAGATCGCTTCCTTCGCAAGGAAGAGGCCCTGGGTTCAAATCCCAGCGAGTCCACTCCCTTCTGATGTAGTCGCTTTCGATATTACATCATATAGTCTACTTACAGTGTGTCAGTGTTCAAGTTTTCACATCCATTCACTGTAATCACGAAATAACCAATCGCTTTCTCACTACATAAGAAATATTACATATTCCAGCAATCATTAGGTGATATTGTAATTTCAGTAATAGTTAGAAGGGTTAATGTGATAGAAAAACAATAGCAGAAATAGCGGCGTGGTAGTATTGAACAGGAGTAACGGACTCTCGGGAAAGAATCCCGCCGCTAAGGAATTGAGGATGTCTAGGGATACCACAGACTTCGTCGCTCCCAGCGTTACAATGGGAGCCGGCACAGTCCTGACCCTAGGGGGTCATCCGCTGGGACCGGGAATAATACTCCTGGCTCTCGGGATGTTTCTCAACCAGGGTTAGAGCCACCGGCGGGCAACCGTCGGCCCTATTCATCCACTATATGAAGGGATTGAGGATGCCTAGGGACCCCTTTACCACCAGCAGGGTACCGTCGGCTTATCTAGGGATACCACGGCTAGTCGACGTTCCCAGATTCTAGATCGCGGCCAATTGATCTAGGTCCGGGGGGTAGATTTGCCAAGCCATGATATCAGTGCCCCGTATAAGGGGGCAAGAAAGTGTTATCGGTGCCTCCAAATTAATCTGCCGGCAAGGAAGATAATAGGTCCAATTTAGACCGGCAAATATTAGTACTTATTTTAGAGGTTCAATTATCATATATTATCAGTCGCTCCTGCGTTTCGACTCCGGGACCTCCATCAGCCCCGACCGGGAACCGAACTCCCCCAGCCGCCACCGGACGAACAGTTCGATCAGGGGGAGCGAGACGACCAGCAGCGCCAGCATCTCCGCGGCGAACGTGTTGGTGTCGGCGGGGTCAATCCGGTCCAGGTAGCCGTGGAACCAGAACAGGTTGGCCCACGGCGAGACGTGGACCGAGTGGATGAACTCGAGGCCGACGGGCGACACCCAGTAGGCGTCCGGGAGCATCCCCCAGAGGCCGCCGAACGCGAGGAGGGTCGGCGAGCGGACCAGCCGCGGCGCCACCGCGGCGAGGAGGAGGGCGGTACAGAGCAGTCCCACGGCGAAGTGGGCGATCGCGAGCGACACGGTCGACTAGGCGCGCTTGATCGCTATATCCCTTCGGGAGGCGCGGGCGACCGGCCCTCCACACGCCGACCCTCCGGTCCGTCGCGACAAAGACATGACTTAACCGTCTCTGCAGCGTAGTCCCCCGTATGAGCAGTGACTCAGGGTCGGGCCGACGGAACCTCCGGATGCCCAACGACGACCAGATGTTCGCCGTGGTGACGGACATGCTCGGCGGCGGCCGCGTCAACCTCCGCTGTGCGGACGGCAAAGAGCGGATGGGGCGCATCCCCGGTCGGATGCGCTATCGGACGTGGATCCGCGAGGGCGACGTCGTCATCGTCGAACCGTGGGAGTGGGAGGACGGCAAGGGCGACATCGAGTGGCGCTACGAGTCGGACGCCGCCGAACAGCTCCGCGCCGAAGGCCACATCGACTGAGCACCGGGAGCGACCCCGGGCGCTCGAACGAGCGCGCTCCCCGCGTAACGCGTCTCCCTCCGTCACTTTCACTTTCACCCCGCTAGGCGCACCTACATGGCGTTCGCGCGCCACGATCCGGGTATGAGCACGGACGCGACCGTAGAGCGGGGGCGGGCCGAGACGCGCGCCGAGGTTGACGTGACCGACGCGACGCTCGCGGAGGTCCGCGCGTTCGCGCGCGACCGGGCGGTGTACCTCGAACGCCGCGGCGGGCGGACCCGCCTCGTCGCCGCGCCGCGGTAGCCCCGCCCGGCCGTTCGACGGCCGGCGGGGCGCCCGGAGGGCGGGGCGGCCGACCCGTCGACTACTCGGGCACCGTCTCGGGCACGTCGTGGGTCGCCTCCTCGGGGTCGTCGACGACCTCCAGCCCGCGGTTGTTCACCGCGTAGGGGTCGACCCCGACCTCGTTCATGAACTGCTTGTAGAGGCGCTCGGCGGTCTCGCCGTCCTTCTGTTTGTCCGAGGCGCGGTCGCAGAGTTTCACGAGGTTCTCGGGCACGTCGTTGGTGTGGACGATCCAGTGGTTGATCAGGTCCGACAGCCGGCGGATCGGGCTGGTGAAGTGGCCGTAGATGTCGAAGTTGAGCGCGTGGTGGCCGCCGAACGGGTCGTTCATGTACTTCGCGCGCGGCATCACCTTCAGCACCGCACGCTGTATCTTGTTGAGCGCGCGCGGCGGCGCCTCCTCTAAGGCCGCGTTGACCGCCTTCCGGGGGTCGTCCCACGACGCGCCGGGGATCGAGACGCCCTCGGTCTCCTGTATCTCCCGGAGCGCGTCGTTCCACTGGTCGGGGGTGGGCTGGGGGTGGACGCGGTACATCGCCTCGACGCCGCGGTTCCACATGAGTTCGTGCGTGACCGCCTTGTTCGCCTTCAGCATGCACTCCTCGATGATGGTGTGCGCGCGGTCCCGACTCGGGTTCAACACCAGCGATCCGTCCTCCTTCCGCTGTTCGTGCATCTGGTCGGCCACCTCGTACGCGAGGGTGTTCTCCGCGTGAAGCGGCGCGTCGGGGTCGTCGAGTCGCTTCTCGCACTGCGAGTAGGTGAGCCGCTCGTCCGACTCGATCACCGACTTGTAGATGTCGAGTTCCTCGAAGCCGAGCGTCTCCTTGTCGAGGCGCATCTCGACGGTGTGAGCGAGTCTGTCCTCGTTGGGGACGAGCGAACACACCGTCTCCGCGAGCGTCGGTGGGAGCATGTGGATCGTGTACCCGGGGAGGTACACCGTGTTCCCCCGCTGGACCGCCTCCTCCCACATCGCCGACTCGGGGTGGACGTAGTGGGAGACGTCCGCGATGTGGACCCAGAGGTGGTACTCCTCGTCGTCCTCCCGGATGGAGATGGCGTCGTCGAAGTCCTGCGCGTCCGCGGGGTCGGTCGTCCACGTCGTCAGGTCACGGAGGTCACGCCGCTCGTCGGCCTCCGACTCGATTTCGGCGACGACGTCCTCCGTGCGCTCGCGCGCCTCGCGTTTCACCTCCGCCGGGAACTTGTCGCGTATCTCGAACTCCTCGAAGAGGTCCTCGCGTTTCTCCTCGAGGAGTTCGGCGAGACCCTCGGTAATCCGGACGGGACCCTGTCCCTCGGCGGTACCCGCGGCCGCCTGGTCCCGGTCCTCTCGCTCCGCGTCCGCGTCACTCATGGTCTCGGCTACGGCGGAGTGGTACGTAGGGGTTTCGGGGGCGCGACGGCCACGCCGACCGGGAGGGGTGCCGGAGACGGGCGAGGCGAGAAATCGAAACGGCGAGCGGGACCGGCGGTCGTGCGGTCAGTCGCCCCGGCGGTCCGGGTCGGGGTCGCTCTCGGGCGTCCCGTATCGCTCGGAGACGGCGTCCTGGTAGGCGCGGACGAACTCCTCGCGCGTCGGTCCGTCGGTCGACTTCTCCAGGTCGCACAACAGCGGTTCGAGGTCGGCGCGCGGCTGGTGGCAGAGGTCGCCGTAACAGCCCTTACAGAGGTACTCGAACTCCTTGTCGTGTCGCTCCCAGCGATTCCCCTCCTTGTCGTACTCGCGGGCGTCGTCGCGGGGGAGCGAGTCGCCGCAGGCGATGCAGACGACCGATTCGCGGTCGGCGTCCCGGCGGGAACCCCACATATTCGGGCGGTCGGTCCCCCGGAACTTAGCGGTTGTGTACGTGCCACCCCACCCCCACTCGCGGCGCCGCCGGGAGCGCCGCGGAGGGCCGGGGAGCGGGCGATTTATCCCCCGGACGCGTCACCCCCGAGTATGGACGTCAAGTCGCGCCACCACCTGCGCAGCGACGCCGTCGACGAGGTCCGCGACCGCCTCGCGGACGGCCTCGGCATCGACCTCGCGGGCGACGCGTTCGAACTGGTCGAACTGACCGGAACCCCGTTCGACCTGGTGCTCGTCGACGGCGACCCCGACGTGCTCTACTACGAGGACGAACCGTTCGTCACGGTCCGGGGCGCGAACGACCACCCGCCCGAGCGGGGCGTCGTCACCGTCGACGCGGGCGCGGTGTCGTTCGTCTCCGACGGCGCCGACGTGATGCGGCCGGGCATCACGGAGGCCGACGGGGGTATCGAGGCGGACGACCTCGTGGTGATAGCCGAGGAGACCCACGGCAAGGTGCTCGCGGTCGGCCGCGCGCTCGTCGACGGCGACGAGATGGTCGGCGACTCGGGGAAGGTGGTCGAGTCGCTCCACCACGTGGGCGACGATTTGTTCGACTTTTCGGTTTAGCGCGCGAGCACCGCCGCGACGGCGACCGGGCTACAGACGACCAGGCCGACCCCGTAGAAGAACAGCGCGAGGTCGGAGGGGAGCGACGCCGCCCGCCCCTCGTCGTGGTCGCGGACGCTCGCGTCCCCCACGCCGGGCGACTCCGCGTTCGACGCGACGGTCCCCATCCGCACCTCCCCGCCGCCGCCCGCGGCCCACAGCAGGGCCGCCAGCCCGAGCGAGAACGTGACGACGGCCGCGGAGGGACCGAACGCGTAGACGACGAGTCCGACGGTCGTCCCGCCCGCGAGCAGGCTGTACCGGAGGAGCCCCCGGCGGACGAGCGGCCAGTTCACGGCCGAACGTGGCGCCGCGTTGACAAAGCCGTTCGGGTGGCGTCGCCCCGCCGCTCCCGGTTTTCGGTCCCCGACTCCCGGCGTTACGGCTCGGAGCCGCCGCGGTCCTCCGGGTCGAGGTCGAGCGTCTCCCGGTCGTCGGCGGCGTCCGCGCCGTCCGCGTCGTCCGCGTCCCCCTCGTCTTCGTCGTCGTACTCCTCGGCGAGTATCTCGGCGCCGCGTCGCGCCTGCTCGTACGTCTCGCGGAGGTCGGCTATCGGCGTCTCGGTCGCGTCCACCCGGAGGTCGTCGTGGTACGCCTCGCGCGCCGCCTCGGTCGTCCGGACTTTCAGCGCGGCCGACTGGACGGGCAGGTGCTCGCGCTTGTCGCCACCCTCGTCGTGTCCGGCTTCGAGCGCGTCGACCAGCCGCTCGGCCAGCGGCGCGTCGCCGAACGCGTCCGACTCGTAGGCGGCCGCCACCGCGTCGACCACCGACTCGCCCGTCAGGAGGTTGCCCGCGACCGTGTAGTTCTCGCCGGTCGTGTGGCCGTACCACTCGTTGCACTCCTCGCCCGAGAACGCGAACGTGTCGTCGGCGTCGACGCCGTGGAGCTGTCGCTGCGCGCGCCCGTCGTCGGCGTTGAGCAGCGCCTCCAGCGCGTCGTCGACCGCCAGCCCGTCGTCGAGGTAGTCGACGCCCCTGCGGCCGAGTTCGACGTTGACGAGCGACTGAGTCGCCACCGCGCCGTTCTCGGAGGCGAACGGACACAGCGTGCCGACGCCGGGCAGGCGTGTCGTGACCGCGACGCCGAAGCGGGTGTGTCGCTCGCCCGCGTCGTCGGTGTACCGCTCGCGGACGCAGATGCTGAACGTCATCGTCGGGGGTGGCGACCCGCCGGTCAAAAGTCCGCGGGTCGCGGAAGCCCGAAGCCGGAAGCCGGCCGCCGGACGGCGCCGTCGACCGCCGGCGCGGACCCGGGACGCCGCGCGCCGTCTGACGCACAAACTTATGCGTGGAGGCTCACAGGTGGTGATATGGGCATCATGAGCACGATCCTCGGCGGCGGCGACAGCCACAGCACCGAGGACTACGTCGAACTCGATCTCGACGACTTCGAGGACGCGCGGGGCGACGCGGGCATGCGGGTCCACATCGCCGAGATAGCCGACTCGGGCGATATCATCGAGATCAAGGACGCGGTGTACGACGGCGACTTCGTGATCGCGGACATCACGCGCCACTCGACGACCGACAGCACGGTCGAACACATCATCGACGAACTCCGGCAGGTCGCCCGCGAGGTGGACGGCGACATCGTCCAGAAGGGCGACGACCAACTCATCATCACCCCCACCGGCGTCACCGTCTCGCGCGAGAAACTGAACGGCTGAGCGCCGCCGGTCTCCATCTCGCGGCGCGTCCGGTCGAACGTCGATACCCCACCGGGACGGTTGCGGACGGGCGCTTCTCCGGCCGACGGCGCGTCTCGCTCGACCGTACGGCTACCCGTCGAACTCCGTCATCTCCGAGCGGGTCGCCCGCTCCTGTTGATCCGCGGAGTCGCGCGCCCGGTGGTACGCCCGCCGGTAGTTGCGGATCTTCCGGACGAGCAGCAGGCCGAACAGCCCCTGGTAGACGACCACGTAGCCGAGGTACGCGAGCAGGCCGCCGAACGTCGGGATGCCGACGAGGCCCAACGCGGTCTGGATCGCGTACGCGCCGATGCCGACGGTCGTGTTGTACGTGGCGTGGATCAGCGTCGCGATCAGCAGCCCCTTGAGCACGATGGGGCCGCGGTCGTCGGGGTTGAACTTCGCCAGCCCGAGGTAGTAGCCCGCGAACGCCGAGTAGATGACGTGCCCCGGACCAGCGAGCGCGCGGGTGAACGCGATGTCGCCGCCCGCGCCGATGAGTCCCAACCCAAGATCGAGCGTGGCCACGTCGACCGCCCGCGAGATGTACAGCGCGTTCTCGATGAACGCGAAGCCCAGCCCCGCCATCGCGCCGTAGACGGCGCCGTCGAGCACGGAGTCGAACGTCTCGTCGCCGAACGCGTACAGCCGGACCGCGAGCAGTTTCACCGTCTCCTCGACGGGACCGACGACGAGGTAGTACGAGAGGACGGTGCCGACGAACCCGAGCGCGGCGAAGTACTGCTGGGTGTACCCGTTGATGACCGCGGCGAAGTTGGCGGTCAACACGCCGAGGAGGAACGTGGCGACGAGGATGTACAGCGGCTCCCCCGAGGCGACGTCCGACCGGTAGACGTACGCCGCGAGCGCGAGCGCGGGGACGGCCGAAAGCAGCGTGAGAACCGCGATACCCGGCTCGCTCAGTATCGATATCCCCCCGATACCGACGAGCAAGAGGAGGCCGAGCGCGATGATCAGGAGCCGGGCCGACCCGGAGATGACGCGGTAGAGCGCGACGACGAGCCCGTCGAGGGAGGTTCGTTCGTCCCACGTCGCCACGTCGTAGAGGTCCATCGACCCGTCCGCGGCCTCCTCGACCGGGTCCGTCCGTTCCTTCTTCGCCATAGGGGCCGCAGGGACGCGCCCGTCTAAGTTCTTGCCGCCGGTCGGGAAACCGCTACCCTTGAGGTGCCGGGCGGCCGAGGGTCGCGTATGCACTTCGACCCGCGCACGCAGAGCGCGCTGCGGGCGGTCGGACTCGACACCGACGAGATCCGGCGCGCGTCCGACCTCGTGGCCGAAGCGACCGACGAGGCGGCCGCGGACCTGGAGGCGTTCTTCGACGGCGGCGGCACCTACTACTCCGACATGGACCGCGCGCACAGCAGCACCGACGTACAGGAACACGACGTCGAGTTCCTCGACACGTACACCCACGCCGCGGACCTCCGCGGCTACCTCCGGTTCGACTCGTGGGGCGTCCCGGTCGAGGGCGGGCGCGTCCTCGGCGACGAGCGCGTCGAGTTGACGCTCGGCCCGACCGTGAACGGTCGCGTGCGGTTCGCCCGCGACGCCGACGCGCTATGAGGTGGCCATGAGCCACCGGGTCCGCGTCCGCGGCATCTACGCGACGGCGCTGACGCGGGTGCTGCTCGACGCCGGCCACGAGGTGGTGGGCGCGTCGCCGCCGATCCGCCGGCGGTTCGACGCCGACCTGCCGGACGCCGACCACGACGCGAGCGTCGACACCACCGACGACGCGCAGGGCGTCGGCGTCGCGGGCCACCCCGATGCGGTCGACGCCGTCGCGGAACTGCTCGGCGACGTGGGTCTCGACACGCTGGCGTGGGCGGACCCCGCGCCGCCGGGTGCGGCCTTCGACGGCCGCGTGAGCGAGACGCTCGGGGGCGGTGCGGTCGTCGACATCGGGGGGACGGAGGGCTACCTCCCCTTCTCGAACGCCGAGGGGTACGTCGAGGCGGGCGACGCGGTCCGCGTGCAGGTGCTCGCCTCCCACCCGCCGTGGGACGGCGACCGGCCCGAACTCGACACGCGGCTCCGCGCGATGGGCGGGCTGGCGACGCTCGTGCCCGGCCGCGAGGGCACCCGCGTCGCGGGCGGCGACGACGCCGCGGCGCGGGAACTCGCGGGGATGACCGACCTCCTCGACGCCGACGTGCCCGACGGCTGGGGGGTCGAGTGGGCGCGCGACGCCCGCGACGCCGACATGGACGCGCTCGCGGCCGCACTGTCGCGTGTCGCCGACCGCGCGCGGGCGCTCGACGCCGTCCGCGACGACCCCGTGGGCGACCCCGGACGGCTGACCGACGCCGAGGCGGGGTCGTGGGTCTGGTTCGGTCACGACTCGCGGGTCGAACTCGACGGGGTGCGCCGGGAGGTGACGACGACGATGCCCGGCCACCACCGGACGAAGGCGGCCGCCCCCGCCGCGAGCGCCGGCGTCGACCTCGCGGAGGCGCTCTGTTCGTTCGGCGGCGCCGACGGGACCGGGGAGTTCCCGTTCGGCGTCGTCACCGACCAGTTCGGCCCGGTCGAGGGTGACACGGTCGCGCTGGGGCACGGCAAGCCGGACGGCCGGCTCATCGTCCTCGGGCGCGGGGAGGTGACCGACCGCGGCGACGACGGCACGGTGACGCTGCGCCGCGAGATGACCGCGGGCGGGAGCTACGACGCGCTCGACGCCCCCCGGGAGGCGGGCGACGTCGCCGTCACGACGGTCCGGGAGGGGCGGTGGTGGTACCCGACCGTCTACCGCGACGAGTCGGGGAGCCGGAAGGGGACGTACGTCAACGTCTGTACGCCGGTCGAGGCGTTCCCCGAGTCGCTCCGGTACGTCGACCTCCACGTCGACGTGGTGCGGCACGCCGACGGCCGGGTCGAACGCGTCGACGACGACGAACTCGACGCGGCGGTGGCGGCGGGCGAACTGTCCGAACCGCTCGCGGAGAAGGCGCGGTCGGTCGCGTCGGCGGTCGAGCGGGCGCTGGCCGACTGAGTCCGCCGTCGAGCGGGGACGGGAGCGACGCCGCCCGGCGGGGCGGCGGCTCGGCGGCGGGAAAACGGGAGAGATAGGCGCAGGCGCGTCGAGAGGCGAGCGTTACTCCGCGCAGCAGGCCTCGTGGCCGTCGTCACAGCCCGAGCCGTTCGACCCCTGGCTCTGGCTCTGACGGGCGGGCGACTCACGCTCTTGGGTCTGGCCGCCGTCGGCCTCGGCCTGCTTGGGACCGTCGAGCTGGTAGAGGTTCTGCCGGGCGTCCGCGAAGTAGACGTCCTCGTCCACGATACCGATGTTCTCCAGTCGTTCGAGCGCGTAGCGAACCGTGCGGGCCGAGAGCATCGACTCCTGAACGATACCCTTCTGGGTCAGCGGGCCGTTGTACTCCAGAACCTTGAACACGAGCTTGGCGCTGGGCGGTAGGTCGTCGAGACTTTCTTCGTCCGTTCCAGCCATCGTTACGATTCGAAACACCACAGGCGCTTAAAGGTTGACGAACGTGAACGCGTACCGACCTGACCCGAGGAGACCCACGGGAGAACCCGCCGCTGGGTCGACGACCCCGCAGGAGTCGGCGGGTCCGGTAAACGAACCCCTTTTGTCGTCGGCTCGCTCACTCACCCGTATGGCTACGGAAACCGCTTCGGGGCTGTCCGACCACGCGCGCGGGGTGACCGTCACCACCGCCGCGTGTCTCGCCGGCATCCTCGCGGCGCTCGTCTCCGCGACGGTGCTGGGGGTCGGCATCGACGCCGCGACCAGCCAGCTCCAGTTCGCGGTCGTGTTGGCGGCGATGTTCGTCCAGTACCCGCTGTTGAAGCTGGTGGGGGTGGCCGTCGAGGAGTTCGGCGTGAAGGACAACCTCTACGTCGGCTTCATGACGTTCTCGCTGTGGTTCATCACGTACGGAATCCTGCTATCGGCGGGTATCTCGGCGTAACGATGGCGGACGACAGCATCGCGGTCGTCGACCTCGACCGGTGTCAGCCCGACCGGTGTAACTACGAGTGTGCGAACTTCTGTCCCCCCAACCGCACCGGGAAGGACTGCATCGTCACGCGCGGCGAACACTACGACGAGGACGAACCGTACGACGGCGGTCCCGACCAGGTGTGGATCTCCGAGGAGATCTGTCTCGGCGAGTCGTGCGGCATCTGCGTCGAGAAGTGCCCGTTCGACGCCATCGAGATCATCAACCTCCCGTCGGAACTGAACCAGGAGCCGGTCCACCGCTACGGCGACAACGCGTTCGCGCTGTACGGCCTGCCGGTCCCGGAGCCGGGGAACGTCACGGGGATCCTCGGCCCCAACGGCATCGGGAAGTCGACGGCCGTGAAGATGCTCTCGGGGGAACTCGTCCCCAACCTCGGCCGGTTCGACGAGGAGGCCGAGTGGGAGGCGGCGCTCGACCGCTTCCGCGGCACCGAGCTACAGGACTACGTCGAACGGGTCATCGACGGCGACGTGAGCGTCGCGCGCAAGCCCCAGTACGTCGACCAGATCCCCAAGCAGTTCGACGGCAACACGCGTCAACTGCTCGAACGCACGGACGAGCGGGGCGAACTCGACTACCTGGTCGAGAGCCTCTCGATCGGCCCGGTGATGGACCAGCCGATCGACTCCATCTCGGGGGGCGAACTCCAGCGGGTCGCGCTCGCGGCGACGCTCGCCCGCGACGTTGACTTCTACTTCCTCGACGAGATCACCCCGTACCTCGACATCGGCCAGCGGATGACCGCCGCCCGCCTCGTGCGCGAACTCGCGGAGGACGGCGACCGCTCGATGATGGTGGTCGAACACGACCTCGCGATCTTGGACCTGCTCGCCGACACGCTCCACGTCACGTACGGCGAACCCGGGGCGTACGGCGTCGTCACCGACCCCAAGTCGGTGCGCAACGGGATCAACGAGTACCTCCGCGGCTACCTCGACAACGAGAACATGCGGATCCGGCCGAACGCGATCACGTTCGAGGAGCACGCCCCCCGCGAGTCGTCGACCGCCCACCCGCTGTTCGACTACCCCGACCTCGAGAAGTCGTACGGCGAGGGGGAGTTCTCGCTGACCGTCGACGGCGGCACCGTCTACGAGTCGGAGGTGCTCGGCATCGTCGGCCCCAACGGCATCGGGAAGTCGACGATGGCGCAGCTGTTCGCGGGCCGGCTCGAACCCGACGCCGGCGAACTCGACACCCGGCTCGACATCGCGTACAAGCCGCAGTACATCGAAATCGACCAGCCGATGCGCGTCGACGCGTTCCTCTCGTCGATCACCGACCAGTTCGGCTCGTCGTACTGGAACACGGAGATCGGTCGGCCGCTCCAGTTGGACCGCGTGATGGAGCAACAGCTCACGGACCTGTCGGGCGGCGAGCGCCAGCGGGTCGCCATCGCGGCGTGTCTCTCGGAGGACGCCGACCTCTACTTGCTCGACGAGCCCTCGGCGCACCTCGACGTCGAACAGCGGGTGCAAGCCACCACCGCGATCCGGCGGTACGCCGAGAACCACGACGCGACGGTGATGGTGATCGACCACGACATCTACATGGTCGACCTGCTCGCCGACCGCCTGATGGTGTTCGACGGCGAACCCGCCGAACGCGGCCACGCCAGCCCCCCACAGGAGATGCGCGCGGGGATGAACGAGTTCCTCGCCGACCTCGACGTCACGTTCCGCCGGGACGAACGCACCGGCCGCCCGCGGATCAACAAGCCCGACTCCCAACTCGACCGCGAGCAGAAGCGCGAGGGGGAGTACTACTACTCCGTCTGAGTTCCGAGCGCCCGGCGGTCAGGCCGGGACGACGCCCGGCCCGGCGAACGCGACTTCGAACCGTGCGCCGCCGTCGGCGGCGTCGACCGTCTCGACCGACCAGCCGTGTGCCTCGACCACTCGCCGGACGGTGAACAGCCCGAAGCCGGTTCCCGTATCGTCCGTCGAGTAGCCGTACTCGAACACGTCCTCGGCGTCGCCGAACCCGTCGCCGTCGTCCTCGACGTAGAAGCCCGCGCGGTCGGCGAGCGACCCCACCTCGACGGCGACCGCGGGACCGCCGTGGTCGACGGCGTTCCGGAACAGGTTCTCGAACGCGCTCCGGAGGCGGTCGGGGTCGCCCTCGACCGGCGCGGGCGCGTCGACGACCGACAGCGCGGCGTCCGCCGTCTCGACCGACGACCACGCCCGGCGGGCGACCGTCCCGACGTCGAGCGGTTCGGTCTCGCCGATGTCGTCGCCGCGCCGGGCGAGCGTCAACATCCCGTCGATGAGGTCGTTCATCCGCTCGCTCGCGTCGAGCGCGCGGTCGAGATACGAGTCGTCGCCGGTCTCGCGGGCCAAATCGAGCGCCGCTAAGACGACGCTCAGCGGGTTCCGGAGGTCGTGGGTGACGACGCCCGCGAACGTCTCCAACCGCTCGTTCTGACGGGCGAGCAGCCGCTCGCGGCGGACGCGTGCGAGCGCGTGCCCGAACAGTTCGGCCACCTCGCCGAGCACCGTCACCACGTCGTCGGGCCACCGCCGACCGACCCGCTCGGTGTCGAACGTGACGACGCCGCGGAGCTGCCAGTCGACCACGAGCGGCACCGCGAGGAACGACCCGACCCCCTCCGCGCGCAACAGCGCCCGCACGGGCGTCGCCGCCGCCGGGAGGTCGCCCGGGTGCGACACCGCAACCGGGTCGAACCCGTCGAGACAGTCGGTCAGCCAGTCGTAGCGCTCGACCGGGCCGATCCGCGCGGTCGTCCAGTCGTCCGCGTCGGACGCCGTCCACGCGTGGGTCCGCTCGAACCCGTCGCCGGCCGACTGGTAGACGGCGACGCGGTCGACGTCGAGCTGCTCGCCGACGCTCCGCAGCCCCCAGCGGAGTTTGGTGTCGAACTCGTCGGGTTCGGCCGCCATCAGCGTCGTCGACGCGTCGAGCGCCACCGCCCGGAGATCCGCCGTCGCGGCCGGTCTCTCGCGGGGAGCGTCGGCCGACACCGACCCGCACACTGCCGGTCCGAGCGCCGGACCGGCGTCGTCGAACGCGGTCATGCTCCCGACGAGGGGTACCGCGGGCGTTACTCTTCCGGCGAAAAAATCAGAACCGATATTCGGGTGGTCGTCCGCGGCTCAGTCGCTCCGGTACTCCTTGCGGAAGCCGCGGAACTCCGTCCGGTGGGCCTCCTCGTCGGTGAGCAGCGTGACCGCGAGGTCCTCGGTGACGGGGTCGTTGTCCGCCTCCGCCTCCTCGATCAGCTCCTTGTACGTCGAGATGGCGTCCTCCTCGGCCTCGATGACCCCGTCGATGACCGACATCACGTCGGTGGAGTCCTCGGGCGGCTGGAGCGACTCCTGGCCGGCCTGGAACTCCGCGGAGCCCGGCGGTCGCGAGTCGAGCTGTTTGAGCCGCTGGGCGATCTGTTCGGAGTGGCCGAGTTCCTCTTGGACGTCCGTCTTGAGGCTCTCTTTGATCTCCTCGGCGCTCACGCCGTCGAGGACGATGGCGTTCGCCTGGTAGTTCATGACCGTCTCCAGTTCGTCGAAGTACGCCTTCTGTAGGAGTTCGATGACGCGGTCGCTTGCCATAAGCGTCCGAAACTGGGGTCGCCGGCGTCAAATAGTTGTTCGCCGTCCGACGAGTGCGTACGAAAGCGGTAAGAACGGGAGCGCGAGTCGGGGAGCCGGGGCGGGCGGTTCAGCGGACGTTCCGCGAACAGGTGCCACAGAGGTTCTCCTCTTTGACGTCCACCTCGCGGACGGTCGGGGAGAAACTCATCACGCACTTGTTGTTGTCGCAGTGTTCCAGCCCGATGGTGTGGCCGATCTCGTGGACGATCTCCTTGCGAACCCGGTCGGAGAACACCTCGTTCGCGGGCCGCGTTGAGATACCGCCGTCGGAGGAGGTCTGGAGGCGGTACGTGGAGATGACGGAGCCGTTGCCGTTGAGGTACGCGAGACCGAAGACGTAGTTCCGCCGCCGGTAGTAGAGGTCCTGCGGGGTGATGCCGATGTTCTTCTCCCCCTCACCCACCCGCGAGACGAGTTCGATGAACTGCTCCGCCCGGTATTGGTTTCGACTGCGGTCGTACGCGCCCTCGGGAATGCGCTGGTGGTCGTGTACACTGACGTCGCAGTCGTACACGGAGCGCAGTGCCGTCGACGCCTCGCGCTTGACCTGCGCGGAGACCTCCCCGATGGGCACGATGTCGACGAGCATGCGCGTTCTTATGTGTGGTCCCACAATAAGCTTCCCCCCCGTGTCCCCGTCACGCCGTCACGCGGTCGTGGAGTTTCTCGCCCGCTACCCGTCGGTCTGTGAGGTGGGGGTCGGCCGTCGGCCAGAGGTGGCGCGCGCGCTCGCCGAACGGGGGGTGGCGGTGACCGCGACCGACGTCCACGAGCGGTCCGTCCCGGAGGGGGTGCGGTTCGTCCGCGACGACGCCGTCGCCGCGAGCGAACGCGCCGACCCGGGCGACGCCTACCGCGCCGCCGCGGTGTACGCGCTCGACTGCCCGCCCGACCTGCACGCGCCGCTGTTGGGGCTCGCCCGCCGCGTCGACGCCGACCTCCTGTTCACGACGCTCGGCGGCGACCCGCCCGCGGTCGACGCCCGCCCCCTGACGCTCGACGGCGAGACGCTGTACGTCGCCCGCGAGCGTCGGTCGAGCGGCGAGTGAGCCCGCTACGTCGTGTCGCCGAAGAGCCGCCAACTCGTCCCCTGCCGCCACGCCGCGAGAGCGACGAGACGGACCACCCCGACCGGTGCGGTGGCCAAGACGGCGCTCACCGGGTCCGTCTCGCGGAGGAAGCCGTTCGCGACGGCGAGTTCGAGCGTCAGTCCGCCGAACGCAAGCGCGAACGCGGCGGCCCAGTAGTGGGGTTCCCGCTCGGTGGCGTACCGGACCGCGACGGCGGCGACGCCGACGAGGCTCGTCAGGGCGTTGGCACCGACGAAGAGGGGAGCGAGGTCGACCATCGTGTCACGTCGATAACTAGTATGTGCGGCCATAAGTCTCCCGGGGCGACGGAGGCCGAGGCCGCCGCGGCGAGTCGCAACGCCCATACCCGCTCCCCCGTACCCGGAGGTATGCGAGTCGACGCGGTCGTCCTCGACGTGGACGGCGTGCTCGTGGACGTGGCCGACTCCTACCGGCGGGCGGTCGTGGAGTCGGTCGAGCGCCTGTACGGTCGGACGGTCGACCGCGACGACCTCCAGCCGTTCAAGGACGCCGGCGGGTTCAACAACGACTGGGAACTCACCGACGCCGTCGCGCTGTACGTGCTGGCGGGCGAGCGGGGGTACGACGCCCCGGTCGCGGCGTTCACCGACGCGGTCGGCGACCGCGGCGGCGGGGTGGCGGGCGCGCGGGCGGTGCTGGCCGACGCGCTCTCCCCCGCCGACGCCGAGGCGGTCGAAGCCGAGTGGGAGCCCGAGCGCCTCCGGGAGACGTTCCAGGCGCTCTACCTCGGCGCCGACCTGTATCGGGAGTTGGAGAGCGGCGACCCGCCGTTCGAGACCCGAGGGTACATCCACGACGAGCCGGTGTTGCTCGACCCCGAGACGGTCGAGGCGCTGACGGAGCGCTACCCGGTGGGCGTGTTGACGGGCCGGCCCGCCGCGGAGGCCGACATCGCGCTCGACCGCGCGGGGCTGGAGGTGGCCGCCGACGGCCGGTTCACGATGGACGACTGGGCGGAGGGGAAGCCCCACCCGCGGGCGCTCGTGACGCTCGCCGAGCGGTTCGACGCCCGCCGGGTCGCGTTCGTCGGCGACACGCTCGACGACGTTCGGACGGCCGTCAACGCCGACGCCGCCGACGGCGAGCGGGCGTACTACGGCGTGGGCGTGCTGACGGGCGGGCTACGAGGCGACGAGGGCCGCGCGAAGTACGCCGACGCGGGCGCGAGCGCGGTGGTCGACAGCGTGAACGACCTGCCGGACCTGCTGGAGTGAGCGGATGGACGCGCGGCGACTCGCGGCGTTTCTGACGTACGTCGCGCTCCTCGACCTGTTCGCGCTCGCGCTCGCCGCGCGGTTCGCCCCGCCCGACCCGGTCGTACAGGCGCTGACGGTCGGGCCGATGCTCGTCGTCGCGCCGGTGATGGCCTACTGGTTCGTCTACGTCCGCGACCGCGAGCGGGCCGAGGGGTCGGAGACCGACGAGTGACTCCGGCGAGCGCCGGCCGAACCGGTCGGTCCGGGGGCCGCGGCGGGGAGCGGCCGGACGGGGAGCGCTAGGAGCGGCCGGACGGGGAGCGCCGGGCGCGTCGGCAGTAAACTTACGCCAACTGGGTCCAGAGTGGGCGGTATGTCCTCCCCCTCCACCCCCCGCTCGCGCTCCCGGTTCCCCGTCGAGTCGCGCCGCGAGGCCGCGGGCGCCGGGACCGCCGTCGGACTGGTGGTCGCGGCCGTCGTCGGCGCCGCGTTCGCGCCGTCCGGCGACGCCGTCGGGGCGGTCGTCGCCGTCGGCTGCTTCCTCGTCGTCGCCCCGCCCGTGTACGTGCTCGCGCTGGCCCCGCGGGGCGAGCGGACCCACCGCCTGCTCGCGTACGTCGTCGCGTGGGCCGCGAGCGCGGTGGTGGGCGTGGTCGGGCTCTACGGCTGGCTCGTCTCGACCCCCGGGTCGGCGGGCGTCGACGCCGGACTCGTCTCGGCGGTCGTCGGTCC
>NZ_ASGZ01000055.1 GCF_000495475.1 Candidatus Halobonum tyrrellensis G22 | reverse complement strand
ACCTCGGACGTTCACCCATACGATTCTTACGGCTTCTCTCAGCCAGCATGCAGGTGGGCCCGTCCCACCCGCTGGCCGGGGGCGGGGTCACACCCCGCTCGGGTGCGCGGCGTCCGACGAGAGCGGAACCGACGCGGGGGCCGGCCGCGCGTCGCGACTGTCGCCCGACCGCCGCGACCGTGCGGATCGGGCACGTCGCCGGTTCGGTCCGGATCTGGAGCCGTGAAACGAAACGCGGACTGTCCGATGTGGTTCCGGTGACACCGGACGAGAGCGTTACAACAATACGATCGTAATGGCGGGCCGGAACTCGTGTGAGATGAGACGAATAGCTAGCCAGCCTCTAATATATTATTTCCGAGTATAACCTACAATAGTCAGTCAAAATAGAGTAGTTGGATCTTATAGACCTCAGCCGATATCCCCAGTTGTGGGCCTTCAAGCGCGTTTATTCGCGTCTTCCTGCCCTATCCCGTTCGGATAGACCGGTCAGTTCGAGAGGGTCGCTCGAACCTCCGAACCGCCTCATCTCCACTTCTATCGTCGATATACTCCCATCTGTCGCCCGCAGACCGATAAAAGACAGATAGAGTATCTGTCCGACATCGAGGTACTATCGTAAAATTACTATTCTCACGATCGCCGAGCGGTAGTCCAGTCGACTAGCGAGGGGTCAGCCTGCCTCGGCCCGACCGGAGTCGGGACTCGCCGCCGGCCGGTGGCGAACGGACGAATGGAGACGAACGGGAGTGAGAAGACGGATCGGGCGTCGAACTATCCGGTCACGCCGGACACCTACGCCGTCTGGTCGCGGTACTCCTCGGGCGAGAGGAGTGCGTCGAACCCGTCGTCGCTAGGCTCGACTTCGAGCATCCAGCCGTCGCCGAACGGGTCGTCGTTGACGAGTTCCGGCGCGTCGAACAGGTCGTCGTTGACGGCGGTCACCTCGCCCGAGACGGGCGCGTAGAGGTCCGACACCGCCTTGATCGACTCCACGACGCCGAACTCCTCGCCCGCGGCGACGGTGTCGCCCACGTCGGGGAGTTCGACGAACACCACGTCGCCGAGTTCGTCCTGCGCGAACTCGGTGATGCCGACGCGGTGCGGCGGTTCGGTCGAGACCCACTCGTGCGATTCGCGGTAGCGGTTGTCGTCGGGTACGTCGAAGCTCATTGGTGCTGTGGAACGGTCGGAGGGTTCAGTTGAACGGGGGCTGGACGACCTTCGCGCGCTTGTCCTGGCCGCGGACCACGACGCTGACGTGCGTCCCGGGGTCGGTCAGGTCCGTCGGGAGGTAGCCCAGCGCGATCGGTTTATCGAGGCTGGGACTCATCGTGCCGCTGGTCACGCTGCCGACGACGTGGCCGTCGTGGTCGGTCACGTCGTAGCCGTGCCGCGGGACGCCCCGGTCGAGCAGTTCCAAGCCGACGAACCGCTCGTCGACGCCCGCCGCGTCCTGGTCCGCGAGCGCATCGCGGCCCACGAACTCGGTGTCGAGCGCGACCACGAAGCCGATATCCGCCTCGTAGGGCGTGTGCGGCTCCTCGTCGGGGTGGAAGTCCTGCCCAGAGAGGAGGAACCCCTCCTCGATGCGGAGCGTGTCGCGCGCGCCCAGCCCGCACGGCTGGCAGTCGTCGGCGAACGCCGCCCACACCGTCTCGGCGTCGCCCCACGGGCAGAGGAGTTCGAAGCCGTCCTCGCCGGTGTACCCCGTCCGGGCGACCCAACACTCGACGCCGGCCACGTCGAGGAACGACGCCGCGAACCGGTCGAGACCGAGTACGTCGCCGTCGGCGGCCGCGTCGACGAGGCCGGGCGCGTCGGGACCCTGGATCGCGAACATCGCCCAGTCGTCGGTCACGTTGCGCACCTCGGCGTCGAGGTCCCACTCGTCGCGGTGGGCGACCCACCGCTCGTGGGTCCCCTCGTCGTGGCCCGCGTTCGGGACGAACAGGTAGGCGTCGTCGGCCGGCGCGTCGCTCGCGCCGCCCGCGTCGGACCCGCCGGGAGCGCCGACCGACCGCTCGCCGCCGATGACGCCCGCCGGCCGGTCGGCGGGCAGCCGGTACACCACGGTGTCGTCGAGCATCACGCCGTCCTCGCGGGTGAGCGCCGAGTACTGCGACTCGCCGGGGTCGAGCCGCGTCACGTCGTTGGTGGTGAGCCGCTGGGTCAGCGCGGTCGCGTCGGGCCCGACGACCGCTATCTCGCCCATGTGCGAGACGTCGAACACCCCGGCCGCCCCGCGGACGGCCTCGTGTTCGGCCCGGATGGAGTCGAACTCCACGGGCATGTCCCACCCGCCGAACTCGGTGAACTTCGCGCCGCGGTCGGCGTGAACCTCCCGCAACGGCGGCTTCCGTAGGGCCATACCCCCGCGTCTGCGGGCCGGAAGTAATGTCTTGTCCTTGCGGCGGTCAGTAGCCGTCGACGAACGCCGCCATGTCGAGCATCCGGCACGAGAAGCCGTACTCGTTGTCGTACCAGGTGAGGATCTTCGCCAGGCCGTCGTCGCCGACGGTGTTGGTCGAGTTCAGGTCGACGTACGACGAGAACGGCAGCCCCACGATGTCGCTGGAGACCACTTCGTCGTCGGTGTAGCCGAGCACGCCCGCGAGCGGTCCGTCGTCGGCGGCCGCGCGGAACGCGTCGTTGATCGCCTCGGCGTCGGGCGACGACTCGAGGTCGACGACGAGTTCGGTGATCGAACCGTTCGGGACGGGAACGCGCATCGCCATCCCGTCGAGTTTCCCCTCCAACTGCGGGAGGATCCGCGTCGCCGCCTGCGCCGCGCCCGTCGAGGTGGGGACGATGTTCTCGGCGGCCGCGCGGCCGCGGCGGGTCTTGGCCTTCGGCCCGTCGACGAGGTTCTGACTCCCCGTGTACGCGTGGACCGTCGTGAGCAGGCCGTGTTCGATGCCGAACTCCTCGTCGAGCACCTTCGCCACCGGCGTCACCGAGTTGGTGGTACACGACGCGTTCGACACCACGGTCTCGCCGTCGTACTCGTCGTGGTTGACGCCGTACACCAGCTGTTTCACCGGCTCGTCCCCCTTCGGCGGCGCGGAGATGACCACCGTGTCCGCGCCCGCCTCGACGTGCCGTTCGGCGTCCGCGCGCGTGCGGAACACGCCCGTACACTCCAGCGCCACGTCGACGTCGTACTCGTCCCACGGGAGGTCCGCGGGGTCCTGTACGTCGAGGAGGGGCACCGACGTCCCGCCCACCGCGAGTTCGCCCGCGTCTGCGTCGTACTCGACGCCGTCGAGCCGACCCATCACGGTGTCGTACGACGCGAGGTAGCGCATCTCCTCGGCGTCCATCACGTCGTTGATCCCGACGAGTTCGACACGGGGGTCCTCCAGCACCGCGCGGAACAGGTTCCGCCCGATGCGACCGAAGCCGTTGAGTCCCACGCGAACCGGCTCCTCCGCGTCCGGTCCCGCCGCAAGGTACGATTTACTCATATGCGGATTCGGAGCGCGTGTGGACTTAACTTCCTCGGGTCGGCGCGCGCGACGCGCACGCCGCCCGCGAACCCGACACGGCGGGGCGGGGGCACGTGAACTCACGAGCGGCGCGGCCGGCGTGTGTGCCACCGCATGCCGGGGGGAGAAGGCTTATCCGCTCAAACGAACACGATCGAGTGTACATGCGGGACGAGCGCGACGACCCGTTCGGCGACATCTTCGACGAGATCGAACGGATGATGAACGAGATGACGGGGGCGGGCGCCGGCGGCGACACCGGGTTCGCCTCCGAGACGCACGTCTCCGTCTTCGAGGGGGACGGGTCGGTGCGCGTGGTCGCCGACCTCCCCGGTATCGAGAAGGAGGGCGTCGACCTCAAGTGCGACGGCACGACGCTGACCGTCTCGGCGGCCGGCGGCGGCCGTCAGTACGACGAACGGGTCCGACTCCCCGTCCACGTCGACGAACACTCCGCGAACGCGACGTTCAACAACGGCGTACTCGAGGTCACGTTCGACCGCGCGGAACCCTCCGCCGGCATCGACGTGGAGTAGCGTCACGGCGTCCCGATCCGCGGCCGTGGGCGTTCGGGCGCGTCCGTCCCCCCGAGCGACGGCCGCTCACTCCGCCGCGGTCCGCCGCACGAGCGCTTCGAGGCCGTCGAGGAACCCGGGTTCGTACTTCTCGGCCGCGTCGACCGTCGGCCGCGCGTTCGTCTCCGACACCACGAGCCGACCCTCCGAGACCAGCAGGTCCACGCCCAGAAGCGGCGCGTCGAGCGTCGCCGCCGCGCGCTCGGCCGTCGCGCGCGCCTCGGCCGGCGGGTCGACCCGTTCGGCGACCGCCCCGCGGTGGACGTTGTGTTTCCACCGCCCCGCCGCGCGTTCGGCGTCGGGGAGTCGGCGCTCGACCGCGCCCGCGTACGACCCGTCGAGCACCATCACCCGGTAGTCGCGCGCGTCGGGGAGGAACTCCTGGAGCAGGTACGACTTGTCGCCGGTCGCGCGGTAGTCGTGGACCAAGTCGAGGTAGTCGGTCACGCCGAGCAGCGAGTCGGGGTCGGAGACGGAGGCGATACCGACCCCGCGGGTGGTGGAGTTGGGCTTGACCACCAGCGGGTAGCCCACCCGCTCGGCCGCCGCGAGCACCTCCGCCTCGTCGGCGGGGTTCGACACCATCGCGGTGTCGGGCACCGACACGCCCGCGTCGGCGAGTCGCGCGATCACCCCGGCTTTGTTGCGCGAGGCGAGCACCACGTCGCGGCCGTTGACCCACGGCACGCCGAGGCGGGCGTCGACCACCGCCCCCTCCATCAGCCGCGAGGGGTACACCCAGCCGACGTCCGCGTCCGGGAGTCCGGCGTCGCCCGCGCCCGCGGTCAGGGGGTGAACCCGCTCGTCGGGCTGGACGTACTCGACGGCGATGCCGCGGTCCGGGAGGAGGCCGCGTAGGCGCTCGAACGTCTCCGCGTCGGTGGTGACCGCGAGTCTGAGGTCGGGGTCGGCGGTGGGCACGACGTGGGTGGGTGGGCGGCGGGCGGCATAACGGTGGTTGGTGTCGACCGTCCCCCGTGCGGCGGACGGCGAACGTGAGCGGTCGTGCGTCGGGCGTCGGGACGAGAGAGGCCGATTTATCATCCCCGGAGACGCAGCTACGCGAGTACTCGACAATGCGGAGCCGTCTACCGGTGGTCGTCGTCCTCGTCGCGGTCGTCCTCGCTGCCATCTCGGGCGTCGCGATACGGAGTGCACCCCCCGACCCGCTCGCCGTCGTCGCCGACGAGGAGGCTGCGGAGCCGACGGGCGTCGGCGGCGTCGACCCGCTCCACGACGCCGGGCTGACCGGCGAGGGCGTCAGGGTCGGCATCGTCGACGCGACCGGGTTCGCGCTCCCGTCCGACAGGGTCCAGGGTGCCGTCTCGGCCCGCCGACGGTTCGGGAAGGCGGCGGTCGGGGAGCGACCCGGCGGGAGACACGGGGCGGCGGCGGCCGAGACGGTCCACCGCCTCGCCCCCGGGGCGAGCCTGTATCTGGCGTCGTTCTCGACGCCGGGGGAGTTCGAGCGCGCCGTCGAGTGGCTCGTCCGGAACGACGTCGACGTGCTGCTCGTCCCGGTGGCGTTCTACGGGCGGCGCGGCGACGGGTCGAGTCGGGTCGCCGCCGTCGTGACCGCGGCGGCCGAGGCCGGCGTCACCGTCGTCACGGCGGCCGGTAACACTCGGTCCGGTCACTGGGCGGGCCGATTCGACCCGGACGACGACGGCGTCCACCGGTTCGCCGGCGGGAGCCGCAGCTACCTCCTGAACGGGTCGACCGGGCGCGTCTCCGTCTGGCTCCGCTGGTCACGGGTGAACCGGAGCCAGCGAGCGAACGTCACCGTGAGCCTCTACCGGTCGCGGGGCGACCGCGCGACGCTCGTGGCGCAGTCGCGCCCCTACCGCCGCGACGAGACGCCGAACGTCTGGCTCTCCGAGCGGGTCGACCCCGGCGGCAGCTACTACGTCGAGATAACCGGCCCCGCGGACCTCGACGGCGTTCCGCTCGAACTGGTCTCGCCGACCCACCGGCTCCAGTACATCACGCAGTCCGGGAGCGTCGTCGCGCCGGCGACGGCCAGGCGCGCGCTCACCGTCGGGGCCGTCGACCGGCGAACCGGACGGCTCGAACCGTTCAGCAGCGTCGGTCCCGTCGACGACCGCCCCGGGGTGGACGTAGTCGCCCCCAGCGGGTTCCACCTCCCGGCGCGTGCGGACCGGTTCGTCGGCACGTCGGCCGCCGCCGCCTACGCCGCGGGCGTGGTCGCACTGGTACTGGACGCGAACCCCGTGCTGACGCCGCGACGGGTGGAGGCGGTGGTGGAGTCGACGGCCGTCGAGACCGGTCCGGACGGCGTCGACCCGGTCACGGGGAGCGGGCGGCTGGACCCGATAACCGTCGTTCGACGCGCCGGGAACGTGAGCGCCGGCGGGTGAACGCCGGTGTGTCTCGGCGGGGGAGACGGGGCCCACTTCCGGAGTCGGCTGTCGAACCGCGGTCGGCTAAACTCCGCAGTTTACTCACGGATAGAGATTTACGAGTCGGTCGTCTCGGTAGCGAGCTAGAGATGTCGGAGATCATCGACCGGGTCCAGTCGCGGCCGGAGGTGGAGTCGGGGGAGGCGCGCGTCGTGTGTCTCGCCGACGGCGACGCGGACGCGATGCTGGACGCGCTGGGGACCGAGACGCGGCGCGACATCGTCAGACGGTTGTTCGAGGAGCCAGCGACCACCTCGGAACTCGCGGCGGACCTCGACAGTTCGGTGCAGAACGTCCACCAGCATCTCGGACGGCTCGAAGAGGCGGGGCTGGTCTCGTCCGTCGGAACCGTCTACTCGGAGAAGGGCGCCGAGATGCGCCTGTTCGCGCCCGCGAACGACCCGCTCGTCCTCGTGGGCGACGCGGACCGCGAGCGGCGCGTTCGGGCCGACCTCACGACCCTCCTCGCGGGGGGTGCGCTCCTCGCCGGCGCGACGGTGCTCGTGCAGGTCGGCGTCGAGCGACTCGCCGCACCGGCGGATCCGACCGCGCCGGGCGTCGCGCCGCTGAGCTACCCGGGCGGCGGATCCGACCCGCTCGCGCTCCTCGAGTGGGTCGTCTTCGGTCTCCTCGAACCCGGCATCGTCTTCCTGCTCGCGTGTCTCGTTCTCGCGGCCGCGCTCCTCGTCGTCGACCGGTAGTCGCGTCGGCGTAGCGGCGTTCGGATCGCCGACCGATGTCGGTCCGGGCCGGCTCCGGCGCCGACGAGAGCGGCCACCACGACGTCGATAGCCCTCGGTCCTGACCGGCGACGAACGTCGTCCCGGACGGAGTACCGGGGGTCCGTACGGTCGGTCCGGAGCACGAACTGGGGATCGGTTCCACGCACGAGGGGGGGGAAGAAGCGGCGAGCGAGAGGTGGAAAGAGGGGAGAGTCGACGGCGGACGACGGAGGCGGGCGGCGAACCGTCGGTCCGTCTACTCCCACTCGACCGCGCCGGTCAGGACGACGACGCCGCCGACAGCGAGGAGGCCGCCGACCGCCACGAGCAGGAGCGGTCCGGGTCCGTTCGACCCCGACAGCGGGCCGAACGGCCCGACCCGTGCCGACGGTTCGGTGGTGACGGCGTCGCCGCCGTTCGCGCTCCCCGTGGGCGTCGTCCCCCGTTCGCCGACGACGAGACGGCCGCTCGACCGGACGACGAGGTTCTCCACTACCGGCGACTGATCGGGCGAACTCTGGTTCGCCGTGGCGACGTAGCCGCGGAGGAAGTACCGTTTCGCCTCCAGCCGTCCGTGGACGGCCCGAACGTCGACCGAGTCCTCGGAGGCGGCGGTCGTGAGGATCGACTCGTGCGAGCCGTTGGCCGCCGCGGCGGTGTCGAGGACGAGCGTCACCCGCTCGTCACCGTTCCCGTCCTCGACGACCGCGCGGAGGAAGAACCCCTCGTTCGGGTCGCCGACGAAGACGACGGGGCGCTCGACTTCGTCCGTCCGGAACGGGATGCGGGCGGGCTGCCCGATGGCGGTCGTAACCGGGTCGAACCCGTCGTACTCGCCGTCCTCGCGGACGACCGGGAACCCGAACCGCTCGACGGGGGCGTCCGCCGTGTCCCGGTCGGCGTCGGTGGCGCGCACGACGAGCGTGCCGTGTTCGACCGGGCCGAGACCGCCCGGGCGCTGCGTCAGGAGGTAGCTGCCCTCGTCGAGGACGGAGCGGTCCGACTGCCCGCGCTCGGACAGCACGCGAACGGAGTCCGACTCGTCGACGGCGCGAACCGCTTCGCTCCCCGCGCCGACCTTCGCCGTGTCGAACGCGACGACGACGCGGTTGTCGTCGTCACCGTCGTGGAGCGCGAGGTGGAGCGCGTACGTGAAGTTCTCCCCGCCGACGGTGAGCGTTCCGTTCGAGGGGCCGAACGTCACCGGAATCCGGACGACCTCGCCCTGCGGTGCGTCGTAGAGGGTCAGGTCGTCGACGTTCGCACGCCGTTCGACCGGTTCCTCGTCGGCCGAGTCGGTCCCCGGTTCGGTCCCGGACGGCCGGTCACACGACTCCGAGCACGGGTCGACCGTCAGGTCGCTCGTCGCCAGGTCGGTGCCGTCGGACCGGACCGTCACCCGCAGCGGTGCGTCCGTCGGCGCGTCCGAGAGGTCGACGACCGCGCGGAACGTCCCGGCGGCCGTCGTGGTCGTCCGCGTCGTCGTACCGTTCTCGCCGCCGTCGCGCGATCCGACCAGCACTGTGAGCGGCGTCCCCGGCGGGAGGTTCGTCTCGCCCGCGAGGACGCGACCCGGACCGGCCTCGCGGGTCACCGTCCCGTCCGGGGCGTCGAGCGACGCCGTCGGCGACTCGGGTGTCGGGGCCGCGCAGGCGTCGCGACACTCGGTGATCTCCCCCCGTGCCGTGGCGAGCGACTCGCCGTCGGACGCGACGCTCACCTCGACGCTCGTGCCGGCGTCGACCGTCGACAGGTCGAACACGGCGGCGAACTCGCCGTCCGTCCCGACCACCGTCTCGGTCGCCCGGACGAACTGCGGCGTTCCCGACCCACCGCCCTCGATGGTCACGCGGAGAGTCGTTCCCGGCGGGAGCGGCGACTCGCCGCGGACGACCTGTCCGGGACCGGCGGCGAGCGAGATCGCCTCGCCGTCGGAGGCGAGCGTCGTCGCGTCCGCGGCGGGCGACCGGGCGGCCGCCGCGACGGGAGCGACGGAACTCGCGAGGAGGAGCGCGGCGACCGCGAGCGCGCAGAGTCGTCCGAGACGGCTACCGCCCACCGCGACCACCTCCGCTGGCGGGGGATCCGTCACGTGTCGTACGTCGTGGAGGGCCGAACGTCAGCGTTGGGAGTGCGACCATCGCGAGTGATCGTTACGCCGCTCCCACGATATTCGTGGCGTACGTTCAACCGCAGAATTGAGCGTACGACCGACTCGTCGCGATCGGTCACCGGTCGCGGTCGGACCGAAGGCGTCCGACGAGGACGAGAGAACGTCGCCGCTCGACCGTCGGAGCGACGGAAGCGCGGGTTTTTACCGCCCGAGACGGAACTCAGCGCATGAGCGAGACGAGCGAGCCGGGCCAGATCCCGGTCGACTGTCCGGCGTGTAACGACCGGACACCCCACGAGGTGTTGAAGCCCGGCGGGCACGCCACGGTGCAGTGTACCGCCTGCGGCCACACGCACAAGGTCGAACTCGAGGAGCCCGAGACGGTCGACGTGGACGTGGTCGTCTCCCAGGACGGCGAGTCGTACCCGGCGACGCTGGGGGCCGACCCCGAGGAGACGGTGGAGACGGGCGACGAGTTCATCGTCGAGACGCCGGAGGCGATCCAGCAGGTGCGGGTCACGTCGGTCGAACTCGACGGCGACCGTCGGGTCGAGGCGGCACCCGTCGACGACGCCGCGACGGTGTGGACGCGCGTCGTCGACAACGTCGGCGTCAACGTCACCGTCCACCCGAAGGACGGCCGGCACGACGAGAGCCGGGGGCTGAAGGTGTACGTCCCCGGCGACTTCGAGTTCACCGTCGGCGACGTCGAGTCGTTCGGCGACGACGAGTTCGTCATCGAGGGCGTGCAGGTCCGCGACGACTCCGAGGGCTACCGCCGCGAGAAGTTCGACCACGAGGGCGACATGGTGTTCGCCAAGGACGTCAAGCGGGTGTACGCCCGCGACGAGACCACCACCGCCTGGTCGGCGTGGTAGGGCGGCGCCCGGACCGACCCGGGGTTGCCAATACCACAGGTTATATCATTTCGAGCGAGTATTACCGCACCAGTAGACGATGACCAGCGACGACCGCATCCGCACGACGCACGTCGGGAGCCTGCCGCGACCGCCCGAGCTGTTGGACCTGCTCACGCGACGGCAGGACGGCGAGGACGTGGACGACGAGGAGTGGGAGGAGACGGTGGCCGACGCCACCCGAGCCGTAGTCGACCGACAGCGCGAGGTGGGGCTCGACGCGATCAACAACGGCGAGCAGTCGCGCGTCTCGTTCAACTGGTACGTCGCCGACCGGCTGAGCGGCATCGAGGGGGAACGCGAGACCGCGCTGTGGGCGGACCTCCAGGAGTTCCCCGACTACGCCGAGGAGACGTTCAAGACCGACGTGATCGATCTTTCGATGCACCCGGTCGTCGCGGGTCCCATCGAGTACACCGGCCGCGAGGAGGCGGAAGCCGAGATCGAGGGGTTCCTCGACGCCCTCGACGAGGCGGGCGTCGATGCCGACGCCGAGGGGACGTTCATGACCGCGGCGTCGCCGAGCATCGTCACCGCCACGCACGTCGACGACTACTACGACGACTACGAGGAGTACCTGTTCGCGGCCGCCGACGCGATGGCGACCGAGTACGAACTCGTCGCCGACGCGGGACTCACCCTCCAGATCGACGCGCCCGAACTCCTCACGGTCGGTCAGACCGAGGCGTACGCCGACGAGTCGCTCGAGGAGATCAAGGGGGCGACCCGCCTCCACGTCGAGGCGCTCAACGAGGCGCTCTCGGGCGTGCCCGACGAACAGGTCCGCCTCCACACCTGTTGGGGCAGCTACGAGGGCCCCCACCACCTCGACACCGACCTCGCCGAGATGCTGCCCGTCATCTACGAGGCGGACATCACGGGGCTGAGCGTCGAGCAGGCCAACCCCCGGCACCAACACGAGTACCGCGCGTTCGCCGAACACCCGCTACCCGACGGCTGGACGCTCATGCCGGGCGTGGTCGACGTGAAGACGAACGTCATCGACCACCCCGAGACGATCGCCGACCGGATCGAACGCGTCGCCGACGCCGTCGCCGACGACACGCCGCTGGTCGCCGCCCCCGACTGCGGCTTCGGCACGCAGGCCGGGATCGGGATGGTCGACCCCGAGATCGCGTGGGCGAAACTCGACGCGCTGACCGACGGCGCCGCGATCGCGAGCGAGCGGCTGTCGTAGGTCGCCGGTCGCGGCGCGGCCGGCGCCGAGTCGCGGGTCGGCCACCCCCTCCGCGGCCCGCTCACGCCGACGCGTAGCCGTCGGGCGTCAGCGTGTACCGCCACCGCTCCCCCTCGCGGACGACGCCGGGAAGCCGTTCGAGCGTCGCCAGCAGTTCCTCGGCGTCGGGGTCGGTCGACCCGTCCGTCGCACCGCCGGCGTCGCCGACGGCCGCGCGGAGCGTCCCCGTCTCGACCGCCTCGTTCCCCTGGAGCGCCGCGAGCGCCGCCGCCACCGCCCGTCGGGCGTCGTCCGGGAGGTCCATCGCGGCCATCGCCTCGGTCGCGCTGGCGTACTGCGCCGGGCTCCCGTGGTCGAACAGCCGCTTCCGTCCGTCGTCCGAGAGGTCCGCGACGCCGGGTCGACCGTCGAACCGCCAGAAGTCGCCCTCGCGGTCGGGCGCGTCGACCGTCGGGACGGCCGCGAGGTGGTCGGCGACGAACCCCCACCACGCGTCGGCGGTCGGGTGGTCGAGGGGGACCTCGCCGAACGCGCCGTCGGCTATCTCCGCGCCGGTCGCGGTCCCCCAGTAGCGGAGGAACGCGAACGCCGCGAGCACCGCGTCGAGGCGGTCGGCGTCGAGTCCGCGCTCGCGGAGCGCCTCCCGGACCTCCGGGGGCGCGTCGACGGAGTCGTCGGCCGCGTCGCCGTCGGGCGTGCGGGCCACGCGCCGGCCGCTGTCGGTGAGCGCGTAGCCGTCGTCGGTCTCGCGCACGAGTCCGTTGTCGAGGAGGACCGACAGCCGGTCGTCCGCCTCGTCGGGCGAGGCGTCGACTCGGTCGGCGAGCGCCTCGGCGTCCGCGGGGTCGTCTGCGAGCGCCACGAGGACCGACAGGTCGACCGCCGTCAGGGTGGGATTCGACACGCCCCCGAGTAGGACGCCCGGGGGCTTACACCTGTCACCGGCACCGTCCGGGTGACGTCCGCGCCCGTACGGTCCGGCACCCGGGGCGGCGCGGGCCGCGCGGACGGTCCGGGCGCCGGGAACGACGCGGCCGGCGTGATAGTTTTCCTCGCTCGCGTCCTACCCGAACACATGGAGTTCGCGTCGGCGCGCGAGGCGATGGTGGACCGACTGGAGGCCGGCGGGTACGCCGAGCGACCCGCGACGGCTGACGCGCTCCGGGCGGTCCCGCGCCACGAGTTCGTCCCGGCCGAGCGCCGCGGCGGGGCGTACGACGACCGGCCGCTCCCCATCGGCGACGGCCAGACCATCAGCGCTCCGCACATGGTGGCGGTGATGTCCGACCTGCTGGCGCCCGACCCGGACGACGACGTCCTGGAGGTCGGGACGGGCTGCGGCTACCACGCCGCCGTCACGGCCGAACTCGTCGACGACGGCACCGTCTCCAGCGTGGAGTACCGGCCCGCCCTCGCCGACCGCGCGCGGGAGACGCTCGACAGCCTGGGCTACGACCGGGTGCGGGTGCGGGTCGGCGACGGCCACGAGGGCTGGCCGCGACACGCGCCGTACGACGCGGCGTACCTCACCTGCGCGACGCCGTCGGTGCCCGACGCGGTCGTCGACCAGGTGCGCGAGGGCGGCGTCGTCGTCGCACCCGTCGGCGAACGGCGTCAACGGCTCGTCACCCTCCGGGTCCGCGCCGACGGCATCGACCGCGAGGACCACGGCGGGGTTCGGTTCGTGCAGATGCGGGGCGGGTGAGCCGGGAGCCCCGACGAACCTCGCACGGACCGGGCAGGCGTCTCGCAAGCCGCCTCGGTCGGTCCGGGACGACTGGTTTTTACGCCGGCACGTCGTCCGGCGGGACATGTCGACGCGAGAGTGGGCCGGATTGGCGACCGAGTTCCGGTTGGCGCTGTGGGCGGCGCGGGAGACCGGGGTGCTGGACGTGCTCGTCGACCGGGCGGGTACGCCGGAGGAAGTGGTCGCCGAGACGGACGTGACGCCGGAGGCGGCGGCGGTCATGGTGGAGGTCCTCGCGGACCTGGGGCTGCTCACGCGGGTGGACGGCGAGTACGAGCCGACGAACGCGGCGCTGGGGCTGCTGGCGAAACGCGACGTGCGCTCGATCGGGGGCGTCCCGCACGCCATCGACGACGTCGACGAACTCGTCGACCTCCCGACGACGATGGAGACGGGCGTGCCGCCCGAGCGGGGCGACGACTGGACGGCGAACGCGCTCGGCGCGCACGCGGCCACCGACGAGGCGTTCGTCCGCGCGGCCGTCACGGCGGCGGTCCGTGCGGCGCCCGACGCCGAGCGGGTGGTCGACCTCTGCGGCGGGTCGGGCGTGTACGCCGCGGAGTTCGCGGCGCGCGGCCGCGCGGTGACGCTGGTCGACTCGGCCGAGGCCGTCGACCTCGTCGAACCGCTGTACGACGACGCGAACGTGACCGTCCACGCCGGGACGCCCGCGACGCTGGGGGGGCCGTTCGACCTCGCGTTCGGCGCGGACGTCGCCACCGCGATGGACCCGGGAGAACTGGCCGCCCTCGTCGGCGCCGCCGCGGCCGTGCTCGGACCCGAGGGGACGCTCGTGCTCGTCGAGACGGTGGCCGACGGGAGCGGGGGGGCCACCGCGGCCGACGTTCGGGGGCTGGCGTCGGGCCACGGTGGCGCACACGCGGCGGCCGACTACCGCGAGTGGTTCGCGGACGCCGGTTTCGCCGACACCGCGGTCGAACCCGTCCCCGGGACGGACGCGCACGCGGTGGTGGGGTACAAGCACATGGTTGATTAGCGCTGGGCGCGGAGCCGAGGTATGGGCGGTCCCGACCCGGCGGCTCTGCGAGAGGACATGTTAGACGCGCTCGAATACGCCCTCGACCGCGCGCCCGACGAGCGAGTGCTCGCGGCGATGGCCGCGGTCCCGCGCCACGAGTTCGTCGCGGAGTCGCCGTACGCCAACCGCGAGGGCGAGCAGGGCGGCACGCGCGTCCTCTCGCCCGCGACCGCCGCGCGCGTCCTCTCCGCGCTGTCGGCCGACCCCGGCGACCGGACGCTGGTGGTCGGCGCCGGCGTCGGCTACACCCCCGCCGTGATCGCGGAGACGGTCGGGGCGGAACACGTCCACGCCGTCGACATCTCCCGCGAGATGGTGTACGAGGCGCGCGCGAATCTCGCGGCGGCGGACTACGGCGGGGTGCTGGTCGACCGCCGCGACGGCAGCGACGGGCTGCCGGAGTACGCGCCGTTCGACCGGGTGCTGGTCGAGGCGGCGGCGGTCGACCCGCCGCGCGCGCTCGTCGGACAGTTGGCGCCCGACGGTCGGCTGGTGATGCCGCGGGGGCGAGGGGCGGAACAGACGCTGGTCGCGTTCGAACCCGAGGACTCGGACGACACGGGCGACGCCGCGGGCGTCCGAGCGGTCGACGAGTTCGGCCCGGTCGCGTTCCGGCCGCTGCTGGTCGAGGGCGAACAGGCCGACGCCGGCGTGAGGAACCGAACCGAGCGCGAGGACGCCGAGTTCGCCCGGCAGGGTTACTTCGCGCCCACCGGCTGGGAGCACGAGTGGATCGACTGGGACGACCGCCTGCGCGGCACCGACCGCTGAGCGGCACCGACCGCTGAGCGGCACCGACCGCTGAGCGGCACCGACCGCCGACCGGCACCGACCGCCGACGCTCGCCCCTCGCGCTACTCGGCGACCACGAGCACGCGCGTGTTGCCGCGGCGGTCGACGTACTCGCCGCCCGCGGGCGGCTTGATCGATATCTCCAACGTCCCCTCCGCCTGGTTCGCCCCGAGTTCCGGCGCCACCGAGAGCGTCGCCGTCCCGTCGTCGCCGGTCCGCGCGGTCGCCACCCCGTCGAGGCTCGCGGTGCCGCCCTTCACCACGACCGTCGCGTCCGCAACCGGCGCGCCGTCGGGGCCGACCGCCGCGACCGTCAGCTCCTGTGCGCCGGGCGTCGTCACCTCCGGCGTCGGCCGCGCGTCGAGTTCCGTGACCGCCAGCCCCCCGATCCCCGACACCATGTTGAGCATCACGCTCAGGCTGGCGACGCCGACCACGAGCGCGATCACCAGCCTGACCGGCAGCCCCTCGATGGCGCGTTCGTCGCGGCGGAACGCGCCGAACGAGTCGGCCGCGCCCGACGCGTCGAACCCGCCGAGGGTGGCGAGCGCGTCGAACGCGTCCGCGAGCGGTTTCCCGCCGAACCAGCCGGAACTGTCGAGCCTGTCGAACCGGTCGAACCCGAGTCGGTCGAGCATGGTCCGCGGTGGTCCCGCTCCGGTACTTGAACCCTCGGGCGACCGTTTATCCCGGATGGCGCGGGCACGGCCGGCGTGTACGTCATCGGGCGCGACGAGACCGACGGGGACGGTGCGAGCGAGGAGACGAGCGACGGCGGCGGGCCGACCGCGGCGCTCGGCCGCTACCGCGCCCGCGACGGGAGCGCCGGCGCGCGGGTCGCACTCGACGTCGACCGCCCGCACGCGGGGCTGGTGGTCGGCAAGCGCGGCAGCGGCAAGTCGTACACGCTCGGCGTCGTCGCCGAGGGCGTCGCGGACGCCGCGGGGCTGGCGCCCGTCGTCGTCGACCCGATGGGCGTGTTCGACGGGCTCGCGGCCGACGGCGGGACGGTTCACGAGCGCCCGCGCGTCCGAGCGGACGCGCTCGCACCCGAGGCGTGGCCGCGGCTGTTCGGTCTCGACCCGGCGGGTCCGGTCGGCGGGCTGCTGTGGCGCGCGTTCGCCGAGCGGGCGACGCTCGACGGCGCGCGGTCGTTCGTGGCGGGGAGCGACGCCGAGCGGGCGACTCGGCGGGCGGCGGCGAACCACGTCGACCTCGCCGCGTCGTGGGACGCGTTCGACCCCGACGGGCTGACCGCGGCGGACCTGGCGGGCGGCGAGCCGACGGTGCTCGACTGCTCGGCGCTGTCGGAGGCGGCGACGAACGCGGTCTGTCGGGCGGTCGCCGCGGGGCTGTACGACGCCGGGGTTCGGGGAACGCTCGACCGCCTGCCGTGGCTGTTCGTCGACGAGGCGCACGCGCTGTTCGAGGGGGTCGCCGGGCCGGCGCTGCGGACGCTGCTCACCCGCGGGCGGGCGCCGGGCGTCTCGCTGGTCTGTGCCACCCAGCGCCCGTCGGCGCTCCCCGACGTCGCGGTGTCGCAGGCGGACCTGCTGGTCGCCCACCGACTCACCGCCCGGGCCGACATCGCGGCGCTCGACGACGCCCGGCCGACGTTCCTCGACGACGAGTTCGGGAGCCGCCTCCCCGACGGCGTGGGCGAGGCGCTCGTCGTCGACGACGCCACCGAGTCGGTCCACCCGCTCGCCGTCCGCGAGCGGCGGACCCACCACGGCGGGGCGAGTCCGCGCGCGAGCGGGGTCGCGGCGTCGACGGGACGGGGTGACGAAGTCGAAAGCGACGAGTAGGCTCGCCGCGCAGTCGGGGCATGCGCGAGGAGTTGGGCGCGGTCGGGGTCGTCGGGGTCGGCGGCGCGGTCGGCGCGACGCTCCGGTACGGCGCCGGTCTCGCGGTCACCGGGGTCGGAGGGACGCTCCTCGTCAACGTCGTCGGGAGCTTCCTCCTCGGCGTTCTCGTCACCCGCTCGCTCCCCGACCGGGTCCGGTTGTTCGCGGCGACCGGCCTGTGTTCGTCGTTCACCACCTACAGCACGTTCGCCGTCGAGACGCTCTCGCTCGGCCCGCGGGCCGGCGCGGCGTACGTCGCCGCGACGTACGCGCTCGGCGTCGCGGCGGCGGCGCTGGGAACCGCGGTCGGGCGGCGAACCAGGGGAGCGGAGGCGTGAGCGCCGCCGGACCGCTCGCGGCGGCGCTCGTCGCCGTCGGCGGCGCCCTCGGCGCGAGCGGCCGCTACCTCCTCGGCGAGCGCATCCCCGGCCGCCGGGCGACGGTGGCGGTGAACGTCGCCGGGAGCTTCCTCCTCGGCGCGACGGGAGCCGCCGTAGCGGCGGGCGCGCCGGGCGGGGCGGCACTGCTCGTCGGGACGGGCTTCTGCGGCGCGTTCACGACGTACTCGTCGTTCGCCGTCGAGATGCGCGCGCTCGCGGCCGACGGCGAGTGGCGGACGCTCGTCGGCTTCGCCGTCGGTACCGTCGTCGCGGCGCTCGCTGGCGCGGCGGTCGGCGGCCGCGTCGGGGGACTGTGGCCGTGACCGTCCGTCGGTGGGGCCGCCACGCGACGGACCGGCGGGGATTTATTCGGCCGGCTCCCCTACCGCGGCCATGGACGTGACCCCGCCGTGAGCGCCGGCGACCGCTCGACGGGCCGAAAGCTCCTCGACGGCGCGGCCGGCGAACCGGTGATGGCGCTGTTCGTCGTCGTCCTCCTGCTCATGGCGCTCGGCTTCCTCGTCGCGGGCGTCGTCGTGCTCTCGACGTTCCTGTGACGGGGGTCACACGGCCGGTATCTCGTTCGATATTTTGAGCGCCGCGATTATACCGGGGGAGTCGAACCGGGGAGTGTGAGCTACGAGGTTCAAGTCTCGGGCGAGGAGAAATGCGGGTACTGCAGCCGTGAACTCGTCGAGATCGAGGATTCGACGGGTCGCGTCGGTCGGTTCTGCGTCGCCGGCCACCCGCAGTCGCAGTTCCGGGCGGTCGGCCCGTCGTCGGAGTGAGCGGCCGACGCCGAGTCGGAACCGCGCGACCCGAGTCGTACGGCAGGGGCGGGCGGCGTACTGCAGGAGTGTACCGTACGGCTTTCTAGAGACGTCGTCGTCGAAGCGTCCGACCATCGCGTGTAACGGCTCCCCTTCGGGAGCGACGCCCGCTCAGACGTGGGGCCGGGTACGAACCCGAGACGGTCACCCGGTTCGACCCGGTCGACCCGCTCCTCGACGCGGTCGGACCGGCGTCTCGACTCGAACCGCGGAGCGGCGGCGACCGGAGTCGGTACTCCGGCGTCCGGGTCACGAACACCCCGGACCCGTACGTCGGGGAGGTGAAGCCGGTGAACGACCTCGGTGCGGGACGGGTCGGTGGTGGCGATAGCCGAGTACCGCGGCGTTCGACACCCGGTAGTGGATCCTCGCCGACGGGGCCGAGTGGGTGGTCAACGGACCGGCACCGGACGGGAACGAACCGCCGGGCCGGTCGAACTCGACCGGGTCCGACTCGACGCCTTCGCACTCGAGAAGGCCCCTCGACGGGACCGTGGACAGATCACCCCGAGACCGAGTCACCGCAGCCGTCGCTCGACGGAAGCGGGGACGGAACGGTTCCGCATCGGTTCACCGGGACCGATACCGGAGGCTGCGAGCGTAGTTCCGAGAGAAGCGCCCGGAGCGGGATTTGAACCCGCGTCACGACCGTGACAGGGTCGTATGATGGGCCACTACACCATCCGGGCGAACGCATCTCCTCGTTTCGGTGGGACCTAATTAAGGCTTGTTATCCTACCCGACTGTGTCGTGCGATACCGTCCGTCGCAAGGTTGAAAGGGTCGGGGTCCATCGGACGGAACGTCCCTCTGTGCGGGACGCCCAGCGCTGCGTCCCTCACACTTGACAAGGGTTAAATGCCTCCGACGTATATAGCGCCGTAGTATCTCGTGAAGACTTCTCCCCACCGCCCACGGCCGGTACCGAACGCGATCACCCCCAAGCTATGGTAGACGTAAGCCAACACGAGCTCGTTCCGGACCACAGCCTCCTCGACGAGCCGGAGCACGTCGAGGAGGTGCTCGAGGAGTACAACGTGAAGAAGACCGATCTGCCCAAGATCACGCGGACCGACCCCGCGCTCCCCGACGCGGCGGAGCCGGGCGACGTGGTCCGCATCGAACGCGACTCGCGAACCACCGACACAGCCGTCGTCTATCGGCTGGTGGTAGACTCATAATGGACCGACAGATCCGCCGCGAGGTGTCCCGGGAGTACTTCTCCCAAGAGCGCCTCGCAGAACACCACTTCCGCTCGTTCAACAACTTCCTCGACCGCGGCATGCAGGATGTCGTAGACGAGAAGGAGACCATCGACACCGACATCGGCGACAAGGAGGGTCAAGAGCCGGTGTACGTCGAACTCGGCGACGTTCGCATCACGACGCCGCGCGTCCGCGAGGCCGACGGCTCCGAGGAACTGCTGTACCCACAGGAGGCGCGCCTCCGCAACATCACCTACGCCGCCCCCGTCTTCATGGAGATGAAGATCATCCGCGGCGGCGAGGAGGAACCCGAGACGGTCGTCGACCAGACCGAGACCAAGGTGGGCCGGATGCCCATCATGGTCGGCTCGAACAAGTGCAACATCTCGGGGTTCTCCGACGACGACCTCGTCCAGATCGGCGAGGACCCCGTCGACCCCGGCGGCTACTTCATCGTCAACGGCTCCGAGCGGGTGCTGATGACGAGCGAGGACCTCGCGCCCAACAAGATCCTCGCGGAGTACGACTCGAAGTACGGCGACGAGATCCAGGTGGCGAAGACGTTCAGCCAGCGCCGCGGCTACCGCGCGCTCGTGCTCTGTGAGCGCAACCGCGAGGGGCTACTGGAGGTGTCGTTCCCCTCGGTCTCCGGCTCGGTCAACTTCGTGACGCTGGTGCGCGCGCTCGGGCTCGAATCCGACGAGGAGATCGTCCACCGCGTCTCGGACGACCCCGAGATCGTGAAGTTCATGCTGGAGAACCTGGAGGAGGCCGACGTCCAGTCCGAGGAGGAGGCGATCGAGACGCTCGGCGAACGCGTCGCCAGCGGCCAGGGGAAGAACTACCAGCTGAAGCGGGCGAACTACGTGATCGACCGCTACCTCCTGCCGCACCTCCACGAGGACGGCGTCGAGGAGGAGGAGACCCGCTCGAACAAGGCGTACTACCTCTGCCGGATGGCCGAGGCGTGTTTCGAACTCGCGCTCGACCGCCGGGAGGCCGACGACAAGGACCACTACGCCAACAAGCGGCTGAAGGTCAGCGGCGACCTGATGAAGGACCTGTTCCGGACCGCGCTCAACAAGCTCGCGCGGGACGTGAAGTACCAGCTCGAACGCGCGAACATGCGCAACCGACAGCTCACCGTCAACACGGTGGTTCGGTCGGACGTGCTGACCGAGCGGCTCGAACACCCGATCGCGACGGGCAACTGGGTGGGCGGCCGGTCGGGCGTCTCCCAGTTGGTCGACCGGACGGACTACATGGGGGTGCTCTCGCACCTCCGCCGGCTGCGTTCGCCGCTGTCGCGCTCGCAGCCGCACTTCGAGGCGCGCGACCTCCACGCGACCCAGTGGGGCCGCATCTGTCCCTCCGAGACGCCGGAGGGGCCGAACTGCGGGCTGGTGAAGAACTTCGCGCAGGCGATGGAGCTGTCGCAGAACATCGAGGACGAACAGGGACTCAAGCGCGAACTGGCGTCGATGGGTGTCGAGGGTATCCCCGGCATCGAGGGCGTCGACCGCGCATCCGCGGACGACTGACAACATGGCTCAGGCACGAGAAGCGAAAGTCTACGTCAACGGGAGTTTGGTCGGGACCCACCCGGACCCCAACCAGCTCGCAGCACAGATCCGCGAGGCGCGCCGGCGGGGCGACGTCTCGGACATGGTGAACGTCTCGGTCAAAGAGCGGACGGGCGAGGTCATCGTCAACGCCGACGCGGGCCGCGCGCGCCGCCCGCTGATCGTGGTCGAGAACGGCGAACCGCTGCTCGACGACGAGCACATCGAGGCGATGAACGACGGCGAGATCGAGTTCGACGACCTGGTCGAACACGGCCTCGTCGAGTTCATCGACGCCGAGGAGGAGGAGGACATCCTCGTCGCCGTCGACGAGGAGGACATCGTCCCCGAGACCACCCACCTGGAGATCGACCCGCAGCTGATCTTCGGCATCGGCGCGGGGATGATCCCCTACCCCGAGCACAACGCCAGCCCGCGCATCACGATGGGCGCGGGGATGATGAAGCAGTCGCTCGGGCTGCCCGCCGCGAACTACCGCATCCGCCCCGATACGCGTCAGCACCTGCTGCACTACCCGCAGCTGTCGATGGTGAAGACGCAGACCACCGAGCAGATCGGGTTCGACGAGCGGCCGGCGGCGCAGAACTTCGTCGTCGCCGTCATGTCCTACGAGGGGTTCAACATCGAGGACGCGCTCGTGATGAACCAGGGGTCGGTCGACCGCGCGATGGCGCGCTCGCACTTCTTCCGCACCTACGAGGGCGAGGAGCGGCGCTACCCCGGCGGGCAGGAGGACCGCTTCGAGACGCCGAGTCAGGACGTCCGCGGCGCGCGCGGCGAGGACGCGTACACGCACCTCGACGACGACGGCCTGGTCAACCCCGAGACGACGGTGGACGAGAACTCCGTCCTCCTCGGGAAGACCAGTCCGCCGCGGTTCCTCGAGGAACCGGACGACATGGGCGGCCTCAGCCCGCAGAAGCGCCGCGAGACCAGCGTGACGATGCGGTCGGGCGAGGACGGCGTCGTCGACACGGTGACGCTGATGGAGGGCGAGGACGGCTCGAAGCTGTCGAAGGTGTCGGTCCGTGACGAGCGGATCCCCGAACTCGGCGACAAGTTCGCCTCCCGACACGGCCAGAAGGGGGTCGTGGGCCACCTCGCCCCCCAAGAGGACATGCCGTTCACCGAGGACGGGGTCGTCCCCGACCTGGTGCTCAACCCCCACGCGCTGCCGTCGCGGATGACGGTGGGGCACGTCCTGGAGATGCTCGGCGGCAAGGTCGGCTCGCTGGAGGGCCGGCGCGTCGACGGTACCGCGTTCCAGGGCGAAGACGAGGAGGAACTCCGGTCGTCGCTCGAAGAGCACGGCTACAAGTCCTCGGGGAAGGAGGTCATGTACTCGGGCGTGACCGGCGAGAAGATCGAGGCGGAGATCTTCGTCGGCACCATCTTCTACCACAAGCTGTACCACATGGTGTCGAACAAGCTGCACGCCCGCTCGCGCGGGCCGGTGCAGGTGCTCACCCGCCAGCCGACCGAGGGGCGCGCCCGCGAGGGCGGCCTGCGCGTCGGCGAGATGGAGCGGGAGGTGCTGATCGGACACGGCGCCGCGATGGCGCTCAAGGAGCGACTGCTCGACTCGTCGGACAAGGAGACCGTGTACGTCTCCGAGGAGACGGGGATGGTCGCCGTGGAGGACGTGGAGCAACGGCGGATCTACGACCCCGTCACCGGCGACGAGGACGACATCCACGAGATCGAGATCAGCTACGCGTTCAAGCTGCTGCTCGACGAGATGAAGGCGCTCGGCATTCGACCGACCCTCGAACTGGAGGACGCAGTATAACCAATGGCTGGAGCCACACCCAAAGAGATCGGCGGCATCAAGTTCGGCTTGATGGACCCCGAGACGTACCGGGACATGTCCGCGACGAAGGTCATCACCGCGGACACGTACGACGACGACGGCTACCCCATCGACATGGGGCTGATGGACCCGCGGCTGGGCGTGATCGACCCGGGGCTGGAGTGTCGCACCTGCGGCAAACACTCCGGGTCGTGTAACGGCCACTTCGGGCACATCGAACTCGCGGCGCCCGTCATCCACGTCGGGTTCACGAAGCTCATCCGACGGCTGCTGCGCTCGACGTGTCGGGAGTGCGGTCGGCTCGCGTTGACCGACGAGGAGAAGGAGGAGTTCTCGGAGAAGCTCCAGCGGACGAAGGACCTCGGTGGCGACCCGACGGACGTACTCAAGTCGGCCGTGCGGCAGGCGCGGAAGGCGAAGACCTGCCCGTACTGTAGCCACCCGCAGGCGGACATCAAACACGAGAAGCCCACCACCTACTACGAGGTGCAGGACGTGCTCGCGGGCGAGTACTCCGAACGCATCGCCCGCGCGATGCAGCCCGACGAGGACGAGGAGGGCGAGGAGATCGGCGAGGGGATGGCACCCCAGCAGCTCGCCGACGAGACGGGCATCGCGCTCGACCGGGTCAACGACATCCTCTCGGGGGAGTTCCGCCCCCGCCAGGAGGACCGCAAGGCGCTCGAGAAGGCGCTCGACGTCGACCTGACCGAGGAGGACATGAACAAGCTGATGCCCTCGGACATCCGCGACTGGTTCGAGGACATCCCCGACGAGGACCTGGAAGCGCTCGGGATCGACTCCCAAGGGTCGCGCCCCGAGTGGATGATCCTGACGGTGCTGCCGGTGCCGCCGGTCACGGCGCGGCCGTCGATCACGCTCGACAACGGCCAGCGCTCCGAGGACGACCTGACTCACAAGCTGGTCGACATCATCCGGATCAACCAGCGGTTCATGGAGAACCGCGAGGCGGGTGCGCCCCAGCTGATCATCGAGGACCTCTGGGAACTGCTGCAGTACCACGTCACCACGTTCGTCGACAACGAGATATCGGGCACGCCGCCCGCCCGGCACCGCTCGGGCCGGCCGCTCAAGACCCTCTCCCAGCGGCTGAAGGGGAAGGAGGGCCGCTTCCGCGGCAGCCTGTCGGGCAAGCGCGTCAACTTCTCTGCGCGGACCGTCATCTCGCCGGACCCCACCCTCTCGCTCAACGAGGTGGGCGTCCCCGAACGGGTCGCCGAGGAGATGACCCAGACGATGAACGTCTCCGAGCGGAACATCGACCGCGCGCGCCGGTACGTCCAGAACGGGCCGGAGGCGCACCCCGGGGCGAACTACGTCAAGCGGCCTGACGGCCGCCGGCTGAAGGTGACCGAGAAGAACTGCGAGGAGCTCGCGGAGAAGGTCCAGCCCGGCTGGGAGGTCAACCGCCACCTGGTCGACGGCGACATCGTGATCTTCAACCGCCAGCCGTCGCTCCACCGGATGTCGATCATGGCCCACGAGGTGGTCGTGATGCCGTACAAGACGTTCCGGCTCAACACCGTCGTCTGTCCGCCGTACAACGCCGACTTCGACGGCGACGAGATGAACATGCACGCGCTCCAAAACGAGGAGGCGCGTGCGGAGGCGCGCGTGTTGATGCGCGTCCAAGAGCAGATCCTCTCGCCGCGGTTCGGCGAGAACATCATCGGCGCCATCCAGGACCACATCTCGGGTACCTACCTGCTGACGAACGAGAATCCCGAGTTCACCGAGACGCAGGCGCTCGACCTGCTCCGGGCGACCAGCGTGGACGAACTGCCCGCGCCCGACGGCCAGAACGACGCGGGCCAGGACGTCTGGACCGGCCGTACCGTGTTCTCGGAACTGCTCCCGGACGACCTCAACCTGGAGTTCACGTCGTCGTCGGGCGACGAGGTGCTCATCGAGGACGGTCAGCTGATCCGGGGGACGGTCGACGAGGACGCCGTCGGCGCGTTCGGCGGCGAGGTGGTCGACACCCTGACGAAGATGTACTCGGAGACGCGCGCCCGCGTGTTCATCAACGAGGTGGCGTCGCTGGCGATGCGCGCGATCATGCACTTCGGGTTCTCGCTCGGCATCGACGACGAGTCGATCCCGCCGACCGCGAACGAGCAGGTCGACGAGGCGATCGACTCGGCGTACGAGCGGGTCCAAGAACTCATCGGCACGTACGAGGCGGACGAACTGGAGTCGCTCCCCGGTCGGACCGTCGACGAGACGCTGGAGATGAAGATCATGCAGACGCTCGGGAAGGCGCGCGACTCCGCGGGCGAGATCGCGGAGGACCACTTCGCGGACGACAACCCGGCCGTGATCATGGCCCGCTCGGGCGCGCGCGGGTCGATGCTCAACCTGACGCAGATGACCGGCTGCGTCGGCCAGCAGGCGGTCCGCGGCGAGCGGATCAACCGCGGCTACGAGGACCGCACGCTCGCCCACTACAAGCCCGACGACCTCTCGGCGGAGGCGCACGGGTTCGTGGAGAACTCCTACCGCGGCGGGTTGACCCCGCGGGAGTTCTTCTTCCACGCGATGGGCGGCCGCGAGGGGCTGGTCGACACAGCGGTCCGCACCTCGAAGTCGGGCTACCTCCAGCGCCGGCTGATCAACGCGCTCTCGGAACTGGAGACGCAGTACGACGGGACGGTCCGGGACACCTCGGGCACGATCGTCCAGTTCGAGTTCGGCGAGGACGGCACCTCGCCCGTGAAAGTCTCCTCGACCGAGGAGAACGCCATCGACGTCGACAGCATCGCCGACCGGGTCGTCGACGCGGAGTTCACCTCCAGCGAGGAGAAGGCGCGCTTCCTCGGCCGCGAGGAGCCGCCGACCAACCTCTCGGAGTACGCGGGTCCGGGGCTCGACAAGGCGCAGGGCATGGGGGCGCAGTCGGATGACTGAGACGACCGTCGAGAGCGTCGACACGTACGTCGACGCCCACGAGCACGTCACCGAGGACATCGCGCTCGTCGTCGAGGACACCGACCTCCCGCGGCGGCTGAAGGACCGCGTGTACGACACCGTCGACGCCCGCGAGGGCGTCACCACCGAGCAGGCCGACGAGATCGCACAGGCGGTCGAGTCGCGCTACCTCGACACGCGGGTCGACCCGCTCGACCCCGTCGGTACGGTGAGCGCGCAGTCGATCGGCGAGCCGGGGACGCAGATGACGATGAACACGTTCCACTACGCGGGCGTCGCGGAGATGGACGTGACCCAGGGGCTGCCCCGCCTCATCGAACTCGTCGACGCGCGGAAGACGCCCGACACGCCGATCATGATCGTCCACCTCGACGACGAGCACGCCACCGACCGCGAGCGTGCCCACGAGGTGGTGTGGCAGTTGGAGGCGACGAAGATCCTCGCGCTCGGCGACGTGTCGACCAACGTCGCGGACATGCTGGTGTCGATCGACCTCAACGACGAGACGCTGCTCGAACGCTGGCCGACCTACGAGAGCGCGACCGAGGTGGCGGGGATCGTCGCGGACATCATCGAGGACAACCTCGGCGTCGAAACCCGGCGGACGGGCACCGAGATCGAGTTCGGTCCCGAGGAGCCGAGCTACCGCGAACTGCTCCAACTGGTCGAACAGCTCCGCGAGATCGTGTTCAAGGGGATCGAGGAGGTCACCCGCGTCGTGATCCGCAAGGAGTCCGTCGACGACTCCGACAACGACGAGGAGTTCGTCCTCTACACCGAGGGGTCGGCGTTCGCGGACGCGCTCGAGATCGAGGGCGTCGACGCCTCCCGGACGACGTGTAACAACATCCACGAGATCTACCGGACGCTCGGGGTTGAGGCGGCCCGCGAGACGATCATCAACGAGACGATGGAGACCCTCGAAGAGCAGGGTCTCGACGACGTGAACATCCGCCACCTGATGTTGGTGTCGGACATCATGACCAACCGCGGCACCGTCGAGTCGATCGGCCGCCACGGCATCTCGGGGTCGAAGGAGTCGGTGCTCGCGCGCGCCGCCTTCGAGGTGACGGTGAACCACCTGCTCGACGCCGCGATCCACGGCGAGGCGGACGACCTCAACGGCGTCATCGAGAACGTCATCGTCGGCAAGCCGGTCGCGATCGGCACCGGCGACGTGGACCTGCGGATGGGCGCCGCGCCGTCGGCGCGGAAGTCCGCGGACGACTGAATGCGGGTCCAGATCTCCGACGAGGCGCGCGGCTACATCGCCACCGTCGCGGAGGTGACCGGCGTGACGCCGCTCGACTGTCTGGTCGAGGAGGGCGGCGACAGGCTGGTCTTCCTCGTCCCGACGGGCGAGATGGGCGAGGCGATCGGTCCCGACGGCCGGACGGTCAGCCGGGTGGAGGAGGCGCTGAACGCCGACGTCGAACTCGTCGAGGACGCCGACACGCCCGAGTCGTTCGTCGCCAACTCGCTGGCGCCCGCGGCGGTCCGCGGCGTGACCGTCAGCGAGCAGAACGACGTGGTGGCGTACGCCGAGGTGGTCGACCGCGACCGCGGGGTCGCGATCGGCACCGACGGCCGCAACATCGAGGCGGCGCGGAAGCTCGCGCACCGGCACTTCGACATCGACGACGTGCAGTTGGCGTAGCGCGGTCCGGCCGGGTCACGCGGCACTTATTGTCGGCGGGCGGCCACGCGACTCCATGCGCCCGCTCCCGTTCGGACTCCAAACCTGGCTCCCCGGCGGCCCGCTGCCGGAGCCGTTCACGGCGTACACCGGCAGCGTAGAGGCCGCGGTCGCGTTCCTCCTCGTCGCCGCGGCCGTCTACCTGGTGGGACGACTGGTCGTCGAACCGTCGGTCGTCCGGGTCGTCCGCGCGCGCAACCGCCGCAACCCGACGCTCCAGTCGGCCGTCGAGACGTACCTCGGCTACGCGGTCGTCGTGGTCGCGCTGTTCGCCGGCTTCGTCTCCGGCGGGTACACGTCGCTCGCGAACCCGGCGCTCGTCGTCGCCGCGCTGACGGTCGCGCTCGGCGTCGCCGGCCGGGAGGTGCTCGGCTCGCTCATCAGCGGGCTGTTCCTCATCGCCGACCCCGACTTCAACGTCGGCGACTTCGTCTCGTGGCCCAACGGCGAGGGGACGGTCCAGGAGGTCGACTTCCGGGTGACCCGGATCCGCACGCCCGCCTACGAGACGCTCACCGTCCCGAACACGGAACTGACGACGAACTCGCTCACGCGGCCGTTCGGCCGGAAGCGCGCCCGGATCGACGAGACGATCCACCTCGCGTACGACGACGACGTGGAACTGGCGCGCGAACTGCTCGCCGGGATCGCGCGCGAGGACGACCGCGTGCTGGCCGACCCGGAGCCGAACGCGATCGTCGATACGCTCGGGGAGGGGTCCGTCACGCTCCGCGCGGTGTTCTGGGTCGACGACCCGACAGGCGAGCGGGTGTACGGCGCGCGCGTGCGGTTCCGCGAGCGAGCGCTCGAACGGCTCCCCGCCGCCGGGATCGAACTCGGAGCGGCCGCCACTCAGTCGCTATCGGGCGCGCTTGCGGTCTCGGCGACCGAGGAACGCGACGACCGGGACCGAACGGACGGCGAGGGGGGAACGCGGCCGTGACCGGCGGACGCTGACGGTCGAACCCACCGCCAGCGGCCGGCCCAGCGCGCCGTTCGGGATCAGAAACGCGCTCAGAGAACCCGAGAGGTGTCGCTAATCGGTTCTCGCGGCGTCTTGTCGGGGCGAAAGGGAACCCTTACGTAGCTCCGTCGGGAACCCACTCGCATATGGCGAACGGCAAGTACGCCGCGAGGAAGCTCAAGAAGGACCGCCAGAAGCGTCGGTGGTCCGACTCGGAGTACGCGCGCCGCGAGCGCGGCCTCCGCGAACAGTCCGACCCGCTGGAGGGCGCGCCGCAGGGGCGCGGCATCGTCCTCGAGAAGGTGGGTATCGAGGCGAAACAGCCCAACTCGGCCATCCGGAAGTGCGTCCGGGTCCAACTCATCAAGAACGGCAAGCAGGTCACCGCCTTCTGTCCCGGCGACGGCGCCATCTCGTTCATCGACGAACACGACGAGGTCACCATCGCCGGCATCGGCGGCGCGAAGGGTCGCGCGATGGGCGACCTCTCCGGCGTCAACTACAAGGTCGAGAAGGTGAACGGCGTGTCGATGATCGAACTCGTACGCGGTAACGCGGAGAAGCCCGTCCGATAATGTCCGAGTCAGAGCAAGACGCCGACGCCGAGGAGGAGACGCCCGAACCGGACGCGCCCGCGGACAGCGAGCAGGCCGAGGAGAACGCGCTGCTGTTCGGCGTCTGGGACGTCTCGGAGATCGAGTACGGCGACCCCTCGACGCGGCCGTACCTCAACGTGACCCCCATCGCGCACACGATGGGCCGGCACGCCTCCAAGCAGTTCCAGAAGTCCGAGATCTCGATTGTCGAGCGGCTGATCAACCGGCTGATGCAGACCGACGAGAACACGGGCAAGAAACAGCAGGCGACCCGGATCGTCCGCGACGCCCTCGACATCGTCCACGAGCGGACCGACGACAACCCCATCCAGGTGCTCGTCACCGCCGTCGAGAACGCCGCGCCCCGCGAGGAGACGGTCCGCCTGAAGTACGGCGGCATCTCCGTCCCGAAGGCGGTCGACGTCGCCCCCCAGCGCCGGGTCGACCAGGCGCTCAAGTTCATCGGCGACGGCGTCCAGTCGGCGACGTACAAGTCGTCGACCAGCGCCGCCGAGGCGCTCGCGGACCTCCTGATCGGCGCCGAGCGGTACGACGTCCAGTCGTACCCCATCGCCCAGAAGGAGGAGCGCGAACGCGTCGCCGCCGCCGCACGCTAACTTCCCTCTTCGCTCTCCCTCTCTCGCCGTTCTCGTTCTCTCCTCTCCCTTCGCGTCTCCGCGTCGGCCAGCGGTCGCGCTGACGGTCCGAGCGGTCGCGGGGGGGAGTACTTGTGTGAGAGACGTGTCAATCGAGCCGTGAGCGACGGCCACGACCACGCCGACCCCGCCCACGCGGGGGCGCTCCACCACGTCGAACTGTCCGCGTCCGACCTCGACGCGTCGGTCGAGTTCTGGGACTGGCTGTTGGGCGAACTCGGCTACGACCGAAAGGAGGAGTGGGACGGCGGCCGCTCGTGGTCGCGAGGTCCGACCTACGTGGTGATCGAGCGGACGGAAAACCCCGACCGACCGTTCGACCGGCGCGCGGCCGGGCTGAACCACCTCGCGTTCCACGCCGCCTCCCGCGAGCAGGTGGACCGACTGACCGACGGGGTGCGCGAGCGACCGGACGCCGACCTTCTCTACGAGGACCGCCACCCGTTCGCGGGCGGCTACTACGCGCTCTACTGCGAGGACCCCGAGGGGATCACGGTCGAAGTCGTCGCGCCCGAGTGACCGCGGGCCGGTGGCGGCCACAGGAGGTGACCCCACGAGCGACCGCGCCGCCGCACGCCAGTACCGAGCGTGATAGACGGCCCACAACTCACTTGTCCGGGTGTCGGGACCCCGGGGTGTGAACGCTCGCGTCCTCCTCGCGTTCGGTGCGCTCGCGCTGTTCCTCCCCGTCTCCGGGTGTGCGGCCGGGTCGCTACAGCTGACCGCGGTGAACGACACCGAACTCGCCGGCCACGCCAGTCACGACCCGCCGACCACCCGGGCCGACCCGAGGGACGGCCGGGGAGAGACCGTGAAAAGGGCCGTCGAGAACGGGTCCACGACGGTGACCGCCCCCTCACCACCGCTCGACTCCGAGGGACGGACGTACGCCGTCGACGGTGCCTACTACGACCTCGCGGTCGAGCCGAGGGGGAACCACACCGAGTGGTCCGTCACCCTGCTCGTCGACTACAATCGCTCGGCCGACGACCCGACGGTCGAGTACGCGGACCTCTCGCCCGTCGACCGGAGCGTGCTGCGCCGGGCGACCCTCCAGCGGCCGAGACGGCTCTACGAGGGGTACGACCAGGGGGCGGTGTGGCGGTACACGCCGGCGCAACTGGAGGCGTCGGCGTTCTCGGAGGAGTACGTCGCGGTCCGATACGGGGGTGACCGCGTAGCGGTCAGGATCGAACGGGAGCCGGTGGCCGTGACGGAGTACCGCTACACGGCGACCCAGGTGGCCCCGAGCGCGGGGGCGTACGGCGCGTCGCTCCGCGAGAACTACGCGTTCACGCTGTCGCCCGCCGACCTCTCGTCGGCCGAGCGCGACCTCCTCGCGCGGGCGACGAACGGGACGTACTACGCCGGCTCGTCGTACGACGACGTGTTCCGGTCGGTCCGGAACCGGCTCCGCGCACACGACCCGGTCGGGTCGACCGACTCCGGCGGGTCGTGGGTGGTGCGGTACGACGGCACGACGTACTGGGCGGAGTTGGAGTACGAACCGCTCGACTTCACGGGGTGACGCGCGCCGCGGACCGTCACGCCGTCCCACACGGACCCAAACGAGTTCACCGGGGGCGGCGAACCGGCTCGCGTGTTCCCCGACACCGTCGAGACCGACCGGTTGCGGCTCGAACGCGCCGACGAGCGCGTGTCCCCCCGCGAGTTGTACGACGCCGCGGGACGGGGGCGGAGCCGGACGGTCGAACGCGAGACGGCGTACCTGCCGTGGAACCCGCTCGACACGCTCGGCGACGCCGAGGAGCGGCTGGCGTCGTTCGGGGCGAAGTGGACGAGCGGCGAGCGCGCCGAGTGGGCGATACGACCCCGCGAGGGCGAGGACGGCGCGGGCGAGTTGGCGGGGACCGCGGGACTGATCTGTGAGCCGGAGAAGGACCTCGCGCTCCCCGCTATCTGGCTCCGCGAGCCGTTCTGGGGGCGGCGCTACTCGGGCGAACGCGCCGACGCGCTGTTGGACGTGGCGTTCGACGCGCTCGGGTTCGGCGTCGTCGCGGTGCCGTTGCACGCCGACAACCGGCGGTCGTACCGGGCGGTCGAGCGGTACGTGACGCGCCACGGCGGCCGGTACGAGGGGCGGTTGCGGAACCACGCGGGGCGGTACGACGCGCCCGCCGACCACCACCGCTTCTCGGTGAGCCGCGCGGAGTGGCGCGCGGCCGACGGCGCGCGGAGCGACGTGCGGTACTGAGCGGACGGGTCGACTGGATCCCGTATCAGAGACCGTCTCCGCCCGCGGGCGGTGGGCCCGAACGCGGTCAGGTCGACCGGCTGCGGCCGAGACCGAACGCGACGCCCGCGCCCGCGAGCGCGAGGACGAGTCCGGTCCCGGCGACGATGGCGAGGGGGGTCCCGCCGACCGGGAGGTAGACGACGGCGCCGAGCAGGAGCGCGAGCGTGCCGACCGCCGCCAGCCCCGCGCCGACACCGACCAGCGGTCCGGTCGCCCCGCGGGCGCGGGCCGCGGACGCGCCGACGGCCGCGAGCGCCGCGAGCACGCCGAGGTAGCACGCGAACCCGAGGTCGTAGGCGGTCGAACTCCCGAACTCGGGGAGGACGAACTCCACTGCGTCGAAGCCGACGAGCAGGAGGTAGCCGGGGACCTGCAGCGGCTGGAACTGGACGCCGTACGCCAGCGCGTACAGTCCGCCGAGGACGGCGGCCGCGGCGACCCAGTCGCGGAGGAGCGTGCGGGACGAGAACGACGCGGGGACGGCGCTCATACGTGGGTGTAGCGCCGGACGGAGCAAGTAGGTTCGCCCGCCGGACGGCACCGCTTAGTTACCAGATGAAATACTACGAGGGGCGAGTTTATTCCCGTCGCGGCTGGGACGGGCAGCATGGTTCGCACGCTGGGGGTGGTCGCGGTCG
>NZ_ASGZ01000054.1 GCF_000495475.1 Candidatus Halobonum tyrrellensis G22 | reverse complement strand
CTCCTCCTCGTCGGAGAGGCCGTCGTCCTCACTCCCGCTGTCACCGATCTGGGAGAGGATCGATTCGGCGTCATCGACGACGCGGTCCAACTTCCGTTCGAGTCGCCCGTACCGGCCGCCCTCCATCCGAACGCGGAGCGCCCGGGTGAGCGCGCCCCCGTAGTATCGCTCTTGGTCGCGCTTGTCGGCGGTGATCCGGAACTGCTCCACGACCCCCTCGTTCACTCGGACGTTGGGGCGAACCGTCTCCTCGCTATCTGAGCCAGTTACTTCTTCGTAAGCCTCGCCGGGCGTGCGGCCCGCCGCCTGAACGAGTCGGTCGACGAGGTCCTCGACCCGCTGGCCGCCGTCGGCGTCGGCGTACTCTCGCATGGCGAACTCCACTTCACGGCCGAGACAGCGGTCGATACGGCCGTACTCGTCCTGCACGAACTCGCGGAACCGATCCCACGTCTCGGCGGGAACCTTCCACTGTACCTTCACCGCGTCACTCATCGTAACCACCTCCGACGCCCACCCTACCCCAGAGCGGGGTAGGTGGTGCTTCCCACCACCACCCACCTACCCCATTCTGGGGTAGGGGAGGGGTGGGGGGCGAAGCCCCCCGCCCCCTGCGGTGGGGTGCGTAGTGGACGCCCAACCGACCGCTAACGGCCGCTACGCGGCCGTT
>NZ_ASGZ01000053.1 GCF_000495475.1 Candidatus Halobonum tyrrellensis G22 | reverse complement strand
CGCGTCGGTGCGCGCCTGACCCGGGACGGCCGGCGGCGCGCCCGGCCGGCGCGGGGCGGTCGCGCCGGACCACGGACGGGTCGGCGCGACCCGGCGGTCCGCGCCGGAACCGGTCGGTTGAGGTGGGTCGGACCCCGACCCGGCACCGTGAGACGCCCGTCGCTCGACGCCGTCCGGGGGTTCGACCGCGCGGTGTACGTGGTCGCGCTCGGGCAGTTGGTCAACGTGTTCGGCGCCGGGCTGGTCTACCCGTTCGCCACGGTCCACTTCCACTTCCGGGTCGGTATCGCGCTCGCGGTGGTCGGACTGGGGCTCGGCGCCAAGAGCGTCACCACGGCCGTGGGGACGGTCGTCGGCGGCTACCTCGCGGACGCGGTGGGCCGCAAGCCGGTGATGGTCGCCTCGATGGCGCTGTCGGCGATCGCACTCGCCGCGTTCGCGGTCGTGCCCGGCCTCGCCGCCGCCCTCCCCGCCGGGGTCGCGGGCGCCGTCGGCGTCTCCCCGCTGGGGCTGGCGTTCGTCGGCGTCTGCGTCGTCTCGGGACTGGTGGGCGGACTGTACACCCCCGCCGCCTCCGCGATGACCGCGGACCTCACCGACGACGGCGAGCGCGACCGGGGGTACGCACTCCTGAAGGTGGCGAACAACACGGGGTTCGGCGCCGGGTTCGTCGTCGGGGGCGTCCTCTACTCGGTCGCGTCGGTCGCCGTGTTCGTCGGCGACGGGCTGACCTCCGGCGTCGTCGCCGTGCTCCTCCTGCTGTTCGTGCCGCGGGTCGCGGGTGAGAACGCGGCCGACGCCGGCGCCGAGACGACCGGGTCGGCCGGTTCGGACGGACGGTCGGCGTCCGGCCTCGCGGCGTGGTGGCGCGCGGCGACCCGGCCGCGCGTGCTCGCGCTCGCGGCGCTGAACCTCGGGTTCGCGCTGATGTACGCGCAGATGCAGACGACGGTCCCCGTCGTCGCCAAGCAGGGGCTGGGTCTCACCGCCTCCCAGTTGGGGACGCTGTACGTGCTCAACCCGCTGACCATCGTCGCGCTCCAGATCCCGCTCGTGAGCGCCGTCGACGGCTGGCGGCGCACCCGCGGGCTGATGGTGTCGGCGTGTCTGTGGGCGGCGTCGATGCTGTCGGCGTGGGGCGCGGACGCGCTCGCGGTGCCGGCGGGCGCGGGGCTGACGGTGCCGCTCGTCCTCCTCGGGGTCGGGCTGGTCGGCGGCCACCTCGTCGTGCGGACGCTCGGCGAGATACTCCACGCGCCGCTCGCGTCGGCGCTGATGTCGGACTTGGGGACGACCGCCGAGCGCGGCACGCAGCTGTCGGTGCTCGAAACCGCGAAACGGCTCGGCATCGGACTGGGCTCGTTCGCGGGCGGGCTGTTCTTCGACTACGGCGTCTCGCACCTGCTGTGGCCGGCGCTGGTCGCGGTCTGTCTCCTGCTCGTCGTCGGACTCGCGGGGCTGGAACGGGCGGTGACGCCCGGCGAGAACGGCGCGTACGGCGACGCGACCGGTGCGGGCGCCGACTGATCGGCGGGCGCGGACTGATCGGCCGCAGCCGAGCGCTCACCGGACGACTCGACGGCCGCTGAGCGGACACTCGGGGGCGCTCAGCGGGGCTCAGCGAGTTTCAACGGATCTCAGCGGATCTCATCGGCGAGGTCCTCGGCCGCCCGCCGGACCGCCTCGTCGCTCGACCCCGGCGGCTCGTAGCCGAGCGCGGAGAGCTTCTCGATGGAGAGGCGCATCCGCGGGACGTCGCCCGCCCAGCCGCGTTCGCCGCCGGTGTACTCGTAGTCGGGGTCGACCCCGACTACGTCGCTCACGATGTCGGCGATCCGGGTCACGGAGGTGGTGGTGCGCGTCCCGAGGTTGTACGTGTTGACGGCTCCGTCGGCGTGTTCGACCACGTGACACATCGCGTCGACGCAGTCGTCGACGTGCATGTACGACTTCTCCTGGCGGCCGTCGCCGAGGATGGTGAGCGACTCGGGGTCCGCGCGGAGTTTCTCGATGAAGTCGGGGACGACGCTGCCGCGCGCGCCGGGTCCGACGATGTTGGCGAACCGGTAGGTCCACACCGTGAAGTCGTACTTGTGGGCGTACACGGAGAGGAGGCTCTCGTCTGCGAGTTTCGACGCGCCGTACTCGCTGATCGGTTCGAGCGGCGCGTAGTCCTCGGGGGTGGGCCGCGGCGCCTCGCCGTACACCACCGACGAGGAGGTGAACGCGGCGTTCGTGACGCCCGCGTCCGCCATGGCTTCGAGGAGGTTGTACGTCATGTCGGCGTTCTCCTCGACCTGCGTCCGCGGCTGGTCGTCGTTGACCGACGGGTGGGCCGCGAGGTGGAACACGACGTCGAGGTCGTCGGTGACGACGGCGTCGACGGCGTCCTCGTCGAGCAGGTCACACTCGCGGAAGTCGACCGAGTCGGGGAGGCGCTCGCGCTTCCCCGTCGAGAGGTCGTCCGCGACCCGGACCTCGTTGTCGGCGTCGAGTTCGACCGCGAGGTGCGATCCGATGAGGCCGGCGCCGCCCGTGACGAGTACCGTCTTGCCCGAAAGCTCCATGCCCGTCGGTCCCCCGGTCGACCCAAGTGTCTTCCGGTGAGTCGACACGTCCGCCGTGTGCGCGTCGGGCGCCGCCGTCTGGCGGCGACGCTACGCCCACGTCAGCCCGGTCAGGTCCTCGCTGTGCGCCCACAGGTCGTCGGCCGCGCCCGGTCGGGTCGCGGCGGGCGCCGGCTCCGCCCGCTCGCAGTCGACGACGTACGCACCCGAGTCCGGGGGTCGGGGCGCGGCCGCGAGGTACGTCGGCGTCGCGGCCGCCTCCGCGGCCGTGTCGACGAACGGGACGAGCCGCCTGGGGAGCCGCGAGAGCGCGCGCACGCCGAGCGACACCGGGAGCGACGCGTTCCGCCACAGCCCGCTGTCGGGGACGAACCCCGGGTGGCAGGCGGTCGCGACCGACCCGTCGAGGCGGTCGGCGAGCCCGCGCGCGAACAGCACGTTCGCGAGTTTCGACCGGGCGTACGCCGCCAGCCCGTCGTAGCCGTCGACCGACCGAACGTCGAACGCGCCGTCGGCGCGCGAGTGGAGCCGCGAGGCGACGACGACCACCCGGACGTCGGGCGCGAGGCGGTCGCGGAGCCGTGTCGTCAGCCGGAACGGCGCGAGGTGGTTCACCGCGAACGTCCGCTCGACGCGGGCGGCGCCCGCGTCGACCAGCGTCCCCTCCGGGAAGTGTGCGCCCGCGGCGTGGACCACGAGGTCGAGCGGGTCGACGTCGGCGCGAACCCGGCGCGCGAGCGCGTCCACCGCGTCTGGGTCGGCGAACTCCGCGCGGTGGAACGTCGCCTCGCCGCCCGCGCGCTCGGCGGCGCGGACGACCCGCTCGCCGGCCGCCCGGTCGCGCCTGTGGACGACCACGTCCGCGCCGAGGCGGGCCAGCGCGAGCGCCGTCTCCCGGCCCACCCCCGAGGTGGACCCGGTGACGAGCGCCGTCCGCCCGGAGCGGTCGACGCCGTCGACGCCCGCGAGCGCTTCGGGTCGGTCCGTCATCGACGGCCCTCGGGACCGGACGGACAAACGTGACTCGGCCCGGCGGCGAAGCGAACCGCCCTTACCGGCGCGGGCTGTCCACCCCGCATGGACGACAGCCGCGTCACCGTCCTCCGCTACGGCCACCGGCCGGGCCGGGACGACCGGATGACGACCCACGTCGGGCTCACCGCGCGGGCGCTCGGAGCCGACCGGGTGGTGTTCCCCGACAACGCCGGCCAGGCCGCGGACACCGTCCGGGGGGTGACCGACCGCTTCGGCGGGCCGTTCGAGGTGGAACTCCGCGACGACCAGCGCGCGTTCACCCGCGACTGGGAGGGACCGGTCGTCCACCTCACGATGTACGGCGAGCGGGTCCAAGACGTAGAGCGGGAGGTTCGGGAGGCGCACGCCGAGGGGCCGCTCCTCGTGGTAGTCGGCGGCGAGAAGGTGCCGTTCGACTTCTACGAGCACGCCGACTTCAACGTCGGCGTCACCAACCAGCCCCACTCGGAGGTGGCGGGGCTGGCGGTGTTCCTCGACCGACTGTTCGAGGGGCGCGAGTTGGAACGGGAGTGGGCCGACGCCGAGCGCCGGGTGGTCCCGCAGGAGACGGGCAAGCGGGTGGTCGACCCCGACGACGCCGACGGCGGCGCGGAGTGACGCGGGGCCGCTCGGGGTCGTCGACCGCGTCGGTCCGTCGGACCGACCACTCGCCGGACCGCCACGGCCGCATCCGTCACCGCCCGCGGCTCAGTGGTCGTCCTCGCGCCACTTGTGCCCGCAGACCGTACACGTGAAGAATCGGGTCTCGGACTCGTCGGCCGAGCGGATCTGTTTCATCTCGTAGCGCACGGTTCGAACCTCGTCGCACTCGGGGCACTTCTGTTCGACCGTCGGCCCGATCTCGGAGTCGTCGACGTCGGAGACGTCCACGACTTCCCCCGACTCCTGCCCCTCGGTCGTCGTCATCGCCGCCTCCTTCGCCTCGTCGCGGAGTTTCTCGTGGCCGTTCGGACAGACCCACTTGTCCCCGTCCGTTTTCATCATCGAACCGCACTCGTCGCAGAACTCCATACCCGGCCTGTCGTCGGTCCCGATATTTAACTGACGGGGTTGCGCTCCGGGGGTGTAGCCGCCGCTCCGCGCCGCTACGCGTCGCCTTCCGACTGGCCGGGTTCGCCCACCGCCTCGACCGGTAACACGTTGTTGAGGTCGGCGAGCAGTTCGTCCGACCCCGCGAACTCCGCGCTCGGACACTGCGAGACGAGTTCCCCCAGGTTCCCCTCGCCGTCGGCGTACGTGACCGTCGTGTCCACGAACTCGTCGGCGGCCCGTTCGCGCGCGATGGGGTACGACAGCTCCTCGAACAGCGATTCGACTCGCGAGAGTTTGACGCGTGACATGGATCACGTATCGTCGGCTCGCGGCGTAAACCTGCCGCCACGACGGTCGCTCGTCGTCCGCGGCGGAGACCGCAGGCATGGAACCGATCGACGGCGCCGAACCCGCTCGGGCCGGTTCGGCCGCGACGGGCGCGAGGACGCGGTGCGACGGGCGTGAGAGTCGTGATGCGACGGACGCGCCGGCGACAGCCAGCACCCCGCGCCGGCGGCGACAGCCGGCAATCCGCGTCGGCGGTCGGAACCGGTTTTCCGTCGGCCCGCTACCGACGGGTCGATGGGTATTCTCGACACCGACCGCCGCGTGCTCGCGCTCGGGTTCGCGCGGATGGCCGACTCCATCGGCAACTCGTTTCTCATCGTCGTCCTGCCGCTGTTCGTCGGGAGCCAGCAGGTGCCGCTCGACGCGCTGATCGGGAGCTACGCCCTCGCCGGGGTGACGCTTGACGTGACCAAGCCGTTACTCATCGGCTTCGCGCTGTCGCTGTTCGGCTTCCTCAACTCGTTCACCCAACCGCTCACCGGCCGGCTCTCCGACCGGACCGGCAGGCGGCGGGCGTTCGTGCTCGGGGGGCTGGTTCTGCTGGGCGCCGCCAGCGGCGCGCTGCTGTTCGCGACGAACTACCTGACCGTCGTCGTCCTCCGGATGGTACAGGGCGTCGGCGCGGCGTGTACCATCCCCGCGACCGTCGCGCTCGTCAACGAGGTGGCGGCGGGCGACGAGCGCGGGGGGAACTTCGGCGTGTTCAACACGTTCCGGCTCATCGGATTCGGACTCGGTCCCATCGTCGCGGGCGTCGTCGTCGAGACGTACAGTTTCGACGCCGCGTTCGCCGTCGCCGTCGCGGGCGCCGCGGTGTCGTTCGCGCTCGTCGCCGCGTTCGTCTCCGACCCCGAGCGGACGGACGCGAGCGCGGGCGACGACCTCTCTGTCGCGGTGTTCGACCCCGAGGGACGCCACCTGCTCGACCCGGTGTTCACCCTCGGCGTCGCCACCGTCTGTATGGCGGTCGGCATCTCGCTGTTCGCCACGCTCCAAGAGAGCATCAACGCCCGCCTCGGCCAGAACCCGCTGCTGTTCGGTCTGGAGTTCGGCGCGGTCACACTCGCGAACGTCCTCTTTCAGATCCCGGTCGGCCGCGGGAGCGACCGCTACGGCCGCAAACCGTTCCTCGTCGCCGGCGCCGTCCTCCTCGTCCCGTCGACGCTCGCGCAGGGGTTCGTCTCGGCGGAACTCGTCGGCGCGGGACTGGCCGCCCCCGCCGCGATGGTTCTCGCGCGGTTCGTCCAGGGGGTCGGCGTCGCGATGGTGTTCGCGCCGTCGCTCGCGCTCGCGGGCGACCTGGCGAAGGAGGGCGGCTCCGGCACCACCCTCTCCGTGCTCACGATGGCGTTCGGGCTGGGCGTCGCCGTCGGTCCGCTCGCGTCGGGCTACCTCGTCGGCGGGACGTTCGGATTCGCCACCCCGTTCGTCGTCGGCGCGGCGCTGGCGGTGGTCACGCTCGTGCTCGTGGTCACGCAGGTGGACGAGACGGTGGACGTAGAGGAGACGAGCGTCGTTCCGGGACTCGGCGACTGAACGCGGTCTCCTGTGAGCGGACCGCCCGCTCCCGTCGTCTCGGTCGGTCGCTTCGCTCCCTCCGTCGACGATGCCCATTCTGTGGGCGGCGCGGTCCTCGGGCTGCGCCGACGTAGTTCCGTCGCCTCGCTCGCTCCCTCCGGTTGCTCGCTCGGCGACGCTTTACTCGAACTCGGGGTCGCGCTTCTCGACGAACGCCTCCATCCCCTCGCGCTGGTCGTGCGTCCCGAACAGCCCCGAGAACGCCCGCCGCTCGTGGGCCAGCCCGGCCGACGCCGACCCCTCGTTGGCCGCGTTGAGCGCCTCCTTCGCCGCCCGGAGCGCGAACCGCGGCTGGGCCGCCAGTTCCGCGGACAGCGTCTCGACCCGGTCGTCCAACTGGTCGCCGGCGACCACCTCGCCGACCAGCCCGTACTCGTGGGCGTCGGTCGCGTCGATCCGCTCGCCGAAGAATATCAGCCGGCGCGCCACCTCGTCGCCGACCAGCCGGGGGAGTCGCTGGGTCCCGCCCCACCCCGGGATGATGCCGAGGTCGAGTTCGGTCTGGCCGAAGACGGCGTTCTGGGCGGCGACCCGGAGGTCGCAGGCGAGCGCGAGTTCCATCCCGCCGCCGAACGCGTAGCCGTTCACCGCCGCGACCGTCGGCGCGGGGAACGTCTCCAGTTTGCGGGCCGCGCGGTGGCCGAGTTCGGCGTACGCCTGCGCCTCGGGCGTCGAGAACTCCGCCATCGCCGCGATGTCGGCGCCCGCGACGAACGCCTCCTCGCCCGCGCCCGTCAGGACCAGCACCCGCGCGTCCGCCGCCTCGGCCTCGTCGACGGCGGCCACGAGCGCCTCCAGCGTCCGGTAGTTCAGCGCGTTGTGTTTCCTCGGGCGGTCGACTGTGATCGTCGCCACGTCGCCGGTGGTGTCGACGCGGAGCGCCTCCGTGTCACTCATACCCGTCGAGTCGACTGGCGGCGACTAAACCGTACAGGGTCGGCGCGGCCCGACCGCGCGACGGTGCCGCTCGTCCGGGGGCGTCCGCCGACCCGACCGGGCGACGGGGAGCGGCGTCCGACCCGGTCCTCCGTCCTCGACCCCGCGGGGCGACCGCACGGGGCGGTGACCGCACGAACGGGGAACCGCGCCGGAACCGCGCGGAACCGGGGGGACCAAATACTCCCGGGCGGAACGCCCCGGCGATGAGCCTCACCGACGAGGAGTTGGACCGCCTCGCGGACGTCGTCCGCCTCCAGCCGACCAAGAACTCCGAACTCCAAGAGCGGTGGGGGATGGAGGGCGGGAGCGAGGTCCACCAGTACCTCGAGACCCACCTCTCGGACTACTACTACCGCGACGACAACAGCCTCATCCGCGCGACGAGCGAGGCGGCGGACCGCACGGGCGTCGACCCCGGCGTCGAGGACGACGGCGACGGGGGCGGCGTCCCCGACCGGATCCGGGTGCCCGAACTCCACGCGCAGGTGTTCGCCGTCGCGCCCGGTCCCGACGAGCGCTCCGAGTCCGTGGTGTCGGTGCTCCACAAGGTGCGCGACCGGTTCGGCGCCGACCCCGAGGCCGAGGACGTCCGGCAGGCGCTCCAGAGCCTCCGCCGGAAGGGCGTCGTCGAGGTGGAGTACCGCACCGTCCCGACGTTCCGGCTGTCGGTCGACCGCGACGCCGTCGACGTGGAAGTCAGCGAGTAGCGGACCCGGAGTGCGCCCGCCGACGGCTCAGTCCGACCGCCCCGCGGCCGACTCCCCGGCGTCGCCCGCACCTCCGTCCGCGGCGGCGCGGTCACGCTCGCGCTCGCGCCGCCGCGCCAACAGCGCCCGGACCCCCTTCCCCGGTCCCCCCTCGACGGGCCACCCGCCGACCCGCCAGCCCGGCGGCTCGGGCGCGAACTGCCGACAGGAGCCGGAACACTCCGCGGCGGTCTGGTGACGCCCCTTCGCCCCGCAGTGGGGGAGTAGCGCCCGCCCCGCCCGCCGGAGCGAGAACGACCGGCAGTCGGGGCGCATCGTCTCCCGGAAGTCGCGCCAGCCCGTCCCGTACGCCCGCTCGGCGAGTTCGAGCCGTCGGTCCGGGTCGGCGTCGGCGTCGAGTCGCGCCGGGCCCCACACCACCTCCGCGGCGCCCGCGTCGACGCCCGCGGAGAAGTCGAACTCCAGTACGCCCGCCTCGACCGGCGTGTCTTCCAAGAGCGCGGGCGACACCCGCCGCCCCGTCGCGCCGGTCGCCAGCCACACCTCGTCGGCGAACCCCGCGTCGACGTCGTGGCGCAACTGGCCCGCGAGCGCGCTCGCGGCGCTCGCGTCGAGGTCGGGTTTGTTCTCGACGACGACGACCCGTTCGACCCAGTCGGGGTACGGCGGGTCCTCGGGCTGCCGGCGGAACTCGACGCGGCCGTTCGCGCCCGTCCGCGTCTCGACCAGCCCGCGGTCGGCGGCGCGGTGGACCGCCTCGCGGACGTACCGCCACGGGAACCCCGGATCGTCGAGCGCGTCGCGGTACCACTCGTAGTCGGCGGGCGCGCCGCGGACCACCCGCAGGAGGTCGCGGTCGAGTCCCCGCTCGCCGAGGCGGCGACGGGCGGCGAACGCGCCGGGGTCGACCTCCAGCACCACCGTGTCCCAGCGGCGCTCGCGCGTGCCGAGTTGGCGCGCGACGACGGCCGGCCGGTCGCCCGCGACGGGGTGCCACGCGAGTTCGGCCCACCGACACACCGACAGCTCGAACGAGAACTCGCTGTCGCCCGCGCCCGAGTACACGCCACACCGTCGGGCGGACGCTCCGATAGCGGTTTCGGTGGACCCGTCGCGGCCGCGAACCCGGGCCGGCGTGCGGGGCCTCCGCCGACGGCCGTGGCTACCGCTCCGGCGGGGCATCGGCCCCGCCGGCCGGCCGCTCGCGCGTCGGCCGGCTACCGCCGCGACAGCTCAGCCCGACTGCTGGCCGAGGAGGTAGTTCTCGTCGGCGTCCAACGCGTCGAGGTAGTCGTGCGCCTCCCGGAGGATGTCGCGCGGGCCGTCCTGGGTGATGGTGTTGAGCGCCTGCTCGTAGTCGCGCCACTGGAGGTCGCGGTGCTCGTTCGACAGCTCCGCGCTCGCCTCGAACGAGTGGGCGATGAACAGGTGGACCGTCTTGTGGATGGTGTTCCCCCCGGCCTCGAACACGTAGTTGTACTCCTCGCGGAACCCGTCGATGAGTCTGAACTCGGCTATTCCGGCTTCTTCCTGTACTTCCCTGATCGCCGTCTGCTGAAGCTCCTCTTCCCCCTCGACGCCCCCTTTCGGGAACTCCCAGTCCCCGGGTCGGCTCTTCAGGAGTAGGTACTCCCTGCGGTCGCGGGTGTCGCGGAAGAGGATGGCTCCAGCACTGGTCGCTTCGACCGGCATTACGGGTGGATAAGCGACCCCGTCATAAGAGAATATCGGAGCTACGACCGTGGCTGGCCGAGTTTCCCGGCCGGGACCGCCGGTCACGGCGCGCTCGACCCCCGTCGCGGACGTCCACGCTCCCACCACTCGCCCGCCCAGCCGTCGCCCGCGTCGCGGGCGCGACGGACGGAGGTAGGTGCGCTTTTAGGCGTCGGCGTTCCTACGTGCCTTTAGACCCAACCATGCCTTTCGTCACGAAACTCCGGTTCCAGAGCGGCGACCGGGACGCTCTCGACGACACCGTCGACAGCCTCCGCGAGATGCTCGAACGCAAGGGCGCCGAGTGTAAAGGCCCGCACACCGAGCCGTCCGAACGGGTGCGCGTCCCGCTGTACGACCGGCTCGCCCCCGGCGCCGAACTCGGGTCGTGGGGGTACGAGGTGTTCGCCCGCCGCCTGGAGATCCACGGCAACGACCACATCGCCCGCGAGGTGGGCCACATGGAGTTCCCCGACTCGGTCCACGTCGAGATAGAGGTCGACCAGAAGCGGGCCGTCGGCTACAGGGCGTAGCCGCCGAGCGACCCGCCACACCGTACCCGTGTACGTCCACGTCAACGCCGCCGTCTCGGCCGACGGCAAACTCTCCTCGCGCCGGCGCGACCAGGTCGCCATCAGCGGCGCCGCCGACTTCGACCGGGTCGACCGGATCCGCGCCGCCGCCGACGCGGTCATGGTCGGCGTCGGGACGGTGCTCGCGGACGACCCGCAGCTCACGGTCGACGAGGAGGACCGCCGGGTCCACCGCCTCCGTAACGGCCGGCCGGGCAACCCCGCGCGGGTGGTCGCCGACTCCCGCGCCCGGACGCCGCCCGACGCGCGCGTCCTCGACGACGCCGCCGAGACGTACGTGCTCGTGACCGACCGCGCCGACCCCGACGCGGTTGACGCGCTCGACGACGCGGGCGCGGAGGTGGTCGTGGTCGGCGCCGACGGGAGGGACCCCGAGGACGGGCGAGCGGGCGCCGACGACGGCGCGAGCGGGGACGGGGATGCGAGCGGGAACGACAGCGCGGGCAGGGACGCGGATGGGGGCGACGGCGCGAGCGGGCGCGTCGACCTGTCGGCGGCGCTCGCGGAACTCGGCGACCGCGGGGTCGACCGCCTCATGGTCGAGGGCGGCGGCGAGCTCATCTTCTCGCTGTTCGCGGCCGGGCTGGTCGACGAACTCACGCTGTACGTCGGGTCGCTGCTGGTCGGCGGCCGCGACGCGCCGACGCTCGCCGACGGCGAGGGGTTCGTCGACGGGTTCGCCGACCTGGAACTCGTCGAGGTCGAACGGCTGGACGACGGCGTGCTGCTCTCGTATCGGGTCTGACCCCGGCTCCGGGGGGCGGTCAGACCGCGCGACGGTCGTGCGCTCGCCCGGCACGCACGTGGAACCGTTATACCCCGACCGTGCGAACTCAGTGCGTGAGCAGCCAGACTTCGCGTTCCGAACCGGTTCACGTCGAGAGCACCGAGCAGTTCGAGGAACTCACGTCCGAGGGCATCGTCCTCGTCGACTACCACGCCGACTGGTGTGGCCCGTGTCAGATGCTCGCGCCCACCGTCGAGGAACTCGCCGCGGAGGTCGACGACCTCACCGTGCTGAAAGTCGACGTCGACGAACACCAGGCGCTCGCACAGGAGGCGGGCGTCCGCGGCATCCCCGCGCTCCAGTTCTACGCCGACGGCGAGGAGGCCGAACGCCTCGTCGGCGTCCAGGAGAAGGAGGACCTACTCGACGTGGTCGAGTCGCTGCGGTAACTCGGGAGTCGACATCGCCCGCTGGGCTACGACCGTCGGTCGCGCGCTCCGCTCGTTCTCCGCGTCCGCGCGCCCGCCCTCTCACGCGCCGTCGGCCGGGTCGAACGCCTCGACCAGCCGTCCGTGCGCCTCGCCGTTCGACGCGAGTAGCCCGTCGGCGCCGGGCGTCCACCGGTCGCCGCGCGCGTCGGTGACGGTTCCGCCCGCCCGCCGGACCAGGTGGACGCCCGCGACCGTGTCCCAGTCGTTGAGCGTCACCGTCGACACCGCGGCTTCGAGTTCGCCGCACGCCACCCCCGACAGCGCCGCCTGCGCGGCGCCGACCCGGCGGGCGTCGCCGAACTCCTCCATCGCCGTCTCGACGGCCGCGACGAGTTCCCGTCGCTCGGTCCGCGAGCGCCCGAAGATGGGGTGGACGAGGAACGACGCGGGGTCGGTCCGGTCGCTGGTCGTCGCGGGGTCGCCGTCGCGGGTCGTCCCGTCGGCGCCCGCGGCGTACGTGTCGCCGGTCGCGGGCATGGCGTTGACGGCGACGACCCCCTCGCCGTCGCGGACGAACGCGACGCTGGTCACCCAGTTGCGGTTGCCCGCGACGTAGTTGCTCGTCCCGTCGATGGGGTCGACCACCCAGGCGGGTCCCTCGGCGGGCACCTCCTTCAGCGCGTCCTCCTCCTCGCCGACCACCGGCTCGTCGGGGTAGCGCTCGTCGAGGTAGTCGATGACCTCCCGCTGGACCGCGCGGTCCACCTCCGTCACCGCGTCCATCGGGTCGGCCTTCGTCTCGACGGTCAGATCGGTCCGGAACGAGTCGAGTGCGAGGCGGCCGCCGCGCTCGGCGGCGGTTCGGCAGGCTTCGAGGCGGTCGGAAACGTCCGCGGCGGCGTCGGGCGACATACGGCGACCACGGACGGCCGGCCGTATACGTGGTGTGGTCCCGACGCCGGTGGCGACGGGGGACGGTTCGGCTGGGTCCCCGTCCCGACTACTCAAGCCGCCCGACGGAGACGTGGTGGTCGGTGGAGTCGGTGTGCGCCGCCGCGGTGTTCTCGGCGTCCGACTCCGTGTACCGGAGCGATTCGGTTGGGCAGTCGTGACACACGACGTGGAACACGCCTTCGATCGACATACTCGCACCTGCCGAGCGACGGGATTAGTTACGCCCCCCGTTCCCGACGGCTCGGCGGTCCCTTCGTCGGGCGTAGGGCGCCGTTACGCGGGCGTCGCCCCCGCCGCCGGGCGGCGTAGGGCGGCGCTACGGCACCGGCACCCGCGGCGCGGCCGCCGCGGGCGGCGCTACGCCGACTCCGCGCCCGCCTCGGGGGAACCGAGTTCGGCCGCACGGGCGCGCGCCCGTTCGACCACCGACCGCCGAGCCTCGAACTCCAGGGTGACGTGGTCGCCCTCGTCGCCGTACTCCTCGCGTTCGACGTGGCCGTTGTCGTGGACCCACGACACCAGACTCATCGCGTCGTCGGTCAGCGGGAGCAGCAGGCGCTCGCGCTTCCAGTCGGGGAGTTCCGACTCGATGCGCTCGCGGAGGTCGCCCACGTTCGCGCCGGTCAACCCCGAGACGGTGACCGGGTCGGGCGCGAGCGCCGACAGCGCCTCGCGCTTCTCGCCGAGTTCCTCCTCGCTCAGCCGGTCGGTCTTGTTGAACACCGTCACGATCGGCGCCTCGTTCCGCTCGTACAGCGTGTCGTGGGAGGTGACCAACTTCTCGCGCATCTCCGGGACGGGTTCGCTCCCGTCGACCACCAGGAGGACGAGGTCCGCGTGGTACACCGAGTCGAGCGTCGACCGGAACGACTCGACCAGCCAGTGGGGCAGGTCGGAGATGAACCCCACCGTGTCGGTCAAGAGGACGTCCCGTTTCCCGGTGTCGGCGCGGCGGGTGGTGGTGCCGAGCGTGGTGAACAGCATGTCCTCCGACTCCGCCGTCTCCTCGAGGTCCGGGTGGCGGTCGTCGTTCTCGTCGACGTCGAGTTCCGCGGCCAGCCGCCGCATCAGCGTCGACTTGCCCGCGTTGGTGTACCCCGCCAGCGCCACGAGGTCGAACCCCGACTCCCGCCGGCGGGCGCGGCGCTCCTCCTCCTTGTCGGCGATGTCGGCGAGTTCGTCGTCGATCCGCGATATCTGCGACTTGATGTCGCGCTCGCGCGACTCGTCGTACTCGCCCAGCCCCATGAACCCGGGGCGCTCGTCGCGCTTGGCGAGGCTCGCCTTCACCTCCGCGCGCGGGAGTTCGTAGCGCAACTCCGCGAGTTCGACCTGTAACTGTGCCTTCCGGGTGTTCGCCCGCTGGCCGAAGATGTCGAGTATCAGCGTGAACCGGTCGATCACCTCGACGTCCTCCGGGAGCTTCCGTCCCAGGTTGAACGTCTGGTAGGGACCGACTTCGTTGTCGACGATGACCGCCTCCGCGCGCGTCTCGACGACGAGTCGGGCGAGTTCGTCCGCCTTCCCCTCGCCGAAGTGGTAGGCGGCATCCTCCTCGCGGGTCTGCGTCAGCGTGCCGACCACCTCGTAACCCGCCGCCGCCGCGAGGTCGGTTATCTCGCCGAGGCTGGCGCTCCCGCGGTCGACCCGCTTCGCGACGACGGCCGGCACGCCCTCAGGGACGGGCGCCCGCCACCTCGCGTTCGGCCGCACGCCGCTCGGACGCTTCGAGTTCCGTGTGTCGCATACGCGCGACTACGCGGTCCGGCGTCTTGAAGCTCCCGCCGACGCGACCGGGTAGGGACCCACAAACGACTTAACCGTAGCCGGTAATAGGCGGGTATGTTGGACGTCGCAACGCTCCAGATAAGTATCGACCCGAGGCAGTTGGGGTTGGAGTTCGGGTCGGGGGCGGTCGTGGGGGGGATCGTCGGGTTCGCGGCGAAGAAGGTGGCGAAACTGATCGCGGTGCTCGTGGGGCTGGAACTCGCGCTGTTCAAGTTCCTCGAATCCCGCGAGATCCTCACCGTCGACTGGGAGAAGCTCACGGCCGGGTTCGTGAGCGCCAGCGAGGACGCCGCCGCGGGCACGCCCCCCTCGTGGGTCGAGACGCTGCTGTCGACGCTCTCCGTCTCCGCGGGGTTCACCGGCGGCTTCCTCCTCGGGTTCAAGCGGGGATAGCGAGCACGCGAACGCGAACGGACGCGACCGCCGGTCAGGCGGCCTCGGTCTCGGCCGCGTCGCCGCCGGCCGCCGCTCCTTCCCCCCTCTCCGTCCCGTCGTCGGCGTCGAGCACCAGCCCGATACCGAGGTTCGTCGCCGTCAGGGCGACCCCCGACACCAACAGCCCCAGCCCGAACCGGAGGTCGTTCGACAGCGGGAGCGACGGGCCGACGCCGAACAGCACCGCGAGCGTGACGAGTCCGCCGAACGCGCCCGACCAGCGCCGTCGGTCCCAGTCGTCCGACGACGCGAACAGCCACTCGCGGTGGCGGACCGAGAGTCCGACCCCGACCGCCCAGAACAGGCCGACGGTGGCCGCGAACACCGGGTCGGCGACCAGCCAGTAGTACGTCCCGCCGCCGACGGCGACGCCGGCGAGGGAGGCGAGGAGGCGCGCGGTAGAGCGGTCCACGTACGGGGACGCGGTCGGGGAAGCTATAGCCCTTGTGTCGCGTCGAGAAACCGACAGTTCGGGAAGAGGGCGGCTACCGCGTGGTGTTGAGGTCGTCCTCGTCCTTGACGACCCGCGTCTCCGCCTCGCCGCTCGACACCTCGTTCGCGAGGTCGTAGAACTCGTTTTGCATCCCCGCGGGGAACGTCACGACGCCGACCCACGAGCCGTCGCTCTGCCACTCCTCGCGTTCGAGGTCGCCGAACTCCCGGATCTTCGCCTGCCCGCTGCCCGCGTAGTCGGCGGGGAGTTGGACCGCGATCGTCACCTCGTCGAACCGGATCGGGATCACCGGTCGGAGCGCGTCGAGGGCGTCGTCGACCTGCGACTCGACGGTCTCCATCGGGTCGATCTGGAACCCCGCCTCCTCGAGCGCCCGTTCGATCCGCTCGGGCGGGTGGGGGGCGTCGTCCATCTGCGGGTTGACCGCGTTCCGGGTGATCGTGTTGATCAGCTGTTTCCGCTTCTGCTCTTGCATCTCCCGGCGCTGTTCGGCGGTGACCTGGATGTCGCCGCGCTTGACCACCTCGGGGATGATCTCCAGCGGGTCGGTCGTCCCGAACACCTCCTCGACGTCCTCCTCGGCGGGTCGGTCGCCGCGGGAGGCGTTCTCGAACACGTCTTCGGCGGCGATCACGTCCTCCAACTCGCCGTCGAACTCGCCGCGCTTGATCGCCAGCGCGGCGTCGGGGTCGATCAGTACCTCGAAGCGGGCGCCGTGCGACTCCAGCCGCGCGGTCACGGCCTCGTCGAGTGAGATCATGGATACCGATACCGCGGCCGGGGGTAAAAGGTATCCCCCCGCCGACCGCGCGACGACGGCCGAAAGGGAACGACGGCGCGGGACTCGAAGCGCCCACTCCCGGTGGGCGGGGCGGAACCACCGTGGGCGCGTTCGTCGCCTTCGAGTGGCTCGTCGACCCCGCGCCGACCTCGCGCGGTACCGAGCGGGCGCGACGCTCGTCCGTGGTCGAGCGCCGGGACCGGGGAGTCACTCGAGCGCGCGCTTCTCCTTGGAGACGACCTCGACGCCCTCGATCCGCGTCCCCGGGTACCCGCCGTCGTCGTCCTTCTCGGCGGCCTTCACCATGTCCCAGACGACGTTCAGCCCGGTCGTGACGCCTTCGAGCGCCTCCATCTCGCAGCCCGTCTTCCCGGTGGTCTCGACGGCGACCGTCAGGGTGATACGGTCGTCGCCCACCGCGAACTCGGTGTCGACGTTCGTGACCGGGATCTGGTGACACAGCGGGATCGTCTCCCAGGTGTGTTTGACCGCCTGGACGGCGCCCACCCGGGCGGTCGCGAGCACGTTCCCCTTCCCCACCTCGTCGTCGCGGACCGCCCTCGCGGTGGACTCGCGGAGGCGGATCGTCCCGCGCGCGACCGCCCGCCGGGCGGTGTCGGGCTTCTCCCCCACGTCGACCATCCGGGCGTCGCCCGACTCGTCGGTGTGGGTCAGGTCCGCGTCCGACCCCGCCTCCCCGCTACCGGCGGCCGGCGAACCCTCCTCGTCGCGTTCACTCATCGCTCTCGTCGCCCCAGACCGCCCGCGGGATGGCGTCGAGCAGGTCCGACGCGAGCAGACCGTCGCCCACCTCGCCCGCGATGGCCTCGGCCGCACTCCCGTTGATCTGGGGCGCCATACACGCCGCCTCGAACGGGTCGTGGGTCGCGAGCATCGCGGCGGTGATACCCGCGAGCGTGTCGCCGGTGCCGCCGACGGTCATCCCGGGGGTACCGGCCCGACAGACCCGGGTCCGCTCGCCGTCGGTGATCACGTCGTCCTTCGCCTTCGCGAGGACCACGTGGCCCAACTCCGCGGAGAGGTCCGCTATCGCCGCTTGGTTCGCGCGCAAGTCGTCCACGTCCGGCCCGCCGAGTTCGACCAGTTCCTTCCGATTGGGCGTCAACACCAGCGTCGCGTCGGTGTCCACCTCCGGGATCACCGGGAGCGCGTCGGCGTCGACCACCGCCCGTCCCTCGAACTCCGAGAGGAACCGCTCTGCGGCCTCGACCGTCTCGTCGTGGCTCCCCAGCCCCGGGCCGATCACGACCACGTCGTCGTGCGACTCCGCGGTGTCGACCAGGTCGTCGACGTGGTCGGGCGCGAGGTGGTCGCCCTCGTACGGCTGGACGATCAGGTCCTCGGCGTACGACTGGATCGGCGTCTTGACCGACTCGGGCACCGCGACGAACGAGAGGTCGACGCCCGCCCGGAGCGCGGCCTGCGAGGCGAGCGCCGGCGCGCCGGTGTACGGCCCGCCGCCGATCACGAACGCCCGGCCCGCGTCGCCTTTCGTCGCCCCGGGCGACCGCCGGATCGACAGCAGGTCGCCCGGCCCGGTGAACGTCTCGGCGGCGTCGGGGATGCCGATGTCCTCGACGACCACCTCCGCGTCGAAGTCGTCGAAGCCGGGCTTGGTGTCGTGGAACGTGACCACCGCGTCGGCGTCGACCGCGGCCCCCTCGGCCGCGCCGGTGTCGGCGTCGACGCCCGACGGCACGTCGACGGCGACCACCGTCGCGTCCGCGGCGTTCAGCGCCTCCGCGACGGTCGCCTCGGGCTCCCTGAGCGCGCCGGTCACGCCGGTGCCGAGCATCGCGTCGACGACCACGTCGGGGTCGTCGAGGTCGAACGACCGCGAGTCGGTCACCGTCTCGGTCGGCACCTCGGCCGCCCCGAGCGCCGCCCAGTTCTCCCGGGTGATCTGCGTCGATATCGTCTCGGGCCGGCCGAGCAGGACCACCCGGAGGTCGAACCCTTCGAGGAAGCGGGCGGCGACCATCGCGTCGCCGCCGTTGTTGCCGCGGCCGCAGACCAGCGTCACGCGGTCGCCCTCCTCCGCCCGCTCGCGGACCGCGCGCGCGACGGCGTTGCCGCTCGACTCCATCAACTGCTTGCGCGGGACGCCCAGCGCGGCGGCGTTCCGGTCCACCATCGCCATCCGGTCGGTGGTGATCATGAGTGCGTCGGCGTTCGGAGGGGACCGCCGTAAATCGGCCGGCCCCGACGGCCGCGACCCCCCGCTCGGCGACCGCGAGTCGGCCGCCGGTCGGCCGGCCGCCGGACCCCGCCCGCGGGTGTCGAGCGCCGCCGACGCGCCGGTGGCCGACGGGGCGTCCACCCGCGCGAACCCTCCCGGAGGACGGAAACGTTTAGTTCACGTGTGTGAAAGGACAGCGTATGTCAGGCCTGCTCCCGTCGGACGCCGACGCCCGCGACGGCGACTACGACGCCGCCGAGACGGGCACAGCGGCGCCCGACGAACTCGACGGGACCGAACGGACCGGGGGTGACGACGAGAGCGACGGGAACGGGAGCGCCGAGAGCACGCGCGTCTGCTGGCTCGACGACGAGGAGGCGGACGCGCTCATCGGGTCGCTCTCGTCGGACACCGCCCGGTCGCTGCTGACCGCCCTCCACGAGGAGCCGCACACCGCCTCCGAACTCGCCGACCGACTGGACACCTCCGTCCAGAACGTCCGCCACCACCTGGGCAACCTCGACGACGCGGGACTGGTGACCGACGCGGGCACCCGCTACTCGGTGAAGGGCCGCGAGATGACGGTGTACGAGCCGTCGAACGAGCGGCTGGTGGTCGCCGTCGGGAGCGACGACGACCGCTCGTCGTTCCTCGACTCGCTCCGGGGACTGGTCGGGGTCGCCGCCCTGCTCGGGGTGGGGAGCCTGGCGGTCCAGTGGGCGTTCGGCTCCGGCGGCGGGCTGGGCGGTCCGGCGGGCGCTCCGCGGGTCGGCGACTCCGTCGGCGGCGCGGCCGCCCCCCTGTTGGGGCTGGTGCCGCCGGGGGTCGCGTTCCTCGCGGGCGGACTGCTCGTGTTGGGTGCGGTGCTCGCGGTCGAGTACGCGCGGGCCGACTGACCCGACGATGGCCGGCGACGGTCGGGGGGCACGAGCACGCTCCGGGTTCGGGGGTGGCCGACCGTGAGCCGTCGGTACGCGCCGCTGGTTGCGGTGGTGCTCGTGGCGCTGCTGCTGTCGAGCGCCCCGGGGGGCGCGTCGGACGTGGTCGTCGGGGGCGCGGGCGCGGACGGCGTCCGGCCCGTCCCCGCCACCCACGACGTCCCGCCGCCGAACGCGAGCGAGTCGAGCGGGCTGGCGGCGCGGTCGGCCGAGCCGGAACGGGTCGACGGGGGCGTCCGCGTCGGCGTCATCGGGAGTTCGTTCGACCGGTCGCACGCCTACTTCGACGGCCGGGTCGACGCCCACCGCCGCGTGGGCGACCGACTGCTCGCCGTCGAGGGTGGCGGCGAACACGACGCGGCCGTCGCGGAGGTCATCGCCGACCGGAGCGACTCGGCGCGGCTGTATCTCGCGTCGGTGGGTCACCGGCCGACGCCCGGGGAGTACGACCGGGCGGTCGAGTGGCTCCTCGACAACGACGTGAGCGTCATCGTCGACGCGGGGAGCTACTTCCCGTCGACGGCGCGCGGGATGGCCCGCATCGCCACCGCCGCCGAACGCGCCGCCGACAGCGGCGCGGTGTTCGTCACCTCGGCGGGCAACTACGCCGAGCGGCACTGGCGCGGCACGCCCGCCGGCGCCGGCTGGGTCTCGTTCGACGCCGCCGAGCGGACCGACGCCGGCGGGGCGAACGGGAGCGAGAGCGGGGTCGACACCGGAGCGCAGGGGAACCGCCTCGGCGACGGGTCGACCGACGGGCGGGTCACCCTCCGGCTCTACTGGGAGGGCGACGCCGACTACGACCTCTACCTCTACCGCGACCTGCCGGGGCGGAGCGACCCGGTGGTCGGCAAGTCGACCCGCGAGTCGGGCAACGCGGAGGCCATCGACACGACGCTCCCGGCGGGCGACTACTACGTCGCCGTCTACGCGCGCGACCCCGGGCGGGGAGCGGTCGACCTGTTCTCGGCGAGCCACACGCTGGAGTACACCGGCACCGAGGGGAGTGCGGTCGCACCCGCCACCGCCGAGGGGGTGATCGCCGTCGGCGCCGTCGGCGCCGACGGACGGCTCGAACCGTACAGCTCCGCCTCGGACGTCAACGCCGTCGGCGGCGTGTCGACGGACGCCGCCGGGCGGCTCAGCGGCACCTCCGCGGCCGCGCCGCTGGTCGCCGGGACGGTCATCCGGATGGCGGAGTCGGACGCCCACGGCGACCTGACGTCCGCGGAGGCCGAACGCATCCTGCGCGAGACGGCCGACGGCGCGTCGCGCCGGGTCGACCCGCGGGCCGCCATCGCCTCGGTCGGCAACGTGACGACCGGCGGCGGGCGCTCGGGCCGGTAGGCGGGCGACGGGGCGACCGGACCCGCCGGCGCGGGTCGGGAGGTGGTGCGGGTTTATCCCCGAGAGCGGGACCATCGACGGACTGAAGCCGTGTCGAACCCCATCAACGCTGTGACCGAGGCCGACGAGTGGCGGGAGGTGTTCGGGCACGACCACCCCTACCCCGAACAGGAGGACGGCGTCGAGGCGGCCGTCGCGGCCGCCCGCGAGTCGGGCTACCTCCAGTTGGAAGGCGCCTGCGGGACGGGCAAGACGATGCTCGCGCTCACCGCGGGCGTCCACCTCGTGCGCGACCCCGACTCGGAGTTCGAGCGGGTGCTCGTGCTCACCAGCGTCAAACAGCAGCTCCGCCAGTTCGAGGCCGACATCGAGACGATGAACGCGAACCTGCCCGACGACTGGCGGCCCGTCTCCGGGCTGACGCTCGTCGGGAAGGCCGACGTCTGCCCGTACGCCCGCGAGAACGCGGGCGGGGTCGACGAGCGCAACGTGTACGAGCGCTGTGAGGGACTGCGCGAGCGCACCCGGAACCTCACGGGCGAGGGGGGCGACGCCACCGCGGGCGCGCTGGTCGAGCAGGCCAGACGGGCCCAGACCGGCATCGCCGACACCGGCGAGGCGGGCGTCTCCTACCTCGAAACCGCGGGCGAGCCGACGCCGTACCTGCCCGAGATGCCCGAACACGGGTCGAACGCGGGCGCCGACGGCGGCACCGAGTTCTGCCCCTTCTACGCGCAGTACCTCGACGATTTGCCCGAGGAGGGCGAGCCGAGCGAGGCGGTGCCGTTCGACTTCGCGGACGCCGGCCTCATCGACACCGAGGAACTCGTGCGGCTGTCGGCGGGCAACGGGACCTGCCCCCACTCGATGATGGGGGCGCTCCTCGGCGAGGTGGAGGTGGTCGTCGGCAACTACTACCACGCGTTCGACCCCGTGACCGCGGGGACGTTCACCGCGCCGCTGCTCGACGACTCGACGTTCGTCGTCTGCGACGAGGCGCACATGCTCGAACCCCGCGTCCGCGACCTGGTGAGCGACGCCGTCGGCGACGCCACCCTCCGGGACGCCAAGAACGAACTGACCCGGGTGATCCAGCCCGTCGAGTTCGAAGACGAGGGCAAGCGCGCGACCGGGACGACCGACGCGGACCTCGTGCGCGGGGAACTCGCCGACGCGGAGGTCGGGTTGGACGAACTGAAACGGACCCGGGAGTTCGTCGCCGACCTGCGGGAGGAACTCGACCGCCGGGTGGAGGCGCACCTCGACCGCGAACACCGCGGGTGGCGCGCCGACCTCACCGACCTCCCGGACGCGGAACTGCCGCTGCGCGACCCCGAGGAACCGGCCGACGACGAGATCAGCCTGTGGGCGGCGGACGCGGGCTACGGCGGGAAGGTGTGGGCGCGCGCCGAACACGTCGCCGCGGTGGTCTCCCGGATCCTCGACGAGGCGGAAGAGGAGGACAGACAGCGGGCGATACTCCCCGCGGCGCGCGTGCTGAACGCGTGGCACCGACTCGGCCACGAGTCGTACTTCCGGGAGATCGAACTCGAACGCACGTGGGACGAGACGGAGTCCCCGGAGTCGTGGCGGCGGGCGTACAACGCGCGGCTGGCGCTACACAACTGCGTGCCCGCCGACGCCATCGGCGAACGCCTCGGGGAGTTCGGCGGCGGCGTCCTGATGTCGGCGACGCTCGCGCCGCTGGACGTGTTCCGCGAGGTGACCGGGCTGAACTACCTCGACGCCGAGGACCGCCCGGTGGTCGAGCGCACCTACGGGCTGAGCTTCCCCGCGGGGAACCGCGCGTCGTTCGCGGTCGACGCGCCCAAGTTCACCTACGAGAACCGCGGCCGCCGGGACGAGGACACCCCGACCAGGCGGGCGCACGCCGACGCGGTCGCCGAGGTGGCGCGGACGACGCCGGGGAACGTGCTCGTGGGGATGCCGAGCTACGGCGAGGCGGAGTGGATGGCCGGCGCCCTCTCCGAGCGGCCGGGCGTCGACAAGCCGGTGTTGCTCGACGAGTCGAGCGCGGACGACGCGACCGAGGAGTTGAAGGCGGAGTTCTTCGCGGGCGGCGCGAAGGTGCTGGTGACGAGCATCCGCGGGACGCTCACCGAGGGGGTCGACTACCGCGGCGACCGCCTCGCGGCCGCGGTGGTCTGTGGCGTCCCCATCGTCAACACCTCCTCGCCGCGGACGCGGGCGGTGAAGACGGCGTACGACCGCGAGTTCGGCGAGGGGTTCGAGACGGCGCTCACCGTGCCCGCGGTGCGGAAGGCGCGGCAGGCGCTCGGCCGGGTGATCCGCGGTCCCGAGGAGGTGGGCGTGCGAGCGTTCGTCGACGCCCGCTACGCCCGCGAGTCGTGGAACGGCGTCCGCGAGTACCTCCCCGAGTCGGAGCGCGAGGAGTTCCAGCCCGTGAGCGCGGACATGCTCGGCTTCGGGCTGGAGCGGTTCTGGAGCGAGCACGAGGCGTAGCGTTCGACCCCGTCACCGCTCTTGTCGCCGCCCTTGACGTGACGGATCCGACGACCGCGACAGCGTCAGCGGCGGACGACGCAGACGAACGTCTCGTGGCGCGTCTCCGCGCGGTCGACCCGGAAGCCCGCCGCCTCGAACGCGGCGGCGCAGTCGCCGACGCCGAACCGCTGGTCGGTCGGCGGGCCGTCCTCTCCCGGCCCGGCGGCGCTCCAGTCGACGGTGACGACCCGGCCGCCGGGGCGGACGACCCGCGCGAGTTCCGCGAGCGCGTCGTCGCCCGCGTACTCGTGGTACGTCATCGTCGAGAACGCGGCGTCCACCGCGCCGTCGGCGAACGGGAGGTCGGCGACGCCCGCGGTCACCGTCTCGACGTTCTCGGGGACGCCCTTCTCGCGGTAGCGCTCGTGCATCTCGGCTTGCACGTCCACCGCGTAGCAGGTGTCGACGTGCGGCGCGACGGCGTCGGTGTAGAAGCCGGTGCCCGACCCGAGGTCGGCGACCGTCGCGTCGGCGTCACCGCCGACCCCGAGCGCCGCGACCAACTCCTCCGCCGAACAGCGGCGGAAGCGGTCGGGGTCCTCCAACGCGTCCGCCCGGTCGACGTCGTACGTGTGGAATCCCACACCGCGAGTCGGGCGGCCGGCGCGATAAAGCCGGGGTCCGGGCCGGTCCGCTCGCGGTTCGGCTATCCGAACGCTCTTGGTCGACTGCCGCGCGCGTGGGCACGTGCCCACGCCGCCCGACACCCGCGCCGACCCGGTCACGGAGACGCTCCACGGCGACGAGTACACCGACCCGTACCGCTGGCTGGAGGCCGACGCCGACGACCCGGAGGTGGCCGACTGGACCGACCGGCAGAACGAGTACGCCGACGCGGTCGTCGACGACGACCTCCGGGCGGCGTTCGAACCCGCGTTCGAGGGGGTCGCGGACCTGCCCGACTACGGGGCGGTGACGCCCCGCGGCGGCCGGTACGTCTCGCTCAACCGCGACTCGGACGCCGACCGCGCCCGCCTCCTCGTCCGCGAGACGCCCGGCGGGGAGCCGCGCACCCTCGCGGCGCCCGACGAGTTCGAGGGGGAGGCGTCGGTCGACTGGTTCGCGGTCCACCCCAGCGGCGACCGCGTGGCGTACGGCGTCGCGCGCGGCGGCGACGAGCAGTACGACCTCCGCGTGGTCGGGACCGACGCCGGCGACCTGCTCGCCGACTGCGGGACGGTCGGCCGCACCGGCGCGCGCATGTTCGCGTGGGCCGACGACGGCTTCTACTACGTCGCGACGGGCGACCCCAGCGACGGCGCGCAGATGGACAAGGAGTTCCGGTACCGCGCGGACGGCGACGAACGCGTGCTCGCGACCCACGACGACCAGCACGTCTGGCCGGCGCTCGACTACCACGAGCCGACGGGGACGCTCGTGGTCTCGTTCGGCGAGATGTCCGGCGGGACGCGCGTGACCGCGTGGCGGGGCGAGGACGGGGCGGGTGAGACCGGCGACGGAGACGAGGAGTTCGAGACGCTGTTCGACGGCGGCGACGCGGAGGTGAGCGTCGAACTCACCGACGACCGGGTGTTCCTGCGGACCGACGCCGGCGCGCCCCGGGGACGGGTGCTCGGGGCGGACGCCGCCGGGTTCCTCGCCGGCGAGACGGACCCCGAGACGGTCGTCCCCGAGGGCGAAGGCGTCGTTCGGGAGGTCACGACCACGGCGACCCACCTCGTCGTCCACAGCCACCGCGAGGCGGCGAGCCGCCTCGCCGCCCACGCGTTCGACGGGACGCACGCGTTCGACGTCGACCTGCCCGGCCTCTCGACGGTCCACGGCGTCGAAGGCGACCCGGACGCCGACGACTGCTTCTACGTCGTCGAGTCGTTCGACCGGCCCGCGTCGGTCGTCCACGCCGACCTCGGGACCGGCAGGGACGGCGACGACGCGCCCGACGCCGACCGGGCCGGTGGGGCGCGCGCGGCGGACGGCCCGCCCGACCCGGCGAGGACGCGGACGCTACGGGAGCCCGACCTGGATCTGGACCTCGACCTCGCGGTCGAACGGCGGACCGTCGTCTCCGCCGACGGGACCGAGGTGCCGCTGTTCGTCGCCCACCGCGCCGACCGCGACCCGAGCGACGCGCCGACCGCGCTGTACGCGTACGGCGGCTTCCGGGTCAACCTCACGCCGACGTTCTCGCGGTTCCGTCTCCCGTTCCTCGCGGCGGGCGGGGTGTACGCGCAGGCGTGTGCGCGCGGCGGCAGCGAGTTCGGCGAACCGTGGCACGAGGCGGGGATGCGCGCGGAGAAACGGCGGACGTTCGAGGACGTCGAAGCCGCCGCCGACCACCTGGTCGAGGCGGGCGTGACCACCCACGACCGCCTCGGCGTGATGGGCGGGAGCAACGGCGGACTCACGGTCGGGGCGGTGCTCACGCGCGACCCGACGCGGTGGGGCGCCGCGGTCTGTGCGGTGCCGCTGCTCGACATGCTGCGGTTTCACCGCTTCCTGTTGGGCGAGTCGTGGACGCCCGAGTACGGCCACCCCGAGGTCGAAGCGGAGTACGAGTGGCTTCGCGAGTACTCCCCGTACCAGCACGTCGAGGACCGCGAGTACCCGCCGACGCTGTTTACGACCGCGGTCGGCGACTCCCGGGTCCACCCGAGCCACGCCCGGAAGACGGTCGCGCGCCTTCAGAACGAGGCGCGCGGCGGCCCGTTCTGTCTCCGGACGGAGACCGACACCGGCCACGGGCTCGGGAAGTCGGTCGAGATGGAACTCGACGAACAGCTCGACCGGTGGACGTTCCTCGCCGGCTTCCTCGGCGTCTCGCCCGCGGACGTGCCCGACGGAGGGTGACCCCTGACCCCGTCCGGGGCGACCCGGCCGCACAGCGGGGTCCGGCCACCGCGAGGGGACGCCGGAGCGTTTATCCCCCGAACGTGCATCCCGGCGGGTATGACCGTTCAGGTACGCCGACCCACGGCCCGGACCTGCGAGCGGTGCGGCCGCCAGGAGCGGTGGGACGCGGAGGGGGAGACGTGGCGCATCGCCGACACCGCGGGCGACGTCTACTGCATCCACGAGTGGGACATCAACGGCTCGTTCGTCCCGTTCGAGGACAAACTCTGATCGACGGCGGCGCTACTCGGCTTCGGCGCGCGCGATCACGTCCGCGAGCGCCGCTATCGTCCCGTCCATGAACCCCGCCTGGGTCACCGTGTCCGCGGCCGCCTTGGCGGTCTCGTCGGCGTTCGCCACCGCGTACGACTCGCCCGCGACGCCGAACGTCGACGCGTCGTTCTCGCTGTCGCCGACCGCGACGAACTCGTCGGGGTCGCGGTCGACGACGTCGGCCACCTCCCGGAGCGCCGACCCCTTGCTCGCGCCGCGCGCCTTCACGTGGTAGGCGTAGCCGGTGTCGAGGAACTCCAGGTCGAACTCGTCGGCCACCTCCCGGAGCAGCGCCTCGTCGGCGGTGAGTCGCGCGGCCACCTCCGTCTCGCGCCAGCGGTTGACGGTGTCGGCGGCGTCCCACCCCAGGTCGCCCCCGCGCGCCTCGAAGGCGGCCACCGCCTCCGCCACGAGGTCGGGGTCGCCCTCGAACCGGACGTAGCCGTCCGCGCAGACGACGCCGCCGTTCTCCGCGATGACCCGCTCGGGGATGCCGACGAACTGACACAGCGCGACCGGGTACGGGAACGACTTCCCCGTGGCGACGGCGACCGGCGACGGCCACGCCGGCAGCACGGCGAACACGCGCGGGTCGACGGTGCCCACCGGCGTCGTCAGCGTGCCGTCGATGTCGAGCGCGAGCGGCGGGAGCGACGCCGGGAGGTCGGCGAACGCGACGTCGTCCGTCCGCGCGAGGTCGGCGAGAACGTCGGGCGTCTCGTCCGTGTCGGGACCGGGAGTTGGCATTCGCTCGACCGATCCCCCGGCTCCGGCAAAGCGTCGTCGGTGGCGGTGACGGGGCGGGCGCCGTCGCTCGCCCGCGCCGCGGTTCGGCTACTCCCCGTCGCCGGGTTCGCCGCCGACCACGTCGGCGTCGGCGGGCGAGCGGGCGTCGAACTCGTCGACGAACCCGTCGACACGCTCGGCGTCGTCCGCGCCGACGAGCGGCGCGTCGGCGGTCCGGCAGTCGGCGTCGACGCCCAGTCGCTCACAGACCCGGTCGGCGGTCGCCTCCGCCATCACGCGGTGGGTGGTGAGTTTCCCGCCGACGATGGAGTAGAAGCCCGCGACGCCGTCGGGGTCGTGGTCCAACAGTGCGAACTCGCGGGAGATGCCCCGCTCGTCGCCGGTCGCGGCGTCGTCGGCCGACCGCGACCCCGCTCCCCGGTGCGTCTCGTCGGGTTCGTACAGCGGGCGGACGCCCCAGTAGGTCGACCTGATCTCGGCGTCGGCGAACGCGGGCACCATCTCGGCGCACTCGTCGACCACCCGCTCGACCTCCCACGACTCCTCGTCGTACTCGTCGGGGTCGTCGACGACGACGCTCGTCGTCCCGAGCACCGCCCGTCCGCGGTGGGGGACGGCGATGTCGCCGTCGGCGGGGTCGCGACACCGGTTGAGGACGGGACCGAGCCCCTCGTAGTCGACGCCGACCATGGCGCCCTTCGTCGGGCGCATCGCCACGTCGACGCCCGCGAGCGCGGCGCACTCGCCGGCCCACGCGCCGGTCGCGTTGACCACGGCATCGGCGTCGACCCGGTCGCCGTCGACCGTCGCGCCGGTCACGCGGCCGTCGGCCGTGTGGATCTCCTCGACGGGCGCGTGCGTCCGGATCTCCGCACCGTGCTCGCGCGCGTCGGCCGCGGTGGCCGCGACCAGCCGCGAGGGGTAGACGACCCCGTCGGGGACGCGCATCGCCCGCGTCACGTCGTCGGTCAGTCCCGGAACCGCCTCGCGGGCCGCCTCGACCGACACCTCCTCGGCGTCGATGCCGACCTCGCGTGCGGCCGCGAGTTTCCGCTCGAAGTACGCCTCGTCGTCGTCGGACAGCGAGACGAAGTACCCCCCCGTATCGGCGACGCAGACGCCCGCTATCTCGCGGAGCGTCTCGTTCTCCGCGATACACTCCTCGGCGCCCGCGCGGTCGGCCTCGGCGTAGCGCGCCCCCGAGTGGAGCACGCCGTGCGAGCGGCCGGTCGTGCCCGCCGAGAGACCCCCCCGTTCGGTGAGCGTCACGTCCACGCCGCGCATGGCCAGGTCGCGCGCGACGCCGACGCCGGTCGCGCCGCCGCCGACCACGAGCACCTCGGTGTCGTCGCTCGTCTCCATACCCGACCCAGGGCCGCCGGACGTTTTACGGCGTCGCCGTCGGCGGCGGCGTCCCCGGGCGGTTCCCTCGGAGACGCGCCGGCGGCGCCGCGGCCGACCCGTGCGACCCGACCGCGGGCGGCGCCGCCCGTCCCCGAGAGCGTTAAGCGGCCGCCTCCCCTGGTCCGGTCATGGCACTCTGGCCGCTCGACCCGCTGGTGTCGGCGTTCGGGCCGTTCGTCCTCCCGGTGATCGTGTTCGCGTTCGGGCTGGTGGGCTACCTCCTGTTGGTCGCGTTCGGACGGGTCACCGGCTGGTAACGTCGCCCCTCGGCCGCCGCCTCACCGGTTCCACGCCGCCGCGTCGGGGTCGATGAACCGTTCGCGCCGGTCGTACGCCTCGATGCGGTCGAGGTCCTCGTCGTCGAGTCGTAGCTCCCGCGCCTCGTAGTTGGCGCGGACGTGGTCGCCGCTCCCCTTCGGGATGGGGACGAGCGCCTCCCGGTCGAACGCCCACGCGAGACAGACCGCCGCGGTCGTCGTGTCGTGTTTCTCCGCGATGTCGGAGAGCAGCGGGTCGTCGAGCGCCTTCCCGCGGCCGAGCGGCGAGTAGCCGACGAGCGCGTGGCCGTGGTCGCGGGCGTCCGCGCGGAGTTCCGCCTGCGGGAGCAGCGGGTGACACTCCACCTGGTGGGCGGCGACCGGCGACTCCAGGAGGTCGCGCGCCTCCGCGAGCAGGTCGGGCGTGAAGTTCGACAGGCCGACGTGGTCGGTCACGCCCTCGTCGCGGAGGTCGTCCATCGCGCGGAGCGTCTCCTCGGGGTCGTACGCCGAGTGGGGCCAGTGGACGTACAGCAGGTCGACGGCGTCGACGCCGAGGCGGTCGAGCGACTCGCGGGCGGTCCGCGTGGCGTCGTCGTACCCCAGGTTGTCGGGGTGTATCTTCGTCGCGAGCACCACGTCGTCGCGGTCGACGGGCGACTCGGCTATCGCCTCACCGACCGCGCGCTCGTTGCCGTACATCTGGGCGGTGTCGACGTGGCGGTAGCCCACGTCGAGCGCCGCGGTCACCGACCGCTTCGTCCCCTCGTCGCCCTCGTGTCCGGAGGTGCCGAGGCCGATGTCGGGCATCGCGAGGCTCGTGCGCATCGGTCGACCCTCGTCGCAGCCGCGCAAAAGCGTGCGGGAGCCGGAACCCCGGCGGCGCACGCCGGCATCCACCGACGTGGATGCGCCGGCACCCACCGACCCGGGTGTGCCGACTCGGGTCGACCCCAGAGGGGATACGAGGGGAGACGCGACCCGGACCCGCGCCGGACAACAGCTAACCCGCTCGGCCGAGTCGGGCCGGGCGATGGAGCGACTCCGCGACTTCCACGCACACTCGAACTACTCCGACGGGCGCTTCCTCGACGCGATGGTGGCCGCCGCCGAGGACGCGGGACTCGACGGCGTCGGGTTCGCCGACCACTGCAACGTCTCCGCCCGCGAGGAGGCGCGCGAGTACGCCGCGCGCTACGGGTTCAACCTCGACGTGACCCACGAGCGCCGCCGCCGGGCGATACGGCGGGTCCGCGAGGACGCGAGCGTCGCGGTGTACGACGCGGTCGAGATGGACTACGACCCGCGCGACGAGACCGAGATACGGGCGTTCCTCGCCGACGCCGAGTTCGACTACAGCCTGGGGAGCGTCCACGCGGTCGACGGGGCGAACGTCCAGGTCGCGGCGAACTTCGAGTCGATGGACGACGCCGACCGCGACGCGGTGGTCGACCGCTACTTCGAGCGCCTCCTCGCACTGATACGCTCCGACCTGTTCGACGTCGCCGCCCACGTCGACTTACCCGAGCGGACGCCCCCGCTCCGCGGCCGCGCGACCGACGAGCAGTACCGCCGGGTCGCGCGCGCGTTCGCCGACTCGCGGACGGTACCGGAAGTCAACGCGGGCCGCGCGCTGACCGAGTCCGGGGTGGTCCACCCCGCGCCCGCGTTCCTCGACGCCCTCCGCGAGGAGGGCGTGCCGGTCACGGTCGGCACCGACGCCCACGTTCCCGACGAACTCCGCGAGCGGGCGGCGTTCCTCGACGACTTTCTCGCCGAACGCGGCCTCGACCCGGTCGAACCGGACGGCGTGTAGTACCCCCGCTTGGATCCCCAAGCCCTTTATCCGCGGGGCCGGAGGTCAGGTCGATGCCTCGGACCGCTCGTCGGCTCGCGGTCGTGTCCGGCAGCCTCGCGGTCGTCCTCGCGCTGGTCGGCATCCCGCTCGTCACCCTGCTCGCGCCGTGGTTCGCGTGGCCCGCGAACGCCCTCTCGGACCTGGGCGTCGCCCCGCGGACCGCGGCGCTGTTCAACGGGACGCTGCTCGTCGCCGCGGCGCTGGGGCTGCCGTACGCGTGGGCGCTGTGGCGCGACGCGACCGGGTGGGCGCGAGCGTCGGGGGTGCTGTTCGCGCCGACGCTGCTCCTGTTGGGCGGCGTCGGCGCGTTCCCGTCGGGGAGTCCGTACCACTTCCCCGCCGCCGTCGGCTTCTACCTCGGGCTGACGGCGACGCTCGTCGCCGACGGCCTGACGCGGCACGGGACGGCGACCGGGCGGGCGTCGCTCGCGTTCGCGGCGCTCCACGTCGGCCAGTGGGCGCTGTGGGTCGCGGGGGTCAGGGTCGGCCCGGGGCTGGCGGTGCCGGAGTTCGTCGGCGCGGCCGTCCTCGCGCTGTGGGTGCTCGCGCTCTCGCCGGTCGCGCCGCTCGCGGGCGGAGGGGAGAGCCGGACGGGCGAGTCCGACCGCGGGTGAGGCGAGGACCCGGTGCGCTACGTGAACCGCTCGGTGAACCGCGCGACGGCGCCGTCGGTGCCCGCGACCACCAGGGTGTCGTCCGGTCGGACCGTCGTGTCGGGACCGACGTCCGTCACCACCTCGCCGTTCCGTTCGACCGCGATGACGGTACAGCCGGTGCGCGCGCGCACGTCGGCGTCGGCGAGCGTCTCGCCGCGGAGGTTCGGCGCGCGCGTCCGCACGAGTTCGATCTGCGTCTCCGGGCGGAGCACCTCCTCGTCGAGCAAGCGGGACGCGAGCATCCGGCCGGAGACGGTCGAGAGCGCGAGGACGTACTCGGCGCCCGCGCGGTAGAGCTTCGGCACCGTCTCGTCGTCGTTGGCGCGCGCGATCACCTCGACGTCGGGCGCGACCTGCCGGACCGCGAGCGTGGCGAAGACGGTGGTCGTGTCCGACCCGAGCGCGAGCACGACGGTGCGCGCCTCGTCGATGCCCGCCTCCTCCAGCGTCCGCCGGTCGGTGGCGTCGCCGACCACGTCGACGCCGGGTTTCTCGGTCAGGTCGACGACGACGGTGTCCTCGCTGGCGGCGAGTTCGCCCGCCACCGACCGCCCCACGACGCCGTAGCCCGCCACGATCACCGGGCCGCGGCGGTGTCGCCGGGTCTCCGAGAGCGTGAGCCGCTTGAGCGCCTCCAGTTGCGGCTCCCGGCCGACGACCAGGACGACGGTGTGTTCGTCGAGCACGCGGGTGGGCGCGGGCGGCGACTCGAACCGGCCGTTCACCCACGCCCCGATGATGTTCGCGCCGGTGCGCTCGCCGATCCGGCACTCGGCGACGGTCCGGCCGACCAGCGGGCTGCCGTGGTGGACGAGCAGTTCCGCGATCTGGACGTCCTCGCCGATCTCGACCCCCTCGCCGAGTTCGTCCGCCACCGTCGTCGTCGCCTTCGCGCCCAGGCTCTCGCCGAGGATGCGCCGGGGCGAGAGCACCTCGTCGGCGCCCGCGTAGCGGTGGTAGTCGGCGACCGACTCCTCCTCGACGAGACTGACGACGTGGAGAGCGTCGTCCGCCACCTCCCGGGCGGAGAGGATGATGCTCGCGTTGGTCTCGTCGTCGGCGTCGGCGACCAGCCCCCGCGCCGCCCCCACGTTCGCGGCGCGGAGCGTCTCCACGTCCTCGGGGTCGCCGTGGACCACGTCGTGGTCGGCCGCGAGTTCGCCCGCCCGCTCGCGGTCGGGTTCGACCACGACGTACGGCTGGTCGCGCGCGTCGAGTTCCCGCACCAGCGTCTCGCCGCGCGGCGTGAACGAACAGAGCACGACGTGGTCGGTCAGCTCCGACCCCGCCGGCGGCGACGACGACAGCGCCTCCCCCACCAGCGGGATGACGATGGCGGGCAACGCGAGGAAGATGAGTCCGACGCCGACGAGTTGGAACACGACCATCAGCCCCAGCATCCGGTCGCTGGTCCACCGGTCGGCGTCGAGTCCGAACCCGGTCGTCGTGAACGTCTCGACGACGACGTACAGCGCGTGGACGTACTCCACGTCGGCCCCCTCGAACGTCGCCATCCCCCACTGGTAGACGAACGCGAGCGCGACCATCACGCCGAGCGCACCGCCGAGATACGCCAGGATGCGCCGGGTGGCCTGCGAGACGGATAACACGTCGAGCGGTGTGACGGCCGCGAATAAATTACCTCCCTTCGAGCCGTCCGGTCGGTCGTGAACTCGCTCGACGTCGACCCGCGCGAACGCGACGGCCTGCTCGCGGCCGGCGCGACGGCCGCACTGATCGCGTTCGCGCGGGCGCGCGACTACCCGCTCGACCGGGTCGCCAGCCCGCGGCCGCTCGCGGCCGGCGCGGCGGGCGCGCTGGCGCTCGAACTCGCGATGGCGCTCGCTCCCGACCGCGCGCGGGCGCTGTGGGGGCGGCGGTCGGTCCGGTGGACGGGGACGCTACTCGTCGCCGCGGGCGGCCCGGCGCTCGCGCTCCTCGCGGGACCCGCCGTCGTCGCCGCCCTCCTCGGCGGGCTGGTGGCGTACTTCTGCCTGCTCGCGGGCGTCCAGTGGGGGGTCGTCCCCCCGCCGGAGTCGTGGTTTTACGACGACGCGGCGTGAAGCGCTCCCGTGTCGGACGACGCGAGCGACGACGGCGCGGCGGCGCCGCGCCGCGAAGTGACCCACGAGGCGACCGGGCCGCTCAAACTCGACGAGGACGACCTCGACCCGGAGAAGGGCGACGTCGCGGTCTGTCTGTGCGGGCTGAGCGACGACTACCCGTTCTGTGACGGCTCCCACCGCACGACCGCCGACGAGGAGCCGGGCCGCCGCTACAAGTACGTCGACGGCGAGCGCCGCGAAGTCGCCGAGATACGCTACCGGGAGGAACCGGACGACGAGAACGACGAGAACGACGAGGACGACGAGAACGACGAGGACCGCCGGAGCCACGGGGACGGCGGGCGACGGGAGGGGTAACGCCACGTTCGGCGGCGAGCGCGCGAGTCGTCTCGGGGACGAACGACAGTCCGAGAGCGGACGGTCGACGGGCCGCCCGCCGGTCCGTCCTGCGGGCGAGTCCCGGCTTACACCGCGCCGCCGCCGATCTCGGCGCCGACGTACAGCACGACGACGAGGAGGATCCAGACGGCGTCGACGAAGTGCCAGTACATCGACGCGGTGGTGACCGACACGTGCCGGTCGGCGGAGTACTGCCCCAGCAGCGACCGGACGAACACGATGCCGAGCAGCACCGCCCCCATCGTGACGTGGAGCCCGTGGAGACCGGTCAGTCCGTAGAACGCCGAGCCGATGATGCCGGTGGTGAGGGTGAACCCCTCGTGTGCGATGAACTCGTAGTACTCGTACACCTGCCCGCCGATGAAGACGATACCGAGCAGGAGCGTGAGACCGAGCAGGCCGATGAACCGGCCGCGGTTGTTCTTCCGGATCGCGCCGTGTGCGAGGTGGAGCGTCACCGACGAGGCGATCAGGATCGCGGTGTTGATCAGCACGAGCGAGCCGAGAAGCGGCGGAAGCTCGCCCGGCGGCCACGACGGACCCGACCGGATGAAGAAGAAGTAGACGAAGCCCCCGCTGAACGTCGCCACCTCCGACCCGAGGAAGGCGATCATCCCCCACTGGAGCTTGCTCGCGGAGTGTTCGTCGGTCCCGCGCTGCCAGAAGTGCGAGACGAACGCGTGGTACAACCAGCCGTACAGCCCGACGAGGAACAGTCCGACGGCGCCGACGAGCGTCGCCTGCCCGTAGACGACGGGGACGATGTTCGTGTCGCCGAACCCCATCAGGAACAGCGCCACCCCGACGTAGATGCCGCCGGCCCCCGCCGCGGTGACGAACGGCCACCACGAGGCCTCGCCGAACCCGCGGGGCCAGTCCTCGACCGCGGGGAGGTGGTGGCCCTCGTCGTGGGCGTCTTCCGTTTCGGTAGCCATATCCAGCGGTTGCCCGGCGGGAACCAAAAATCCCCCCATACGCGACGGCAGACAGCGCCGACCCGCGGGCCGGCCGGACGGCTGGCCGATAGAACTACCACGGACGACGTGATAGTTCGTTTCGCATGCCGGAGTGTAGGAACTGCGGGTCTTTCGTTACCGAACGATACGTTCGAGTGTTCGCACCGGAGGGGATGGAGGAGGTGCGCGTCTGCCCGTCCTGTGAGGATATGGTCCGCGACGGCGCGGGCGTCAGGGAAGCCCGCTCGAAGCGCGTCTGAGCCGACCGGTCGTCGACCGCCGGCCGCGTCGGCCGGTCCCCGCGCCCGGCGGCGTTCTCGCCGCCGGCGCGACGCCTTCTCACGCCGCGCTCGCCGTTCGTCGCCAGCCGCGCGCCCGCGACCGCCCGTTCCACACCGCTCGCACTCCCGGTCCACACCGCTCGCACTCCCGCCCTCTGTCGTCGGCTCCCGTCCGCGTTCCTCCCGCTCGTTCGTTCCCGTCTACGCCCGTAACGGCCCACCTCCGCGTGACCCCGCGGCGGCTGTCGGCCGACCCGTGGCGCGACCCGACGGCCGTGCCGTCCCCGCTCGCCCGCCCGCCCCACGGCGGTCGGGACGGATTCCGCAAGCTACTCGGGCGGCCCCACCCAACCCCGGCCAATGAACCGCCGCCGGGTCCGCGTCGCCGCGGCCGCCGCGACGCTCGTCGCCCTCGTCGCGCTGGCGGGCGACGCGCTCGCGCACGCCGGCGGCATCCGGAGCGCCTCCTCGGAGTCGCTGGCGGTGCCGACGTGGCTGTTTCTCGCCACCGGCGGCGGCGTCATCGGCGCGTCGTTCCTGCTCGCGTCGTTCGTCACCGACCGCGCGTTCGTGCGCCGCGTCGACGCGTGGGGCGACGCGCTCCCCGAACCGGGGCGGGTCGCCGTCCTCGCCGGGCGGGCGGTCGGGCTGGCGGGGCTGGCGCTCGTGTTCGTCGCCGGGTTCGCCGGTCCGGCGGACGGTCCCAACACCGCCGTGCGCAACGCCGCGGTGCTCTTAGTCTGGGCGGGCTGGTGGGGTGCGTACGTGACGAGCACGTACCTCGTGGGCAACACCTGGCCGGTCGTCAACCCGTTCCGGACGCTCGCGGCGCCGCTGCCGTCGCTCGACCGGCCGTACCCCGAGCGACTCGGCTCGTGGCCCGCGGTCGGGGGGTTACTCGCGGTCGTCTACCTCGAAGTCGTGACGCCGCTCGCCTCCGACCCGCGGCTGCTCGCCTCGACCGTCGCGTGTTACGGCGTCCTCACGCTGGCGGGGAGCGTCGTCTTCGGCGCCGACACGTGGTTCTCGACGGCCGACCCCGTCTCGCGGCTGCTCGCGGCGTACGGCCGGGTCGCGCCGGTCGCGCGGACCGCCGACGGCGTCCGGGTCCGACTGCCCGGGATGGGGCTGACCGACGCCGACTGGGTCCGCGACCGGAGCGACGTGGGGTTCGTCGTCTGTGTCGTGTTCGTCACGACGTTCGACGGGTTCGTCGGGACCGACCTCTGGGGGGCGCTCGTCACGCCGGTCGTGACGGGGGGCGTTCCGGCGCCCGCGGCGTACCTCGGCGGGATGCTCCTCGGGTTCGGGCTGTTCTACGCCGCCTACCTCGGGGCGGCGGGCGCGGCCCGACGGTACGCCGACACGTTCGTCTCGGCGGTGACGCTCGCCCGGCGGTACGCTCCTTCACTTCTAGCCATCGCGGCGGGCTACCACCTCGCGCACAACCTGACGACGACGCTGACGCTCGCGCCGACGCTGGCCGTCGTCGCCGCGTCGCCGCTGTCGCCGCCCGCGGCGGTCGACCTCCCGACGCTGTCGGTGCCCGCGTGGGTCGGCGGCGTCACCGTCGCGTCGATACTCGCCGGCCACCTCGTCGCGGTCTGGGTGGCCCACGCCACGGCGTACGACCTGTTCCCCGACCGCCTGCAGGCGATCCGCAGCCAGTACGGCGTCACGGTCGCCATGGTGGCGTACACGATGGTGAGCCTCTGGGTGCTCACCCGACCGGGGGGTGCACCCCCCTTCGTATGAGCGGCGCCCCCGCTCCCCCGTCGGACCCCGACCCGGACCGCGAGCGGAACCGCGACGGCGACCCGGCAGCGGACTCCCCGGACTCGTCCGCCGGGGGCGGTCCCGTCTTGGTCGACCGGTCGGGCGTGGAGTTGGACGTCCCCGCGGACGCCGATGTGTTCGCCTGCGAGCGGTGCGACGAGCGGTTCCCCCGCGCGCGACACCTCGACCTCCACCGAGGGCTTGCGCACGCCGACGACCTGACCGAGACGGAACGGGAGGCGTACGCGGCCGCGAGCGCCGACGAACACGCCGACCTCCGGCGGTTCCGGCTGGTCTCGCTCGGGCTACTGGTGCTCATCTACTTCGGCTTCCTCCTGCTGTACGCCGTCGCCGGGACGAGCGGGAGCGACGCGCTGGCTCCGCTGGTCGTCACCGGCGCGGGGGCGGCCCGTCGGTGGCGCCGGGACGACGGGGAACCGACGGACGGGCGGCCGCCGAGCGAGCGACCGCACCGGCCGTAACGCGTCCGGCGTCCGTCTTGCATCCGTCCGACCGGGCGGAAAGTATTTGGTTCGTACGCGGCGAACTACCGGCGATGGACGGCGAGACAGTCGAGACGGTGACCGGGTGGGCTTCGGAGCCCTTCGAGGGGGGGTACGCGGGACTCCACGAACTCGCGGCGCGGGAGTTCACGGGCGCGGTCACCGACGGGACGGCGTGGCTGTTCGTCCTGAACGGCCGCGTCGTCGGCGTCGCGGACGGCGACGTGGGGTCGTTCGCCGACGCCGACGGGACGGCGTACGCCGCGCCCGACCCCTCGCTCCCGCTTCTGTTCGCGATGCGCGAGGCGGGCGACGAGGGGGAGACCAGGGGGCGGTACTACACGAACGACACGCCGCTGTCGGAGGTGGACGCGACGCTGTCGGCGGGCAACTTCACCGGCTACGTCGAACTCTCCGAGAACGTCCTCTCGGGCGACTACTACGTGGTGTACCACGGCGGCCGCTCGCTGGCGTGCGCGTTCGTCGGGAGCGCCCGGCGGACGCTCACCGGCGACGAGGCGTTCGAGCGCGCGAACGACGAGGTGGGTATCTACGAGGTGTACGAGGTGCCGGTGTCGGTGGTCGACGTGCCCGACCCGTCGGGCGCCGTCGCGACCGACGACCCGGAGGGGACCGGCGGGGACCCGGCCGACCCCGAGGGGGCGCCGGACGACGACGAGCGGTCGGCCGACGATCCCGTGGCCGGCGCCGCGCCCGACGACCCCGCGGCCGGCGCCGCGCCCGGCGGCGTCACCATCGACCCCGGTACCGGTGCCGATACCGACGCGGACGACGGGACGGCGGGGGCGGGGCGAGCGGGCGACGCCGACTCCCCGACTGACGGCGACGCCGAGAGAGCCGCCGACTCGGACCCGGTCGCGGACGCGACGGCCGACCCGGCACCGACCGATGCGCTCGACGCGGACCCGAACACGGAGTCGGAGTCGGACACAGAGTCGGACCCGGAGACGGAGTCGAAGCCGGACACCGACGCCGGGCCGGGTTCCGACCACGACGAGGGGGCGCCGACGGCCGGCCCGCGGGACGACGACGGGAACGCGGGTGCCGGCGCCGACCGGGAATCGGACCCCGACGTGGACGCCGGCGGGGACGACCCCGACGACCGCTCGGCGTCCGGCCCGGACGACGGAGCCGACCCGCCCGCGAGCGACGGTCGGGACCGGGACGGCCGCCGCTCGTACGCCCGGCGGGACGGCGAGCCGACCGACGCGGTGTCGGGGGCGGAGTCGGACCCGTTCTCGGCGGAGGCGCAGTGGCGCGAGACGCGCG
>NZ_ASGZ01000052.1 GCF_000495475.1 Candidatus Halobonum tyrrellensis G22 | reverse complement strand
GCCGCCGTCGTCGGCGTCGCGGTCAGCGCCGCCGGGTCGCCGCCGCCCCCCGCCGCGTCGGGGAACGTCCACAGCCCCGCGGGCGCGCCCGACCGGGTGCCCATCGACGAGGCGACGAACGCGTCGCCCGCGGTCCGGGCGGTCCAGAAGCGCGCCGCCGCGGGGTCGACCCACCACGTCTCCTCGACCGGGTTCGCGGGGTCGGAGACGTCGTGACGCTTCACGCCCCCCTGGTACCACGAGGTGTACAGCGTCCCCCCGCGGAGTTCGAGGTTGTGGGCGGTGGTCCACGTCCCGTCGAGCGTCGGCTCCGCGGTCGGCGGCGGGTCGATGGACGCGAGGTGGGCGGGCGCGGCGGGGTCCGAGAGGTCGTAGAGGCCGACGCCGCTCGGCCCGCCGACCGTCCGCCCGTCGCGCCGGGCGGCCCACGACTCCTCGCCGACGGCGAGCAGGTCGTTCCCGGGGTCGGTGGCGGCGTAGTGGTGGTTGCCGGGCGGCGTCAGCGACTCCGAGGCGGGCGGGTCGCGCAGGCCGGCGGGGTCGCCCGCGGGCACGCGGCCGACGAACGCGGGGTCGGCGGGGTCGCTCACGTCGAGCAGGTACGTTCCCGCGTCCCAGCAGGCGAGCGCCGCCAGCCCGTCGCGAACCCACACGTCGTGGAGCACGCGGAGCGGCGAGCGCACCTCGCCCCACGCGGGGTCGCGGTCGACGAGCGACCACCGCGCGACCTCCGCGGGCGGGTCGGCGCCGGCGTCGACGACGACCAGCGGGTTCCGCTCGCCGTCGTTGCCGGTGAGATAGAGGTACTCGCCGTCGAGGAACGCGTTGTGGACCGGGAAGGTCGTGGGGTGGAAGCCGCGCCGGACGGGGTCGGCGGGGTCGCTCACGTCGACGAAGAGCGCGCCGCTCGGCGCCGAGGGGGCGGGGTTCGCGGGACCGACGACCGCGAGCGTGTCGCCCGACAGCGTCACGTCGTGTACCCCGACCATCGGGCCGCCCTCGCGGTCGGCGAGCAGCGAGCGGCGCTCCGCGAGGAGCGTCGGCGCCGCGGGGTCGCGCACGTCGACCGTCGCGTAGCCGTCCGTGAGCGCGAGGAACGCGGTCGACCCGTCGGCGGAGACGACCGCCTCCTTCGTCCCGCGGCAGTCGAGGCGGCCGAGCGGCCCGTACGACTCGTCCGCCGCGGTCGCGGCGGTCGCCGGGACTGCGCTCCCGCCCGCGGCGAGGAGCGCGCCGGCACGGAGGGCGTCGCGTCGTCGCACGACCGGGTTCGGAGTTCCGGGAGGAAAGGGGTAGCGGAGCGGCGGGGCGAGCGGGGCGCTCGGTCGGGTAGGGAGCCGTGGATGGAAGGGGACGGCCGTGACCGGTCGCGAGCCGCGCGTCTTACGCGCTCGCTCTCACGCCTGCATCTGCGAGCGGTCGCCCGTGCCGTCGGTCAGCGCGGACGCGAGCGCGCCCTTCACGACCACGTCGTCGCCCATCGTGGTGAGCTGGATGTCGGGGACGTTCGTGAACACCGACTCGGCGAGGCCGTCGCGGAGCGGGTCGACCACCTCCTCGGGGTTGTGGAGCGCGACCGACCCGCCGACGAACACGACGAGCGGGGCGTACGAGTGGACGAGGTTGGTCATCCCGATGAGGTTCCACTGCCGGACGCGGTCGAGCGTGAGGTCCGCGAGCGGGTCGTCGCCGCGGGCGTCGAACACCTCGGGCGCGCCGAACCCGTCGTCGCCGACCGGGAGGTCGGTGTCGACCGACTCGGCCTCGTGGAGGTGCCGGGCGTACCGGGGGATGTTGTCGCCCGAGCAGTACGCCTCCCAGTGGCCGTCGCGGCCGCAGCCACACGTCATCGCGCCCGCGGGGTCGACGATGTCGTGGCCCACCTCGCCCGCGTTGCCGTCCCACCCTTCGAGGACGTTCCCGTCGACGCAGACGCCCGCGCCGATGCCCGACGAGATGGTGAGGTACACCATGTCGTCGGGGTTGCGGTCGCTGTGGAAGCGCTCGCCGATGACGCCCGCGACGGTGTCGTTGTGGAGGTGGACCTCGTCGGTGCCGAGCAGTTCCGACAGCGGGCCGGTCAGCGGCACCTGCCCGACCGAGTCGGGGAAGTTCGCGGGACCGTCGATGAGTCCCTCGGCGAGGTCGAGCGGGCCGATGGAGGCGACGCCCGCGGCCGCGACCGTCTCGGGGTCGACCCCGGCGTCGTCGCAGGCCGCGCGGGTCACGTCGAGCACCGCTTCGGTGACGTCGATCCCTGTCGGTCCCTCCGGGGTCGAGCTGGCGGCCCGTCCCCGGATCTGCGCGCGTTCGTCGCCGACCACCGCGCGGACGTTCGTCGCGCCGAGGTCGACGCCGACGTACGAAGCCATCGGTGCATCGCTCGCTCCCGTGCTACTTAATCAAGGTGTTTCTACTCGGCCGCGAGTGAGTTTCCCGCACGGACGCCGGGCCTCCCGACCCGGGTCGGCGAGTCGCCGTCCCGGCGGGCTGGCGGGCCGGTACGTCCGCGCGCCGGCGGGTCTCGACCGACCCGTCGCGTCCCGCCGCCCGCTCACTCGCGGACGAACGTCACCGGGCAGGGTGCCGACAGCAGGATCCGCTGGGCGGTGCTGCCGAACACCGCCTTGCCCGCGGGCGAGCGCTTCCGGCCGCCCACGAGGATGCGGTCGGCGCCCACCTCCTCGGCGAGGTCGGCGATCACCTCGCCGGGGTCGCCGACGACCGCCTGCACCTCGAAGTCGACGCCGGCCGCGCGGAGCGCCTTGCTCGCGCGGCGGACGGTCTCCATGCGGTTGGCCACGTCGGTCGCGTCCCCCTCGGTCATGTCGAGGCGGTCGCGGACCGCGTCCGCGTCGTCCTGCGTCTCGAACGCGTGTCCGATGACGACGCGTGCGCCCGTCGTCTCCGCGAGTTCGACCGCCGACTGCGTCAGCTTGTCGACCCGGGACTCGTTGCTCCGACCGACCGTCAACATGATCGTCTCGATGGCCATGTCGGTCCCTTACAGCTTGTACATGATAAAACGTGCAGAGGCCCCTCCCCGCTCCGGGCGACTCCCACGACCGCGCGGCGAGAGCCATCCGGACGCCGTCGCGGGGGTTTTGGTCCCGGCGCGTCTGGGACAGGTATGGGTACGAACGCGGACCCGGACGCCGACCCCGACCTGCGCGGCCGAACGGCGCTCGTCACCGGCAGTTCGTCCGGGATCGGTCGGGGGTTCCTCCTGGCGTGTGCGGACTGCGGCGCGGACGTGGCGGTCCACTACCGGTCGAGCGCGGAGGAGGCGGAAGCCACCGCCGCCGAGGCGCGCGACCGCGGCGTCGAGGCGACGACCGTCCAGGGCGACGTGACCGACCCCGACGACGTGGACGCGGTGTTCGACGCCGTCGAAGCGGCGGTGGGGAGCGTCGACCTCCTCGTCAACAACGTGGGGGCGTTCGCGCCCCGCCACTGGGCGGAGATGGACTACTCGACGTGGCGGACGGTGATGGACACGAACCTCACCGCCACCTACCTCTGCTCGAAGCGCGCCCTCCCCGCCATGCGCGACCGCCAGTGGGGGCGGATCGTCAACGTGGGGTACGCGGGCAGCGAGAAGGGACTGATCGAACCGAAGAACGCGCCGTACTTCATCGCCAAGACGGGCGTGTTGATGTTCACGCGCATGCTCGCGGCCGATACCCAAGACGACGGGGTCACGGTCAACGCGATATCGCCGTACGTCGTCGAGACCTCGGACGCGTTCCCCGACGACGCCCCGCGGGGGCGGTGGGCGACGGTCGACGACCTGACGGCCGTGCTGCTGTTCTTCGTGAGCGACGCCGCGAGCTACGTCTCCGGCCAGAACGTGGAGGTCGACGGCGGCTACCTACCCGAGTCGGTGTAGTACCGGACCCTGGTTCGGGTTCGGCGGTGCTCGAACGCGACGGGCGGGACGGACGGGACGAACGAGACGGGCGGCGCGGACCGGCGGCCGACGGGAGCGTGCGTCTCCGGAGAATCCGCGCGCCCGCGGGGGCGAGTCAGTACTCGGGTGCGTCGTCCTCGACTTCGCGCTTGAGCGATTCGCGCCGCGACTTGGCGTCCCGGCCGGTCGCGTCGAGCAGGAACTCGTTTTTCGCGTCGACCGCGTCTGCGGCGGCGTCGGCGTTCCCCTCGGCGATGACCTCCTCGGCGGGTCGCTCCTCGAAGTGGACCGCGAGTTTGTCCTTCTTGCCCGAGTACGCCGCCGCCCCGGCGACGATCCGGTCGAACACGGGGTTGGTCGGCTCCTCGACGACGTACAGTTCGTGGCCGTTCCACTCCTCGGTGCCGGTGACCGGACCGAACCGCTCTTCGATCTCGGCTTCCAGGTCGGGCATCCGGTCTTCCAGATGCTCTCCCCGCCGCATCTTGTACTCCTTCATGGACGGCCGTTCGGTGGGGGGCGGTAAACGAGTTTCGTCAGACGACGGCGACGGGCCGTCTGTCCGCGGCTCCCGGGCGCGGTCGAAAACGCCGCGTCGGCGGCCGCCCCAGGGAGCGAGAATCGGCGACGGTGCGGGGACAGAGCCGGACCCGTCGGACGGGGAGCGGGGGCCGGCCGTCGGGTTACTCCAGTTCGCGCTCCTCGATGTAGCCCCGCTTGCAGTCGGGGCAGATGTCGCCCGCGCGCGTCGAGGAGGCGCCGACGGGTTCGCGCGCCCCGCACTCGGGGCAGACGTACTCCGCGTCGGGGTCGCCCGAGACCGTCCGGAGTTCGACCGCCGGGGTCGCCGACCCGCCGCCCGACCCGTTCGACCGCTCGGACCGCTCCGACCGGTCGGAGCGGTCGGTCCCGCCCGTCGCCGTCGCTCCCCACGACCCGCCGTCGTCGCCGACGCCGGTCGAGCCGACGGGTTCGCCGCCGTCGAGCGGCTCCGACTCCGCCTCGATGTACTCCCCGCCCGCGTCGTCGTCGGTCGCCGCCGCCGCGGTTTCGGGGCTCCCGTCGGCGCCGTCGTCGTCGCCGAACGTGGCGTCGAACCCCTCGTCGGCGCCGTCGTGGTCCGGCCACGGCACCCGCCCGTCGTCACCCGCGTCGTCGGTCCCGGCGTCGGCATCGGCGTCGATGAACTCGGCGTCCTCGTCGGCGGGGTCGGTCCTCCCCCCGTCGTCGGTCGCCGCTCGGTCGTCGCTCGTGTCGTCGTTCGCGCCGTCGGCCGCGGGGTCGTCGCCGGCGGTCGCGCGGCCGACCGCGCCGGTCGAGCGGTTCACGTCCGCGTCGGGCCACTCGCCGCGCCCGCGGCCGGCGGCGTCGTCGGGCGCGTCGTCGTCGGGTCCCGAGCGGATGATCTCGGCGTCGTCCTCCACGTCGGTGTCGACGCCGTCGAGGTCGGCCTCGGGGTGGTCGAACTCGTCGCCGTCGTCCGAGTCGACGAGCGGGTTCCCCCGGTCGCCGCTGTCGGCCCAGCCGCCGCCAGCCGAGGGGGCGACGCCGTCGTCGCCGTCGCCGCTCGCGTCGAACGACCCGGTCGCGCCGCTCGCTCGGGCGGACGCGTCCGCGGAGTCGGACTCCGACGCCCCGAGCGGCCTGTCGAGCGACGTCACTTCCTTGTTCTCGGAGACGACCCGCCGCTCGCCGCAGCGCTTGCACTCCTTGACACGCCGGACGGCGACGATCACCTCGTCGCCGCGTTCCTCCCGCTCGCGCTCGGTCGTCGGCTCCGTGAAGTCGTGACCGAGGAGGCACCTGAGTCCCATTACCGTCCCAGCCGGCCCGCGCGACCAAAAGGGTTCCTTACCGTCTGACGCCCGACGGCCCGGGCGTACGCCGCGTACGGCCCGCAACGGTCCCGAACCGGCCCGTCCGACCGCCCGGAGCGGTCCCGTCGGACCCCGCCGGGAGCGTCCGGCGCGACCGGGCGGCCACCCGAGATCCGTGCCATGTGGTAACGTACGACGGTAGATCCACCGGTACACGTATCCCTCGGTCGGTCGATGTATCGCGCATGAAAGCGCGGCCCGAGTTCCGCGACCGGGCGGAGGTTGACGTGACCGTCCTCGACGCGCTCGTCGGGCGGCCCGACGACGGCATGACGGTCCTCGAACTCCGCGCGCACGTCGACGCCGACATCGACGACATCGAAGACGCGCTGTCGAACCTGAAGGCGGACGGACTCATCGACGTGAACGACGAGGGCGGGACGCTCCGCATCTACCCCGCCGACCGCGTGGTGCCCGACCCGACCGAACAGCCCGAGACGGAGCGGAGCGTCATCGACAGCATCCGCGACAGACTCGGGCTGTGAGCCGGCGCGCGAACGCCGCTCCGGCGTAGCGGACGCCTTTTCCGGTGCGGCGCGTAACCCCCGGCAATGAGTCTCGTCGGTGATCTCCACGCGGACTACGGCGCGACGTTCGACGAGCGCGGCGGCCGCGACGTCGTCGTCGATTACGGCCGTCCGGCCACGACAGCCCGCGCCGTCCGCAACGGCGCCGGCACCATCGAGATGGGGTACGGCGTCGTCGTGGTCGAGGGTGACGACCGCGTCGGCTTCGTCGACGACGCGGTGACCAACCGCGTCCCGGCCGCCGACGGCGAGGGAACGTACGCCCTGCTGTGCGACCCGCAGGGCGGCATCGAGACCGACATGTACGTCTACAACGCGGGCGAGCGGCTCCTGCTGTTCACGCCACCCGGGCGGGCGGACCCGCTGGTCGACGACTGGTCGGGGAAGGTGTTCATCGACGACGTTGAACTGCGCGACGCGAGCGCGGAGTTCGGGGTGTTCGGCGTCCACGGCCCGCAGGCGACCGAGAAGGTGGCGTCCGTGCTCGACGGCGCGGGCGCGCCCGAACCCGCGCTGTCGTTCGTCCGCGGGCGCATGGACGAGGTGGGCGTCACGGTGGTCGCGAGCGACGCGCTCGTCGGCGAGGAGGGGTACGAGGTGGTCTGTGCGGCCGACCAGGCGGCGGACGTGTTCGACACGCTGCTCACCCGGGGGTTGAACGCCGTCCCGTTCGGCTACGCCACTTGGGACGCACTCACGGCCGAGGCGGGGACGCCGCTGTTCGAGACCGAGTTGGAGGGACGGCTCCCGAACGTGCTCGGCCTCCGGAACGCGGTCGACTTCGAGAAGGGCTGTTTCGTCGGCCAGGAGGTGGTCTCGAAGGTGGAGAACCGCGGGCAGCCGAGCAAGCGACTGGTCGGTCTCCGGCCCGACGAGCGACCCGACGCGGGCGCGGCGGTGTTCGACGGCGACGCGAGCGTCGGCGAGGTGACGCGCGCCGCCGACTCGGTCACGCTCGAGGGACCGGTGGCGCTCGCGCTGGTCGACTTCGACGCCGAGGGGACCGACCTGCAGGTCCGCGTCGACGGCCGCGAGGTCGCCGCCGAGCGGGTCGACCTCCCGTTCGTCGAGGGGAGCGCGCGCTCGGAGCGACTCCCGACGTACCCCGAGTAATCCCGAGTTACCCCGAGCGGCACGAATCACCTGGACACCCGAAACCCCTCGCCTCCTCCGCTCGACCCGGCCGCGGCCCTCGGGGGCGCCGTCGTGTCCATCCTGCCGGTACCCTCCCCGCCGAGCGACCGCGGTCGCCGTCGCCCGTCTGACCCGTCGGTGTACACCGAACGACGCTATATCGAATCCCGATCGGTCGGCGAGGAGGTCGTCGGAGCGACGCCCGGCCGACAGTCGGGGCGGCGGCTCGACTATCCGACTCCGGGTCGTGCTCCCGGTGAGTCCCTGGGCGACGGGGCTCGCGAACGCGGTGATCGCCCGGAGCGCCGAACGAGGGTCGTTACCGACGAGCCACGCCGCGGCCGACCCGGACTCGTCGCCGGCTCACGAGAACAGGGTTCGGAGGTGCTCGCGGGAGAAGAACGAACTCGGCTCGTCCATGTGGACGGCAATCTCCCCCGAGAGCGCCCCCAGTCCCAGTCGCTGGACGGGTTCGGGCAGCGAGTACGCCCGCCGGATCCACCGGCCGAGCGCTATCTCCCGCGAGAGGTCGGCGCGCCACCCCGACTCGTACCGCTCCAGCGTCGTGGGGTCGGTCGGCTCTATCACCTCGGCCGCGACGTCGGCCGCGCGCATCCCGTAGAGGATGCCGCCGCCGGTGAACGGCTTGGTCTGCCCCGCCGCGTCGCCGAGGAGGAACCCCCGGGTCGACACCGTCTCGGCGGGCGGGCCGACCGGGATCGCGCCCGAGCAGAACCGGTCGGTCTCGACGCCGTACGCGTCGGTCAGCCGGTCGAACAGGGCGCGCACCTCGTGGCCCGGCGGCGCGCCGAGTCCGTACTCGACGCCCGCCTCGCCGCGGGGGATGCGCCACGCGAAGAAGCGCGGCGCGGTGAGGTGGACGCTCACGTGGTCGCCGAAGTCGGGTTCGTCGTCGAACGCGAGCACGCCGTGGAGGAGTTCCCCCGGCCCCGGTAGCCCCAACTGGTCGCGGACGCGCGACACCGGCCCGTCGGCGCCCGCGACCATCCGCGCCTCGAACGTCTCCTCGCTGCCGGCGACGCTCGCGGTCACGTCGACGCCGCCCGGACGCTCGCGGACGCTCGTCACCGTGTGGCCCTCGCGTACGTCCGCGCCGGCGTCGCGGGCGGCGTCGGCGAGCGTCCGGTCCAACTCCACGCGGTCGACGACGTTCGACACCTCCTCGCGCTTGTAGAACCGTTCGGCGTCCGTCCCCGGCCCGCCGACGTGGAAGTCCGCGCCGTACACCCGGTTCTGGAGCAGTCGGCCCTTCGCCTCCTCCGGGACGTACTCCCAGAGGTCCGTCGAGACGTGTCCCGAACACGCCAGCGGCGTCCCCACCTCCCCCTTCTCCAGCGCCAGCACGTCGTACCCGGCCTCGGCCGCCCGGCGGGCGAACCGCGCGCCGGCCGGGCCGACGCCGACCACGACGAAGTCGTACATACCCGCCGGTACGCGCGGAGGCTGATAGGTTTCGCGGTCGGAGTATCGCCGGCTGTCACGCGAGAGGGACGGAGTCCGGCCCCGTCCGTCGCCCCGGTGTTCGACCGGCCGTTCGTCGCCGAAGGGGATTCGATATCGCGCCGAGCGGTTTATCGAGTCGAGGCGGCGGGCCTCCGACTCGCCGGTGCGGGTCGGTGCCGGCCCCAGAAAATCGTCCGTCGCCGGCTCAGACGACCGCGAGTCCGCGCGCCGTCGCGGACTCGAACCCCTCGGGCCACTGCACGTCGACCGCGGTCCACGAGTCGCCCGCGTCGTCGGTCCGGAACAGCCCGCGGTTCGACAGCGCGAGGAACTCGCCCGCGTCGCCGCGCGCGAGCACCGGCCGAGTGACCCCCTCGCCGACCGGCAGGCCGGCGTCGTCCAGCCGTTCCCACTCGCCGTCCCCCTCCTTGCGGTAGACGTACGTCTCCGCGCGCGCCGCGGTGTGCGCCTCGCGGGCGGAGCGGGCGGCCGAGACGAGCACCCGGTCGGGGTCGCCCGCGTCGACGGCGACGCTCCAGCAGTAGGTGCGGTCGAGTCCCTCCTCCAGTACGCGCCACGTCTCGCCCGCGTCGTCCGACTCCGCGTAGCCGTCGCCCGCGGCGACCCACACCCGGTCGGGGGCGTCGGGGTGGGTCGCCAGCGTGTGGTTGTCGATACGCCCGTCGGGCACCCGGTCGCGCCACGTCTCCCCGCGGTCGTCGGTGCGGACGAGCGCGCCCGCCTCGACGGCGACGTACCACCGCTCGGGGTCGGTCGGGTGGGGTTCAAGCCACCGGACGTGGTGGGTGTGCGGCCGCGGCGGGAACGACCACTCGTCGGCGGAGTCGAGGTCGGTCAGCCCGTCCAGTTCGGCCCACGAGTCGCCCGCGTCGGTCGACCGGTAGACGCGCGACGGCTCCGTCCCCGCCCAGAGTTCGTCGGGGTCGCCGGGCGCGAACGCCGCCGACATCACGGCGTCGGCGCCGAACTCGTCGACCCGTTCGAAGGTCTCGCCCGCGTCGGTCGAACGGTACAGCCCCGACTCGAACGTCCCGACGACCGGCCGGTCGGGCGCGTCGGGGTGGACGGCGAGACACTCCAGCGCGCGGCCGTCGAGCGCCGACGCGCGGGTCGCCGTCTCCCGTTCGGTGTCGACGACCACCAGGCCGTCCCCCAGGGCGGCGTATGCCGTGACCATGCGCGTCCGTACGTCGTCGGGGACCGAAAAGCCGCCGTCGGCGGGAACCATCTCGCCGCCGTGTGGGAACGACTCGCGGCCGACCCTGCACGTGCGGCGACAACGACTATCCCTCGACGGGGCGTCGAATCTAGCATGAACGAACCGGATCAACCGAGCCAGCGCGAACAGTGGTCGCGGGAACTCGCCGCGCGCAGTCGCCGCGTCGTCACCGACGTGGTCGACGGCGGGGACCCCGACGCGATGCGGGAGCTGGTGGCCGACGGGGTCGTGGTCCACGGGTTCGGCGACGCGACGACGAGGGGTATCGACGCGTTCGCGGACGCGCTCGCGGCGTGGCACGAGGCGGTGCCCGACGGCGAGGACGCCGTCGACGACGTGGTCGTTCAAGACGACACGGTCGTGCTGTTCTGTACGCGCCGGGGGACGCTGGAGGCGGACCGTCCCGACATCCCGGCGGACGCCGGCGACTCGTTCGAGGTGGACGTCGTCCACCGGCTCCGCTTCTCCGACTGGCAGGTCGCGGAGTGGTGGTGGATGGCCGACGCGCTCGGCGCGGCACGGCAACTCGACGCGCTCCCGGAGGCCGCCGACGACGCCGCCCGGCTCGCGGTCGGCGCGCGCGACCGGCCGTCGAACTGAGCGCGGTCAGGCGGGCGGATCCCGCCCCGAGAGAACGTAGACGGGTAGTCCGACGCCCTACCACCGCCCACAAGAGCGTCGCCCCCAGCGGGCCGACCGCCCGGCCGGCGTCCCGGCGAACGGGGGCGCGGCGGCCCCGGCGAGGTGCAGGGGTGTGGGTTCGCTCGAACGCGCGGGCGCGACTGCCCCGAGGAGGAACGCGACGGGGACGACCGCGACGGAACCAGCCGACGAACGCGTACCCCACGTCGTCGAGCGGGCGCGGCGTCGCTCGCTCGACGGCAGAAGCGGGCAAAGCCGTCTCGTCGGCCGCTCCCGCCCGCGGGGGTACCGCCCGGCCGTCGCCGCCGCTAGTCGTCGCTCGCGGCGGTCGCCTCCGCCTCGTCCGTCTCCTCCGTCTCCGCCTCGTCGCCGGCCGTCCGGCCGTCGTCCTCGGCGGGGAGGCGGCGGTCGGCGCGCGGTCCCTCGACGTCAACCCGGGGGAGGTAGTCGCGGAGGTACTCGCCGGTGTACGAGCCGTCGGTCCGCGCGACGTCCTCGGGCGTACCCGCGGCGACGAGTTCGCCGCCGCCCTCGCCGCCCTCCGGACCCAGGTCGACGACGTGGTCGGCGTTCTTCACCAAGTCGAGTTCGTGTTCGATCACGACCACCGTGTTGCCCTTGTCGGTCAGGCGGTGGAGCACGTCGATCAGTTTCCGCTCGTCCTCCTTGTGGAGCCCCGTGGTCGGTTCGTCGAGCAGGTACAGCGTCTCGCCGCCGTCCTTCTTCCCCAACTCCTCGGCGAGTTTGACCCGCTGGGCCTCCCCGCCCGAGAGCGTGGTCGACGGCTGACCCAGCCGCATGTAGCCGAGCCCCACGTCCCGGAGCAGGCCCAGGCGACGGTTGAGTCCCGAGTGCGACTCGAAGAACTCGTACGCCTCGTCGACGCTCATGTCGAGTACGTCCGCGATGGTCGCGCCCTTGTACGTCACGTCGAGCGTCTCGTCGTTGTAGCGGTCGCCGCCGCACTCCTCGCAGGGGACGTACACGTCCGAGAGGAAGTTCATCTCGATTTTCACGGTGCCCTGCCCGCCGCACTCCTCACACCGGCCGCCCTTGACGTTGAACGAGAAGCGGCCCTTGTCGTACCCCCGCTGGTTCGACAGCTTCGTCTCCGCGAACAGTTCGCGGACGTAGTCGAACACGTCGGTGTACGTCGCGGGGTTCGACCGCGGCGTGCGGCCGATCGGCGACTGGTCGATCAGCCGGACGCCGCCGAGGTGCTCCACCCCCGTGATCGCGTCGTGCTCGCCGGGGTCGACCTCGGTGTTGTCGTTCATCTCGCGGGCGAGTCCCTTGTAGAGCACGTCGTGCATCAGGGTGGACTTGCCCGACCCCGACACGCCGGTGATGGCGGTGAACGTGCCGACGGGGATGTCGACGTCGAGGTCCGCGAGGTTGTGCTGGCGGGCGCCTTCGACCGTGAGCGCCGCCTCCGAGTCGCGGCGCTCGTCGGGCACCGGGATGCCCTTCCGCCCCGCGAGGTAGTCGCCCGTGAGCGAGTCGTCGGCCGCGACGATGTCGTCGAAGTCGCCCTGCGCGACGATCTCGCCGCCGCGCTTGCCCGGGCCGGGACCCATGTCGACGATCGTGTCGGCGCGGCGCATCGTCGCCTCGTCGTGTTCGACCACGATCAGCGTGTTGCCGAGGTCCCGGAGTCCCTCCAGCGTGTCGAGGAGTTTGTCGTTGTCGCGCTGGTGGAGACCGATCGACGGCTCGTCGAGGACGTACAGCACGCCCACCAGCCCGGAGCCGACCTGCGTGGCCAGGCGGATCCGCTGCGACTCGCCGCCCGATAGCGTCGCCGCCTCGCGGTCGAGCGTGAGGTACTCCAGCCCGACCTCCTCCATGAAGCCGAGACGCGCGCGGATCTCCTTGAGGATCTCCTCGGCGATGGTGCGGTCGCGGTCCGTGAGCGCCGACTCCATCCCCTCGAAGTGGACGAGCGCGTCGCCGATGCTCATCCGGTTGACCTCGGTGATCGCCGTGCCCTCGACCAGCACCGACCGCGACTGCGGCTTGAGCCGCGTGCCGTCGCAGGCGGGGCAGGTCGTGGTCGCCATGAAGTCCTCGATGTGCTCGCGCGTGCGGTCGGAGTCCGTCTCGACGTGTCGGCGTTCGAGGTTGGGGATGACCCCCTCGAACCGCTGGGTCTTCCGGCGGACGCCGTTCTTCGTCTGCTGGGTGAACTCCACCTGGCGGTCGGTGCCGTAGAGGAACTGGCGTTTCACGTCGTCGTCCAACTCCTCGAACGGCGTGTTCACGCTCACGTCGAAGTGGTTCGCGACGTTGTCCAGCCGCGTCCGGTAGTACGACCGGTTGTAGCTCCACGGCTCGAACACCGACTTGATCGGCTTCGACTCGTCTTGCACGACGAGGTCCTCGTCGACCTCCTTGGTCGAGCCGATCCCCTCACACTCCGGGCAGGCGCCGTGCGGCGAGTTGAACGAGAAGGAGCGGGTCTCGATCTCCGAGAAGTCGATCCCGCAGTGGGTGCAGGCGAGTTCCTCGGAGAACTCCACGACGACCCGCGAGTCGCCGTCGCCCGCCAGGTCGCCCGTCGAGCGGGCGGTCGTCCCCAGGTCGCCCGCCTCCTCGGGCGGGTCGGGCACGATCAGCTTCATCACGCCGTCGGCCTCCTCGAGCGCCGTCTCCACGGAGTCGGTGATCCGCGAGCGGTCCGCCTCGCGGACCTTGATCCGGTCGACGACCACGTCGACCGTGTGGTCGTAGTTCTCGTCGAGCTCCGGCGCCTCCGACGCGAGGTCGTACTCCTCGCCGTCCACCTCGACGCGGGCGTACCCCTCCGAGCGGAGGTCGGCGAACAGGTCCTCGAACGCGCCCTTCTGGTCGCGGACCACGGGGGCGGCGATCATCGCGCGCGTCCCCTCGGGCAGGTCGAACACCCGGCGGACCATCTGCTGGGCGGACTGCTCGCCCACCTCGCGGCCGCACTCCGGACAGTGGGGCGTCCCGACGCGCGCGTACAGCAGGCGGAGGTAGTCGTGTAGCTCCGTCACCGTCCCCACGGTCGACCGGGGGTTGTTGGCGGCGTTCTTCTGGTCGATGGAGATGGCGGGCGAGAGCCCCTCGACGCTCTCGACCTGCGGTTTGTCCATCTGACCCAGGAAGTTCCGGGCGTACGCCGACAGCGACTCGATGTACCGCCGCTGCCCCTCGGCGTAGATGGTCTCGAACGCGAGCGACGACTTGCCCGACCCCGACAGCCCGGTGACGACCGTGAACTCCTCGCGCGGAATCTCCACGTCGAGGTCCTTCAGGTTGTGTTCCTCCGCCCCCGTCACCCGGACGAACTCCTTCGACACTACAACTCACCCCGCACCCGGTGTCCGTTCCGACTCGCTCCCCGCTCCCGATCGGTCATTACACCGGATCACGCCTCCGAGCCACTTAACGGGCGCGTCATCGGCCGACCGCACTCGCCGGCCGGGCGCTTATGCCGACCCGGCGGTTCCGGTTCGCGCCGCCGTCGCTCCACCGGGCCGGACGGGTCGGGCGACCGAGTCCACGACGGAACGCGGCGCTCGACCCGCGTACGACCGGATATCCGCCCCGATCGTTCGAGCGGAAAGACTCTTAACCGTGGGTATCGTTGTCACGGGTGACGATGCCAGACACGAAGCGCGGGCGCGAACGGCAGGGCCGGAAGAAGCGCGAGCAACTCGAAACCCACCTCGCCGAGCGAGAGGTCGCCACGCTCGACGAGGAGGCCGAACCCGAGTACCCGCCCGCGGAGTCCGAGTCGGACCTCCTCCCCGCGCCGCCGCGCGAGGAGTAGCCGCCCGCCGGACGACAGTCCTTTTTACCGCGCCGTCCCGAAGCCGCTCCGTATGCGAACCCGTGCGACCTACGCGTCCGTCAACGTCGGTGCACAACTCGCCCCCGAGGGGCGCAGCCTGAACCTTGAGTGGGCCGACGACGCCGGCGACCGGACCGACGCCCACGAGTTCGAGGTGGCGACCGCCGACCCCCGCGACGCGTTCCTCGGGGTGCAGGCGTTCGACGTCAGCGAGTACGGCCACGAACTCCTGCTCAACGACGACCCGCTCTCGGGGTTCGACATCCCGCCGGGCGACGGCTGGCAGTACTGGGTCGACTCCGTGACGGGGGCGTCGCTGACGCGGGGCACCAACACGCTGGAAGTCGCCCGCGACACCGACACGCGCGACGCGTTCGCCGTCGGCACCGTCTGGGTCAACTGGAAGGCGCCGGTCGACGAGGAGTGAGGATATAAAACGGGCGCGTACCCCCGGCAGTGACGCCGGGATACTCGTGCGGTGTGAGAACAACTACCAGCGTATAGGGCACTCGTGACCCGCGAATTCTCCGGTCGCGCCGGCGGAGGGGGACGGGAGGGTCCCGGGCAGCTTTCCGAAGATTTATGTAGAACCACAACATCATTTCGAGTGACTATGAGCCAACGGCGTATGCAGGGTCAGCCCATGATCATCATGGGTGACGACTCCCAGCGTGTGAAGGACCGCGACGCGCAGGAATACAACATCTCGGCGGCCCGCGCCGTGGCGGACGCCGTCCGCTCGACGCTCGGGCCGAAAGGGATGGACAAGATGCTCGTCGACTCGATGGGCGACGTCACCATCACCAACGACGGCGTCACCATCCTGACGACGATGGACATCGACAACCCGACGGCCGAGATGATCATCGAGGTCGCCGAGACCCAGGAGGACGAGGCCGGCGACGGGACGACGACGGCCGTCGCCATCGCGGGCGAACTCCTCAAGAACGCCGAGGACCTCATCGAGCAGGAGATCCACCCGTCGGCGATCATTAACGGGTTCCACCTCGCGAGCGAGCAGGCGCGCGAGGCCGTGGACGAGGTCGCCCAGCAGGTCGAACCCGACGACGAGGAGCGGATCAAGAAGGTCGCCGAGACCACGATGACCGGCAAGGGCGCCGAACTCAACAAGGACGTCCTCGCCGACCTGGTCTACCGCGCGGTCCAGCAGGTGTCCGTCGAGGCGGACGACGGCTCGCACGTCGTCGACCTGGCGAACGTGAAGATGGAGACCCAGACGGGCCGCTCGGCCGCCGAGTCCGAACTCCTCCAGGGTGCGGTCATCGACAAGGACCCCGTCCACGACGACATGCCGACGTCGCTCGACGACGCCAACGTCCTGCTGCTCGACGACCCCATCGAGGTCGAGGAGGCCGACGCCGACACCAGCGTCTCCATCGACTCGCCCGACCAACTCCAGAGCTTCCTCGACCAGGAGGAGACCCAGCTCAAGGAGAAGGTCCAGGCGATCAAGGAGACGGGCGCGAACGTCGTCTTCTGTCAGAAGGGCATCGACGACATGGCCCAGCACTTCCTCGCGAAGGAGGGCATCCTCGCGGCCCGCCGCGTGAAGAAGTCCGACCTGGAGTTCCTCAAGAACATCCTCGACGCCGCCATCGTCTCGGACGTCGAGTCGGCGACCGCCGACGACCTCGGGCACGGCACGGTGTCGCGTGACGACGCCGACGAACTGTTCTACGTCGAGGGCGGCGACGACGCCCACGGCGTGACGCTGCTGTTGCGCGGCTCGACCGAGCACGTCGTCGACGAACTCGAACGCGGCGTTCAGGACGCGCTCGACGTGGTCGCCACCACCGTCTCCGACGGCCGCGTGGTCGCGGGCGGCGGCGCCATCGAGGTGGAGGTCGCCTCCCGGCTGCGCGACTACGCCGACTCCGTGAGCGGTCGCGAGCAGTTGGCCGTCGAGGCGTTCGCCGACGCGCTCGAGATCGTACCGCGCACGCTCGCCGCGAACGCGGGTCTCGACTCGATCGACACGCTGGTCGACCTCCGGGCGGCCCACGAGAACGGCGACCAGAACGCGGGTCTCGACGTGTTCTCCGGCGACGTGTCGGACACGTTCGACACCGGCGTGGTCGAACCCGCCCACTCGAAGGAGCAGGCGCTCTCGAGTGCCACCGAGGCCGCGAACCTCGTGCTCAAGATCGACGACATCATCGCCGCGGGCGACCTCTCGACGTCCGGCGGCGACGAGGAGGGCGGCGCGCCCGGCGGCGGCATGGGCGGCATGGGCGGGATGGGTGGCATGGGCGGCGCGATGTGAAGTAGGCCGACGAGCTGTTCACCCCCACCGACGACTGCCGCACCGCCTCCCGACCGAACGCTCGACTTCCCGTTCTTTCGACCCGCTCGACACCACCCGATAGCCGCGGCTCCGTCCGGCGCTCAACAGACCGCGTACGTGACGAACAGGTCGCCGTCCGCCCCGACCTCGGCGTACACGTCGCCGTAACACTGCGAGCTCTCTATCGTCACGGACTGGGTCGCGTTCCGCGCGCTCACGGTCACGGTGAACGCCTCGACGCCGTCGGGGTCGGCCTCCGCGGTGTCGTAGACCGCGCGCTCGCTCCCGGCCGGTACGTCGTACGTCGCCTCGTGGACCGTCCCGTCGGTCGCCTCGCGGACGACCGTCACGCGCATCTCGACGCTGCGGTTCCACCGGTTGGAGAGCGTGACCGGGTGGCTCGGTTCGGGCCGGTCGGCGGCGTGTTCGCTGCCGGGGAACGTCCCGGTCGGCGTCGTCGACGTAACCGACCCGGTGGGCGTGGGTGTCGGAGTCGCGGTCGGCGTGCCCCCGGGCGTGCCGTCGAGACAGCCGGCGGCGAGGACGACGAGCGCGAGTACGACCGCGAGACGCATGCTGGAGGGCGGTGACATCACGACCCGCGACGGAGTCGAACGGCATGGGTCTTCCGGGGGGCGCCGGGAGACGCGCCCGGTCGACCGTCTCGACGCCGCGACCGGTGGCTTTCTAACGGGTCGCGTAAAACTTGCCAGCGAATGGAGACGCTCCTACTCAACAGCGACGCGGTCCACGAGAACGCGGCGATGGGGGAACTCGTGCCGGCGGTCGAGGAGGCGTTCGCGGCGTACGAGCGCGGCGACGCCCAGATGCCGCCGAAGAGCTACGTCGACCTCCCGCAGTACAACGGCGACTTCCGGTCGATGCCCGCCTACCTCGACGCGGGCGAGTGGGACGCCGCGGGCGTCAAGTGGGTCAACGTCCACACCGACAACGAGGCGGAGTACGACCTGCCGACGGTGATGGGGACGATGGTGTACTCCAGCCCGGAGACCGCGTTCCCGCTGGCGATCCTCGACGGGACGGAACTCACGATGAAGCGGACGGGCGCGGCGGCGGCGGTCGCCACCGACCACCTCGCCGTGGCGGACGCTACCTCGCTCGGCATCGTCGGCGCTGGCGTCCAGTCGTACACCCAGTTGGAAGCGATCGCCACGGTTCGAGCGATCGAGGAGGTGGTGGTGTCGGACCTGGACGAGGAGCGCGTCGCGCGGTTCGTCGACGCGTTCGACGACCGGTTCGACGTGCGCGCGGGGTCGATCGCGGAGGCCGCGTCGTGCGACGTGCTCTCGACGGTGACGCCGGTCGAGTCGCCCGTCGTCTCGCGGGCGGACGTGGGCGAACACACCCACATCAACGCGATGGGCGCCGACGCCGAGGGGAAACACGAACTCGCCGACGAGCTACTGCTCGACGCGAAACTCGTGATCGACGACCACGCACAGACCACTCACTCGGGGGAGATCAACGTCCCGTACGCCGCGGGGACGCTGACCGACGACGACATCTACGGGGAGATCGGCGAGATCGTCGTCGGCGACCGCGCGGGCCGGACCGACGACGACGGGGTCACGGTGTTCGACTCGACCGGTCTCGCGATCCAGGACGTCGCGGCCGCACACGTCGTCTACGAACACGCGGACGAACGCGACAACGGCTACCCGTTCGACCTGCTCGGTCTCGGCGACCGGGAGTAGGAGAACGCGACTGCGGGCCGGCGGACGCGTCCGCTCGGGGAGCGGCTCCCTCCCCTCCCGTCCCGTCCGGTTTCGGAAATCGTTCTACAGGTGGTTGCCGGGGGTGAGCGCGTCGACGACCTTGCTGATGAGCCAGACGATCACGATGAACGGCAACAACGGCGCGAACATCACCATCAGTCCGAGGAGGATCGCCCACCCGACCGCGTTCATCCCGGGGTCGTCGTGTCCGCGATAGCCGGGCGTGACGGTCCGGTACACTCGGCTCACCGGTCCCGGGTCGTCGCTGGTCTCGTCGCTCATACCCGTACGGACGCCCGCCGTCACTAAAACCGAACCGGTGTGGGTCCGACTGGCGGCCGGACCCGACGGTCGCCCGGCGCCGGCGGGGTGCGACCGCGGGGGTCGGCCCGAACGACAGTCGGATGGAAAGGTATAGGGGTAAAAGCGGACGATGAACGGACACGAGAATGTCCGAGTCCCCACCCGAGGAGGGATACGACCACGCGGCGGTCGAACGACGCTGGCAGGAGGCGTGGGATGAGACCGACGCGTACCGGACGCCCGACGACGCGACGGACCCGACGTACGTGCTGGGGATGTACCCCTACCCGTCCGGACAGCTCCACATGGGCCACGTCCGCAACTACACGATCACGGACGCGTACGCCCGCTACCGTCGGATGTGCGGCGACAGCGTGCTCCACCCGATGGGGTGGGACGCGTTCGGCCTGCCCGCCGAGAACGCCGCCAAGGAGCGCGACACCAACCCCCGCGACTGGACGCTCGACTGCATCGAGACGATGCGGGGGCAGATGGAGTCGATGGGGTTCGGCTACGACTGGGACCGCGAGGTGACCACCTGCACGCCCGACTACTACAAGTGGAACCAGTGGCTGTTCGAGCGCTTCTCCGAGGAGGGGCTGGTCGAACGGGAGGCCGCCGAGGTCAACTGGTGTCCCAACTGCGAGACGGTACTCGCGGACGAACAGGTCGAGGGCGACGACGAGCGCTGCTGGCGCTGCGGCACGCCGGTCGAACAGCGCGAACTCGACCAGTGGTTCCTGAAGATCACCGAGTACGCCGACGAGTTGGTCGACGGACTCGACGACCTGGAGGGGTGGCCCGACAGCGTCCGGCAGATGCAGCGCAACTGGATCGGCCGGCAGGAGGGCGCGCGCGTGAGCTTCGACGTGTCGGGGCGCGGCGAGGTGGAGGCGTTCACCACCCGCCTCGACACGATTCACGGCGCGACGTTCTTCGCGCTCGCGCCCGACCACCCGATCAGCGAGGAACTGGCCGCGGCGGACGACGACGTGCGGCGGTTCCTCGAGGAGGAGGCGGACCCCGACGGCGACGAACCGAACGGCGTCGCCACCGACCTGACGGCGACGAACCCGGCGACCGGCGAGGAGGTGCCCGTCTTCGTCGCGGACTTCGTGCTCTCGGACGTGGGGACGGGCGCGCTGATGGGCGTGCCCGGCCACGACGACCGCGACCACGCGTTCGCGGAGAAGATGGGGGTCGACATCGTGCCGGTGGTCGCGCCCGCCCCCGCGGACGGGGAGGCCGACGACGGTGAGCCGACCCCGCCCGACGTGAGCGACGCCGCCTACACGGACGACGGCGTCCTGGTCAACAGCGGCGAGTACGACGGGCTGGCGAGCGCCGAGGCGCGCGAGCGGCTGACCGCGGCCATCGACTCCGCCGAGTCGCACGTCCAGTACCGCCTGCGCGACTGGGGCATCTCCAGACAGCGCTACTGGGGGACGCCGATCCCGGTCGTCCACTGCGACGACTGCGGACCCGTCCTCGTCCCGGAGGCGGAACTGCCCGTGGAACTGCCGGAGTTCGTCAACACGACGGGCAACCCGCTGGACGCCGCCGAGGAGTGGAAACGCACCACCTGCCCGGACTGCGGCGGCGAGGCGGTCCGCGAGACGGACACGATGGACACGTTCGTCGACTCCTCGTGGTACTTCCTGCGGTACGTCTCGCCCGACCTGGGCGACGCCCCGTTCGACGTCGACCGGGCGAACGACTGGATGCCCGTCGAGCAGTACGTCGGCGGGATCGAACACGCGGTGATGCACCTGCTGTACGCGCGGTTCGTCACGAAGGTCGTCGCCGACATGGAGATGCTCGAACACCGCGAACCGTTCGAGCGCCTGCTCGCACAGGGGATGGTCCAGTTGGACGGCGAGAAGATGTCGAAGTCGAAGGGGAACGTCGTCTCGCCCCAGCGGATCGTCGACGAGTACGGCGCCGACACCGCGCGGCTGTTCATGATGCAGGCCGCCCAGCCCGAACGCGACTTCGACTGGTCGGAGGAGGGGGTGCGCTCGACCTACCGGTTCCTGACGCGGCTGAAGCGGACGGTCGAGGCGTTCGACGCCGACGCGGCCGACGCGAGCGGGGTCGACCCCGACGACCCGGTCGCGGCGTACGTCGACGGCGAGGTGGACGCCGCCGTCGCCGTCGCCACCGAGGAGTACGACACGCTCACGTTCAACACCGCGCTGCGGGAGGCGCAGGGGCTGGTGAGCACGCTCCGCAACTACCGCGAGCACGCCGACGGGGTGGACGACGCCGTGTTCCGGCGGGGGCTGACGGTCGCGGTCCGCCTGCTGGCGCCGGTCGCCCCGCACCTGTGTGAGACGCTCCACGAGGAACTGGGCGGCGAGGGGTTCGTCGTCGACGCCGACTGGCCGGCGTCGGACGCGGACGTCGAGACGGCCGAGCGGCGGCGGCGGCTGGTCGAGAACACCCGCGGCGACGTGCGCAACATCGTCGACGTGGCGGGGATCGACGAGCCGGAACGGGTCGACGTGGTGGTCGCGCCCGACTGGAAACACCGCGCGCTGGAGATAGCGCTCGACAGCGACGCGCCCAACCTGGTCGGCGAGCTGATGGGTCACGACGAGATCCGCGAACACGGCGACGCGGCCGCCGACTACGGGAAGGACCTTCAGGCCGAGCGGGAGGCGCTGACGCCCGCGCTGTCGCCCGACGCGGAGTACGACGCGCTGACCGCGGCGGCGTGGCTGGTCGAACGCGAGTTCGACGCGCCCGTCCGCGTCCTGCGCGCCGACGAGGCCGACGACAGCGTCGCCCGGAAGGCCGAACCCGGCCGGCCGGCGATCGACATCGCGGAGTAGCGCGGCTCGCCGGTCGCGGCGGTCGGAAAACGCGGTGTTCGAAACGTCGGAACGGTCACCCGCCCGGCCGAGTTCGGCCGACGCGGGTCGACCCGAGGTCGGTTCTACCCTCCCGCGGCTCAGTCGACGTCGATGCGGTGGGCGTCCTCGTCGCCGTCCTCGACGTGGAGTTTGGGGAGGGTGACGGTGAGCACGCCGTTGGTGTACGTCGCGTTCGCGTCCGCCTCGCGGATCTCGGCGGGCAGCGAGACGGTGCGCCGGGCGGACGCGCTGTGGCGCTCGCGGCGGAGGTACGCGCCCTCGTCGCCCTCCTCGCGTTCGGCGGCGTGTTCGGCCGCGATGGTGAGCCGGCCGTCGTCGACGCTCACGTCGAGCTCGTCGGTGTCGTAGCCGGGGAGGTCGGCGACCACGACGAGTTCGTCGTCGTACTCGGCGAGGTCGATGCTGAAGCGGCCGAACCGGCCGCGACCGCCGTTCCAGCCCTGCCCCCAGTTCTCGTCGAAGCCGCGGGTCATGCGGTCGAACATGCGGTTCATGTCGTCGAAGGGAGTCATTCGGGTCATCGGAGTGTTACCGACTACAGAGAGGGCGGCTGAAATATTAAACGTAGCTGGATACGTGATATCCCTGTACACGACAAACTGTTGGGGGTGTTTGTTCAACCAAGAGGAAAGTAGATTAATCACACAACATCTAACTGTGGTAGAAAGTATGCGACGAGACGTCGACTTCGACGAACCGAACCTGAGCAGGCGTGCGTTCGCGGCCGCGGCCGGCGGCGGTGTGCTCGCGGCGGCGAGCGACCCGGCGGCCGCCGCGGAGCTACGCGAGGGGCCCGCGGTCGCCGACACCGACGCCGACCCGGTGTCGGAGGCGTTCACGCCCCGGTCGTGGCTCGCGGTCGGCCCGTTCCAGTACCAGCGCCGCGGGGTGGAGACCGGGTGGCTGTTCCCCGCCGGTGGCGAGGACGCGTTCGCGGCGGGTGAGGGCGACACCGACGCGCCGCTCCAGTCGGCGTTCGCGGCCGGCGCCACGGTCGGCTGGGGCGCGGTCGAGGCGAGCGACGGGTCGGTCCCGCTGGAGTTCTCCGACCGGATCACGCCGACGGAGGGGTTGATGCCGCTGGTCGACGCCGACGGGTTGACCGACGACCTCCAGGACTGGTTCGGCTACGGGGGCGTGGTCTACTCGGCAGGCTACGCCATCACCACGTTCGACTTGGACGCGCCGCGCCGTGCGGTCCTGGAGACGGACGCCACCGCGGCGTGGGTCAACGGGTCGCGGTACGACGAGGCGCCCGCGGGGCTAACCCTCCAGGCGGGGACCAACGTGGTGCTGGTGAAGAACACCGTCACGCTCGGCGCCGGGTCGGTGAGCGTCTCGTTCCGTCCGCCGCGCGCGCCCGTCGAGGTGAACGACCTCGCGCCGTTCCGCGGGACGCCACAGAACGCGGTCCTCCCCGACCTGCGCGCGGGCGAGTCGCTCGACCGGCCCGCCTCCGTCCGGGTGACCAACACGACCGCCGAGGAGCGGGACGTGACCCTCACGTTCGCGCCCGAGAGCGACGGCCTGCTGACGGTGACGACCGAGACGGAACGGCCGCTCGCGCCGTACGAGACGCGCCGGATCGAGACCCGCGTCCGGACCGACGGCCCGGTCGTTCTCGCCGGCGACGGTGACGGCGAGGCGGCCGCGGTCGACGCGGCGTCCCCCGACGCGGGCGGCGAGGGCCCGCCCGGTCTCGCCATGACCTCGACAGCCGTCGGGCCCGACGCGGTCGACGCCGACCGCTCGGGCGGGACGACCGGGGCCGCCGCCGACTTCCCGGTCGCGTCGTCACCGGTGTCGGTGCTCGCGCGGGTCACCGCCGACGGCGTCACGGCCGAGCGGTCGATACCGCTCCGAGTGCGCGCCGAGGAGGAGACGCGATTCCAGACCACGTTCGTCTCCGACGTCGACGGGAGCGTCCAGGAGTTCTCGGTGCGCGAACCGCCGAACCCCGACTCGGAGGGACCGTTCGACCTTGTGGTGGCGCTCCACGGCGCGAACGTCCCCTCGATCAACGGGGTCGGGGCGTACACCCAGCGGGAGAACACGTACTTCGTCGCGCCGGGCGCGCGCGGCCCGGCCAACTACGACCACGAGGACCTCGGCCGGGTCGACGACCTCGATGCGATGGCGGAGATGAAGCGCCGGTACGACATCGACGAGAACGCGGTCTACCTGACGGGGCACTCGATGGGTGGCCACGGGACGTGGCACGTCGGACTCACCAACCCCGACCGGTTCGCGGGGCTGGCGCCCTCCGCGGGATGGACCGACCACGAGACGTACATCGTGGTGCCGTTCGAACGCGACAAACTGTACACCCACCCCCGGCTCAAGTCGCTGGCCGAGACGTCGCTGTACAAGAACCTCGCGCTCCCCAAGACCGAGAACGCCGCCGACGGCACGCTCCCGACGTTCGTGCTCCACGGCGGTCAGGACACCTCCGTCCCGTCGGTCCACCCGCGGACGTACGTCCGAGCGCTCGCCAACCGCGGGCTGACCGTCCGCGGCGAGGTGGGCCGGCGCTACTCGAACCCCGACCCCGACGAGGTGGACGCCGCGCTTCTGGAGGTGCCGGGGCAGGGCCACTGGTGGGACGCCGACATCGGCGAGGGGGCGGACACGGTCAACCATCCCGACCTGATGGAGTTCCTCCTGTCGACGACCCGCGACCCGTACCCCGAACACGTCCACCTCTTCACCACCAACCTCCGGGTCGAACACGCGAAGTACTGGGTGGCGGTCCCCGAGCAGGTCCGGGTGTACGACCCCACGCGCGTCGACGCCCGGGTGACCGACGACGGGGTAGCCATCGAAACCGAGAACGTCGCGGTGCTCGAACTCGACGCGACGGTGTTCGACGAACGCGGCGGGCCGCGGCGAGCGCTCGTCGACGGCGAGTCGGTGTCGCTGCCCGACGGCGACACGGTCTACCTCGACTTCCGGGACGACGCGACGCGGGCGACCGCAAGCGACCCCACAACCGCCGCGAAGGGTCCCGACCAGTACGGCCCCCTGAAGGAGGTCCACCAGGACCGCTACCTGCTGGTGTACGGTACCGCCGGGAGCGACGCGGAGACCGAGGCCGCGCGCGACCTGGCCAACCTCCGCTCGGGGCGTCTGGTCTCGCGCGCCCGCGCCCCGGCGACGGTCGTCCCCGACACCGCGGTCACCGAGGCGGACGCGGCGAGCAACCACCTCGTGCTGTTCGGCCGGCCGGAGACCAACAGCCTGCTCGCGGAGTACGCCGACGACCTCCCCGTGGCGGTCGGCGACGGGGAGGTGACCGTCGGCGGCGAGACGTACGAGGGCGACCTGGGTGTCTCGTTCGTCGCGCCCAACCCCGAGTCGGACCGCCTGGTCCAAGTCGAGAGCGGCACCAGCGCCGACGGTCTTCGGCTGACGGGCGCGCGCGACTGGACGCCGACCCAGACGCCGACCGCCGACTACCTGGTCTTCGACGACCGGGTCCGGGTCGAGGGGTGGAACGCGATGCTCGCGGCCGGCTTCTTCGATAAGTCGTGGGAGCACGACCCGACGCTCGGGTTCGCTCGGCGGCTGACCGGGTCGGGCGGCGAGACGGGCGACGGCGGCGACGCGCCCGGCGACGGGGGGGACGGGGTCACTCACTACCAGGTGGACTTCGTCGCCGGCCAACCCATCGAGAACCTCGGCGAGGAGGGGCTGTACGCCGACCAGGACCGCCTGATGCGGTTCGCGTTCGGGTCGGCCGACGAGGGCATTACGGAGAAGGACACCGCGTGGCCGAGCGCGGAGATACGGGACTGCGTCGACTACGGTCACATCGTCGAGGACGACGGCACGGCGAGCGTCACGTTCACCGTCGCCGACGACTGCGAGGCGGTGACGCTGTCGCTCGTCGCCTACTCCATGCCCGGCGACGAGTTCTCGACGGACACCGCCAACGACCAGGAACTGCTCGAAGCCGCCACCGGAACCTACGGTCCCGGCGAACACACCATCACGGTCACGCTCCCCGCGCCGGGGAGCGACTGAGCGGGCCGACGCGCGGAGCGGACCCGCCGACCGCCCGGGTCGCCGTCCGCGCTCCCCGTTTCGGACCTACTCCACGTCGATCCGGGTCCCGCCCCCGCCGGTCCGCTCTTTGGGGAGCGTGACCGTGAGGACGCCGCGCTCGTACTCGGCGCTCGCCGCCTCGCCGCGGACGTCGACCGGGAGGCGGAGGCGGCGGCTCGTCCCTCGCCGGGAGCGCTCGCGGCGGTGGTAGCGCGCGCCGGGTTCGTCGGCGGCGGCCGACGACTCGGACTCCTCGCGGTCGGCGGTCACGACGAGTTCGCGGTCGTCGACGGTGACGGTGATGTCGTCGAGGTCGAACCCCGGCAGGTCGAGGGTCACGACCAGCGAGTCGTCGGTCTCCGCCACGTCCGCGCCGGGACGGCCGGCGGCGCCGCCGCCCCCCTCCATCTGGCGTCCGAGTTCCTCCAGTTCGCGGTTCATCCGGTCGAACAGGGCCTCGACGTCTTCGAACGGATTCCGTCGGGACATACCCGACCCTGCGTGGCCCGCCGGCTTGAATTTGTCGTGCGTCCGACGACGGGATGCGCCCGGCCGCCCGGACGCGCGGTCAGCGGGTCGACCGTCGGCGTCCGGCCCCGCACGCGGGCGGCTCAGTCGACGACGTGGTCGGTGTCGTACGACCCGAGCACGCGGACCCAGCCGTTGGCGGCGAGCGCTTCGAGGTCGTCGACCGCGGCGCGCGCGCGGTCCTCGTACATCCCCGCCTCGAAGTCGAAGTGGAACAGGTAGTCGCCCAGGCGCTCGCCGCTGGGGCGCGACTCGATGCGCGTGAGGTTGATGTCGCGTTCGGCGAACGCCTCGAGGAGTTCGAGCAGGAGCCCCGGGTAGTTGGCGCCGGGGTAGACGACGACGGACGTCTTCCCGCCCGCGTCGGACCGCTCGTCGGCGGGCGCGACCACGAGGAAGCGCGTCGCGTTCGAGTCGCGGTCCTGGATGTCCTCGGCGAGCACCCGCAGCGACACGCCCGACCCCGACGCGGGCTCGGCGTTCGACGGGTGCCCGATCGCGGCCACGGAGGGGTCCTCGCGGGCGCGTTCGACCCCGCGGGCGGTCGAGGCGACCGCCTCGCGGGTGACGCCGGGGTGTTCGCGTTCGAGGTAGTCGCGGCACTGCGCGAGCGCCTGCGAGTGGGAGGCGACCACGGAGAACTCCCCCGACTGCGCGAGTAGCGCGTGTCGGATCGGCGTGACGATCTCGCGGACGACGGCCACGTCGCCGTCGGTGAGCGCGTCGAGGCTCTCGGTGACGCTGCCTTCGATGCTGTTCTCGACCGGGACGACTCCGCGCTCGCACTCCCCGTCGACGACCGCGCCGACGATCGCCGTGACCGACTCCCGGAAGGCGACGTCGTCGGCGACGGCGCGCGCCGCGCGGTGGGAGTAGGTCCCGGCGGGTCCGAGGGTGACGACCTGCATGCCCCCGCGTGTGCAACGGCTCCGGATAAGCCCATCGGGTGCGGCCGCGCCCGCGGAGGGAACCGGGACGGTCGAGCGCGCGCGACGACGACCCGGGAGGGGCGCCGACTACCGCTCGGCGCAGTACTCCACGAAGTTCCGGAGGATGCGGAGACCGGTCTCGCCCGACTTCTCGGGGTGGAACTGGGTGCCCATCACGTTCCCCGCCTCGGTGGCGACCACCGCGGGGAAGCGCTCGCCGTACTCCGTCGACGCGACCACCGCGTCGCCGTCGTCGGGGACGGCGTAGTACGAGTGGACGAAGTAGGCGTGTTCGCCGTCGACGCCGTCGACCAGCGGGTGGTCGCGCTCGACGTCGAGTTCGTTCCACCCCATGTGGGGCACCTTCCGGTCGGTGGAGAAGCGAACGTTCCGCCCCGGCACCAGGTCCAGCCCCTCGACGTCGCCCTGACCGGCGCGTTCGGCCTCCTCGCTCGTCGTCAGGAGCATCTGCATGCCGAGACAGATGCCGAACAGCGGGCGACCCGCCTCGGCGTGGTCGACCAGCGCCTCCCGGTAGGGGCCGGCGTTCTCCATCCCCTCGCGGAACGCGCCGACGCCCGGGAGGACGACCCCGTCGGCGTCGGCGAACGCGTCGGGGTCGTCGGTGACGGTCACCGACGCGCCCGCGCGTTCGAGTCCGCGGGTCGCGCTCCGGAGGTTGCCCAGCCCGTAGTCGACCACGACCACGTCCGCCAGGCGCTCCTCGCTCCCCGTCTCGGTTCGGGCCTCGCTCATGGGTCGGGGTTACCGCCGCGGGTACAAGTAGCGACCGCTCGGGGAGACACCTGCTCCCGCCCCCGCTCAGAAGCGCGCGCGCAACTCCCCGCGCAGGTCGTCGAGGTCCATCCCCTTCGCGGCGTACAGCACGAGCAGGTGGTAGACCAGGTCGGCGCTCTCGGCGGCGAGTTCCTCGCGGTCGTCGTCCTTCGCCGCGAGGATGGTCTCGGTTGTCTCCTCGCCGAGCTTCTCCAACACCGCGTTCTCCCCCTTCTCGTGGGTGAACAGCGACGCGGTGTACGAGTCGTCGGGCAGCGTCTCCCGGCGGTCCTCGATGGTGGCGAACAGGTCGTCGAGCACGCGGTCGGCGTCGTCCGCGTCCGCGTCGTCGCTCGTGCCCGCGTCGGCGGGGTCGCTCACTCGTCCGCCTCCGCCGTCGGCTCCCCGTCGGCCGCGGCCCCCTCGTCGACGGCCCGCTCGCCGCCGTCGCCCGCGTCGGCGTACGCCTGCCGGAAGAACGCGAGGTCGTGGACCCGCGAGTCGTCGGTGAGTTCGGGGTGAAAGGAGGTGGCGACCACGGGACCCCGCTTGACCGCGACGGGGTCGCCCTCCCAGCGGGCGAGCACCTCGACGCCGTCGCCCACCTCGTCGATGACGGGCGCGCGGATGAACACGGCGGGGAACGGCTCGTCGAGCCCCGTCACGTCGAGCGGCGCCTCGAACGAGTCGGTCTGCCGGCCGAACGCGTTGCGGTCGACGCTCACGTCGAGGACGCCCAGCGTCTGCACGCGGTCGTCCTTCGCGTCCGTCGACGCGACGATCAGCCCCGCGCAGGTGGCGAGGACGGGTTTGCCCGCGTCGACGTGCGCGCGGACCTCCTCGTCGATACCCTCCTCGGCGAGGAGCCGGGAGATGGTCGTCGACTCCCCGCCCGGCATCAGGAGGACGTCGCAGTCGGGGACCACGCCCGCCTCGCGGACGGTCACGACCTCGGCGTCGACGCCGTGGCTCGCGGCCGCGTTCCGGATCGCCTCGGCGTGCTCGGAGACGTCGCCTTGGACGGCGATGACGCCCGCTCTCATGGACACACGTGGGGGAGGCCGTCGTGAAAAGCTGTCGCTGTCGGCCGTCGAGTCCGGTCGGTACGAACGCGGAACCGGGGTCGGAGTCGTCGGCCCGCGGTCGGTCCGGTCCGACGCTACACCATGAACCGCAGGAGCATCACGAGGACGCCGAAGAGGACGCCGAACGCGACGACCGTCTTCGGGTCGATCCGTACCGCGTTCCGGTCCTCGGCGTCGAAGTAGCGGACCAGCCCCGCACTCGACATCAGCCCCCCGCTGTTTTGGCCGCTGCTCATGCGCGAACCGTCGGCGTACGTCCGCGTAAGCTTTTCGCCTCGCCTCCCGGACGCGGCCGCGTTCCCGGGGCGTCCTCCCGAGTGAGTAACCCTTATGCGCGGCGCGGGGCAAGTCGGGGTCGGAATGACCGTTCGATTGAAGGACTTCTACGCGGACTGGTGCGGGCCGTGCAAGACGCAGGACCCCATCCTCGAAGAACTCGAATCCGACTACCCGGACGTCAACTTCGAGAAGGTCGACGTCGAGAGCGAACAGGAGGTGGCGAACCAGTACCAGGTTCGCTCGCTCCCCACCCTCATCGTCGAGAACGACGACGGCGTCGTCGACCGGTTCGTCGGCGTGACCCAGCGCGAGGACCTCGAAGCCGCCCTCGCCGACGCCGGCGCGTAGTCGGGTTCCCACCGCTCCGCCCCGTTCCTCCGCCGACCGCCCGCCGAGCGGCCGCGCCGGCCCGCCGCGTGCGGTTCGACTCCCGCCGCACACCACCGAACTCCCGCCGCACACCACCCGACTCCCGCCGCGCGCCGTCCCGTCCGACTCGCAACGGTTAACACGGCTCCGGCCGCTCGGGGTATGTATGGCGAGTTTCGAAGCGGCCGAGGACCGCATCCTCAACAAGATGATCTGCATGCGGTGTAACGCCCGTAACTCCCCGCGCGCCGACAGCTGTCGGAAGTGCGGCTACTCGCGGCTCCGCCCCAAGGCGAAGGAACCGCGGACCGCGTGAGGCCGGTCGGCGGCCGGGCCGTCGCGGCGCTTCCGTAGACGCATCGCTCGGTTCGACCCAGTTTCACGTCGTTACTGTCTCCTCCGTCCGCGACGAGCGACCGGTCGTTCGACCCGCCACAGCCGTCGCCGCACGGACGCGCCGCCGCACCGCTGACGGTACGCGGCCGCGCGTCGGCTCGGTCGCTCACTCGTCGTACTTGGGTTCGCGTCGCTCCGCCCGCTCCAGCGCGCGCTGTATCACGTCGCCCACCGACTCCTCGTCGCTCGCGTGGAAGGCGTCGCCGTGACCCGCGTACATCCCCGTGACGGAGTCGGGGAGGTGCTCCAGCAGGTCGCGGAGGCTCTCGACCAGTCGCTCGCGCGACTGTCCCGACATGTCCGTCCGGCCGAACGAGCCGTCGTCGAACGCGCCGTCGTTGTAGACGACCACGTCGCCGGAGAACAGCGCCGTCTCGCCCGCCAAGGAGACGTGGTCGGCGGCGTGTCCCGGCGTGTACACCACCTCGAACGACTCGTCGCCGAGGTCGACCTCGTCGCCGGCTTCGAGCGCCCGGTCGCGTCTGGGGTGGTCGGCGTACGCGTACAGGTCCGCGTCGTACGCGTCGAGCACCGCGTCGAGTTCGCCCACGTGGTCGTGGTGCTGGTGGGTGAGCACCACCCGGTCGAGCGTCGAGGTGTGGTCGGCGAGTACGTCCTCGACGCCGGACATCGACCCCGCGTCCACGAGCGCGGGCGTCTCCCCGTCGACGAAGTACGCGTTACAGGTGAACTCCTCGGCGTCCGCGGTCACGTTGACGACGTTCACGGTCGTCCCACGGCCGCGGCGGTGTTAAATGGGGTGTCAGACGGTCTCACTCCCGTGGGGAGCGCTACCACCGCACACGCGAACCCGTACACTTTTCCGTGCTACCCGGCTAGCAAAGGACGTATGGGATTCGGTAGCTACGACGAGTCCGAACAGGAGAACCAGGAGCTCGACGCCGACCTCGACGACGAGACGGTCGACTCCGGCGAGGCCGACCACAAGGGCGACGTGAGCTTCGAGGCGGGGGCGTCGAACGACGAACTCCTCGACCGCCTGCAGGACATTAAGGGCGACGCCGACTCCTGAGGTCGGCGGGTGAAGTCGGGCGCGCGGGCACTCGGGGTGGCGTTCTCCGACGGGTCCGAGCGGTCGACGCTCGCGGGCGCGCTGGTTCGGGCCGACCGCGCGCTCTCGGGGTTAGCGTTCGCGTCGTGTGCCGTCGGCGGGACCGACGCGACCGACGCGGTACTCCGTTGTTTCGACGAACTCGGTAGGCAGGACGTTCGGCTACTGCTCGTCGCGGGCGTCGCGCCCGCGTGGTTCAACGTCCTCGACCTCCGGCGACTGCACGACGCCGTCGAGCGACCGGTCCTCTCCGTCTCCTTCGAGGCGAGCGGGGGGCTCGAACCCGCGTTGTGCGAGCAGTTCTCCGGCGACGCGCTCGCCCACCGACTCGCCGTCTACGACCGCCAGCCGCCGCGGACGCGCGTCGAACTCGACGGTGACTCCGGGGCCGCGGGCGACGGTCGGACGCTGTGGGTCCGTTCGGTGGGCGCGACCGACGCCGAGGCGCGCGAGACGCTCGCGGCGCTGACGCCCGACGGGGCCGCCCGGCCCGAACCGCTCCGGGTCGCGAGCGTCGCGGCCGCCGCGGGCCGGGCGTACCGCGAGCGCGAGTCGGGGAACGGCGCGGGCGGCGACCGAAAGGGGTAACTGTAACTCCGCGGCGCTCGGGGTTCCCGGTATGAGCGAGAGTCCGGACGACGAGTACGCGCTCGACGCCGACCTCCGCGTCGAGGAGTGTACGCGCTGTCCCGCGCTGGTGGAGTCGCGCTCGCGGATCGTCAACGGCGTCGGTCCGACCGACGCGGACCTCGTCTTCGTCGGCGAGGCGCCCGGGGCGAACGAGGACAGCGAGGGCGAACCGTTCGTCGGCCGGTCGGGCACCGTCCTCGACGACGCGCTGCGGGACGCCGGTCTCGACCGCGCGGACGTCCGGATCACCAACTGCGTCCGGTGTCGGCCGCCGGAGAATCGCGACCCCAGCGCGGAGGAGTTGGCGAACTGCCGGGGCTACCTCGCGGCGGAACTCGCCCGCCTCGACCCGGACCTGGTCGTGACGCTCGGAAAGGTGCCCTCCGAGCACCTGCTCGACCGCTCGGTCGCGGTCACGAAGGAGGCGGGGGAGGTGTTCGACGCCCGCGTCGGCGAGACGGCGGTCCGGCTGCTCGTCTGCGTCCACCCCGCGGCGACGCTGTACGACCGGAGTCAGGCGGAGACGTTCGAGTCGACCGTCGCGCGGGCCGCGGAGCTGTCGGGTGCGGGCGACGGCGAGGGCGGCGGGCAGTCGCGGTTGGGCGACTACTGAGCGCGGGTCGGACGGGCACCCGCCGACCCGACCGACGACCCGGTGACCGATGTTCAGTCGAGGTACGGCCGCTCGATGGCGCTCTCGGCGGCGACGAGCGCGCTGATGCGGCGGGTGATCCAGTCGAACAGCCCGATCACCGGTGCGAGCGTGCGCTCGACCAGTCGGACGACCGGCGCGGCGGTCAGCGACCACGTCCGCGCGTTCGCGAGGCCGACCGACTTCGGGACGATCTCGCCGCCGATCAGGAGGAGGACGCTGGTCACCACCGTCGTCACGACCACCGCGGGTCCCGTCGGGAGCGACTCGGCGACGAGAACGGTCACGATGCTCGAGATGGCGACGTTGACGATGTTGTTCCCGACCAGCAGCGTCACGAGGAGGCGGTGGGGGTCGTCGTGGAGTTCCTTGAGCACCCGCGCCCGGCGGTCGTCGGTCGTCGCCTGTCGCTCGACCCACTCGGGGGGCAACGAGAAGATGGCCGTCTCCGAACTCGAGAAGAACGCGCTACACAACAGCAGGATCGCGGTCGCCGCGACCCCGACCGCCAGCGTCGATAGGCCGTCCATGGACCGGGTAGGGTCGGTCCGCGAAAGAGTCCGTCGCCGGACCGCGCGGCGGCGTTACTTCCCGCCGCGCTGGTTGCTCGTCACGCTGGGACGGGTCTTCTCGGCGCCCTTCCCGCGCGTGCGGAGGCCGCGGTTGCTCTTGCCGGCGTTCGTCAGCCCGCGGAACGCGCGCCCCTTCTGGGTGTCCTGACAGATCCAGTTTAGGTCGTCGTCGGACTCGATGGCGGGGTGTTCGGGGTCGACCAGGATCGTCTCGAACCACTTCTGGGAGCCGTCCTGCCCGACGGGGTAGGAGGCGAGCACGCGCATGTTGGGGTACTTCCGCGAGACGCGCTCCTCGCCGATGCGCTGGATCGACTTCCGGCGGCCGATCCGGTTGACGCCCTGCCGCTTGCTCCGGCGGCCGGCCTTGTGCCGCTGTTTGCGCGCGCCGCCCTTCCGGACGGAGACGCGCGCCATCACGACGCCCTGCTTGGCCTTGTAGCCGAGTTCGCGCGCCTTGTCGAGCCGCGTCGGTCGGTCGATGCGGACGATGGCGCCCTGCTCGCGCCACTCCTGCTTGCGCTGCCACTGTAGCTCGGCGAGTTTCCCGTCGTCCGGGTTCCGCCAGGCTTCCTTGATGTGCGAGTAGAAACTTCGTGCCATGGGTTGCTCCGCGGGCGCTTGCGATTCAGTCGGCGGTCGGGCGGGTCCCCCGCCCTCGGGCGTCGGACGACGCCCGCCGACCACATGTCGTCCCGGGCGGACCGGGTGCCCGCTGGCGGCCCACGTGCCAGCGAGTTGGCGGACGTACCGGTGCGGCGCTGTTAAGCACTTCGAACGCCGCTCGACCGTGCGTCAGTGTCGCACCGTTCCGCGTCCCGTTTCCCGGGCGGCTCGCCGCCGTTCGAGGCGTCGTTCGCCCCCTGCGGCCGGTCACGCCTCGCTCAGCTCTCGGATGGACTCGAAGCGCCCGTCGGCGACGGCGTTCGCGACGGCGTCGGCGTCCACGTCGGGCGTCTCGTTGGGGTACTTCCGCTCGAAGTAGCCCACCACGTTCCCGGCGTCGCGCGCGAGCAGCTCGTCGGCGTTCTCGTGGTCCGTCTCGACCGACTGGGGCCAGTCGAACACGACGACGCCCTCGTCGCTGATGGCGACGTTGTGCTCGCTCATGTCGGCGTGGACGTACCCCGCGCGGTAGGCGGCGTCCATCTCCCTGAGCACCAGGTCGAGCACGCCCACCACCTGCTCGGAGCGGAGCTTCGCGTTCGCGAGTTCCGGCCCGGGGAGCTTCTCCATCACGATGGCGTGGCGGTTGTGGTCGACCGGCTGGGGCACCGACACCTGCGGATACAGGTCTTCGAGCGCGGCGTACTCCCGCTCGGCCGCCTTCCGGGCGGTGTACTGCCACGAGACGTGGTGGTTGTCCGCGGTGTAGTCGCGCTCCTTGCTGACCTGCCGGAAGTTGGTGAACCCCTCGCGGTGGAACTTCAGCGCGAACGGGCGGTACGACTCCACCTCGTAGACGTCGCTCTCCTTGCCCACCCCGAGCGGCGCGCCCACGCCGGAGATGGTCTCGCGTTCGGCGAACGTCCGGAGCGCGAGCGCGTCGTACCCCTCGAACGTGAGCTGGTAGCCCTCGTACTGGATCGTCTTCCGTTGGACCAGCCCCCGCTCGGCACAGCGCTGCACCCGGTAGTCCACCTCCTCGTCGGTGAGGTCGGCGTAGTCGGGGAGTTTCTCCCGTTTCACCCACTCGGAGAAGCGCATCCCCTGCTCGACGCCCGACAGCAGGTAGAAGTCGCCGGCTTCGAGTTCGGCCATCACCCCCGCGACGTTCTCGACCATGGGTGTGCGTGGCCCGCCGTGCGGTAAAAGGGGTCGGTCGCGGCCCGCGACGGCGGTCTCTCGCCCCGCCGCGGGTCGCTCGGGTCGCAAGCGACTTGCCCGCCCGCGGCCGACGACGCGCATGGAGCCCGCAGACGGTGTCCCCGACGGGGAGTGGCGACTGATACGCGAGGAGGCGCGTCCGGGACCGCTGAACATGGCGCTCGACGAGGTGGCCGCCGAGACGGCCGCCGCGGGCGGCCCCCGCACCGTCCGGGTGTACCGCTGGGCACCGTCGTGTCTCTCGCTCGGCTACCACCAGGACCCCGACACCGTCGACTGGGACGGGTGTCGGACGGCGGGCGTCGACGTGACGCGCAGACAGACCGGCGGCGGCGGCATCTACCACGACTCGGCGGGTGATATCTCGTACAGTATCGCCGCGCCCGCCGACGAACTCCCCGGGGACCTGCTGGACGCCTACCACCTGCTGTGTACGCCCGTCCTCGACGCGTTCGCGCGGCTGGGCGTCGACGCCGGCTACGCCGACGAGGAGCGCCCCGCCGTCTACCAGCCCGCGTGCTACCTCCGGGGACTCCACCCCGCACACGACGTGCTCTCGGGGGGCGGCGGGGGCCGGAAGCTCTCGGGCAACGCCCAGTACCGCCGCGACGACGCGGTCATCCAGCACGGCTCGGTCACGTACGAGTCGCTGCCCGACGCCCACCTCGGGTGTTTCGCCGACTCGGGCGTGAGTGCGGCCGAGTTCCGCGAGCGGGTCGTCGGTATCGCCGAGTTGACAGACGCCTCCCGCGCGGAGGCGGTGGCGGCGTTCGAGGGTGCGCTCGGGGAGTGGGCCGGCGCGGACGAGGGCGCGTGGACCGACGCCGAACTCGACCGCGCGGAGGCGATAGCCGACGAGAAGTACCGCGCCGACGAGTGGGTGCGGCGGGACCCCGGCGGACGGTAGCCGGGTTTCGATACGGCTTTGCCGCCCGACCCGCGAGGGGGGATATGAGTACGGACGCGGACGCGAACGCGGACACGGACCTCCGGGTCGGCGCCCACGAGTCGATAGCCGGCGGGGTGTACAACGCCGTCGACGACGTCGTCGACGACGGGGGGAACTGCGGGCAGATATTCACCCACTCGCCGCAGGTGTGGCAGGCGCCCAACATCGACGACGAGGAGGCCGAGCGGTTCCGCTCCACCTCCGCGGAACACGACGTGGGGCCGTGGGTGATCCACTCGTCGTACCTCGTGAACCTCTGTACGCCGAAGCCGGACCTGCGCGAGAAGTCGGTCGAGTCGATGCAAGCGGAGGTCGACGCCGCCGCGGCGCTCGACGTTCCCTACGTCAACGTCCACCTCGGCGCGCACACCGGCGCGGGCGTCGAGCAGGGCCTCGACAACGCCGCGAGCGCCCTCGACGAACTCGACGTGCCCGACGGCGTCACCGTCCTCGTGGAGTCGGACGCGGGGTCGGGAACCAAACTCGGCGGCGAGTTCGAACACCTGGCGGCGGTGCTCGACCGCTCCGCCCAGGCCCTCGACGTCTGTCTCGACACCGCCCACGCGTTCGCCGCGGGGTACGACCTCTCGACGGCCGACGGCGTCCGCGAGACGGTGGCGGAACTCGACGACGTGGTCGGACTGGAGCACCTCCAGTGTGTCCACCTCAACGACTCGAAACACGCCCGCGGCACCAACAAGGACGAACACGCCCACGTCGGCGAGGGCCACATCGGCGAGGAGGGGATGCGCGCGTTCGTCAACCACGAGGAGCTCCTGGACGTTCCCCTCGTCTTGGAGACGCCGACGGAGAACGGCAAGTCGTTCGCGTGGAACATCGACCGCGTGAAGGGGTTCCGCGCGGACTGAGCGGGCCGCTCGTACCGACCCGCGACGCCGCGCCCCGCCCCGAAGTCGGCGATCCACGCGGTCCACCCGGGAGTTGATACCGACCCGCACACACCCGCGGGTGTGAGCCAGGCCTCGACCGACCTCGACTCGACGGTGACCGACGACAGCCCGGCGGCGTACCGCGACCTGATGGAGCGGTACCGCCGGATCGCCCACCTGGAGAGCGGGGCGGGCGTCCTCTACTGGGACCAGCAGGTGACGATGCCGGAGGGGGGCACGCCCGCCCGCGGCAAGCAGTTGGCGGCGCTGTCGGGGACGACCCACGAGAAGCTGACGAGCGACGCGATGGCGGACGCCCTCGACGCCGCCGAGGGGTGCGAGTTGGACGACGAGCGCGCGGCGAACGTCCGCGAGGTCCGCAGACGGCACGACCGCAACCGGAGCCTCCCCGGCGAGTTGGTCGAGGAACTGACCGAACACCGGTCGCACAGCCAGCAGGTGTGGCAGGAGGCGAAAGAGGCGGACGACTTCGCGTCGTTCGCGCCGGAACTGGAGACGCTCCGCGAGCTCCACGTCGACCGCGCGGAGGCGATCGACCCCGACCGGCCGGCGTACGAGGTGATGTACGAGGACGGCGAGCCGTACCTCCCCATCTCCCGGATGGCGGAGATATTCGAGGAGTTGAAGGAGGCGCTGATCCCGCTCATCGACGACATCAGGGCCACCGGGACCGACCTCCCCACGCCGTTCGCCGACGCCGGCCCGTACGACGACGCGACCCAGCGGGCGCTCTCGGAGGACGTACTCGACCTGCTGAACTTCCCGGACGACCGCGGCCGCCTCGACGTCTCCGCGCACCCGTTCACGTCGGGCAACCAGTTCGACTCGCGGATCACCACCCGCTACGACCCCGACGACCCGCTGGGGGCGCTCACGTCGACGGTCCACGAGTTCGGCCACGCCAGCTACAACCTCGGCTTGCCCCGGGGCCGGTTCGGCGAACCGCTGGGCGAGTCGCTCTCCAGCGGCGTCCACGAGTCGCAGTCGCGCTTCTGGGAGAACCACGTCGCGCGCACCCGGCCGTTCTGGGAGCGGTTCGTCGACACGGTCAACGAACACCTCGGAACGGACGCGAGCGCCGAGGAGGCGTACGCCGCGATCAACCACGTCTACCCGGACAACCTCATCCGCGTCGAGGCGGACGAACTCACCTACCACCTCCACATAATCCTCCGGTGTGAGGTCGACCGCGCGTTCGTCGAGGGCGATACCGCGGCCGACGACCTCCCCGACGTGTGGGACGAGAAGATGGAGGAGTACCTCGGCGTCACGCCCGACACCGACGCGGAGGGGGTGCTCCAGGACATCCACTGGTCGGGGCGGTTCGCGGCGTTCCAGAGCTACACCATCGGCTCGGTGCTCGCGGCCCAACTCGACGCCGCGATGTGCGACGACCTGGGCGACGTGGACGCGCTGATCCGCGAGGGCGACCTCGAACCGCTGTGGGAGTGGATGACCGACAACGTCCACCGCCACGGCCGACGCTACCCCACCGACGAACTCGTCGCGGAGGCGACGGGCGAACCGCTCACGGCGGAGTACTTCGTCGACTACGTCGAGTCGAAGTTCGGCGACCTCTACGACCTCTGACCCCTCCCACGACGTTAGTCGTGGGGGTCCCCACCGAGGGAACCCCCGACGCCCGGGCGTGCCCCCGTGGACCGCCGGGTCACCGAAACCGCCGCACGTGGCCGCCCACACCGCTCCCGTCTGCCGATTCTCGGACGGTGGGAGCCACCCAAAGACCTATGTAGTGGTATGACATAGCGTAGCATGTATGGCGTCGGCACCCCGTTCCGACGACGACGACCTGTTCGACGAGTTCCTCACCAGCCGCGGTCACGAGCCCGACTCACCGGGCTGGGAGGAGTCGTATAACAAGAAACAGTGTCCCGACTGCGGGGGCCTCCACGACGACGGGGCCGACGAGTGCGGCGTCTGCGGCTGGCGACCCGCCTCCGACTGAGTCGAACGGCTCCGATACGACCTTCTTCGCGCCGGCATCCGCGAGCGGTGCCGGCCGACCGGGAGCCGACTCCGTTAGTCGACTCCCACCCCGCGCCCGACCCGCGGGACGCGGGCCGCTCGTCCGTCCGCGAGCCGTTCGTCTCCGCGGGTTGAGGTGAAACACGGCGCTTATGCCGCAGGACCCCGACTGGGTGACAATGAGCGACCCGACGGTCACCCGACTGTTCGGTGGGCCCGGCAGCGGGAAGACGACCGCGCTCCTCGACCGCGTCGAGGGGATCATCTCCGAGGAGGGCGTCAGCGTCCGCGACATCCTCGTCGTCTCGTACACCCGCGCCGCCGCCGCGGAGATCCGCGAGCGACTGGCCGAGCGGCTCGACACCACGCCCCGTCACCTGCAGGGGAACGTCGCCACGATGCACGCGAAGGCGTACGAACTGCTCGACCTCTCGCGCGGGGACGTGGTCGGCGAGGACGACAAGGAGGGGTTCTGTGACGACTACGGCATCGAGTACGAGGACGAGTACTCCGGCGGCGGCCGGCGGACCGCCCGGTCGACGACGCTCGGCAACAAGGTGATCGCCACCTCCCAGTGGCTCCAGCGGACGAACCGCGACGTCGCCGACTGGTACGACGTCCCCTTCCAGTGGGACGTCGAGGAGGTGCGGCTCCCGCCGGACATCGACCCCAACGCCCAGGAGGGGAACAAGTACACCCCGACGTGGCCGTCCGACGACGACCGGGTCGACATCCCCGAGGCGATCCGCGGCTGGCGCAACTACAAGGGCGACCACGACCTGGTCGGGTTCGCGGACATGCTCGAACGGGTCCAACAGCGGTCGCTGCTGCCGAACGTCGACTACCTGATCATCGACGAGTTCCAGGACATCACGACGCTGCAGTACGCGGTGTACGAGGAGTGGCGCCCCCACATGCGGAAGTGCCTGATCGCGGGCGACGACGACCAGGTCGTGTACGCCTGGCAGGGCGCCGACCCCGACCTCCTGTTGGACACCGAGGTGACCCACGACGAGGTGTTGCCCAACTCCTACCGCCTGCCGTCGAACATCCTCAACGTCGTCAACCGGGAGATCCGCCACATCGACAAGCGCCAGGAGAAGGACCTCCACCCGCGCAAGGAGGGCGGGTCGGTCGAGGCGGTGGAGTCGCCGTCGATGCTCGACTTGGTGCGGAACGTGCGCGCGACGGTCAAGGGCACCGACGAGACGCTGATGGTGCTGTTCCGCGCGCGCTACCAGATGTTCCAGTTCATCGACGAGTTCATCAGCGAGGGGATCCCCTTCTCCTGTCTCACCGACCAGCGGATGTGGACCGACCGGCTGACCGACTACGTCCGCGCGGTCGAGGCGGCCGAACGCGACGAGGTGATGACCGCGCTCCAGGCGCGCCGGCTGGCCGACATCCTCCAAGACTCGGCGTTCGGGTCGAGCGACCGCGACGACCTGTACGACTTCATCGACGACGTAGAGGAGACCGCCGAGGAGGACGACCTCGCGGAGATCCCCGTCTCGCCCGAGGACGTGACCGGGTTCATCCCGTTCATGCCCGACGGGCCGTCGGCGGCCGACATGGCGCGGAAGATCACGTCGTTCCAGCGGAAGTCGATCAAGGCGTACTTCGCGGGCGAGTACACCGAGATGGACCCCGACCGGGTCCGCCTCGGCACCATCCACTCCGCGAAGGGTCGCGAGGCCGACCACGTGTTCGTCTCGACCGACCTGACCGAGAAGGTGGTCGAACAGATGGCGGCCCGCGTCGACCAGCAGGGGATCGAGGTGGACGGCCTGCCCGACGGCGAGGAGTTCACCAAGACCACCACCCCGGTGCCGATCCTCACCGACAACGAGCGGCGCGTGTTCTACGTCGGGATGTCCCGCGCGAGAGAGCGGCTCGTCCTGATGGAGAGCCTGGTGAGCGGCGCGCCCACGCTGCCGATCAGCGTCCTCCTCCACAACGAACCCCGCGAGGAGTCGCCCGCGGAGCTGGTCGGCGAGGTCGTCGACGAACAGGACGCCCCCGAACCCGAAGCGTAGTCGGATGGCACCCCGCCCCGACGCGGACCCGACGGACGCGGCCGCCGGCGCCGACCCGGAGTCGGCGCCGGACTCGGATCTCGACGCGCTCGCGACCGACTACGGCTCTCTGGCGGCCGAACTCGACGCGCGCGGGGCGGTCGGGTTCGTCGCGGTCGGCGACCGGTTCGACGACGACCTGCGCTATCTGACCCGTTTCTCCGGTCCCGACCGGGCGTACGCGTTCGTCTTCGCCGCCGGCGAGGCGACGCTGTGCGCGCCGGCGCTGTTCGACGACCAGGCCCGCCGGGAGTTCCCCGGCGGGACGGTGCGGACCGCCGACCAGGGGGCGCCGGCGGGCGTCCGCGCCGCGGCGGCGCTCGACGCCCGCGGGGTCGACGGCGGGACGCTGCTCGTCCCGCAGGGTATCCCGCACGACGCGGCGGTCCGGCTGGAGAACGCGGGATTCGACCTCGAATCGACCGCCGCGGTCCGCGAGGCGCGCCGCGTGAAGGCCGACGCGGAGCTCGACCGCCTCCGGCGGGTCCAGCGGGCGGCGCTCCGCGGGGTGGCGCGCGCGGAGGCGATACTCGCGGCCGGCGAGGCGGACGGCGACCGGGTGACCTGGAACGGCGGGCCGCTGTCGACCGAGCGGCTCCGCCGGCAGGTGAACGGCGTCCTCGCCGCCCACGGCGTCCGCGACGCGGGCAACACCGTCGTGGGTTGTGGCCCGACCGCCGCCGACCTCCACTTCACCGGACTCGACGCGGTCCGGCCGGGCGAGACCGTCCTGCTCGACGTCTCGCCGCGCGGTCCCGACGGCTACTACGGCGACGTGACGCGGACGTTCGCGGTCGACTCGGGGGGCGGCTGGGAGCGCCGGGCGTACGTCGCCGTCGAGGCGGCCCGCGAGGCCGCGCTCGACGAACTCGCGGCGGGCGTGCCCGCTTCGACCGTCCACGAGGAGGCCGCCGCGGAACTCGCCGCTCACGGCTTCCGCGTCGACGGCGCCGACCGCGGGTTCGTCCACTCGACGGGCCACGGCGTCGGCGTCTCGCTCCACGAGGCGCCGTCGCTGTCGACTTCGGGGAGTGACGAACTCGAAGCCGGGAACGTGGTCACCGTAGAGCCGGGCGTGTACGACCCCGAAACGGGCGGGGTGCGCCTGGAGGACCTCGCGGTCGTCACCGACGACGGCTACGAACTGCTCGGGGAGTACCCGCGGAGCCTGGTGCCGCACGACCGCGGGTGAGCCGACCCGCCGGCCTGCCCACCCGGGATCGAGCGGCCGGGTCGCTCGGCGTCGAACTCACTCGGAGTCGGACCGCTCGACCGGTTCCTCCTCGCCGTCGGGCGTCGTCACCGCCGACCCGACCGTCCGTTCCGCTATCTTCCCGGGGATGTCGCCGGGCGTGGTGAGTCGCTGGGGGAGGTACACCATCAGCGCCGCGACGGCGACGAACGCGGCGCCGACGAGCGGGTCACCGTCCGAGAGCCGCCCGAGACCGTAGCCCGCCAGCGGGATGGCGAACAGCAGGCTCGCGCCCAGTCCGACCAGATCGAGGATGCCGAGTGCCACGCCGACCCGTTGGACGGGAGCGGACAAAAGCGGTGCCGTGGCGTCGCCGGGCGACGCCGGCCCGTCGGCGTCCCTGCCGGCACACCGCGGGGCGGACCCGGAGCCGGCGGACCTCGACCGGATGGGGGTCGACCGACCGGACGCGGGTTCACCGCGCGACCGGGTCGGGGAGTTCCTCGACGTTGTCGACAGACAGGCCGGTGGTCACGAGCAGTCGCAGCCCGCGGGCGACGCTCATGTCGAGTTCGTCGAAGTCGTCGGGGCGCATCATCACCAACTTCCCCGCCGTCGGGTTGGGGCTGTGCGGGAAGAACACCGCCTTCAGGTCGGCGCCGACGGCGTCGCTGACCCGGCGGGGTGCGGGGTTGGTGACGAAGCCGATGGCGTACGTGTTGTCGTGGGGGAACTCCGCGACGACCACCCGGTCGAACCCCTCGCCCGGGGAGGCGAGCGACTCGCTGACCTGCCTGACGCCGAAGTAGACCGCCCTGACGACCGGGAGGAGCGCGACGCCGCGCTCGAACCCGCCGAACAGCCGCCGGCCGGCCTCGTTGGAGGCGACGAACCCGACGAGCATGATGCCGACCGCGATGAGGACGGCCGCGAGCCCCTGCGCGAGGGGCTCGCTCCCGCCGACCAGCGCCGCGAGGTTGGTCTCGCGGACGAACGGCCGGAGGAAGCCGCCGACCCAGTCGACGGCGAACGCCAGGACGAACAGCGTGACCGCCAGCGGCGCGACGATGAACACGCCGGCGATGAAACTCCCCCGGAGCCGCGCGAACAGGTCCATGCTGTTCCCCGCCCGGCGCCGAGCAAATAGCTTCCGCCGCTCTCGCGGGCCGCCGTGCGTCACGGTGTCGGAACGCTTTCCAGCTGTGGGATCGAACTCGGGGTGTGTTCACCGGTATCGTCGAGACGACGGGAGAGGTGGTCCGCCGGGAGTCGACCGACGAGGGGCTCCGGCTCCGACTCCGCATCGCGGGCCTCGACGACCCCGACTTCCACCACGGCCAGTCGGTCGCGGTCAGCGGGGTCTGTCTCACGGTCGAGGACTGCGGGACGGACGGGGCGGGCGACTGGTTCTCGGTGTTCCTCGCGGCCGAGACGGTGGCGAAGACGTACCTCGGCGACCTCCGCGAGGGCGACGCGGTCAACGTCGAGCGCGCGCTCCCCGCCGACGGTCGGTTCGACGGCCACGTCGTCCAGGGGCACGTCGACACCACGACCCGCGTGACCGGGCGGGAACGCGTCGGCGAGGACTGGCGGTTCACGTTCGCGCTGCCCGACGGCTACGGGAACTACGTCGTCGACAAGGGGTCGGTCACGCTTGACGGTATCTCGCTCACCGTCGCCGACCGCCGGGAGGGGGAGTTCGACGTGGCGGTCATCCCGACGACGTACGACCTGACGAGCCTGAGCGAGAAGGCGGTCGGCGACCCGGTCCACTTGGAGGTGGACGTGGTCGCGAAGTACGTCGAGCGCATGTTGGAGGGGTACGCCGAGCGACTCGCGCCCGCTTCCGAGTCGCCGCCCGCCGAGTAGATGGCCGACGACCCGAGGCCGGACCCGCGGGCCGGCGCCGACCCGGAGGACGGCTCGGGTCCGGCCGACGGGTCGGACTCGACGGGACCGCTCGCGCGCGCGGCGTACGACCGGCTGGCGGCGGGCTACGACCGCGAGGGGGCGAGCAAGCCGTCGAACGCTCACCTCGAACGCCCCGCGACCCGGTCGCTGCTGCCCGACGTCTCCGGGCGGACCGTTCTCGACGCGGGCTGTGGGGCGGGCCACCTCGCGGACCGACTCGCCGACGGCGGCGCGGCGGTCGTCGGTCTCGACGCCTCGGCGGCGATGCTCGGCTACGCCCGCGGGCGCGTCCCCGACGCCGGGTTCGTCCGCGCGGACCTGGGGACGGGGCTGCCGTTCGACGCCGACCGGTTCGACGGCGTCGCGAGCTCGCTCGCGTTCCACTACGTCCGCGAGTGGGGACCGCTGTTCGCGGAACTCCGGCGCGTGCTCCGCCCGGGTGGCTGGGTGGTCTGTTCGGTCCAACACCCCCACGCCGACTTCGAGGAGTACGACGACAGCGAGAACTACCACGAGGTCGAGCGGGTGTCGGCCGTCTGGGAGTCGTTCGGCGAGCGGGTGGAGGTGCCCGCCTACCGCCGGCCGCTGTCGGCGGTGCTCGACCCGGCGCTGGCCGCGGGGTTCCGGCTCGACGAACTGGTGGAGCCGACGCCGACGGCGGCGTTCGCGGAGCAACGCCCCGAGCGGTACGCCTACGAGTCGACCCACCCCAACTTCCTCTGTCTGCGGTTCGTCGCGCCCGGGTGAGCCGTCGCGAGCGGACGCCGCGAACACCGTCGCTCGGGGAGACAGTAGACGGAGAACGCCGGGGCAGGGATTTGAACACGGTCGTTCCGTTCGGAGCGAGTATCGCTCCGTCACTCCACTCCCTGCTCGAATCCCCGTCGAACGGGTGGAACGGACCGCGGCTCGCTCCGCTCGCGGTGCGGCCCGAGAACACGCCGGGACAGGGATTTGAACCCTGGATCCCAAAGGGAACACGCTTTCCAGGCGTGCGCCTTACCACTCGGCCATCCCGGCTCGGTCGAACCTACCGCCCTGCGCCGTTTAAGTTCTTCCTTTCGCCCGACCCGGCGGCCGTCAGGTACACGTCACCCCGGGCCGAGCCACGACGTAATGGCGACGCTGACCGAGGAGGACTCCGGTAAGATCCTCGTCGACGCTGAGGGGGAAGAGCTCGGAATCGTGACCGGCGTGGAAAACGGGACGGCGTACTTCGACCCCGACCCGAGCGTCTCGGAGGGGGTGCTCGCGGCGTTCGGCCACGCCGACACCGACTCCGACGACCTCGAACTCCCGTTCGACTCCGTCGAGACGGTCACCGACGACGAGGTGAGACTGACGGGCGACGTCTGACCGCGCGGCCGGCGACCGCTCCCCGACCGACCCCTCCGTCCTCCGTTTTTTCACCCGACCAGCCGGCGCTCCGCCGCGTACGCCGCGACGGCGGCGACCCCCCCGACGACGACCGCGAGACCGAGTCGACCGGGGACGTCGACCGGGAGGGGCACCCCGAGGAGCGTCGCTCCCTGCGCGAGCACCAGGAACGCGAGCGCGCCGACCGCGCCCCACAGCAGCGCCGACCGTCGCCGCCGGCCGCTCACTCGACGTCGACGACCGCCTCGATCTCGACGCCGACGCCCTTCGGGAGCGCGCCCGCCTGGACCGCCGACCGCGCGGGCGGGTCGTCGCGGAAGTACGACGCGTACGTCTCGTTCATCTCCTCGAAGTCGCCGATGTCCGCGAGGAACACCGTCGTCTTCAACACGTCGTCGGCGCTCGCGCCCTCCGACTCGACGACCGCGAGCAGGTTGTCGAGCGCCTGTTCGGTCTGGGTCGCGATGTCCGCGTCGTCGAGCAGTTCGCCGTCGGTCGTCAGCGGGATCTGCCCCGCGGTGAACATGAGCGACCCGTTCGTCGTCGCCTGACTGTACGCGCCGACCGCCGCGGGCGCGTCGTCGGTGGAGATGACTCGCTTCACGGCTCCAGACGGGACCGGGATCACCTTAAATCGCGGCGACGTACCCGCGGACGTGTCACGCCGCCGCCCCGCGGTCGGAGCCGTCCTCCTCGCGTCGCTCGCCCTCCTCGGAGCCGCCCTCGCGCGCGCCCGCCGGGCGGCCGCCGCTGTCCCGCTGTCGCCGCTGTCGGCGGGCGGCCGCGTCGGCGCCGACTGGCCCGAACGGGCGGGCGTCGTCACCGACGAGGCGCCCGCCGGCGAGATGGACGACCTGACCGAGTTCGCGCGGCCGGGGTTCGACCCCGACCGGGTCGCGCCCGCCGTCCGCGCGTTCTACGAGCGGACCGGCGACTACCGGATGGCCTACCGCGCCCGCTGGCACGCCCCGTTCCGGTCGGGCGCCGCGCTCGTCTCGCCGCTCACGAGCTTCCTCGGACAACTGAACCTCCCCGGCCGCGGCGGCGGCGGCCGCCTCCGGAGCCGGTTCGCGGCCGTCACAGCCGATGCGGACCCCCGCGAGGGGGCGCGGGCGTGGGTCCGCACCCGCCCCGACGGGACCGCGGTGTTCGTCGCGGCGTACGCCCACCACGAGTCCGGGGGCGAGCGGTTCGTCAACGTTGCCGTCCCGCTGCCGGGCGGCAACCTCTCGACGGTGCTCCGGGTCGACCACCTCGACGCGGACGGCGACGCGAGCGACGCCGAGAGGGGGGAGACGGGCGGAACCGGCGTCCGCCTCCACACCGACGGCGACGACCCGGGACTGTACCTCGTCACGCCGCTGGGGGCGTTCGCGCTCCCGGTCGACCAGGCGTTCCGCGTGTGGCCCGCCGGAGCGACGGGCGCGTACTCGGTCGACGCCCCCGACGTATCACGGCTCTCGGACGCGGCCGCCGGGACCGATGCGGGCGTGGTCGCCGACCACCGCATGTGGCTGTTCGGCCGGCGCTTCCTGACGGTCACGTACCGCGCGGTGCCCGCGGGGTCGGCGGGCGCCGCTCCGTCCGACTCCGACGCGCCCCCGGGTTCGGACCCCGACGCCTGACTACGCAAGCACGTCGACGGTGTAGCCGTTCGCTTCGAGTGCGGCCACGAGTTCGGCGGCGTGGTCGTCGTCGTGGGTTTCCAGTTCTATCTCCACCTCGGCGGCGTTGACCGCGATGTCGCGGGAGGTCCGGTCGTGGTGGATCGCGTAGATGTTGGCGTCGGCGGCCGCGATCACCTCGACCAGCCGTTCGAGCGCGCCCGGGCGGTCCTTCAACTCGGTTCGGATCTTGAGGTAGCGACCCATCTCGACCAGCCCGCGGACGATCACGGTCGTGAGGGTGTTCATGTCGATGTTGCCGCCACACAGCGCGGGCACGACCGTCTCGCCCGCCTCGTAGTCGAACGCGCCGGTCAGAAGCGCCGCCAGCGGCGCCGCGCCCGCGCCCTCGGTCAGCGTCTTCGAGCGTTCGAGCAGGTGGGTGAGCGCGACCGCTATCTCCTCGTCCTCGACGGTCACCACCTCGTCGACCCGCTCGCGGATCACCTCGAACGTGCGCTCGCCCACCTCCCGAACCGCGATGCCGTCGGCGATGGTGTCGACGCTGTCGAGTTCCTGTCGCGCGCCCTTCGTCAGCGAGTCGGCGACCGACGAGGCGCCGCTGGCCTGCACGCCCACCACGCGCACGTCGTCGAGGCGGCCGTCGAGCGCCGTCGAGACGCCCGAGATGAGGCCGCCGCCGCCGATGGGCACCACCACCGTGTCCACCTCGGGACACTGCTCGGCTATCTCCAGGCCGATGGTGCCTTGCCCCGCCATCACCGCCTCGTCGTCGAACGCGTGGACGTACGTCCGCCCCTCCTCGGCTTCGATCTCGTGTGCGCGCCCTTGGGCCTCGTCGTAGTCGACCCCGTGGAGGACGACTTCGCCGCCGTACCGGCGGGTGGCGGCCACCTTCGAGACGGGCGCGTACTTCGGCATCACGATGGTCGAGTCGACGCCCGCCCGCGTCGCCGCGAGCGCGACCCCCTGGGCGTGGTTGCCCGCCGACGCCGTCACCACCCCGCGGTCGCGCTCCACCGCCGAGAGGTCCGCGATCCGGTTGGTCGCGCCGCGGATCTTGAACGACCCCGTCCGCTGGGTGTTCTCCAGTTTGAGGTGGACGTCGGCGCCGGTCATCTCGGAGAAGGAGTAGGAGTACTCCAGCGGCGTCTCCCGCGCCACCTCCATCACGCGGTCGCGCGCCGCCAGCACGTCGTCGAACGAGAGCATACGTGGGGTAGCCGGCGCTCGCGGTTTAGCCGTTTCCGTCGAAAGGGAATGGGGGAATGCACGCGTGTGACGTGCAGGTGTACGAAGCGGCCGCGGATACATAAATGTGAGTCACGCGCGGCGGAAGTGAAATCGATAGACGGCGACGGGATCGTGTCGGTGTATGACGGCCGTCCGCCGCCCGTCCCACGTATGAAGTTAGTGGCCACTCGCGACCCGGACGCTGGCCCCGTCGAGGTACGCCCGAACGCGCTCGGCGAACGGGCCGTCGCCGGGCCAGCGGGCGTCCGCACCCAGCCGTTCCGGGTCGCCCACGTACGTCGCCACCTCGTCGGGTTCGTCCGCGTCGCCCGCGTACGGCAGGGTCACGCGGACGTACAGGCCGTCGTCGACCCCCTCGTAGGCGTCGAGCGCGGCCACCTCCTCCGTCCGGAGCAGGCGGCCGCCGACCGCCGGGGGACCGCCGCCGCTCTCGCCGCCCCCGCGGTCCCAGCCCGCCCCGGCGTCCGCGCCGGCCGGCGGCGCGAGCGTCGGGTACTCCCCCTCGACGACGCGGAGTCCCTCGAGGGTCGCGGTCCCGACGAACACGAACGAGTCGAGCACCGCCCGGACCCGCTCGGGTTCCGTGAGCGTCCCGTAGACGAACGCGTACACACGCCGGTCGACGCCCCGCGAGCGCTTGGCCGTTTCGCCGGCTGGGTCGGTCCGGCGGTTCGCCGGGTCGGTCCGACGATTCGCCGGTTCGGCGCTCGCCGACCCCGCCGTCGACGGTCCGCCGCCGCGCGGCCCGCGGCCCGTGGCTCGCGCCGACGCGTTCCGGTTCCGGTAGCGTGAAACCGCGACCGGCCGACGCCGCTCCATGGATACCGGCCGGCTGACGGGCGTCTGGAAGCGGGTGCTCTCGCTGGCGTGGCCGGTCATGGCCGAACAGACGTTCCGCACGGCGATGCGGACGACCGACGTCATCGTCACCGCGCAGTTCTCCCCCGCCGCGGTCGTCGCCATCGGTCTCGCCGACCTGTACGCGCGGTTCCCGCTGCGGATCGGTCTCGGTCTCGGCGGCGGCGCCATCGCGCTCTCCAGTCAGGACACCGGCGCGGCGGCCGCCGCCAACCGCGACGAGGCGGTCACGCAGGCGCTCGTGATGGGCGCGCTCCTCGGACTGCCGTTCGTCGCCGTCGGCGCGCTCTTCGGCCGGGACCTGATCGCGCTTCTCGGCGCCGCCCCCGAAACCGCGCGGCTCGGGGGGACGTACCTCGCGGTCGTCTTCGCCACCGCGCCCGCCCGCCACGTCGCGCTCATCGGCGCGCGCTCGCTCCAGGGCACCGGCGACACCCGCACGCCGATGTACGTCAACGTCGTCGCCAACGGCCTCAACATCGCGGGGTCGGTCGCGCTCGGCCTCGGCGTCGGGCCGTTCCCCCGCCTCGACGTGGTCGGGGTGGGGCTGGCCACCGCGGGCGCGAACGTCTTCACCGCTCTACTGCTCGTGCTCGCGTTCGCGACGTCGTGGGCGGGCGCCACCCTCGTCAGGCCGCGCGACCCCGTCGTCGCGCGGCAACTCGTTCGCGTGTCGGCCCCGCGGGTGCTGGAGGGCTTCTCGGCCGCCGTCGCCGAGTTCCCGTTCAACAGCCTCCTGTTGGCGTTCGGCACGCCCGTCAACGCGGGGTTCCAGATCGGTCGGCGGATGTACCAGCAGGTGACCGGCCCGCTCTCGCGGGGGTACAACGTCGCCGCGAGCGTCCTCGTCGGGCAGTCGCTCGGCGACGGCGACCCCGACCGTGCGCGCTATCAGGGGTACGCCGTGGTCGCGCTCGGCCTCCTCACCGTCGGCGCCGTCGGCGCGGCGCTCGTGGCGCTCGCGCCCGCGTTCGTGCGCGTGTTCGACGTGGCCGCCCCCGCGGTCCCGTACGGCGTCGCGTTCGCCCGCGTCTACGGCGTCACCGCGCCGTTCCTCATCGCGTTTTCGGTACTGTCGGGCGCGCTCCAGGGCGCCAGCGAGACCCGCATCCCGCTCGTCGCGCGGCTGACCGGCACGTTCGGCTTCCTTCTGGGGCTGTCGTACCTCCTCGGAGACACCCTCGGCTACGGGCCGGTCGGGGCGTACTGGGGCGTGGGTCTCCAGTTCGTCTGGATGGCGCTCGTCGTCGCGGCCGGGTTCCGCTACTCCGGGTGGGCGTCGCGGGCGGCGGCGATGATGGCCGAACGCGGCAGCGGGAGCGAGGAGAACGAGGACCCGCAAGTGGAGGAGACGGGCTGACCGGCCGACCGGCCGACCCGTCGGTGCGGCCCGCGCGAGGGCCGACGAGCCGTCGGCTATCGGGTGTCGTCTCGAAAAACGTGGCGGGTTGACCGGTCGTCGTCGGCCGACGTGTCGCGACCTACTCCGAGCGTCGCATCCGGAGCGCCTCGCGGCCGAGCAGACCGACCGCGACGCCGACGCCGAACCCCTTGAGCATCGCCGCGCGGCGGCGCGACTCGTACTCCTCGGGGAAGTTCTCGGCCATCACGTCGAGCAGTCGGTCGCCGACCTGGCTCCGCATCTCGTCGCCGCGCTCTCCGGCCTCTTCGCGGGCCTTGGTGGTCTCCTCGCGGACGCGTTCGGTGTACTCTCGTCGCTGCTCGGGTGTTAGTTTGATATCCATACTGGATAGTACGTATCCCTGAAGATATAAGTTTCTTGGCCGTGCGACTCCGTGATCCGAAATCCGACCCCGCCCGTCAGGCTATCGCCCGTCGAACCACCGCCGATCCGGGCGTCTGCGACACCGACGACGGAAGCGTCGGCGCCGCGCACCCGTCCGTCTCCGCGCCGCGACGCCGACGACCCGACTCCTCGCCTCTACCGCTCGTCGACCGGGACCCACTCGGCGTCCGTCTCGCCGACGTACCGCGCCCGCGGCCGGATCAGCCGGTTGTCCTCGTACTGCTCCAACACGTGCGCGACCCAGCCGCCGACGCGCGAGACGGCGAAGATGGGGGTGAACACGTCGATCGGGATCCCCATCTGGTAGTACGTCGACGCGGAGTAGAAGTCGACGTTCGGCGCCAGCCCCTTCTCGTCCATCACGTACTCCTCGATGTCGACTGACATCTCGTACCACTTGGTGTCGCCCGCCGCCTCGCCCAGTTCCTCCGAGCGCGCGCCGAGGATCTTCGCGCGGGGGTCCTTCACGTCGTAGACGCGGTGACCGAAGCCGGCGACCCGGCGGCCCTCGTCGAGGGCGGTCTCCACCCACTCGGTGGGGTTCCGGTCGGCGTCGTCGACCTCCTTGAGCATCCGCATCACGTTGGCGTTCGCGCCGCCGTGGAGCCCGCCCGACAGCGTGCCGATCGCCGACGTGACCGCCGAGTGGATGTCCGCGAGCGTCGAGGCGGTCACCATCGCGGAGAACGTCGACGCGTTCAGCCCGTGGTCGGCGTGGAGCACCAGCGCCTGGTCGAACACGTCCGCCTGGACGTCGTTCGGCTCCTCGTCGTTGAGCATGTAGAGGAAGTTGGCCGCGTGGTCGAGGTCCTCGCGGGGTTCGACCGGGTCGTCGCCGTCGCGGATCCGCGCGAACGCCGCGAGCGCGGTGGGCATCTTCGCGGTGATCCGCCGGCCCTTCCGGACGTTGGCCTCGCGGTCCTGCGGGTCGGCGTCGGCGCGGGCGTCCTCGTCGGCCGCCGAGAAGGACGACACCGCGGTCCGCATCGCCGCCATCGGCTCCTCGTCGGCCTCCGCGAGCCGCCGAACCGTCTCCATCGCGTCCTCCGAGAGGTGTCGTTCGGCGGACATGGCCTCCTCGAACTCGTCCAACTCCGACCGGGTGGGGAGTTCACCCTCCCACAGGAGGTACAGCACCTCCTCGTAGGTGGCGTGCTCCGCGAGGTCCTCGATGGCGTACCCGCGGTAGACGAGCCGTCCCTCGCCGCCGTCGATGTAGCTCAGACCGGACTCGGCGACCAGCACGCCCTCGAGTCCACGCTTGAGTTCGTCGGACATGGCTCGAATTTCCAGCGGACCGCCGAAAAGCGTTGTCGTTGCGACGGCTGCGGCCGCGAACCGCGGGCCTCGTCCCGCCAGCGTGCGGCTCGCGCCGCCGCCACCGACAGCCGCGCCGTCTGCGGGTTCTCCTTCGTGATCCTCCCGGTCGATCGGCGGGCGGCGCCGCTCCGAGTCGGGCGTCGCTGGCGAGAACCTCCCACGCCGTCACGTCGGCGAAAAGTCGAACCTCAGTCGGTCGCGCGGCTTCCCCCGCGCACGTCGAGTCCGTCCGGCTTACGCGTCCGCGAGCGGGTAGTCCTGCTCTTCGGCCGCGAGCAGTTCCTGGTAGCGGTTCCGGATCGTGACCTCGCTCATGTCGGTCGCCTCGCTGACCTCCGCCTGCGTCAGCGACGCGTTGGTGAGGATGCCCGCGGCGTAGATGGCCGCCGCCGCGAGTCCGACCGGCGACTTGCCGGAGTGGACGTTCTCGCGCTTGCCGGTCTCGAGCAGTTCCCGCGCCCGCCGCTCCGTCTCGTCGGACAGTTCGAGGTCCGACGCGAACCGCGGGAGGTACTCGACGGGGTCGGCGGGCTGGATCTCCAGGCTGAGTTCGCGGACGATGTAGCGGTACGCCCGCTCGAACGTCGCCTCGTCGACCCGCGAGACGCGCGTCACCTCGTCGATCGACCGGGGGACGTTCGCCATCCGGGCGGCCGCGTGGAGGCTCGCGGTGGCGATCCCCTCGATGGAGCGGCCGGGCAGGAGGTCCTCGTCGAGCGCCCGCCGGTAGATGACGCTCGCGGTCTCGCGGACGTTCTCGGGCAGTCCCAGCGCGCTGGCCATCCGTTCGATCTCGCCGAGCGCCTGCTTGAGGTTCCGCTCGCTGTGGTCTCGGGTGCGGAACCGCTCGTTCCAGGTGCGGAGCCGCTGCATCTTCTTGCGCTGGGTGCTCGACAGCGAGTTGCCGTACGCGTCCTTGTTCTGCCACCCGATGTTGGTCGACAGCCCGTTGTCGTGCATCATGTTCGTGGTCGGCGCGCCGACCCGGCTCTTCTGGTCCTTCTCGCCGGCGTCGAACGCGCGCCACTCCGGCCCGTGGTCGATCTCGTCCTCGTCGACGACTAGCCCGCAGTCCGCACAGACCGTCTCGGCGCGCGCGTCGTCGGAGACGAGTTTGCCGCCGCACTCGGGACAGCGCTCGCGCTCGTCGCCCCCTTCCTGTTCTCGCTCCTGCTCGTTCGTTCGAGTTACATCCCGCTCGGTGGACTCGTGGCGTGTTGACTGACTCATTGTGAAACGGGGAGGCCGCCCGTCCGACCGCGCCCGGGACGGGACGACTTCACTCACAGTTAGGGGAGGGATGCTCATAAGTGATCGGGTATTTTGCGCCCGAATTATAAAATAGGAAACCAGAATTCACGGCCCATGCGGCCTCTGAAGCGTGTTACCCGATTGCGTCCTCTTTCACCGGTCGGATTGGAGGCGGGGCGCGGCCGTGCGGTCGGCGAGCGACCGGCAGGTCGGGCGGGTGCGGCGGGGATTGGTCGCCGTGGGTGGGTCGCCGGGGCGTACGGCCGGGACGACGCGCCGGGCGACGGCGGCTCAGTCCGCGGAGATGCGGCAGCCGTCGGCGTACTCGACGCCCTCGATGGAGTCGATAGGTTCGTCGCCGCAGACGGGGCAGTCGGGGTTCGGGCGGTACGGCACCGTCTCGAACGACAGCGCCGTCGCGTCGTAAAAGAGGAGGCGGCCCGCGAGCGTCTCGCCCGCGTCGAGGAGGAGTTTCACCGCCTCCGTCGCCTGGATGCAGCCGAGCGTCCCCGGGAGCACGCCGAGCACGCCTGTCGTCGCGCAGTCGGGCACCTCGCCGGGGTCGGGCGCCTCGGGGAACAGACACCGGTAGCACGGCCCGCCGGGGACCAGCGTCGTCGCCTGCCCCTCGAACTTGTAGACGGCGGCGTGCGCGACGGGGACGCCCGCCAGCCTCGCGGCGTCGTTGACGACGTAGCGCGTCCGGAAGTTGTCCGAGGCGTCGACGACGACGTCGTACCCCTCGACCAGTTCGCGGGCGTTGTCGGGACCGACGCGCGTCTCGTACGCCTCCACGTCGACGTCCGGGTTGAGGTCGCGGACGTACTCGGCGGCCGACTCGGCCTTCGGTCGCCCCACGTCGGCGTCGGCGTGGACCACCTGCCGCTGGAGGTTCGACCGCTCGACGGCGTCGTCGTCGGCGACCCCGACCCGCCCGACGCCCGCCGCCGCGAGGTACTGGATCGCGGGCGCCCCGAGTCCCCCCGCGCCGACGACGAGCACCGACCCGTCGAGTAGCGCGGCCTGCCCCTCCGGCCCGACCCCGTCGAGGATGATGTGCCGGGAGTAGCGGTCGAGTTGGGTGGCGTCGAGCGAGAGTCCGCTCATGCGCCCGGCTTGGCGGCCGGCGCGAATAAGCCCACGGTCCGGCGACCGATCCGCGCCGGGAGCGGTCGCGGCGCCGCCGACCCGCGGCGGGACCGTCGACGGCCGCACCCAACGGGAGCGAGGCGGCGCCGCCGCGGCCGCCGGGATTATGCCACCGTCCCCCGTACGCCCCACCGCTCATGGATTCGATCGGATCCGACGGGGTGGAACGGTGAGCGACGACGGCTCGGCGCCCTCGCGGCTGGCGCGCCTGCTGTTCGGCGGCGCCATCGTCGCGTTGGTGGGCGGTAACTTCCGGGACATGGAGGGAGCCGTCGAGTACGCAGAGGCGAACGACGTCCCGATGGCGGACGTGCTCGTCCCGTTCGCGAGCGGGATGGCGACGGTCGGCGCCGTCGGCGTCGTGCTCTGGCGGCTGCCGACGCTCGCGGCGGGCGCGGTGGCGACGTTCCTCGCCGGCACCACGCCGACGATGCACGACTTCTGGAACGCCGACGACGAGGGAGAACGCGAACGGCAGCGGCTCCACTTCCTCAAGAACGTCGGCCTGTTCGCGGCCGCGCTGGCGTTCGTCGGCCACGCGCGCTCGTCGGACGACGGCGGCGGCGGCGGCGACGCCGACGGGAGCGACGACGACGCGGGCGGCGCCCTCGACGAGGCGGGCGACGCGCTCGCCGACGCCGAGGTGGACCTCGACCTGACCGACGACGCCGACGGCGCCGAGTCGGTCACCGCCGACTGACCCGGCACGACCGCCGGCGCCGACGCTCGGGTTCGGCTCCCGATGGCGGGTTCCGACTTCCGGCCCCTTTTGGGTCGCGCGGCCGAACAGCGGCCGTGACGGACAACCGTCGGTTCCACCTGGCGAAGCGACCCGAGGGAACGCCCGGCGACGACACGTTCGACCTCCGCGAGGTCGACCGGCCCGACCCCGGACCGGGCGAGGCGCTCGTGCGGGTGCTGTTCCTCTCGGTCGACCCGTACATGCGCGGCCGGATGAGCGCGGCGGAGTCGTACGCCGACCCGTGGGAGGTCGACGGGCCGCTGTACGGCGCCGCGGTGTGTGAGGTGATCGAGTCGAACGGCGCGACCGTCGACGAGGGGGCGACCGTCGTCGGCAACGTCCCGTGGGCGGAGTACGCGGCCGTCGACGGGAGCGACCTCACGCCCGTCGACACGGGCGAACTCCCCGTCTCGACGGCGCTCGGGGTGCTCGGGATGCCCGGTCGGACCGCCTACTTCGGCACCCGCGAGGTGGCACAGCCCCGCGCGGGCGACACGATGGTCGTCTCGGGGGCGGCGGGGGCGGTCGGCTCCGTCGTCGGCCAACTCGCCGAGCTACAGGGTGCAGACGCCGTCGGCGTCGCCGGCACCGACGAGAAGGTCGAGTGGCTCACCGAGGAGTTGGGCTTCTCGGCGGGTATCAACTACGACACCGAGGACGTGGGCGCCCGCCTCAACGACCTGACCGACGGCGTCGACGCCTACTTCGACAACGTCGGCGGTCCCGTGACGGACGCGGTGTTCCCGCGGCTCGACGTCGACGCCCGCGTCGCCGTCTGTGGACAGATCGCGCTGTACAACGCCGAGGAGCGCCCCACCGGTCCCCGGAAGCTCTCGGACCTGATCCGGACCCGCGCCAGCGTCGAGGGGTTCCTCGTCGGCGACTTCGCGCCGCGGTTCGCCGAGGCGACCGCCTTCCTCCGCGACCGGGTGGCGAGCGGCGACCTCTCCTACCGGGAGACGGTGACCGAGGGGTTCGAGAACGCGCCCGACGCGTTCCTCGGCCTCTTCGAGGGCGAGAACGTCGGCAAGCAGGTCGTGAAGGTGGCCGACCCCGACGGCGAGTAACCGGCACCCGTCCCGGCTCATCCCCCGGTCCCGGCTCACCCCCGGTTCCAGTTCACTCCCCGTCGACGCGTTCGAGGAACATCACGTTCGCGCGGCCGACGGCGTCGAAGTCGCGGAGTCGGTAGAGGAGTTCGCGTATCTCCGCGGCGTCGCCCCGGCAGAACACCGTTTCGAGACACCACTCGCCCTCGTGGGCGTGCGCCGTCGTCCGGATCACGTCCTGGTACTCGTGTTGGAGCGCGTGGAGTTCGCCGATGACCGTGGCGTGCTCGTAGTCGAACGCGATGGCGGCCACCACGTCGCCGGTCACGCGTTCGAGTCGGTCGTGTCGCTCGACGTACTCGCGGACGGCTTCCCGAACCGCCCGCGACCGCGAGTCGAACCCCTCCGCCTCCCACACCTCGTCGAACGCCGCCAGCGTCTCGGCGGGCAGGTTCACGCTCGTTCGCATACCCGGAGGCTCGGCGGCGGGCGCCTAAGAGGTCGTTATTACGGTTTCCCGGCCGCGTGCATAACAACCCTCATTCGACCCCCGGCCCGACACCGACCGTGCACGTGCCCGTTCCGCCCGTCGGCGTCGTCCCGACGGGGCTCGCGCTCCCGGCGCCGGGGCGGTCCTGCTCGGTGTCGTCCACGGCGTCGAACCCGGTCACGGCTGGCCCGTCGCCGCCGCGTACGCGCTCGACCGGTCGAACAGGTGGTTCTCGGGGCTGGCGGCGAGTCTCCTCCTCGGCGTCGGCCACCTCGTCAGCAGCGTCGCGATGGTCGGCGTCTCCTTCCTCGCGAGACGGCAGTTCGACCTGGCCGGCCTGACCGACCCGGTCGTCCTCCGCGCGGGCGACGCCGCCGTAACCGTCGGGAGCCGGATGGGCATCGTCGCGGGCGTCCTCCTGATACTCCTCGCGTACGCGAGTACCGCAACGGCCACTCGCACGACCACTCGCACGACGACCACGACCACTCGCACGACCACGGCTCGCTCGACGACGCCGCGGACCGCGGGCTGTGGGGCATCGCGTCGGCCGCGTTCGTGCTCGGGTTCGCCCACGAGGAGGAGTTCGAGATAATCGCGCTGTGTACCGGGTCGACGTTCTGTCTCGAACTCATGGCGGCGTACGCGCTCGCGGTGATCGCCGCGCTGGTGGCGCTGACGCTCCCGTTGGTCGCGGGCTACTACCGGTTCGAGGCGCGCGTCGAGGCGTACGCCGGCTACCTCCCGCTGTTCTCGGCGGCCGTACTGGTCGTCATGGGCGTCGGGTTCCTCCTCGGGCTGTTCTGAGACGCTCGCGACCGCACGGCCCGCCGGCCACCCGATACCTGCCCCGCGCGGCCCGCCGGCCGCTCACGAGAACCTGATCCCGGGGTCGGACACGTCGTCGTCGTTCGCCGCCACGTTGACCAACAGCGGCGTCGTCGCCTCCACCTCGGGCGCGCTCGCCAGCCCGCCGGCGTCGAGCGCCCGCAGGCCGTCTATCTCCTCGGCCAGTCGCGCCACCGTCGCCTTCGCGTCGTCGTCGTCGCCGAACACGAGCGTGTCGACGCCCAACGCCGCGTCGAGGTCGGCGAGTCGGCTGGCGGCGAGCGTGTGGAACGCGCCCACCACGGGCGCCTCGTCGGGAACCGCCCCGCGGACGAGCGCGGCCACGCTGCCCGCGCTCGGCGGGTGGGAGTGGACCCCCTCGTCGTCGCGTCTCGTCCCCGCGGCGGGCGTGACGACCACGGTGTCGCCGTCGAGTCCGCTCGCGACCGACGCGACGGTGTCGGCGACGTGGTACGCCGGGACGCAGAGTACGGCCACGTCCGCCCGGTCGGTCACCATCGCGTTGTCGAACCCCTTGACGGTCGCCTCGCGGTCGCGGTCGGCGACGGCCGCCGCGTACCGCTCGGACGCCTCGCGCGCCCGCTCGGGGTCGCGCGAGCCGACCAGGAGTTCGTGGTTCGTGTCGTGGCCCCACCGGAGCGCGAGACCCGCGCCGACGTCGCCGGTGCCGCCGAGGAGCGCGATTCGCATGCGGGGAGGGTGGGAGGGGCGGGCGGTAAGCGTTACGCGCCCCGCGGCACGGGCGTCCGACTCACGCGTCGCTCCCGCTCCCCGCCTCGGCGCCGCCCCGGCTCCCGTCGCGGCCGTCCCCGGACCCGTCGTCGTCCGCCGGGCGCGGGTAGCGGTACGCCGCCGCGGCGCCGACGACGCCGGCGGCGAGTCCGACGGCGACGCCGGTCTCGGGGGGACCCCCGACGAGGCGGGG
>NZ_ASGZ01000051.1 GCF_000495475.1 Candidatus Halobonum tyrrellensis G22 | reverse complement strand
GGCGGACGCGGTCGGCGGCGACGACCTCCCCGACGACCTCAGCGACAAGCCGCGCTACCTCGCCGACCTGCTCGCCGACGAGTGGAGCGCCGTCGACGGCCCGGGCGTCACCATCACCGAGGCGCACGAAGCAGTCCAGGACGACCGCGGCGACGACGCCCCGACGCGCCGAACTGTCGGGAACTGGATAACCGAGTTGGAGGGCGCCGGCGTCCTCGAACAGGTCGCCGACGACTCGAAACCGGGCAACGTCTACGCGCCCGCTCGAAACGACTGAGCGCCCGGGTCGAAACAGGATCGAAGCCGCGCCGTCCCCGAGTTTCGCCGGGGTCGAAACGCGAACCGCTCCCGAAGGAACACGATTCTACGCACCAGAACCCCGGGCAATTTCGACCCAGAGTGGACCCCCAACACGTCGCACCGACAGCAACACGACCTGTCGCAGACGCGAGTGATCACAGAACGGGCGCGCGGACCGGGACGACCGGCGCGTCAAGCAGAGCCGCGAGCGCACTCCCGGTGGAAACTCAGCCACAGGGCCACCCGGAGGCGGGTGGCGACCGCGGGGTTTCCACGAGTTTCCATCAGCTCACG
>NZ_ASGZ01000050.1 GCF_000495475.1 Candidatus Halobonum tyrrellensis G22 | reverse complement strand
GCCGTGGCCGCCCGGGTCGCCGCCCGACCCGGGGTCGTGCCGCCGCGCGCGCCCCCGCCGACGCGCCCGGTCAGCGCGCCGAAGAACTGGTCTCCATTCGTCTCCCCACTCCCGGCGCCCGGCTGATAAGCGTTCGGCGGGCGTGGTACTTGGTCGCGCGCGGCCGCTCCGTCGGCCGGGTCGGGTCGGTCCGTCTACTCCCCGTCGAGTCCCGCCCGCGCCTCTATCTCCGCGACCACGTCGGCGACCGCCTGTTCGTCGCCCCCGGCGTACGCCCGGCGGACGAGCGACGCGAGCGCGTAGTCGTACTCGCCGTGCGCGCGGTGTTCGACCAGCCCCGCGCTCCGGAGCCGTCGGTTGCGGCCGTACGCGAACGTCCGGTCGCCCGACCCGCCCGCCGCGCGGTGGGCGGCCCGCGGCGTCGTCGGCCCGGCGGCGCGGTAGTGTGCGAGCATGCCGCGGCTCACGTCCTCCAGCGAGTCGAGCGCGCCGACGAACGTCCGGACCACCGTCTCCCGGCCGCGGAGTTCGTCGTCCTCGATGGCCGCCAGCAGCCCCGCCCCGCCGTCGAACCCGCCGGGCGAGCGCGCCTCCGAGATGTCGACGCCGGTCCGGGTTGACCCGGCCGTCGCGGACGGCGCGTCCGTCCCGCCGGCCGCGTCCGCCGACGCGTGGCCCGACCCGTCGGTCGCCGCCGTGTTCGCCGGCGTCGCGTCGTCCGCCCCCGCCCCCGCTCCCGCCCCGGCGCCGTTCGTCGGGTCGGGCCAGGCGCCGGCGTCCCCGTCGACTTCGTCTGGGTCTCCTGCGTCCTCTTCGGATTCCGGAGAGTCGGCGGCGTAGTCGGCCAGCCCCGACTGGTCGGCGTCGTCCCGCGGCGGGTCGCGCCGCCGGGGTTCGGGCGCCCGGTCGTCCGCGCCCGACCGCTCGCGCCCCGGTTCCGCCTCCTCGCGCGCGAGGTTGCGGCCGCTCCCGCCGCGATACGTCGCCTCGGACTTGCTCAACAGCGCCTGCGCGAACTTGTCCGCCATCCGCGACATGTCCTTCGCCTCCTCCAGTTCGCGTTCGAGTTGGGTGATCCGCTGGTTCTTCCGGTCGAGTTCCTGTTCGAGGTCCGCGAGCTTCGACTCGCGGCGCTCCTGTTCGTCGGTGATGTCGCGGAGTTCCGACACCAGGTCGCCGGAGACCGACTTGAGGTCGGGCCGCTCGAAGTCCTCCAGCCCGGGGGTCGCGCCCGCGTCGAACGTCTGCTTGCGGTGGAACTGCACGCGCCGAACCGACTCCTCCCAGTCGGTCACCATGAACGCCTCGCCGTCGTCCATGTCCTCGATGGCGTCGGCGTACTCGCTGCCGAGGATCCGCCCCACCACCTTGGTGTCGTTGTCCCACGTCAGCCGGTGCCAGCAGAGCCAGTCGCACTGCGTGATGAAGTCCTTCTTGACGTCCGCCGGCCGCTGGGAGATGCCGACGATGCCGAGGCCGTGCTTCCGGCCGCGTTTGCCGATCTTGATCAGCGTCTTGCCGGTGGCGTCCATCCCCGCGCCCTCGGGGATGTACTCGTGACACTCCTCGACGAGCATCAGGAAGGGCTTCTTCAGCTTCTTCTCCTTGGCGAACAGGTGCCGGGCCGTCTCGCGGATCAGGTTCGAGGCGGCGCCCTCCTCCAAGTAGCCCGATACGTCGAGGATGATGGGGACGTTCTGTTCGAGCGCGAGGCTCGCGAGTTTGTCGGCGTGTTCGGCCGACACCTGGATGTCGCACTCCTCGTCGGCGCCCGCGTGGAGGATCTCGTACTCCTGTTTCAGCCCGTAGTACTCGCCGTCGCTGTCGACGATGAGGACGGGGAAGTTGTTGTCGAGGAGGTTCTCGATCACCACGCTCGCCGTGTTCGACTTCCCGCTGCCGGACTTCCCCGTGATGAACCCCCGCCCCGTGAGGAGTTCGACCACCGGAAGCGAGATGGTCGTCCCCGGGTCGAGGTCCGACTCGCCGCCGGTCCCGTCGCTCACGTCCGCGACGGCGATGGTCTCGTCGCTCTCGCTCATTCGGGCGTATCCTGCCCCGCTCGCGGCATAAGTCTCCCCTGCGCGTCTGACGCGCGGCTTGCGGCTCGACGCCGGCGCCCCGCCCGCGGCGCGCCTCGCCGTCCTACTCGAACTCGCCGAGCGACGACTGCCCGTCGGTCCGCCCCCGCGACGACCCCCCGTCCGACGCGGTCCGCGTCGTCCCGTCGGACGCCGCCGCGGACTCGTCGACCCAGTCGTCGAGCGTCGGGTCGGCGTCCGTGCCCGTCCGCCGGTCCCGGCCGTCGCCGCGGCGGGCGTCCGCCGCGCCGGACGCCCCGGCCGGGTCGGCGCTCCCGGTCGCCCGGTCGCTCGCCCCCGTCTCGGCGTCGTAGCCGCCGAGCGTCGACTGCTCGCCCGCCGCAAACGAGAGGTTCGACACGCGCACGCCCAGTTTCCGCACCGGCCGGCCGTCGAACTCCGCCAGCAGGTCGAGCGCCACCCGTTCGACGAGGTCGGCGTCCTCGACCGGCCCGGGGAGCGACTCCGAGCGCGTGTTCACCTCGTAGGGCGGCTCTATCGCCTTGATACCGATGGTCCGGTAGAGCGCCCCCCGCGAGCGCGCCCGCTCGGCCACGTCCGCCGCCAGCCCCCGCACGACCCCCTCCTTTCGACCCCGGTCGTCGGTCGCCCCGGCGAACGCCGACTCCCGCGAGAGGCTCTTCGGCCGGCCGGTGGGCGTCACCGCGCGGTCGTCGTGCCCGCGGGCGCGGTCGTACAGGTCGCGCCCGCGCGAGCCGAACCGGTCGGTCAGTTCCGAGGGGTCCGCCGCCGCGAGGTCGCCCGCCGTCTCGATGCCCGCCTCGGCGAGCGTCCGGGCGGTCACCGGACCGACGCCGTGGATCTGGTCGACCGGGAGCGGCGCGAGGAACGACTCGACGGTCCCCGGCGGCACCACCGTCAGCCCGTCGGGCTTGTCGTGGTCCGACGCCACCTTCGCGGTCGTCATGTTGGGGGCGACGCCAACGCTCGCGGGGACGCCCGCCTCGCGTTCGATCCGCCGCTTGACGTGGCGGGCGAACCCCTCCGCGAGCGTCCGCTCGCCCCCCGCTCGCTCGGCCGCGCCGTCGCCCCCGCCGATCACGTCCCACGCGGTCCGGTCGCTCGCGTCGAGGTACGCCTCGTCGATGCTCACTTCCCGGACCGTCTCCGCACAGTCGTGGAGCACCTCCTTGACCGCCGCGGCGACCGACTCGTACAAGTCCATGTCCACGGGCCGGTAGTGGCCCGTCTCGCCCGGGTCCGGGGCGTCGTCGTCGTCGGGGTCCGCCGCCGTCCGGCGCGGGAGGCGCTTGAGCGCGCCCGAGATGGGCTGGGCCGACTCGACGCCGAACGCGCGCGCCTCGTAGCTCGCGGTCGCCACCGCCCCGACCGTCTCGCCGTCCTCGTACCCCATGCCGACGACCACCGGTTCGCCGCGGAGCGACGGGTCGCGCAGGCGCTCACAACTGGCGTAAAAGCAGTCCATGTCGACGTGACAGACGACGCGGTCCGCCCCCTCGTCGGTCGGCGCGCCCGGGAGCGTTCCCTCCATACCCGTCCGTTCCCACCCGGCGGTGTTAACCTTCGCCTCCCGCGGTGAAACTGAACGCGGTCGCTCGGCGCCGCTGGGCGTCGGGTCGGTCGACGCAGAATGGGTGTGCTCCGCGGAGGTCTCAGTTCACCGGTCGTTCATCCGGGTCGCGACTTCGTGCCCACAGGAGGAGCACGTCGTCACCCGGTAGGGCTCCCGCGAGAACTCGGCGTTCTCGCCCGACCCCTCGGTCCGGATCTCGATGGAGACCTCGTGAGGAGTGTCCGTTTCGCACCGCTCGCACGATTCCGTCAAACTGTCGGCTTCGTGTAGCGAGTGTGACACGGGCGTTACCCGGCCGGTCGTACTCCCGACTCCGTGATAAGGGTTGGTGGTCCGGCGACCGGACGGTGCTGGGACGACCCGACCGCGGGACGACTCGATCACGCGGCGACCCGACCGCGCTCGGAGCGCGGAGGTGGCGGGTGGCGTCGTCGTCGCCGCGGCCACGACGCGGAGGGCCGGCCGACGTTATGGTGCTGGGTCCCCTCTGTCGGCGTAGGATGTCCACACGCGACGACCCCGTTCCGGTGACGGTGCTCAGCGGCTATCTCGGCGCGGGCAAGACGACGCTCGTCAACCGACTCCTCGCCGACCCCCAGGGGCACGACATCGCGGTGATCGTCAACGACATGGGCGAGGTGAACATCGACGCCGAGTTGCTCGCGGCCGGGACCGACGACGACGGGATCGTCGACCTGTCGAACGGCTGTATCTGCTGTCGGCTCCAAGACGACCTGTTGAGCGAGGCGACGCGGCTCGCCGAGAGCCGCGAGTTCGACTACCTCGTCGTCGAGGCGTCGGGGATCAGCGAGCCGATCCCGATCGCACGGACGTTCACCGTCGGCACAGACGGCGGCGACGCCGACCCGACCGAGCGGTTCTCGCTCGACACCATGGTGACGGTGCTCGACTCGTACGGCTTCTGGAAGGAGTTCGACACCGGGTCGTCCGCCCCCGAGGAGCCCGACCCCGACCGCCCGCTCGCCGACGTGTTGGTCGAGGGGGTCGAGTTCTGCGACGTGCTGTTGATGAACAAGTGCGACATGGTCCCCGACGACGCGCTCGACGAGATCGAGTCGTTCGTCCGGACGCTCGGTCCCCGCGCCGAGGTCGTCCGCACGACCCACGCCGACGTCGACCCCGGGACGGTGCTCGGTACCGGGCGGTTCGACATCGGGGCCGCGATGGAGTCGCCGGGCTGGAAGCGCGAACTCGCCGGGAGCGAGGGCGACGACCCCGACGGCGGCCACACACACCACGAGTCGGTCGCCGAGACCCACGGCGTCTCCTCGTTCGTCTACCGGCAGCGGCGGCCGTTCCACCCCGAACGGTTCCGCGCGTGGCTCGACGAGTGGTCCGGCGACGTGATACGGGCGAAGGGGTTCTTCTCGCTCGCGGGCCGCGACGGCTCGGTCATGGGTCTCAGCCAGGCCGGGCCGTCGGTGCAGGCGGGACCGATCGGCGCCTGGGACGACGACGACCCCGAGACGCGGCTGGTGTTCATCGGTCGCTCGCTCGACGAGACCGGGATGGTCGAGGAACTGGACGCGTGCCTGGCGACCGATGCCGAACTCCGCGAGGGCGGTCTCGCCGACCCGTTCCCCGACACGGAGCCGCGAGGCGAGTCGAGGTAGGGGGTCTCCCGACCTCAGACGCCCCGGACGACCTGTTCGCGGAGGTCGTCCCACTCCTCGTAGAACCCGTAGTTCGACCGTCGCTCCGCCCGCTCTTCCATCGCCGTCTGGTAGACGTCGTCGTACTCGACTAGCTGTGCCCAGCCGTCGTCCGCGGTGTAGTTACAGTACTTGCACATCGGCCGTGACTACGGCTCCAGTAGCACCTTCGTGACGCCCTCCTCGCGGTTGTCGAAGCGTTCGTACATCTCCGGCGCGTTCTCCAGCGGCTCGCGGTGGGAGACGTAGAAACTCGGGTCGGCGCGGCCCTCGATGATGAGGTCGCGCAGGTAGCGGTTGTACGACTTCACGTCACACTGCCCGGTCCCGAGCTTCTGCCCCTTCTCGAACAGTTTGCCGAAGTCGATCCCGAGGCGTCCCTGCCCCGCCATCGCGTCGGGCGCGCCCGGGTCCGAGGGGACGTACAGCCCGACGATGCCGAGTTGGCCCGTCGGTCGGACCGTATCGATGAGGTTGTTGAGCACGACCGCCGGGTTCTCGCGGGCGGCGTCGTACGCGCTGTCGCCCTCCTTGTCGGAGTCGATCGCCTGGTAGCCGACGGCGTCGACGCCCTTGTCGACGCCGCCGCCGTGGGCGTCTTTGATCTGTTCGACCGGGTCGCTCTCCTCGAAGTTGATCGGCGTCGCGTCGCAGTACTCCTCGGCCAGGTCGAGACGGCTCTCGACGCGGTCGACGATGTATATCTCGGAGGCGCCCTGGATCTTCGCGCTGTAGGCGGCCATCGTCCCGACGGGACCAGCGCCGTAGATCGCGATCGACTCGCCCGGCTGGAGGTCCGCGAGCCGAGTCCCGTGCCAGCCGGTGGGGAAGATGTCGGCGAGCAGCGAGAACGCGTCCTCGTGTTCGTCGCCCTCGGGGAGTTTCAGCGCGTTGAAGTCGGCGTAGGGGACCCGCAGCTTCTCCGCTTGTCCACCCTTGTACGGTCCCATCGCGACGTAGCCGTACGCGCCGCCGGCGAACCCGGGGTTGACGTTGGTACAGAACCCCGTCTTGCCCTCCTCGCAGTTGCGACAGAAGCCGCAGGCGACGTTGAACGGCAGGACGATCCGGTCGCCCTCCTCGAGCGTCGACACCGCCTCGCCCACCTGTTCGACGATCCCCATGTTCTCGTGGCCGAAGACGATCCCGGGTTCGGCGTCGGTCCGCCCCTCGTACATGTGGAGGTCGGAGCCACAGATGCATGTCGTCGTGATGTCGATGACCACGTCGTTCGGGTGTTCGATCGTCGGTTCGTCGACGTCCTCGACGGCTACGTCGTGTGCGCCCTGATACACGACAGCTTTCATTGACATGTGTTACTACCTCACACCGATCAACGCGCGAGAAGGGTTTAGTTCTTTGTCCGACATCGGGGGTCGAAACCACCCGACTCGCGTCGCCGACACGGTGACCGCGGCGTGGCCGGGCCGTCGGTTCCGGCGGTGCGGCCGACGCGACCGACGTGGCCAACGCGGCCGGCGCACTCGACCCGCGCGGCGCTCGCG
>NZ_ASGZ01000049.1 GCF_000495475.1 Candidatus Halobonum tyrrellensis G22 | reverse complement strand
TCGCGGTCGTCGCTCCCCTCGTCGTCCCCGCGGACGCGGGCGACGACGAGCGCGACGGGTTCGGGCGAGCGGAAGTCGCGCGCCAGCCGCGCGGCGGTCGCGAGCGACGGCACCGTCGCCGGGTCGGCGTCGACCCGGAGGACGAACGCGCCGTCGTACCGGGCGGTCGTCGGGTCGTCGAACACCGCGTGCGCCGCACGCGCGTGCGAGCGCCAGCAGTCGAGCGTGTCCGCGCGCGCCGTCTCGGAGCCGAGACACAGCGAGACCGCTAAACCGGGCCGTTCGCGCGCGACCGCGTCGAGCACGTCCGCGAACCCGCCGAGCGTCTCGAACGGGCCGGTCGGCGTCGCGTACGGCCGGAGCGCGCGCTCGACGGCGCCGACCGAACGCGCGGGCGCGCCGGTCGTGGCGTCGAGCGCGACCACCGACGCGAGGTCGCGCCGGTCGGCCTCGCCGGGGTCGGCCGGGTGGTCGAGTTCCGCGAGCAGCGCCCGCGCCGCCTCGGGGTCGCCCGAGATGGGGGCGCGGAACAGCGTCGAGAACGCTAGGCCGTCGCCCGGGTCCGCCGGCGCGAGCGCGACGCCCGGACGGCGCTCGACGCTCCCGCGGCGCTCGGCGGCTTCGAGCAGCGACCCCGAACCGTCGGCGCCGGGTATCGACCCCGCGGCGACGACGCCCGCCAGCCCGCAGAGCGGGTCGGGGTCGCCCCCGAGCGCGTCGACGGCCGCGGCCGCGACGGTCGAGACGGGGCGGCCCCCGCTCGGTACCGAGACCGCGTCGGGCGCGTCCCAGCCGAACGCGAGCGCCGTCTCGCCGTCCGTCGCGTCGTCGGCCGCGTCCTCCCTGTCGGTCGGGGAGTCGTCGGCTCCGGCCTCGTCGGCCGCGAGCGCGGCGTCCGCTCGGGTCGTACGCACGTGGAAGGGGACGCCGCGCTCGCGGAGACACCGGGCGACGAGCCCGGCGGCCGCGAGCGCGTCGCCCGTCGGGCGCGCACAGAGCCGGACGAACGCCGCCCCGCCCAGCGCCGTCGCTACCGCTTCGGCGAGCGCGGACGGGTCGGCGCGTCGTGCGGTCGACATCTGGTGGCTGGTGAGTCCGTGGGTTCGGCGTGGCGTCCGGCCGGGTCGGCGTGGGGCTACGGGGGTACGGTTACGCTCGGTCGAGGACGTCGACGGCGACGTCGTAGCTGTACGTGAACTCCTCGTCGAGTTCGTCGCCCTGGTAGTAGTTGACCAGTCGACGGATCTTCGACTCCGTGTTCTGGAGTGCGCGCTTGTTCTGTGCGTCCTGCTGGTTGTCGTCCATGTGCTCGCGCAGGCGGACCGCGCGCTCGAAGAGGTTCCGGAGGTCCTCGGGGACTTCCGGGTCGGCGTCGTTCTCCGCGAGGATCTCGGTGACCTTCTTGTCGGTCGCGAGCTTCACGTCGGGGACGGGCGTGCCTTTCACGCCTTCGTCGCGGAGCTTCATGCCGATCTGGCTGGGGTCGTGCCCCTGCTCCGCGAGTTCGACGACGCGGTCTTCGATATCGTCCGCGTCGACGTCACTCCACTCCGGGGGGTCGTCTGCCACCGGGTTGTCCGAACCGGACGAACCGCGGCGGCGGGTGTGCATTCGTGCCATCGTTCTGGTTGGAACGTGGGCCGCAGAAGCGAGCCGCCGCCGGCCGTACCGCCGCTGTGACGCCGTACGGCGTCCCGCGGCTGGCCGACGGGGGCACCTCCGCAATCCCGAAGCCTCGCGGGTGCGAGGCGAGTCAGATTTGCGGCCGTGCCGTTCCCGTCGCCACCGAGGGTGTCCGTCGGTTAATGGCTTTCCATCCCGTCCGACCCGCCGTCGGCCCGGCCGGTTTTCCGTGTCGCCCCACAGTTCCGTCACGACCGATGCCCGACACTCGCGCCCACGTCTTCGTCACCGGCGAGGTTCAGCACGTCCACTTCCGCGACAACACCCACGAGACCGCCCGCGCGCACGGCGTCGAGGGGTGGGTGCGAAACCTCGACGACGGGCGGGTCGAAGCCGTCTTCGAGGGGAGCGAGGGGGACGTCGAGACCCTGATCGACTGGTGTCGACGGGGACCGGTCGAGGCCGATGTCGACGGCGTGGTCGTCGAGGAGGGTGACCCGGAGGGCGACCTCGACGGGTTCGAGAAACACTGACTCGGGACGGGCCGCCGGCCCGCCTTCGGTCGGTCGCCGGCGGTCGGCCGAGTCGAAGGGCTTATTTACCGAACCGCGGTACGGGAGAGTGCAGCGCGGGCTCGTAGATCAGTGGTAGATCACTCCCTTGGCATGGGAGAGGCCCCGGGTTCAAATCCCGGCGAGTCCATAACCCTCTACGCATTACCCCTAATGAGCAGACGGTGGCGGGTCTTCTTAAGCCGCCGAACCGGATTCAGGGCGAGTTCCAGCGTGAAACCGGCAAGCGCGTCCGAGGCGATTTGAACCCGTTTCCGGTGGGACCTGCGAGCCATGCGTCGGTTTCGTGTAGTGAGTTAAACCTGTTGACATTAACAGCTCGTCTGCCTCGGCCTCCTCGGTCGAGAGCACGGGCAATTGATAACGCAGGAATCTGTCGAGCCACCCATGCGAATCCCTCCAGAGGGTGTTTCTATAGGCGACCACCTCTCGCAGGAAGAAATTGAGGAGGCGTTTGATACGGGATTCGGCTACCAAATTTCCGGTATCAACCCCCGACGCGACGAACGAGACCGCCGCTTCATCCTCGTCTTTGCGAACGAAGATGGGCCGTATGGGGACTCGGTAAAACAGGGACGATTCGAGTATATCGGTGAGGGTCTGACCGGCGACCAAAGCAAGAGTTCACCCGGGAACTCGTCACTTATCGACGCCATTTCGTCCAGCATCCCGGTTCACTTCTTTTACAAGGGTGATGGCCGGCCTCGATGGGAGTATCAAGGCCTTGTTGATGTTCTCCGTTACGAGTTTGAGGAGCGAGACGGGCGACAGGTCATCGTCTTCACGATGGAACATCGGTCAGAACTCCCGGCCTCCCCGGAACCAACCTCCGAGGAGGTCACTGCGGAGCGGACAGCACTCATGGAAGCCGTTGAATCCGAGCCGCAACTGTTGGACGATGAGGTGAAGTACACCCAAGTTCGTCGCCGAGCACGGGATTCAGCCTTTGCGGAGTTAGTCAAGGAGGCATACGACAGCACGTGCGCCGTGTGTGGGAGCAGTCGAGAAGCGCCGAACGGTTCCCCCGAGGTCGAAGCCGCTCACATCTATCCAAAGCAAAACCGAGGACGCGATGACGTGAGGAACGGACTCGCTCTCTGCCGGCTACACCACTGGGCCTTCGACGCGGGCTGGATTGCGTTCTCTGACGACCACGATGTTCTGGTGAGGCACGCGCCGGAGCGGGACGGGTACGACGAGTTCAAGCAACTGGAAGGGAGTTCGCTCAATCTGCCCGAAGACGAGGAATTAGCGCCTGATTCGCTGTTTCTCGAAAAACAACGGAAACTCAGCGGCTTCGAGGACTCTACTTAGCGGCTGTCGAAGAACTCCCGCTGGAGCCTCCGTTTGTCGTCCTCGGTCTGCACGTTGTAGTGTTCCCGGAGCACGTCGGGGGTCATATCCATCCTGTCGCTCGCCATCTCCTCGGGCATCCCGTCGTTGAGGTTCCGCGTAGCCGCTCCTCGCCGCAGCGTATGCGGCGACCGAGACGATGGACATTTCGAGGCCGTATTGTAGTCTCCGACCGCCTCGCACTCGTTTATCTCGCGGTCGTGAGGGCACTCGTTCGTGTAGTAGCACGGTCGCGTCACTGCGTAGACAGTGCGCTGGACCGTCGTCTTGTGTGGCCGTCCTTGCTCGGTTGTCAGCAACGGCTTCCGACCGTACTCGTCGGTTACGTCGTGCCGGTGGGTGTCGATGTAGTCCGCAATCACGTCGCGGAGCGAGTCCCGAATCGGGGGCTTCCGTTCGGACTTCCACTTGTTCTTGAGCGGCGTCCCCTCCTCGGGGCGGTGGACGAACTCGATGAACGGCCCATCTCGGCTCGTCTCGTGGAAGTCTCCGAGGTCGAGTGCCCGCACGCCGCCCGTCCTGCATCCGAGGTTCCAGATGAGGTGGAACAGGACGTGACGGAAACTCGCGTACTCGTACGTTTCGAGGTAGTCGAGAATCCGGTCCGCGCGCTCCTCGGACAGTGACTCGCTCCGCGACCGCTCGGATTTGTTCGCGGTCGGGACCGATAGACTGGCGGCGACCCCCTCGGGGACGCCTCCGATGCGCTCGCAGAACTTCAGAAAGATGCGGAAGGTTCGCATCTCGTGTTCGACCGTTGTCGCGGCAACCTGCTCAACGCGATGGCGCTTGTACGCTTGGGCTTTGCGTCGTGTCGTCGCGTTCATGTCGTCCAGTCCCTCGTCGTCACACCATTCGAGGAAACGGTTGAGACGGCATTTGTGCTCGTAGAGCGTGCTTTGCGTGACCTCGGGCTTTCTGTCGCTGAGGTACTGCTGTACTGCTTCTCGCGGTGAAATCGATTCGAGTCCGTGCATAGTTGATTTGTGAAACCGAAGCACGGCTTGGTGGGAACCTTGCGGTGCGGTGGCTCACCTTCGAGGGTAACAGGTGGCTTGGCTGGCGGTCGCGCCGAGCGGAGCGAGGCGCGAGAGGCCCCGTGGTTCAAATCCCGGCGAGTCCACTCGAAATACACTCTCTTCGCATTCGAGAGCGGCCGTCGGGTTCCGTCCTCATTCCACTCATATCTGGAGTTGAGTCGGCGTGACCACCACTCCGACTCGGCCGCGTACCCCACTCGCATCTGAACCGGCGGACAACATCGCTTGTGGAGTCTCCCGTACTAGGCTCGGGGCGGGGTCGGGAGCCGCTCCGATCGTGGCACCCGTTGGAACCTATCGGCGAAAACGGTCAGAACTGGAAGGGTAGTCCCTTACTCGCTCGAACAGCCGACGTACGCGACGTGGGCCGTCTGGGGCGTCTCGCCGAACGGCGCGCCGACCACCAGTCCGGTCGTCCCGTCGCCGCCGACGGCGGCGAACCCGGTGCTGCGGCCGACCCGGTCGCCCGCCGCCGCGCCGACCAGCGTCGCGGGGGCGTCCGCGAGCGCCCCCCCGTCGGCGCCGGTGACGACGTACGCCGCGCCGGCGTTGTCGCCGCCCTCGTCGTTGCGCGACGCGCCCACGAGCAGGTCGGGCGCCCCGTCACAGTCCACGTCGCCGACGCCCGTGACGGTCCGGCCGGCCTGCTCGCCGCCGCTGCCGGTGAACGCCGTCGCGTCCACGAGCGACCGCTCGCCGCCCGTCCCGGCTGCGCTCACCAGGTACGCCGCCCCGCCGGACGCGCCGGGCGCGCCGACGACTATCTCGCCCGCGCCGTCGCTGTCGACGTCGCCGGCTCCGTCGACCG
>NZ_ASGZ01000048.1 GCF_000495475.1 Candidatus Halobonum tyrrellensis G22 | reverse complement strand
GACGCGCGGCCGACCCACGAGTCGGCGGCGCGGACGCGTTCGGCCGCCTCGGCGGCGCGGTCGGCGTTCACGTCGGTCGTCCCCGGGGCGGAGCCGGCGGCGGCGCCCGCGAACAGCGCGCGGTCGTCGGCGGTCGTCTCGCCCGCCGCCAGCCGCGCGACGACGCCCGAGAGATCCGCGGGGTCGGGGTAGACGAAAACGGTCGACCCCAGCGCCTGCGGACCGAACGCGGGCGGCGGGAGGTCGGCGGGCACCGACCGGTCGAGGAGACGCTCACCCGGGTCGCCGTGGGCGCTCTCGACCCGTTCACACTCCGTCTCGCGGTCGAGGTCGAGGTTGTGTCCGGGGTAGCTCGAACACGCCTCGGGGTAGCGGTCGTCGCCGTGGAGCCGACACTGGAGCGTCTCGGGGTCGAGGAAGGCACACGCGCGGAGCCACACCCGGTCGCCGCCGAACGGCGCGACCGGCTTCGGCGGCTTGCACAGCCCGACCAGAAACAGCGGTCGGTCGCCGAGCGCGGCGACCGAGTGGCCGTCGAGTTCGACCGAGCGGTCGGGGTCGTCCGCGGCGAACAGCCGCGGGGCGAGCGCGTCGCCGTGGCCGGCGTCGACGAACGCGCGCACCTCGTCGCGGCCAAGCGGGACGAGGTTGTACGTCGAGTCGAGCGCGCGGTAGCGCCCGCCGTGCTCGTGGTCTGGCGCGCCGCCCAGCGGCCGCCAGTCGAGACAGCAGCCCGCACAGCCCTCGCAGTTCACCTCCATGGGGTGAGAGACGTTGACGCACGTACAAATGGGTTCCCGTAGCGCGGGCAAGCCGTCGATTTCGGCGCGGGTGGCGGGTCGTGGCCCGTGGGCGGCGGACAGACGCGCGGGCGAGGGTCGTGACGGGCGGGTGACGGACCGACGGGCGAGCGCCGGACCGCAGCCGCGGCGCGCCGGAAGGGGTTTTCCCCCGGGGAGCGAACGCCCGGCCGATGGGAAAGCGCACCTGCGACGGCTGCGGCCGGCGCGTCCGGGTCGGCGGCGGCATCGGCGACCTCTGGTCGTTCGAGACCGAGAGCACCCAGGGGCTGACGCTCGAACTCGCGGACGGCTCGGAGTTCTTCCTCTGTTACGACTGCATCGACCGCCTCCCGGACGACGAGGAGGTCACCGCCGCCGACGTGGAGGCGCTGCCGCCGTACCGCGACCCCTGACGGCCGGCGTTCGACGCCGACCGCCCCATCCGACACCCTTACGCCCGCGCCGGCGGTCGATACCGACGAGTGGACCCCGACCGAATCCCGCCGTCGTTCCCCGCGCCCTCCTTCCGGGGGAACCAGGAGGCGGCGCTCGCGCGCCTCCGCGACGCGTTCGCCGCCGGCAACGACGTCGTCCTGGTGCGCGCGCCGACCGGGAGCGGCAAGTCGCTGCTCGCGCGCGCCGTCGCGGGCGCCGCCCGGACCGTCGAGGAGGCGGAGCCCGCCCAACCCACCGGCGCCTACTACACGACGCCGCAGGTGTCCCAACTCGACGACGTGGCCGCCGACGACCTGCTGTCCGACCTCAACGTCATCCGGGGGAAGTCCAACTACGACTGTATCCTCCCCGGCGAGGAGGACACCCCCGTCGACCGCGCCCCCTGCGCGCGCGAGCGGGGGTACGACTGCTCGGTGAAACACCGGTGTCCGTACTACTCCGACCGCGCCATCGCCTCCAACCGGCACGTCGCCGCGATGACGCTGGCGTACTTCATGCAGACCGCCGGCTCGGAGGTGTTCCGCAAGCGCGACGTCGTCGTCGTCGACGAGGCGCACGGGCTGGCCGAGTGGGCGGAGATGTACGCCACCATCGACCTGAACCCCCGGACGGTCCCCGTCTGGGACGACCTGCGCGTCCCCGACGTCCACGACGCCGAGGCGGGTCCGGTCGAGCGCACCGCCCGGTTCGCCGACCAACTCGCGTCGGTCTGCGAGCGCGCGAAAGACGAACTGCTCGAGAAAGCGGAGTTGACCCCCGAGGAGGCGGCCCGGAGGGACCGCCTACAGGAGCTCCGGTCGGAACTCGGCTGGTTCGTTGACGACTACCGCGACCGCGAGTCGGCGACCACGTGGGTGGTCGACCAGCCCGACGGCGCGGGCGGGCCGCTGACGGTCAAGCCGCTCGACCCCGAGAAGTACCTCCGGCACACGGTGTGGGACCGCGGCGAGAAGTTCGCGCTGCTGTCCGCGACCATCCTGAACAAGGCGGCGTTCTGCCGGAGCGTCGGTCTCGACCCCGACCGGGTCGCGCTCGTGGACGTGCCCCACACGTTCCCCGTCGAGCACCGCCCGCTGTACGACGTCACGCGGGGGAAGATGACGTACGACGAACGCGACGAGACGCTACCGAAGGTCGCACGGCTCTGTCTCCGACTGATGGCCCGCCACCCCGACGAGAAGGGACTGATCCACGCGCACAGCTACGCCATCGCCGAGGAACTGGCGACGCGGTTCGACGAGTTCGGCGTCGGCGCGCGCGTCCGCACGCACGACCGGGCGAACCGCGACGCCGAACTGGAGTCGTGGAAGGCGTCGTCGGAGCCGGAGCTGTTCGTCTCCGTGAAGATGGAGGAGGCGCTCGACCTGCGGGGCGACCGCTGCCGGTGGCAGGTGGTGTGTAAGGCGCCGTACCTCAACACGAACGACTCGCGGGTCGCCACGCGCCTGGAGGACGGCCAGTGGGCGTGGTACCACCGCGCCGCGCTCCGCACCGTGATCCAGGCGTGCGGGCGGGTGGTGCGCGCGCCCGACGACCACGGGCACACCTACCTCGCGGACTCGAGCCTGCTCGACCTGTTCGACCGGGCGCGCTCGGACACCCCGTCGTGGTTCCGCGACCAGATAGACCGCATGACGACGCCCGACCTCCCCGCGTTCGACCCCGGCGCCGCGATGGCGGGGATGGACGCCGACCCCGGCCCGAGCGGACGGCGCGGCCGTCGGGGGGGCGCGAACGGTCGGACCGGGTCCGGCGGCCGGTCGCGGGCCGGCGGGTCGCCGCCGTCCGGCGGGGCAGGGAGGTCGACCGCCGGGAGCGGGTCGGCCGGGTCGACCAGTTCCGCCGGCGCCTCGGAGTCCGGTCGCTCGGTGGAGGAGGCGGACGGCGACGGGGACGACCCGTTTGCCGACCACCCCCTCTCGGACGTGTGGGGCGACGGCTGAAGACGGCGTGAAACGAACCGTGTTATCGTATCACAGGGTCGTTAGCGACCGCTCGCGCGACGACGGCGCGATTCGGGACCTGTTTGTGAAAATTCTCACCCTAATTCGCGTAGGGTCCTAACGTTTGTAACGTTATACTCCATCTACCACCGTGGATAGACCTCGTTTAGGGAGGATACATTTACATACTTGTGTTCCGTACGGGTAGGTGAGACAGATGAGTTCCCACTCGTTGACGTCCGCGCTGACGCTGTATCGCAGCGGTACCCTCACACTCACGCAGGCGGCGGCACACTGCGGCCGGTCGGAGACCGAGTTCCAACTCGCGGCGGCCGGTCACGGCGCGGAACGGCGCGAGTCGGTCGCGGGCGACCGCGACCCGGCGACGCCCGCCCGCGCCGACTGACGCAGCCGTCGGTCCCCGCGACCCGTTCGCTCGCCCGGCCGTCGTCGCTCGCCCGGCCGTCGTCGCTCGCCCGCCTCGACCGGTCCGGGTCCGGCCATGTTCCGCCGTCCCGCCGCTCAGTCGCCGCTTCCGTCGGGGAGGACGTACAGGCCCGTCCGCGTCTTGATCACGGGCACGGCGTCGTCCGCGGGGTCGAAGTAGTCCGGCCGGGGGACGGTCGTCGACTCGAACGTCTCGGGGTCGAGCACCTGCACCGCGTGGTCGTCCTCGACGGCGACCACCGTCGTCTCCGTCGCGTCGTCCGCCTCGCCCACCGTCTCGGCGTCGGGCGTCTCGCCCGCCTCGAACTCCGCCTCGTACGCCTCGCCCGTCGTCACGCGCACGCCCTTGAGGTTGCCCTGGACCGAGCGGACCAACACCGGCCCGTCGCCGTCGTCGGGGTCGATCAGGTCGCCCGGGCGGAACTTGGGGAGCCGGAGCGCGAACGTCACCCGGTACACCTCGTTGCCGTCGCCGTCCTCGGTGACGAGCGTCGGCGCCTCGGTGTAGTTCCCCCCGAGGCGGTCGGTGATCCGGGTCGCCACCGCCTTCCCGAGTTGGTTGGTCGAGAGTTTGATGTCCTTCCCCTCGGGCTGGTCGGTTATCTCCGTGATGAACGCGTCGCGGTCGCCGTCGGCCTCCCGGTCGGCCACCAGTTCCTGCGCTATCTCGACCGCCTCGCGCTCCTCGGCGGGGTCGGGCGTCCGGCCGCGCCCGCGGACCTGGACGGTCGCGGCGTACGACCCGCCCGCGACCCGGCCGCAGCGGTCGCAGGTTCCGCGGCCGATCTTGACCGGGACGACGACCTCCTCCTCGACGGCCACGCCGCGGACGACGCCCGCGAACGTGCAGTGCATCCGGATCGTGTTCTGGTCGACCTGTTCGGGCTCGACGCCCCACCGCACCTCCTCGGCGTTGAGGTGGACGCCGAGCGCCTCGCTGACCTCGTCGACGGCGACGTCGGTGTAGTCGCGCGCGCCGACGTCCACCCAGCGGTTGCCGCGGTGGACCGCGCCACAGGAGCCGCAGACGGTCACCTCGATCCGGTCGGGCGCGTCGACGAGTTCGAAGTCGTCGAAGTAACACGCGTCACACAGCACCCGGTCGCGCTCGCGCGGTTCGCCGGGCAACGGCTCCTCGCGCTCGGGGACCGGGTCGCCACACCGGGGGCAGAACTCCCCGGAGCCTCGCGTTCCGCTCATGGGCGTTCGAAGGTGGCTAGACGGTTTAAGCGGCGCGACCCGGTCGCGGGCGACCGCGACCCGGCCACGGGTGTCGTGGGGGTCGGCGACCCGCGGACCCGCCGTCCGCGCGGCCGCGACTACCGGCCGTCGCGCTCGACGGCGCGTTCGTCGTCCGTCCGCTCGCCGTCCGTCCGCTCGCCCGCTCCGCCGTCGGCGCCGTTCTCCAAGATCCCCTCCACGTCGTCGAGTCCGAGGAGTTCCCGCGTCTCGTCGTCGAACGAACCCGAGTCGAGCCCCGCCGACGCCTGAACGTCGCTACCGGTCATCTGCCGGCCGTACCGGCCGAGCAGGCTCGTGAGTTCCTGCGGGAGCACGAACGTCGTCGACTCCCCCTCGCCGATGGCCGAAAGCGTCTCCATCCCCTTGTCGACGATCGCCCGTTCGCCCATCGACTCGGCGGACTTCGCGCGGAGGACGGTGGCGACGGCGTCGCCTTGCGCCTCCAGGACGGACGCCTGCTTGTCCCCCTGCGCTTGGAGGATCGCCGCGGTTCGCTCGCCCTCCGCGCTCTCGACGGCCGCGCGGCGTTCGCCCTGCGCTTCGAGGATCATCGCGCGGCGGCGGCGCTCGGCCGACGTCTGCTGTTCCATCGCGCCCCGAACCCCCGGCGTGGGGAGCACCTCGCGCACCTCGACCATCTCCACCTCGACGCCCCAGTCGTCGGTCGGCCCCTGTAGCTCCCGGCGGATCCGGGCGTTGATGTCGCCGCGCCGCGAGAGCGTCTCGTCGAGGCTCATGTCGCCGAGCACCGCCCGGAGCGTCGTCTGTGCCAGGAGGGCGGTCGCGCGCCGGTAGTCCTCGACGTTGAGGAACGCCCGCTCGGCGTCGACGACGCGGACGTAGACGACGGCGTCGGCGACGACCGGCGAGTTGTCCTCGGTGATCGCGTCCTGCCGCGGCACGTCGATGGTCTCCGTCCGCATGTCGAACCGGTAGGTCGTCGAGACGAACGGCGGGACGAAGTGGAGACCGGGGTCGAGCAGTCCCCGGTTGCTCCCGAAGACGGTGAGCGCGCGCCGCTCGTACGCCTGGACGATCTCGACCGACGAGACCAGCGCCGCCAACAGGAGGGCGACGACGACGAACCCCGCGGCGAGGAGGGGCGACACCAGCGCGAGCGCCAGTCCGACCGCCGCGACCAGCCCGGCCGTCGCCGCGCGGGAGGGACCGACGGACCCGAGGTCGCCGAGGCCGCCGAGGTTCAACTCGGGACCGGTGCTCACCCGCCCGAGTTCGCGGAAGAGGCTCCGACTCCGGTCGTCCATACGCTACGTGTTGTCGTCGGCCGTACTTATCGATTCGTACGTCCGCGCCGGGAACGCTTTTGTTCCGCTCCGCCGATCGTCGGCCATGGAAGTAGAAGACCTCCTGAAACTCGTGTTGGTGCTCGTGGTGGTCTGGCTGGTCGTCGAGATAGTCACCGAGGTGCTCGGGTTGGCGCTCGGCGTCCTGTCGGCGCTGCCGAGCCTCCTCGGCGTCGTCGTTGTCGTCCTGATCGTGCTCTGGCTGCTCAACCGCATCTGAGCGGGTGTACAGCCTCAACGTCCCGGTTCCCGGCGCCGTCCGACGGCTGGCCGCCGACCTCGCGCCCGACCTCGCGGCGTTCGAGTCGGTCCGCGACCGGCACACGCTCGTCGTCAAGCGGTTCGACGGCGAGGCGTCGCTCGCGCGGCTCCGCGAGCGGGCGCGGCCGCTGGTCGCGGGCGTCGCCCCGTTCGAGGCGCGCGTGACCGGCGTCGACGCGTTCGAGACGCCCGTCTACGGCGACGGCCCCGTCGTCTACCTCGCCGTCGAGAGCGACGGTCTCCGGGAGGTACACGAGCGGTTCGTCGCCGAGTTCGGCGCGGTCGAACCGTTGGAGGGCGACGACTACACGCCGCACGTCACGCTCGCGCGCGGGCGGGCCGGCCCGGACGCCGGCGCCGCGCTCTCGCGGCTACGCGACCGCGAGGTGGACCTCTCGTGGACGGTCGACGAACTTGGTATCTGGTCGCGGGAGTACCGGGAGATAGCCGCGCGGCTCCCGCTCGGCGGACGGTAACGATCGGTCCATATATCGCCTCGATAGTAACAGATATTCTGATCAAATCGGACCCGCCACACGTGTCACGCGTACTCAAGGCGTCGGGATTCGTCGCGCTCACCGTCCAGATGCTGTGGGGGCTCGCACAGGTCGGCCTGCGCATGCCCGGCGGACCGTCGCTGCCGGGCGCGACGGTCGGCGCACACGCCCACTTCGGCGTGCTGTCCATCCTCGCAGTCGTCACGGGCTACGCCGTCGCGGACGTCGGCCTGACGGGGTGGATGCGATCGGTCGCAGTCTGGGGGTTCGTCGCGGGGCAGTGGCTCCTCCCGGCGACGATCATCGTCGGCGAACTGGCGTTCCCGCCGCTCATGGTGACCGCGTTCCTCTGGGGGGCGCTGCTCGCCGTCTCGATGGCGCTCGTCGCCTGGGGGGTCATCAGTCAGGAGGCGGCCGCGGCCGGCCGGACCGGCGGCGTCGCGCCGGCGGACGACTGAGGCGGGCCGGGGCCGGCGTCGGTCCCTCGACTCAACCGCACGGGACGGACGGGAACCGGACGGCTACCGCTCGCGCAGCCGCATCGGCACCGGGTGGTCGGGGTGCATCGTGATCGACCCCCGGAGGTCCAGTTCGGGGCCCTCGTAGTTGAGTTCGTACTCGCGGCCGACGGACGCGAGGATGAGTTTCGCCTCCAGCATCGAGAGCCGCTTGCCGATACAGTGGCGCGGGCCGCCGCCGAACGGGAAGTGGGCGAACCGCGGGCGGTCGCCCTGCCTGTCGGGCTCCCACCGGTCGGGGTCGAACGCCAGCGGGTCGTCGTACCAGCGCTCCGACCGGTGGACCGCCCACTGGGGGAGCATCACGATCGACCCCTCGGGCACCCGGAAGCCGCCGAGGCGGACGTCGACCCGCGGCTCGCGGAACAGGGTGTACACCGGGGGGTACAGCCGCATCGCCTCCGAGAGCACGTGGTCGGTGTACGTCAGCGACCGGACATCGGCGGCGGTCGGCCGGCCGTCGAGTTCGTCCACCTCGGCGTGGAACCGCTCGCGCGCCTCGGGGTGATTCGAGAGGAGGTACCACGCGTACGTCAACGCGAGCGCGGTGGTGTCGTGGCCCGCCAACAGCATCGTCATCAGTTCGTCGCGCAACTGCTCGTCGGTCTGTTCGCCCCGGTCGCGCGCGCGCAGGAGGACCGACAGCAGGTCCATCGGCTCGTCGCCGTCGACGGCGTCGCCCGCGGGGTCGGCCGCGTCGTAGGCGGTACCGCGCCGCTCGTCGAGTATCTCGCCGATGACGCCCTGGAGCGTCTCGACGGCCGCGTCGAACTCGCGGTTCTCGCGGGTGGGCGCCCAGTCGGGGATGACGGTCCGGACGGGGTTCGGCTCGAACCGCCGGCCGAGCGGTTCGAGGTTCTCCCGGACCGTCGTCAGGCGGTCGTCGTCGATATCGGTCCCGAACATCGCGCTCACGATGATCCGGACGGTGACGCGCGCCATCTCGGCGTGAACGTCGACCCGGTCGTCGGGCGCCCAGCCGTCGAGCATCGTCTCGGCGTGGTCGACCATCAGGTCGCCCAGCCCGGCGACCCGCGAGGCGTGGAACGCGGGCGAGGCCAACTCGCGCTGGCGCTCCCACGTCTCGCCGTTCGACAGCAGGAGGCCGTCGCCCAGCAGGTCGAACAGCGCGTCGTCGAGCCGGGGCTTGCCGAACTTCGCGGCCTCCGACACCAGCACGCGCTCGACGTCGGCGGGGTTCGTGAGCATGTACGTCTCGCGCGGCCCCAAGTCGAGACGGACCACGTCGCCGTACGCCGCCTCGCACGCCGACATGAACGCGAACGGGTCCTTCGCGTACTGCTGGCCGTTGCCGACGAGCGGCAGCCCCTTCGGTCCCGGGGGGGTGGTGCCCATTGAGAGACACAGGGCCCGGTCGTGCAAAAGGGTTGGGCGCGCGGGTGCGCGCGGCGAAGCGACAGTGAGAGGTCGTCCGCCCGCTCAGTCGTCGGCGGGCGCGCCCGCCTCGTCGCCCGCCTGCCGCGCCCAGAGGTCGGCGTACGCGCCGCCCTCGGCGACGAGCTCCGCGTGGCTCCCCACCTCGTCGACCCGGCCGTCGTCGAGGACGACCACCCGGTCGGCGTCGCGGATGGTCGACAGCCGGTGGGCGATGACGAACGCGGTGCGGTCGGCGGTCAGACTGCGGAGGCTCTCTTGGATCAGCTCCTCCGTCTCCGTGTCCACGTCGGAGGTGGCCTCGTCGAGGATGATCACCTCGGGGTCGTTCAACAGCGCGCGGGCGATGGCGACCCGCTGGCGCTGTCCGCCCGACAGCTTCACGCCGCGTTCGCCGATCTGGGTGTCGTAGCCCTCGGGGAGGTCCGTGATGAACTCGTGCGCCTCCGCCGCCTTCGCCGCCTCGACGATCCGGCGACCGGGGCCGCCCTCCCCGTCGCCCGCTTCCGTGCCCTCGTCGAGTGCCGACAGGTCGCCGTACGCGATGTTCTCGGCGGCCGACCCCGAGAACATGTACGGGTTCTGCTCGACGATCCCGACGTGCTCGCGGAGCGCGGTCAGGTCGTACTCGCGGACGTCGGTGCCGTCGACTTCGACCGCGCCCGCGTTCACGTCGTAGAACCGGGGGATGAGCTTCAGGAGGGTGGACTTGCCCGCGCCGGTGGTGCCCGCGAGCCCGACGGTCTCGCCCGCCTCGACGTCGAGCGAGACGCCCGAGAGCACCTCCTCGTCGTCGGTGTAGCCGAAGCGCACGTCGTCGAAGGTGACGCTCCCCTCGACCGACTCGGGGACGTACGCGTCCGGCGGCGAGGTGACCTGCGGCTCGTGCCCGAGGATGCCGAACACGCGCTCGGCGCTCGACTTGGCCAGTTGGTACTTGTTGGCGGTCTTGCCCACCCGGCGCATCGGCGAGTAGAGCCGCCGCAAGAGGAGGAAGAACAGCGCGAACGCGCCCGCGCCGACGGTGCGCGGGTCGGCGTTGCCCATCCCGTAGCGGATGATGTCGCTGCCGGCGACCCACAGCACGGCCACGAACACGACGCCGGTCATCAGCCGGAGCACGGAGAAGAACGCCCGCCGGAGCCTGATGGCGCCGACCTTCTCGGCGTGGTAGCGGTCGCTCTGCTCGGCGACCCGGTCGAGTTCGAAGCCGTGGCGGTTGAACGCCTTGATGACGCGCGCGCCGCCGATGTTGTTCTCCAGCCGGGAGTTCAGTCGCGACACCGTCTCGCGGATCCCGCGGTACCGCGGCTCGATCCACGAGAGGAACTTCCACGACGCCAGCCCGATCACCGGCACGGGCGCGAGCGCGATCAGCGCCAGCTCCGGCGAGTGGTAGAACATGATGATCCCGATACCGCCGACGGTCGCCACCACCCGGATCGCCTGTCGGATCTCGGTGTTGAGGAACTGCTCCAACCGGTTGACGTCCTGGTTGAGCACCGACATCATCGCGCCGGTCTGGTGGTTCGCGAAGAAGTCGAGCGAGAGGTGCTGCATGTGGTCGTACGTGTCGTCCCGCAGGTCCCGTTGGACCTTCTGGGCGGTCGACTGGAACAGGTACCGCGAGGCGAAGCGGGTGACCGACCGAACCACGTACGCCAGCGCCGCGACCACCACCAACTGTTCGAGCAGCGCCATCCGGGCGGCCTGCCCCGAGATGGTTCCGCTCGGGAGCAGCCCCGCGTCCGCGAGCATCCCCGGCTCCCCGTCGGTCGTGATGACGCGGTTGAGCGCGGCGGCGACCAGAAGCGGCGGCACCAGCCGCGACGCCCGCGTCAGGAGCGCCGCGAGCAGGCCGACGGAGAGGCGCGGCCAGTACGGCTTGCAGTAGCCCAACAGCCCCGCCATCGGATTCCCGTCGGCGGACTCCCGAACCGCCGAGAACCCCCCGTGTTCGTCCTCAGACATACCGATCCGGGACGACAGCGAGCGACAAAGGCGTGTGGGCCGCCGAACCCGCGGTCCGGGAGACGCCGCCGGGACCGGCCGCCCCGCAGTCGTCGGGGCGGGCGTCGTCGCGCCGGCCGCTCTGTGAGCTACTCGCGGTCGAAGTCGGTCTGTCCGATCGGGACCGCCGCGAGGCCGCCCGCGTTCCCGTTGCCGTACGCGTACAGCACGACGCCAGCCTCCCAGTCGACGGCGCGCTTGAGCGTGCCGTTGAAGTCGTCGTCGCGCAGGCGGACGGCCGCCAGCCGGTCGGGGTCGAAGCCGTTCGCCTCCCCGCCGTCGCCGCCGTCGCCGTCGCGCTCCTCCCCGCTCGGGGCGGTCCCCTCGACGGGTTCGAACGCCGGGTCGTCGGGGTCGGCGTCGGAGGGCTCGTCGTCGCTCATGTCGGTGTCTCGGTCGAAGAGACCCATACGCGAGTCGTTCGGGCGGGGGAGTATCAAACTACCAGTCCGCCGGACGGAGTAGCCGGGAACCCGCGAACTCGCGGGAACCCGTGGGCGTCCCCCTCGCCGCTCACCGGTTCAGCGTGTGGATCGCCTGCCCCATCGCGTTCTCGGCCGCCTCCATCACCGACTCCGCGAGCGTCGGGTGGGTGTGGATGGTCGACGCCACGTCCTCCAGCGTCGCGCCCATCTCCACTGCGAGCGCGAGCTCCGCGACGAGTTCGGAGGCGTCGGGACCGACTATCTGCCCGCCGAGGACGAACCCGCTCTCCTCGTCGGCGACGACGCGGACGAACCCGTCGGTGTCGTCCATCGTGAGCGCGCGCCCCGACGCGCGGAGCGGCATCTGGCCGACGACGGGGTCGAACCCCTCCGCTTCGGCTTCGGCCTCCGTCATCCCCACCGTCCCGATCTCGGGGTCGGTGAACACCGCGGCGGGCACCGCCTGGTAGTCGAGCGCCGCGGGTTCGCCCGCCGCGACCTCCGCGGCGACGATACCCTCCTTGCTCGCCTTGTGCGCGAGCATCGGCTCGCCGGCCACGTCGCCCACCGCGAACACGTGGTCGACGTCGGTCCGCGCCTCGGTGTCGGTTTCGAGGAAGCCGTCGTCGTTCGGCTCCAACCCCAGACTCTCCAGTTCCAGCGTGTCGGTGACGGGTTCCCGGCCGACCGCGACCAGCACCGCCTCGCCGCCGTACTCCGACTCCGCGCCGTCTTCGGTCTCCGTGACGACGGTGACGCCGTCGCCGTCGTCGGACCACTCGCTTGCGCCCTCGCCGAAGTGGAACTCGACGCCCAACGCCTCGGCGCGCGTGCGGACCACCCGTTTCACGTCCTCCTCGTACCCCGGGAGCACGTCGTCGAGCATCTCCACGACGGTCACGTCGGTGCCGAGTTTGGCGAGCATCGTCGACAGTTCCATCCCGATGTAGCCCGCGCCGACGACCACCATCTCGTCGGGCACGCGCTCCATCCGCAGCAGGTCCCGCGAGGAGAGCACCGGTCCCTCGTCGAACCCGAACCCCGGAATCTCGACCGGGCGCGACCCGGTGGCGACGACGGCGTGTTCGAACTCGATGGACTCGCTGCCCTGCCCCTGTCCGCCGTGAGCGACGCGGAGTTTGTGCTCGCCGGCGAACGTCGCGGTGCCGGAGACCAGGTTGACGCCGTTGGCCTTACAGAGTTTCTCGACGCCGCCGGTCAACTGGTCGACCACGTCCGACTTCCACGACTGCATCTGACCGGCGTCGACCGCGGGGTCGGCGTGGACGCCGATATCCTCGGCCGTCCGGGCGGCGTGGGCGACGTCGGCGCCGTGGATGAACGCCTTCGAGGGGATGCAGCCGTGGTTCAAGCAGACGCCGCCGAACGCGTCGCGTTCGATCAGCGTGGTGTCGAGTCCGCGCTGTGCGGCGCGGATGGCGGCCACGTACCCGCCCGGTCCGCCGCCGACCACCGCGACGTCCGTCCCAGTCGAGATGTCTCCGACGACCATTGCCCGCTCGTTCCGCCCGCGGGCTGATAAACGGGGAGGACTCCGAGACCGCGGGCGGGGGTCAGCCCCGCCGAACCGGGCGGTCGGCGCGGGTCGTGCGACCCGAACGAACGGGGCGATTCCGGCGACGGACCCCCGGACGGACCCGCGGGGCGACCGCGAGCGGCGGGAACGGCACGACCGAACGGACCGATACGACCGACGCGGGCGACCCGACCGAACGACCGACGCGGGCGACGCGAGCGGAGCGGCGGTGACGGCGCGGGCGTCGCGCGCGCTCGCCACGCGCGCTTCGGAACCACTATGCCCGGAGACGCCCGACTGGTTCCCGAATGAAGGTCTTCGGTTCCAGCGGGACGAGGGGGGTGGTTGGGGAGGGGTTCACCCCCGAGTTCGTCCTCCGGGTCGCCAAGGCGGCCGCGAGCGTCTGGGACGACGACCGCGTCGCGCTCGGCCGCGACACCCGGACCACGGGCCCGATGCTGGCCGACGCGGCCGCCGCCGGCCTCGCGAGCGTCGGCGTCGACGTCGACCGCCTCGGCGTCGCGCCGACGCCCGCGACGGTGCGCTACTGCGGGGTCGAGGGCGTCCCCGGCATCCAGATCACCGCCTCGCACAACCCCCGCGAGTACAACGGCATCAAACTGGTCGGCAACGACGGGGTGGAACTCCCGGTGAGCGCGCTCGAACGCGTCGAGGAGGCGCTCCTGGCCGAACGGTTCACGGACGCCGACTGGGAGACGGTGGGCGGCACCCGGCGGGTCGAGACGGCCAACGACGACTACGTCGCGGAGATGCTCGCGACCGTCGACCGCAACGCCATCGCCGACGCCGGACTGACGGTCGCGCTCGACCCCGGCCACGGCGCGGGTGCGGTCACCTCCCCCGAGTTCTTCCGCGAACTCGGCTGTGAGGTGGTGACGGTCAACGCCCAGCCCGACGGCCACTTCCCCGGGCGCGACCCCGAACCGCTCGAGGCGAACCTCGCGGACCTCGGCCGACTGGTCGAGAGCACCGACGCCGACGTCGGCATCGCCCACGACGGCGACGCCGACCGAGCCATCTTCTACGACGAGACCGGCGCGTACGTCCAGGGCGACGCCTCGCTGGCGGCGCTGGCGGCCGAGAGCCTCTCGGCGGGCGACACCACCGTCGCCGCGGTCAACGTCTCCCAACGCCTGGTCGACGTCTGCGAGGACGTGGGCGCGACGCTCGACCTCACCCCCATCGGCTCGACGAACATCATCACGCGCATCCGGGAACTCACCGCCGACGGCGAGACGGTCCCCGTCGCCGGCGAGGGGAACGGCGGGGTGTTCTTCCCCGACTACCGGCTCACTCGCGACGGCGCGTTCATCGGCGCGAAGTTCCTCGAACTGCTCGCCTCGCGGGGCGAGACCGCGAGCGAGGCCGTCGAGCCGTACAGCGACTACTACAACGTCCGGCGCGACCTCACCTACGACGAGGACGCCGAACTCGACGCGATGCTCGCCGCGGCGGAGGCGTTCGCGGCCGACGCCGACGCGGAGCCGAACACCATCGACGGCTACCGCCTCGACTACGGCGACGCGTGGGTGCTCGTCCGGTCGTCGGGCACGGAGCCGAAGGTGCGCGTGTACGCCGAGGCGCGCGACGCCGACCGCGCCGAGGCGCTCGCCGCCGAGGTGTACGACGCGCTCGTGGACGCGAGGTGAACGCCGACCGGACGGCGTCGAACGCTCGTCCTCCCCTTCCCCTTATCCGGTGGTCCGACCGGCGTCGAGCGCCTCGCGCAGTCGCTCGCGTTCCTCGCGCGCGTCCGCGAGGTCGGCGGCGACCGCGCCGCTCGCCAGCCGCTCGCGTTCGTCGGCGCTGAGTTCCGCCTCGGCCTCGGCGGCCCGGCGCAGCCGCTCGTAGTCGTCGCGGCCGGCGACCCGCTTGAGCGTCCGCGCGCGGGCGACGGTCGCCTCGTCGGCGAACCGCGCGACCACGGAGACGAGTTCACCCGCGAGCGCGCGGAGTTCCCCCGCCGGCGGCGGCGGCCACCCGACGGTCAGCGGCTCAGCCGACAGCCGGTCGAGGTAGGTGCGGTGGACCGGGATGCGCGCGCGGAACGCGCCGGCGTCGTCGACGTAGTGGTCGAGTTTCGACGTCGAGTAGTCGGCGTACGCCAGCAGCGTGGGCACGGACTCCTCGCCGGCGTCGTGCTCACGGAGGTACTCGCGGAGTTCCGCCGGCGACGGTTCGAACTCGACCAGCGGGAAGTGGGCGGTGTCGTCGAGAAAGTCGAAGAACTCCCGCGCGCTCGCCGACTCGCGGAACGACGCGAACGCCTCGCGGACCGCCTCGTCGTAGTCGGCGACCGGCTCTCGCACCTCCTCGGTCGGCGCGTCCAGATCCGCGTCGCCGAGCGCTTCGAGGCGGGCGAGCCGGTCGACCCGGTCGTCGAGGTTCGACAGCCGGGTCTCGACCGCACGCTCCGCGTCGTACACCGCGCGCTCGGCGTCGTTCACCTCCTCGAGCCGCCCCGCCAGGTCGCGCGCGGGGTCGAGCGCCTCGCGGGCGGCCGCGAAGTCGGACTCCGAGAGCCGGCGGCCGTCGACCGCGTCGTTCGCCCGCTCGAACGCCTCGCGCGCGGGGAACTCCTCCGGCAGGTCGTCGACCAGCGTGGAGAACTCACCCTGGAACTCCAGGTACGCCTCGAAGTCGCCGGTGCCGGTCGCGGAGTCCTCGTAACCGTCGAGCAGACGGTCGGCGCGCCCGACGACGTCGCGCAGGCGGGTCAGCCGCTCGGCGCCGACCTCCTCGACGGCCGCCTCCGCCTCGCGGTGGCGCTCGCGGGCGGCTTCGAGCGCCGACAGCGGGTCCGACTCCGCCCCGTCGGCCGCCGCGCGGGCGTCCGCGTTACTCGTAGACGGCATCTGGGTCGAACACCCGTTCGCCCACCTCGTCGCCGTCGACGGTGCGGTGGAAACACGACCGGTGGCCGGTGTGACACGCGCCTCCGGTCTGGTCGACCACGTACAGCAGCGCGTCGGCGTCGCAGTCGACGCGGACCTCCTCGACCGACTGGGTGTGCCCGCTGGTCGCCCCCTTCTCCCACAGTTCGTCGCGCGAACGGGAGTGGTAGTGCGCCCGACCCGTCTCGCGGGTGCGTTCGAGCGCCTCCCGGTCGGCGTACGCGAGCATCAGCACCTCGCCGGTCTCGGCGTCCTGTGCGACCGCCGGCACCAGCCCCGAGTCGCCGAAGTCGACCGCGACGCCGTCGGTGTCGGTCCGTGTCTCCTCCTCGTTCGCCGCGCTCATACCGGGAGCGAGGGGAGGTCGCCGCATAGGTCTTTTGCGCCGACGTCGGGCGCGGGCGCCGACGGCCGCCGCCGGAGTCGTCGTCCGGCGTGGCGACCGAGCCGTCGGGGTCGCGACGGCTCAGGCGAGACCGAACGCGCCGAGCAGGACGGCGAGCGCGTCGCCGTACGCGAGCGCGACGACCAGGCCGACGAACAGCGGCACGACGAACGGGAGGCCGGGCGAGACCCAGACCGTCTCCTCGCTCGTAACCCGGTCGAGTCCCGTCCGGAGCGTCTCGGGCGTCGTCCCGTACGCCGTCCCCTCGATGTCGTCGAGGAACCGCTCGGCCGCCCACGGGTCGTCGGGCGTCACCGCCGTCTCGGGCGTCGTCCCCGCGCCGGTCGTCACCGCGTCCTCGATATCGACGGTCGGACCCGACTCGGCCCCCGCACTCGACTCGGCCCTCGGATCCGACTCGGGCGGGGCGACCCGGCCGCCGTCGGTCCGGGGACCCGCGTCGACGGCGCCGTCGGTGGGCGGGTGGGTCGCGCCGACGCTCGCCGGGTCGCGGTGGGCGTCGGGGTCCGCCCGGAGGGCCGGGAGGGTCGTCCCCCGCCACCGGAGGTACATCCGGAGCGCGTCGAGGTCGAGCCCTCGCGCGGGGACGGGTCCGCCCGCGTCCAACAGCGCGCCGTGTCGCTCGGGCAGGTCGTCGACCCGCGTCGGCCGGCCGACGAACGCCGCCGGCGAGAGCCGGCCCGCGAGCGCGTTGCGGGCGCCGAGCGCGAGCACGTACGCGCCGCCGACGAACACGGCGTTCGTCAACACCGCCATCGCGGTGACGCCGAGCGCCGACGGGTGCGCGGGGAGCCCTCGGTGGAGCCACGTCACCTCGGGGAGCACGGACAGCGGGACGGCGTAGCTCGGCGTGGTGGGGAACGCCACCGCGAGGACGACCAGCGCCTTCGCGTCCGCGCCGCCGAACGCCGACGCCCGGTAGGCGACGAGCGCGAACGGCACCAGAAACAGCAGCGAGAAGCCGACGCGGAACAGGAACAGCCGCCCGGCGTAGCCGCCGAACGGGAACGCCCCGACGGCGTCGATGGCGAGCGCGACCAGTCCCACGGCCAGTAGCGGCGGCCACAGTCGGTTCGGTAGCCGCCGGGTCCGCACGTCCCGGTAGGCCGCCCACGCGAACGCCGGAACCACGAGCAGGCGGAGCAGGTCCGCGGCCGTCGCGAACGCCGACACGGTCACC
>NZ_ASGZ01000047.1 GCF_000495475.1 Candidatus Halobonum tyrrellensis G22 | reverse complement strand
CTCTGCTCGCTCGCGGTCGAACGCGGCGCGGCGGGGCTGGTCGCGGGTCCGCGCGGCGCGGGCAAGACCACGGCGCTGGGCGCGCTGCTGTGGGAGCTCCCGGCGGCGACCCGCGCGGTCGTCGTCGAGGAGACGCCCGAACTCCCGACCGACGCGCTCGGCGACGCGGGGCGGGACGTCCAGCCGCTCCGCGTCGGCACCGACGACGACGACGCGCTCTCCCCCACAGAAGCGGTCCGCGCCGCGCTCAGGCTGGGCGAGGGGAGCCTCGTCGTCGGCGAGGTCCGCGGTGAGGAGGCGCGCGCGCTCTACGAGGCGATGCGGGTGGGCGCCGCCGCCGACGCGGTGCTCGGCACCATCCACGGCACCGACGCCGCGTCGGTCCGCGAGCGGGTGGTCTCGGACCTGGGCGTCTCCGAATCCTCGTTCGCGGCGACGGACTTCGTGCTCACGCTCGGACCCGACCGGCGGCTCGACGGGTTCGAGGAGGTGGTGACCGCCGGGGGTGGCTCCGACACGACGGGCGACGACACCCGGTTCGCGCCGCTGTTCGACCGCGGCGACGCGTCGGGGCGGGGCGACGACGCGGGCGCGGCGACGCCGACGGGCCGGGTCGACCGCGGCGAGAGCGCGCTCGTCGCCGGCTTGGCTCGCCCCAGCGAGTCGTACGCGGACGTTCGGACGGCGCTCGAAACGCGCGCCGAGCGGTTCCGCGACCTGGCGGCCGACGGCCGCGTCGGCGTCGACGCGGCTGGCGTCACGTCGGCGTCCGCGGCCGACGCCCACCCGACCGCCCGGGGGGACCGGGAGTGTTGACCGCGGCGGTGGCGGCGCTCGCGGCGCGGTACCCGGCGACGGTCGACCCCGACGAGGAGTTCGTCCGCGCGGTCCGGTTCCTCGGCTGGTCGCCCGACTCGGCGACGCTCCTCCGGGCGGGCTACGTCGCCGCGGGACTGGTCGGACTGCTCGCGGCGGGCTGTGCGGTCGTCGTCGGCCGGTCGGCGCTCGCCCCGATGGCGGGCGTCGCCGCCGGGTCGGCGACAGCGCTCGCGGTCCGCCGCGGTCCGCCCGCGCTCGCGGCGCTCCGACGGACTCGCGCGCTCGGGGCGGCGACCGGTCTCGTGGGGTCGGTCGTGCTCCGGATGCGACTCGACCCGACGCCCGAGCGCGCGGCCCGCTTCGCCGCCCGCGTCGGCGACGGCCCGCTGGCCGACTCGCTCGGCGACCGGGTGGCCGCCGCGCGAGGGACGCCCCGGTCGGGGCTGGGCGCGTTCGCCGACGCGTGGACCGCGTGGTTCCCCGCGCTCGACCGGTCGGTCGCGCTCGTCGCCGCCGCGGCGGACGCA
>NZ_ASGZ01000046.1 GCF_000495475.1 Candidatus Halobonum tyrrellensis G22 | reverse complement strand
ACGGCGCCGCTCGCGCCCCGATAGGTGGGGGTGTCCGGGGTGATCTCGGAACTATCGCGCGTGTACGCGCGCGCTCGCCCACCCGTACGCCCGATAGGTCGCCGAATACCCCGGACACCCCGGACACTAATCTCAGTCCCGGGTAGATGGCCGGGAGCGGCGCGCTACTGCCGTTCGAGGTGTCCAACCCCGGGTTCGGACGGCGCCGGACACGGCTCGACGCGCCGCTGTCCGGGGAGAGATCCCGCGAGAAGGTATAGCAGGATGGAGTTTACTGCGGTTCGCCGCCGTCGGGTGCCGGGCGCTGGTAGGTGACGGCCCCGTTCTCGTGCTTCCGGCGGACGATCCGCCCGGCCTCGGCGAGCGAGTCGAGCCGGTTCCGTATCGTCTGCCGCGGCGGGTCGTGAGACGAGAACTCAGCGACGAGGTCGGCCGTCACGTAGCACCGCCCAGCCACCATCGCTTCAAACACGGCGTCGGGGGTCGGATCTTCGTAGTCCCGCGGCACAGTTTGCCTCTGATTGCGCTCCATTATATATCTCAGTATAGAGCGCGGACAGTTAGAAGTTGGCCACATGGAAAACATCTAAGTGTCTTGTCCGTGTGGAAAACAACGTGGTCGAAGCTACTGACTCGGATGGTGCGGACGACGCGGACGACCTCGGGACGCTCGACGCGGGCCGCGAGGCCGTCCGCCAGTATCGGCAGTACATCACGCGCGTCCTCGCGTCTCGGCTGGCGGCGCCGATCACGGCCGGGTCGCTCCTGTTCGCGCAGGTGGCGGCCGCGCAGTCCAGCGGCGGCGGCGACGTGGCTGGCTGGTGTGGCGTCCCGGGCGGTCCAGTCGTCCTCCCGCTCGTCGTCCTGCTCGCGCAGGGGATCCTGTTCCTCGTGGGCGGGTTCAAGGGCGTTTC
>NZ_ASGZ01000045.1 GCF_000495475.1 Candidatus Halobonum tyrrellensis G22 | reverse complement strand
TCGTCCTGCGGACGCCCGACTACGTGAGTCCGCGGGAGTTGCTCGCCCGGGAGGTCGGCGGCGTGATCACGCAGATCCGGATGCCGCTCGGCGGCGAGGAGGCGCGGGACGTGCCCGGTGTCGTCGCCGCCCACCCGGAGGCGGACGCGGTCGAGCGCGTCGACGGCGCGCAGGTCGCGGTCGTCCACGTCGGGACCGTGAACCTCTCGCAGGCGGACGACGCGGCCGAGGAGGGCGCGGCGATCGACCTCGCCGCCCGCCTCGACGTGAACCTCTCGAAGACCGACACGCCGGCGAAGGTGCGGATCCGGCGGCGTCACACGGCCGACGTGTCGCGGCAGACCGAGGACCTGCGCGACCTCGAGGGCGACCCCTCGCGCGGGCAGGTCGGCTTCGCGGCCGACCACGCGAACGCGACCGTCCGGACGGCCGTCGAGGAGGGCGTGATGGACGTCGACGTGTTCGCGGAGACGTGGGTTCACCCGGACGAGGTCGCCAGCGAGGCGGACACGACGCGCCTCGATCGGTTCGCCACGTCGAGCAGGGTGCGGCCGTCGCCGGCGCTCCGGGCCGAGCAGTTCGAGGAGCTACGCCACCGCGTCCAGAGCGTTCGGGCGGCCACCCAGCCGGCCGAGGGGACGCCGCCCGCGGTCCTGTCCGCCGACGGTATCGTGCAGGTGCTACGGGAGTACTGGACCGACGTTGAAGCGGACGCGGCTCTCTCCGAGACGACCCACGCCGACGCGGTCCCGCCGACGCCGATCGACGAGGCCGCGACCGAGACGGACGAGCCGGTCGACCACCCCGAGCCGGGTGAATCGGGCGCTCAAGCCGCCGCGGATGGTGG
>NZ_ASGZ01000044.1 GCF_000495475.1 Candidatus Halobonum tyrrellensis G22 | reverse complement strand
CGGCGAGGGGCGGGTCACCGTCGCCGTCGACCGCTCGGCGGCGAGCGCGCTGCTGTCGGCGAGCGTGCGTAGGCTGGTGGTCCGCTCGCGGGGAACCCGCCGGGAGTTCGAACTGCTGTCGCTGCTCCGGCGTGCGGGCCGACGGTTCCGACGGCTGACCGTCCGCGCCGACGGGGCGCTCGCGGGGCGGACGCTCGCGGACGCGGCCGTCCGCGCCGAGTACGACGTGGCCGTGCTCGCGGTCAGGGCCGAGGGCCGCTGGACGGTCGGGCCGGACGGCGACCGGGTCGTGAACGCGGGCGACGAGGTGGTCGTCGTCGGGGCGGGCGCGGCGCTCGACCGCTTCGCGTCGGAGGCGGCGTGACGGTGGCTCCGGTCGCGTCGGTCGTGTCGGTCGCGTCGGTCGTCGACCCCGCCGCGGTTCCCGTCGTCGGGGTCCGCCGGGTCGCGGTCGCGCTGTTCGCGCCGGTCGGACAGACGGGGCAGGTCGACGCGACGCTCGCCGTCAGAGCCGCCCGGGTGCTCGGCTTCGCGACGATGTCGTTCCTGATGGCGGCGGTGGCGGCGCTCGGCTACCGGTGGTACGTCCGCGAACCCGTCCCCGGCGGGCTGGCGGTGCTGGTCGGCGTCGCGGGGGTGGCGTTCTACCTCAACACGGTGGGGCTGTTGGGCGAACTCCTCTCGGTGGTCCAGCGGCAGGAGGACTTCTTCACGACGGCGAACGTGCTGACGAACACCGCCACGCTCGCGGTCGCCGCGCTCGCGGCCCCGCTGGGCCGGCGGGCGGGTGACGGGTTCGCGCGGAACGTGGTCGCGGTCGCCGGGGCCGACCGGGTCGACGGCGAGGTGGGCCGACTGGTGCGGACGGTCGGCCGGGTCGTCACGGTGACGCTCCCCGAGGAGATCGAGACGCTGGAGGGGTACGACCCCGTCCCCGAGGCGACGGTCGAGCGGCTGGCGGGCGCGACGCTCATCCTCCCCCGGCGGCCCGCCGACGCGTCGCTACGCGAGAGGCTGACGACGCGGCTGAAGGAGGACTACGGCGTCTCGTACGTCGACGTCGACCTGACCGGCGGCGACGTGTCGTACCTCGCGGTCGGCCAGCGGGTCGCCGGGCTGGGACCGACGCTCGGGCCGGGGACGTGTGCCGTCCCGGTGCGCGCCGACCCCGCCAACGGCGCGAGCGTCGGCGACGTGGTGCAGGTGTGGACGACCGCGAGCGGCGCCGGAGCCGACCACGCCGACGGCGCCGGAGCCGACAGCACCGGAGCCGACGGCTCGACGGCGTCCGCGGGAGCCGCCGGCGGAGCCGACGCCGACGCGGACGGGGCGCGACCCGAGCGGGTGGCGACGGGGGAACTCCGCGCCACCGCGGGCGACGTGGTGACGCTCGCCGTCGACGAGGCGGACGCGGCGGCGCTGTCGGCCGACCGGGAGTACCGCCTGCTCACGCTCCCGACGGACCCCCGCGTCGACCGCGAGTTCGCCTCGCTGTTGCGCGCCGCCGCCGAGACGATGGGCGTCGTGACCGTCGGCGGGGGGAGCGACCTCGTTGGGGCCGTCGTCGGCGACCTCCCGGGGACGGTCGTCGCGGTCCGGCCCGCCGCGGGGAGCGTCGACCCCCTCCCCCGGCGGGACCGACGACTCGCCGCCGGCGACGCGCTGTACGTCGTCGCTCGGCCGGACGCGATCCGCGACTTGGAGGCGCGGGCGGGGACGGGGGCGGACGACCCGCCCGCCGACGGCGCCTCCCGCGGGCGCTCGTGACTCGCCCCGACCCGAACCCTCTTGCCCGCCCGCCGCCGGACGTGAGGCATGCGCTGGAAACTGTTCGCCGACCTCGCCGAGGCCGCCGGGGGGCGCGAACTCGCGGTCGACGCCGACGGCGCCGACACCGTCGGGGAGGCGCTCGACGCCCTCTTGGACGCCCACCCGGCGCTCGCCGCGCGCGTACTCGACGAGGAGGGGGAGCTCCGCCCGCACGTCAACCTCCTCCGGAACGGCGAGGACGTCCACGAGACCGAGGGGTTGGCGACGCCCGTCGACGCCGACGACGAACTCGCGCTGTTCCCGCCCGTCAGCGGCGGCTGACCGGGGAAAAGCCGGGGACGGCGACGGCGTCGACGTTTCGAAACCTTCAACTGCGTACCCGCGGAAGGAGTAGTCGCGGCAGGCACGCACCCCCGGAGGGTTGGTGGTCTAGTCTGGTTATGACACCTCCTTGACATGGAGGAGGCCGGCGGTTCAAATCCGCCCCAACCCACTTCTGACGGCGCACGACCGACGAGCGAAGCGACGAGTGTGCGCGGTCGAGACTCCACGTGGATTCGAGCCAGCGAGCGAGGCGAGTTGGCGAGCGGAACGACCGTCGGTCCCCGCCCCAGGCCGCTTCCCGCGGCGCGAGGGGACGAACGCGTGAGCGGAACGAGCGACCAGCGGGTTCCGCCGATTCGGGACCGCCGGGTCGGTTCCGAGCCGCCTACTGTGCGAGGTAGCCGCCCTCGACGGGGAGGGTCACGCCGGTGACCCGCGAGGAGAGGTCCGAGCCGAGGAACAGCACGGCGTTGGCTATCTCGCGGGGGTCGGCCAGCCCCGGCATGGGTTCGGTGTTCAGGAACTGCTCTTCCATCTCGGGGTGTTCCTCGATGCTCCGCTCGATCATCTCGGTGCGGACGATGCCGGGCGCGACCGCGTTCGCGCGGATGCCGTCCTCGACGTACTCGATGGCGGCGTACTTCATCAGGTGAGCCACGGCGGCCTTGGCCACGCCGTAGCCGCCGTACTGCGGGACCGCCACCTCGCCGCCGATCGACGAGGCGGTGACGATCGACCCGCCGTCGTCGTCGAGCATCGCCTCGATGCCGTACTTCGTCCCGTACCAGACGCCCTTCAGGTTCACGTCGATCACCCGTTCGAAGGCGTCGTCGTCGTACTCGTCGAGTCGCGCGACGGGTCCCTCGATGGCGGCGTTGTTGAACAGGACGTCCAGCCCGCCGTACTCGTCGACCGCCGTCTGCACCATCGCCTCGGCGTCGGCCGGGTCGGACACGTCGGCGGAGACGAACGTCGCCTCTCCCCCGGCGTCCGCGATCGCGTCGACCGTCGCCTCGCCGCCGTCGGCGTCCACGTCGGCGACGACGACCGACGCCCCGTGTTCCGCGAACGTCTCGGCCGTCTCGCGTCCGATACCCGACGCCGCCCCCGTGATGACCGCGGTCCGGTCTTCGACCAACTGCATGGCCACCCGTCGTGCCGCCGCCCAGTTGTGCTTTTCTATTTTGATACCAGGTGGGGATAGTTTATACACGAGGTCGGACACGAGTCGGCCGATGGCCTACTACGAGTCGGACGTGGTCACCGTCGAGTGGAACGAGTCGCTCGGAGCCGTCGTGATGAACTGGCACGCGTTCGCGTCGGGCGAGAAGTACCGCGAGGGGCTGAACGAGGGTCTCGAACTGGTCGAACGCGAGGGGGCGCGCAACTGGCTCGCCGACCTCCGCGAACTCGGAACCGTCCCCGAAGCCGACAGCCAGTGGACCCAAGAGGAGTGGCACCCCCGCGCGTTCCGGTCGTCGCTGTCGAACATGGCCGTGGTCCAACCCGAGAGCGTCGTCGCGAACATGTCGGTCGAAGATCTGGTCGACGAGGTGGGCGAGAACACCACCTCGCGGATATTCGACAATCGCGACGACGCTTTCGAGTGGCTCCGGGACTGAGGCGGCCGAAGACGGGGCGTAACTACCCGGCGTTACGCGGCCGAACCGTACCCGCGCGGCGGTTCTCGGTCGGCCGTCGTGCGCGACGCGCCCGGGTCGGGAACGCGGTGACGGCGAGGACGCCGAGCACTAGCGGCCCGATTCCGGATAGACCGGCTGTCCGGGGAGCTACGCCGACGGTAGCGTGGCGGCGCCGGAGGCGAACGGCGACCGGCCGGCGGTGGCACGATACCTCACCCCGGTCCGACTCGCCGTCGGCGGGGTAGGAGTTCGGACCGCCCTGCGGCCGCGGGCGCTCACTCCCGGTGGTACTCCTGTCCGAGAACCAGCGCGCCGACGTTCGCTGCCAGCAGCGCGACGAACAGCGGCGCCTCCTCGGCGGTGAGTCCACCCCTCCCGCCGAGCAGCGGGAGGTAGAGGAAGGGGGCGGCGATGGCGGCGTAGAAGCCGAGCGCGTGGAGGGGGAGCGCGTCGGCGACGGCCGGAACCGCCTCCTTCAGTCGGTCGACGGTTCGGACCAACGAGGAGGGAACGGTGGAGGGCGTCATCGTTGGAGCTACCAGTTACTCGGTCGCCCACCCCCATATACCCCCGCGATCGTTCACCCCGGCCCGACCCCGAGAAGCGTCCCCCTACTAACGATTCGATACGTAGTAGATACCGACTGAAGGCGTTCGAAGCCCCGTCGGGGACGGCTCCGACCCCGTCACACCGCTTGGTGGACCCCCCGGAGCGACCAGTCCGCGGCCGGGGAGCGGTGGCGGCAGTCCGTGCGGGGCGGGCGAACTGCTTTGGGCCGGGGTCGCACAGACCCACCATGGAGACACGAGTCGTCGAGTGCGGCACGCTGCTCGACGGGGAGTCGGAACCGGTCGACGACGCGCGACTGGTGGTCGAGGCGGGGCGCGTCGCCGACGCCGGCCCGCGGGAGGACGTGGACGCGCCGGACGGCGCCGCGGTCGTCGACCACGGCGACGCGACGGTCACGCCGGGACTGGTCGACGCGCACGTCCACCTGACGGGCGACCGTTCGATGGACCCGATGACGTGGGTGACGGAGTCGACCGAACTCGGCGCGGCCCGCGCGACTGCGGACCTCCGCCGCCTGCTCGCGGCGGGGTTCACCGCCGTCCGCGACGTGGGCAGCGGCACCGGCCTCGCCTTACGCGACGCCGTCGCGGACGGCGAGGTGCCCGGCCCGCGTGTGTACACCAGCGGGCGGTCCATCTCCCAGACCGGCGGCCACGGCGACTCGCACATGCTGCCGTACGAGTGGGCCGACTCGGAGTCGGGGATCGGGACGCTCGCCGACGGCGCCGACGAGTGCCGGAAGGAGGCGCGAAAGCGCGTCCGCGAGGGGGTCGACCTGATCAAGATCATGACAACCGGGGGCGTGCTCTCGGAGAAGGACGCCCCGGACCAGAGCCAGTTCACCGACCGGGAGATCCGGGCGTTCACCGAGGAGGCCCACCGCGTCGGCATCCCGGTCGCCAGCCACGCGCAGGGCGCACCCGGCGTGAAGGCGGCGCTCGAGAACGGCGTCGACACGGTCGAACACGGCTTCTACCTCGACGAGGACTGTTTCGACCTGTTTGCGGAGACGGACGCGACGTTCGTCCCCACGCTGTCGATCATGCACCGTCTCGTCACGCGCGGCGCCGACCACGGCGTCCCCGAGTACGGACTGGCGAAAGCCGAGGAGGCGCGGGAGGCCCACTTCGACGCCACCCGGCGGGCGTACGAGGCGGGGGTACCGATCGCGCTCGGCACCGACTTCATCGGACCCGACCTGGTGCCGCACGGCGAGAACGCCCTGGAGGCGGAACTGTTCGTCGACGAGATAGGCATGAGCGAACGGGAGGCCATCGAGGCGGGCACGCGCGTCGCCGCGCGGACGGTCCCCGACGACGAGTTCGGCACGCTCACGCCCGGGATGCGCGCCGACTTCCTCGCGTTCGAGGCGGACCCGCTGTCGGACGTCTCCGCGCTCCGCGACCCCGCCGCGGTGTACCGCTCGGGCGAACGCGTCGACGAGGGGCTGGGCGCGTGAGCGGACGCGACCGGGACGGCGAGCGCGGAACGGACCCGGAGAGCGGGACCGACCCGGAGAGCGGGACCGACCCGGAGAGCGGGACCGACCCGGAGAGCGGGACCGACCCGGAGAGCGGGACCGACCCCGACCACCCGCGCGTGCGCGTCCTCGCGGCGGGCGGCACCATCGCCTCCGAACCCGGCGAGGACGGTGCCGCGCCGGCGAAGGCGGGGTCCGAGTTGGTCGACCGGGTGCCCGAACTCGCCGGACACGCCGACGTGAGCGCGGAGTCGGTCGCCTCCCGGCCGGGGTTCGACATGGACGTCGCCACGGTGGCCCGCCTCGCGAACGCGGCCGGCCGGGCGGTCGACGACGGCGCCGACGGCGTGGTCGTCACCCACGGGACGGACACGCTCGCCGACACCGCGTTCGCGCTCGCGGTCGGCACCGACCTCCCCGTCCCCGTGGTCGTCACCGGCTCACAGCGCCGGTTCGACGAACCCGGAAGCGACGCGCCCGCGAACCTCCTCACCGCGGTCCGGGCGGCCGCCGACGACCGGTTCGCGCCGGGGGTCGCGGTCGCGTTCGACGACGAACTCCACCCCGCCCGGGACGCGGTCAAGCGACACACCAACGCGCTCTCGACGTTCGGGTCGCCCGGCAAGGGTCCGGCGGCGACGTTCACCCGCGCGGGCGTCGATATCCACCGCCCGCTCCGCCCGCCGGACGTGTCGCTCCCGCTGTCGGCGGACGCCGACGACGTGTCGGTCCCGCTGGTCTCGTCGGGGACCGGCGTCGGCGCCGACGGGGTCGAGCGCGCGCTGTCGGCGGGCGCCGACGGACTCGTGGTCGAGGGCACGGGACTGGGGAACGTGACCGGCGAGTTGGGCGACGCGCTCGTCCGCGCGGTCGACTCGGTGCCGGTCGTCGTCGGCACGCGGTGTCACGCCGGCCCCACCGAACCCGTCTACGGCACGCGCGGCGGCGGCGTCACCCTCGCCGAGGCGGGCGTCCTGTTCGCGGGCGACCTCCCCGTCCACAAGGCGCGGCTGGCGCTCCGGCTCGCGCTCGCGGGCGGCGTGCCCGCCGACCGGGTGTTCGAGTCGTTCGCTCCGTAGTCGGGAACCGCCGACGGTCGGACGACCCGAACCGGTCCGAGGGGGAGCCTCGCGTCGCCGTTCGCGCTCCCTCTCCCGTCTCGCCTCCGGCACGCGTCTCGGTGGCGACGGTCGCCGTTCGTGCCATCGCGAGCGGACGGGGTGGGGGAGCGCGGAGGGCGTCCCGGGCTACCGTTCGAACACGTACGCCGCCCCGGCGTAGTCGTCGGCCCCCGGGGCTCCGACGACGACAGTGTCACCCGCGTCGGAGACTCCCACCAACTCGAAGTAGTTGTCCGTGTCGTCGTCGACGAGTTTCGACTCGCGGCTCCAGGTTTCGCCGTTCCGGACGAACACGTGCGGCCCGACGACGACGGTGTCGCCCGCGTCGGAGACTCCCACCGACTGGCCGGGCTGGATGAGTTTCGCCCGCTGGTTCCAGGTTTCCTCCGATCGGACGAACACGTACACCGACCCGGGGTAGGAGGCGTATCGCCCTTTGGGGCGAGTGGCGATAGCTGCGACGTCGCCGGAGCCGGACATCGCCACCGAGTCGCCGAAGTAGCTGTACTCCGCCGCGTCGTCGGCGGTGAGTTTCGGCCGCTGGATCCAGCCCTCCCCGACCGGACGAACACGTACGCCGACCCGGCGTTGGTGCCCCTGTCCTCGTCGCCGTCGCCCCGAGATCCGACGACGGCGGTGTCGCCCGCGTCGGAGAGCGCCACCGAGACACCGAACTCGTCCTCCCCCACCGCGCTGTCCGAGACGAGCTTCGCCGTCTGGTCCCAGCTCTCGCCCGTCCGATCGAACACGTACGCCGACCCGGCATCGATGTAGCCGCCGTCCTCTATCTCGTCGTACGGGGCTCCGACGACGGCAGTGTCGTCGGAGACCGCCACCGAGGTACCGAATCTGTCTCCTCCTCTCGCGTCGTCGGCGACGAGTTTCGCCCGTTGGCTCCAGGTCCCGTCAGTCCGGTCGAACACGTACGCCGCCCCGGCCTCGCGGCCCGTGTCGTCGCGCCGGTCGCGCGACGCGCCGACGATGGCCGTATCACCGGAACCGGACACCGCCACCGAGACGCCGAACTGGTCTTGCTCCCTCGCATCGGCAGCGGTGAGTTTCGCCCGTTGGCTCCAGGTCCCGTTCGTTCGCTCGAACACGTACGCCGACCCGCCGTTGCGCTGGAGCCGCGCGCCGACGACGGCCGTCTCGCCGGAACCGGACACCGCCACCGACTGGGCGTACGCGTCGCCCCCCTTCCTCTTCGCGGCGGTGAGTTTGGCGACTTGGTCGTACCCGTCCGAGGGTCGCGAACAGCCGAGCGAGGAGCGGTCGACCGTCAGTTCGTGCGTTCCGGGGCCGAAGGTTCCGGTCGCCGCGTCGGCGAGGCGCTGCTGGGACTCGAAGGAGAACTCGCCGCCCGGGAGGGGGTAGAGCGTCAACGAGAGCGTCCGTTCACACCCCTCCGCGACCCGAAACTCCACCGAGACGGTCCCGTCCTCCACGTTGATCGGTTCGGCAGTGACACACCGGCGGACTTCCGTGTCGAGCGAGTTCAGCCACGTGTCGCGTTCGATCACCGTGTCGCCGGTGGCGTGGACGTACTGGACGAGCCTGTTCTGTCGGCCGTAGAACGCGTCCTCGTCCGCTCCGAGCGTCTGGATGGGGTCGCCGGCGACGAAGTCGACCTGGTAGTAGCACTCGTCGGCCGAAGACCCGTCCGACCGAGCGGTTCCGACCCGCGTGCCGAGACCGACCAGTCCGGTCGCGGCCGCGCCGGTTCGAAGTGCGCTGCGTCGCGTGATCCACGCACCATCTATCATGATAGTTCATGAATTAGATCGCAGCTATAGTACATAAAATAACGTGTTCGGTTGAGTTACTCTCCGCACTGAAGGCACATGGAGTCCATCCGATCCGTGTCGTTTCTTCCACCTACTGGGGCCGTCGAACGACGCGCTCGGAGACGAGCGTCCGCATCGTGCCCGGGGACCGAGGGGATCCGACCCCTCACGCCGACGAGACCAGCCGGCGGAGTTCCGCGCGGACGGCGGCGCGCTTGAGCAGGAGGAACGCGGCGAAGATGAGACAGAACCCGACGGCCGTCGCGCGCGTCGGCGTCTCCGCGAGGAGCACCCACCCCGCGAGCGCCGCGAAGACGGGCGAGACGTACGACACCAGGTTGATCTCCACCGGACCCAGTCGGTCGAGCAGGTCGAAGTAGACCAGAAAGCCCAGCGCCGACGCCGCCAGCGAGAGGTACGCGAGCGCCGCGGCCGCCTCGACGGTCCACGTCACGTCGGCGACCCGTTCGCCCATCGCGACCGACACCGCGTGCATCAACAGCGCGCCGAGCAGCATCGACCACGCCTCCATCGGCTCTATCTCCAGTCCCGAGTCGACCCGCCGGGTGAGCACGCCCCCGAGCGCGAAGCTCACGACCGCGAGGAACACCAGTCCCTTGGCGACGCCGCCGGTCCCGAGGAGGGCGACGGCCGCGTCGGCGAGACGGCCGACGCCCGCCGCGACCCCGCCCTCGAAGAGGCGGGCGAACGAGAGGGGGTCGCTCCCCGCCCCGGTGCCGGCGAGCGCCGCGGCGTCGGGTTCCGCGAGCACGACCGCACCCGCGAACCCGACGACCAGTCCGACGAGACCCAGCGGCGAGAGCCGCTCGCTCGGCAGCAGCGCGCGCGAAAAGCCCGTCGTGAGCACGGGGTTGAGACCGACGATGACCGCGGCCGCCGCGCTCGACACCGCGGGGTCGGTCTGGCCGACGAACAGGAACGCGTGGTACGCCGCGATGAGCAGCGTCGCCCCGACGGCCACCTCGGTCCACTCGGCGCGCCCGCGGGGGACGGGGTCGTCGACCGCGTACCACGCGTACGCCAACATCACGACGCCCGCCACGTCGTAACGGACCGCCGCGAACAGCACCGGCGGGAAGAACGCCAGCCCCGCCTTGATCGCGGCGAACGCCGACCCCCACACCGCCGCGAGCAACAGGAACAGCGCCGCGTTCCGGTAGGGACTCACGTACCGGTGGTTCCCGCGGTCCCCGCCTTACGGTTACGGTTCCGACCCGTCGCGGTCGTCCTCACTCGCGTCGTGGTCGTCGGCGTCGTCCGCATCGCTAGAGTCCCCGTCCGAGACCCCGTGCTCCGGGTCGGACACCCCGTCGGGTAGCTCCCCGCCCGCCGCCTCGGGGTCCGGGGTCTCCATCCCCGCCGCCATCCCGGCCCCGCCGAACTCGGGGTCGGTCACGGGGTCGGCGTCGTCGTCGACGCCCGCGGCCGCTCGCTCGTCGTCGTAGAGGTGACACGCCGCCGGGTGCGGTTCGTCGGGCAACACCGGCTCCTCGGTCTCGCAGACCGACTCGAACCGCTCGGTCAGCCGCTCGGCCGCCTCGCGTTCGCGGCCGTTCGCGAGCACTTCGAGCGCGTCCTCGACGGTGTCGCCGTTCGCGCCCGTCAGCCCGTCGAGACCGAACTCCGCGCGCACCTCGCGTTTGAACGCCTCGGTGTCCTCGCGGTCGGGGTCGCCGACCGCCTCCCAGACGACGCCCGTGCCGAAGTCGCCGCGGCGGAGGCGGTCGCGGAGGTCCATCACCGACCGGTACGTCGACTGGTCGACGGCGACGCCCGCGGGCGGGATGACCTCCGGACAGCGGGTCCGGAACCGACAGCCGGACGGCGGGTCGCGCGGCGACGGCACGTCGCCCGACAGCGTCTCGACCCGTCGGCCCTGCTCGGAGGTGTCCGCCCGCGGGACCGACTCCAACAGCGCCTCGGTGTAGGGGTGTTTCGGCGACTCGAACAGTTCCTCGGTCGTCCCCGTCTCGACCACCTCGCCGAGGTACATCACGGCCACCCGGTCGCAGATGTGCCGGACCACGCTCAGGTCGTGCGCGATGAACAGGTACGTCAGGCCGTACTCCGACTGCAGGTCGTCGAGCAGGTTGAGGATCTGCGCTTGCACCGACACGTCGAGCGCGCTCACCGGCTCGTCGAGCACGATGAACTCGGGGTCGAGCGCGAGCGCTCTGGCGATGCCGACCCGCTGTCGCTGTCCCCCCGAGAACTCGTGGGGGTAGCGGTCGATCTGGCCGGCCGAGAGACCGACGCGTTCGAGCAGCGTGCGCGCCCGCTCGCGGCGGAGCGTCCGCTTGGAGGCGCCGACCGAGACGTGCACGTCGTAGCCGCCGTCGCGAGGGGTTACCTCGGCCGCGAGCACGTCGTCGTACCGGCCGAACGAGACGGTCGGCCCGCCGTCCGCGCGCGTCCCGCCGTCGGCCGACCCGGTCGCACCCGCGCCGGTCGCGTCCACGCGGACGGGGACGCGCGCGACGCCTCCCTCGCTTTCGACTGCGGTGTCGACGTCGTCGTCGACGGTCACCTCCACGTCGGCGTCGCCGTCGACGGTCACGTCGGCTTCGACCGCCACGTCGGGGTCGGCGGCGGGCAGGTCGTGGATCTTCAGCCCCTCGGCGATCACGTCGCCGACGGTCATCCGCGGGTCGAGACTGGAGAAGGGGTCCTGGAAGACGATCTGCGCGCGCTTGCGGAACCGGCGGAGCTCCGACGACCCCATCGAGAGCACGTCCTCGCCGTCGAACCGCACGGAGCCGTCGGTCGCGTCGCGCAGGCGCAACAGCGTCTCGCCGGTCGTCGACTTGCCACAGCCCGACTCGCCGACCAGCCCGAGCGTCTCCCCCCGCTCGATGTCCAGATCGACCCCGTCGACCGCCTGGATGCTGGTCGGCTCGCGGCGCAACAGTCGGTCGATCAGCGTGTCGTCCTCGTAGTAGTACTTCCGCAGGCCGCGCACCTCCACGAGCGCGTCGTCGTCGCCCGCGGGCGGGGCACTCGCGTCTGCGCCGTCCCCGTCCCGGGCGTCCGTCCCCCGGAGGTCGCTCCCGGCGCCGGGGTCGGTCTCAGTCACCGGTCGACACCTCCTCGCCGGCGGCCGGGTCGTCCGCCGACCCCGACTCGGAGGCGGAGTCGGGCTCCGACTCGAAGTAGCCGTCGGGGAGCGCCGCCGCCTCGTCGTACTCCTCGACGGCGAGCACGCACCGGGTCTCGTGTTCGTCGCTCCCCTCGGCGTCGTACATCGGGATCGGCCGGAGACAGTCCTCCATCGCCTTCGGACACCGGTCGGCGAAGTAACACCGCTCACCCATCTCCGAGTCCAACAGCGACGGCACGTTCCCCTCGATCGGTTCGAGCCGGGACGCCGGCTCGTCCATGTCGGGGATCGAACCCAACAGCCCCTCGGTGTACGGGTGGACGGGGTCGTCGAACACGTCGGCGAGCGTCCCGCGTTCGACCACCTGACCGGCGTACATCACGCCGACCCGCTGGCACATCCGCGCGATCACGCCCAGGTCGTGCGTGATCATCACGACCGACGTGTCCTGTTCGGCCTGTAGGTCCCGCAGCAGGTTGAGGATCTGCGCCTGGATGGTCACGTCGAGCGCCGTCGTCGGCTCGTCGGCGATCAGCACGTCGGGTTCGCCCGCGAGCGCCTGCGCCACCATCGCGCGCTGGAGCATCCCGCCGGAGAACTGGTGGGGGTACTCGTCGGCGCGTTCGGCGGGGTCGGGGATGCCGACCTGTTCGAGCAGTTCGACCGCGCGCGCCTCGCTCGCCTCGGAGGTGTACCCCCGGCCGGGGACGAGCGTGTCGACGAGCAGTCGACCCAGCCCGTACCCCTGGGTGCGCGAGCGGGTGCGCCGGGGGTTCGCGCTCGCGCGCCGCTGGACCTCCACCGCCTCGGCGATCTGTTCGCCCACCGTCACCGACGGGTTGAGCGACGACATCGGGTCCTGGAAGATCATCGAGAATGAGGGGCCGCGCAGCGAGCGGCGCACCCCCTCCGGGAGCCGGCGTACGTCGACGAACTCGCCGTCGACCGCCGCCGGGACGTCGTCTTCGAACTCCGCCGCCAGATCCGGCTCGCGGTACCACACCTCGCCGTCGGTGATCCGGCCGGGCGACTCCACGAGGTCGATCACCGACAGCGCGGTGACCGACTTGCCCGACCCCGACTCGCCGACGATGCCGAACACCTCGCCGTCGCGCACGTCGAAGTCGACGCCCTCGACCGCGTTCACCTGCCCCTCCTCGGTGAAAAAGCGGGTCGTCAGGTTCCGGACGCGGAGCACGTCGTCGGGGGAGCCGGCGGGCGCGCCCGCCGGTTCGGCGTCGGTCGGGTCTCGGCTCATCTCACATCCCCCCCTCGCCCTCGATGCCCGGGTCGAGCGCGTCGCGGAGCCAGTCGCCGACCAGGTTGATGCCGACGACGGTCAACACGATGGCGAGCCCGGGGACGGTGGCGATCCACCACGCCGACGCGAGGTACGCCCGCCCTTGCGCGATGTCGAAGCCCCACGAGAGGGTCGTCCCCGAGAAGCCGAGGAACGACAGCGAGGATTCGAGCAGGATGATCGACGCCACCTGGATCGTCGCGAGCACGAGGATCGGCGTCGTCGCGTTCGGGAGGACGTGCCGGAGGACGACCCGGGCGTCGTCCGCGCCGAGAGCGCGCGCGGCCTTCACGAACTCCTCTTCGCGGATGGAGAGCGCCTCGCCGCGGGCGACCCGCGCGAACCACACCCAGTTGACCAGCCCGACGACGACGATCACCGTCCCCGGGAGGACGAACGTGTCGGGCATCGGCGTCGGCAGGCCGAGCGCGCTCCGAACCGGGTCGACCACCCCCGCGACCACGAACGGGTCGGGGACGCTCACGCTCGCGCGCCCCCACACGCCGATCAGCGCGATCGCGAGCACCAGCGAGGGGAACGCGAGCGACACGTCCGCAAAGCGCATCAGCGTGTCGTCGACCCGGCCGCGGTAGTAGCCCGCGGTGAGTCCGACGCTCACGCCCAACAGCGCCGCGAGCGAGGTTCCGAGCAGTCCGACCAGCAGCGACGTGCGGGCGCCGTAGATCACCCGCGCGAGCATGTCCTGGCCGAGCGAGTTCGTCCCGAGCGGGTGGGCGAGCGTCGCGTTGACCGTCTCCGTCGTGTTCACCGTCTGGATGCTTCCGTTGACCATCTGCGTCTGCGTCTGTTGTTCCGTCTGCGTGAACCCCAGCGGGGGGAGCCGCCCGTTGTCGAGGTTCTGGGTCGTCGGGTTCTGGGGCGCGATGAACGGCGCGAACACCGCCATGAACACGACGACGAGGATGAGCGCGACCCCGACCTTCGAGAGCGCGCTCGTGCGGTACTCCGACTTCAGGTTCCGCACCGTCCGCGGCGAAACCGTCAGCGCGCCGCGGACGCGGTCTACGGCGCCGAACAGCCGGTCGAGGGGTCCGGTCGAGTCCGCCATCTACTCCACCACCTGCGGGTCGAGATACGCGTACAGCGCGTCGACCAGCACGTTCACCAGCACGAACCCGACGCCGATGACGATCAGCGTCCCCTGGATGATCGGCCAATCGCGGGCGTTGATCGCGTTGATCAGCGTGGTGCCGAGCCCGGGCCACGAGAACACCGCCTCGGTGATGACCGCGCCGCCGATCAGCGTCCCCATCTGGAGACCGAGCACCGTCACCACCGGGATCAGCGTGTTCTTGAGCGCGTGTCGGTAGCGCACCAACGTCTCGGGCAGTCCCTTCGCGCGGGTCGCGCGGACGTACTGCTTGCCGAGTTCGTCGAGCATCCCCGAGCGGGTGAGCCGCGTGACGAGCGCCGTGAAGTACGTCCCCAGCGTGACCGCCGGGAGCGCGATGTGCCACAGCCAGCCCGTGATGGCGGCCCAGAACGCGCCCACCCCCTCGGCGAACAGCAGTTCGAACGACCGGTAGAAGCCGAACGCCCGCCCGCTGGTCGGGAAGAGGTTGAGTTCGACCGACAGCAGCAACACGAGCATGATCCCCAGCCAGAAGTTCGGCGTCGAGATGCCGACCAGCGAGAACGACGTCGCGGCGTAGTCGGCGGGCTCGTGCCGCCGGGTCGCGCTCACGACCCCCAGCGGGATCGACAACACGATGGCGACGACTGTCGACGCCACCGCGAGTTCGAGCGTCGCGGGGAGTTTGCTCAACACGATCGTGCTCGCGTCGATACTCGAGATGTACGAGTAGCCCATGTCGCCGTGGAGCAGTTCCCAGATGTAGTCGGCGTACTGGACGTACACCGGGCGGTTGAGACCGAGCTCCTCGGCGATCCGCTGTCGCAGCTCCGGGCTGGCGTCCAGCGGCGCGACGGCGTTGACGGGGTTGCCGGGCGTGATGAACCGCAGTCCGAACACGACGGTCACCACCCCCCAGACGACCAGCACGCCCTGCAGACCGCGTTTGAGTAAGAACCGTCCGTAAGCCATGTGGATGTGAGTGTGAGTGTGAGGTGAGTGTTGGTGTGTGAGACGCGGGCCGCGGACGGGCGCGCGCCGCGCCCGGCGGTCGGGCCGTGACCGACCGCGCCGTCAGCCCGCTCAGTTGTCGCCCGGGAGGCCCTGGGCGTTCTCGACGAGGCTGTCGAACCGCTCGCTTTGGAACGTGGTCAACACGCCCTCGCTCGTCATCAGCGGGATCAGCGTCTGGCTCGCGTCGAACGTCGCGTTCCCCCAGCCGATGAGGAACCAGTGGGGCTTGTCCTCGATGCTGCCCGTCAGCAGTTCGTCGGTGAGCGACGCGAACTCCCGCTGTTCGACGCTCGCGGAGACGTTGGGGAGTTCGTCGATCTGGCTCGCGACCGCGCGGGCGATCTCGACGTCCTTGAGGTAGCGGCCGACCGGCGTGTGCAGCGTCAGCTCCGCGCCGCCGTAGCCCGACTCCTCGACCAACTGCTCGGCGCGGTCGGGGTCGTGGGGGTACGGGTCGACGTCGGAGTTGTAGCCGGTGAACCCTTCGAGCGTCGGCTGGCCCGTCGGGGCGCCGAACGTCTGGAGGACGTTCTCGACGATCGAATCGAGGTTGACCGCGTAGTTCATCGCGCGGCGGAACTCGACCGAGTCGAACGGCTCGACGTCGGTCCGGAGCCCGTTGTAGATGATCCGCGTCGACGGCACCGCCGCGACCGACGTCGACTCGTTGCTGTCGACGCGGCTCACGTCCTGCGGGGGGACGTTGACGATGATGTCCGACTCGCCGCTGAGCAGCGTGTTGACGCGCGTGCTCGCCTCGGAGGCGCCCTCGAAGGTGAGCGTCGAGATGGCCGCGGGCTCCTGCCAGTACTCCTCGTTCCGCTCGAACTCGACGGAGACGCCCTGCTCGTAGTTCGAGAGGACGAACGGGCCGGTCCCGTTCATGTGCTGGTTGATGTAGGCGTTCTCGTGCTCCTCGACCCACGACTGCTGCATGATGTCGCAGTAGCTCGCGAACAGCGCGAAGACGATCGGGTTGAGGTTCTCCGATTCGACCCGGACCGTCCGCGCCTCCGAGTCGGCGACTTCCGCGCCGGTGACGCCGGACAACTGGTCGCTCTGAGGGCTCTCGAGTCCGCCCACGTCGCTCTGGACGATCCGGTTGATCGAGAAGGCGACGTCCTCGGGGGTGAGCGGGTCGCCGTTGTGGAACGTCACGTCGTCGCGGACGACGAACTCGACCACGCCGTCCTCGACGCGTTCGTACTCGGTCGCCAGCATCGGGATGACCGACCCCTCGGCGTCGCGCGCGAGGACGCCCTCGTACGCCTGGAGGACGACGTTGTCGGTGGTCGTCTCGCGGTGGTCGTGGGGGTCGAGCCCCGAGTCGAGTTGCCCCTGCGTGATCAGCACGTCCTCGCCGCCGTCGCCCGCGGGCGCGATGTCGTACGCGTCGATCCGCTCGTCGCGTCGCGCCTCCCACTCGATGGCGTTCGACTTGCCGTACACCGAGTACTGGCGGTTGAGGAAGATCCACGGCGCCTGCTCGTGGGCCACGAGGTTCGCCCGCTGGAGGTACCCCTCCCGCGTCTCGGGTTCGGGCAGTTCGGTCGTCTCCGCCGCCTCGGTTCCGGTGGCGGTGTCCGTCCCCGTCGACGCGGTGGTGTCGGCGTCGCCCTCGGTGGTTGCGTCGTCGCCGCCGTTGCCCGAACAGCCGGCCAGCGCCGCCGCCGCCGCGGCCGACCCGGCCGCGCTCAGAAACCGCCGTCTGGTGGTGTCCTCGTTCGACATACCCCTCACGAAGTGACTGAGTGGCTTATATGCTGTGATAACGAGCCTCGGCGTCTACGCGCGGACTCGGCGGGTCGAGCCGTCCGTTCTCCGGCGTCCGGTCGGCCGCGCGGCTACGCGGTGTAGCGGTCGAGAAAAGTGTGAGAACGCGGGTGCGATTAGTTACTCGGCGCGGTGGACTCGCCGATGATCTGGGAGCTGCTGCCGTCGGGTGAGGCCCAGACAATCTGAACGGTTTCGCTGGGAACCACGCTATTGTTGCTGTTGTCAACAATGACACTACCGGCTGTGTATGGGCTGTTCGTCCCAGTGATCGAGATGTCCGACCCCTCCGAGGCCGCAGCTGAAATCGAATTGGCAGTCAGTTCCTGTCCACCTTGGTGGACGACCTGAACATTGTAACCCTCCTCGCTCGCGTTCTCGGTGAACTGAAAGTCCATCTGGACCTGCGGCGCTTGGTTGAGTCCGCTACCGAGTCCGAGCACGAACGTCCCGATGACAGCCGCGAGGATCACGGTGATAGCGACCATCAGGATGACCCCGATGACCGGGCTGACCGCGCGGTCGTCAGCGAAGAGTTGTTTGATATTCATGGTTAGTTGCTCGGCGCGGTGGATTCACCGATGATCTGGGAGCTGCTGCCGTCGGGGCTCGACCAGACGATGCTGATCGTCTCGCCCGCGTCGTAGTCACCGGACGCGATGGTGTCACCAGCGGTGTAGGTATCTTGAGTACCCAAACTCAGTGAGGTGTTGGTGTCCGATTCAGATATTGAAAGCGTACTGTTCGACAGTTCAGCGCCACCCTGATGAGTAACAGCAACCGTTCCATCCGGGCTATCGTATTCGAAGTCCATCTGCACCTGCGGCGCTTGGTTCAGCCCGCTACCGAGTCCGAGCACGAACGTCCCGATGACGGCCGCGAGGATCACGGTGATGGCGACCATCAGGATGACCCCGATGACCGGGCTCACGGCGCGGTCGTCCGTGACGAGTTGTTTGAGGTTCATGTGTTGGTGTTGCGCGCCCGCGACTCTCGCACGGCGACGGGCTCTGGACCCCCCCACCGCCCTGCGTCGTCGGGCTCTGTCCGGCGATACCCGAGTGGTAAACAAAAGGCTACCTGCTAGATTATCAGCACTGAATCTCGGGGTAGAAAACTCGTCCCGGAGGGATGTGCGCTCGGGGCTACTCGTCTTGGGCGTCGACGACCGCGACCCCGGCGAGGTTGACGATGTCCTTCACCTCGTCGCCCCGCTGGATCACGTGGACCGGTTTGTCCATCCCGACGAGCATCGGGCCGATGGCGCCCGCGCCGCCGAGCCGCTGGAGGAGTTTGTAGCCGATGTTCCCCGCCTCCAGGTTCGGGAACACCAGCACGTTCGCCGGCCCGTCGAGTTCCGCGAACGGGTAGGTGTCTTCGAGTATCTCCTCGACGACGGCGGTGTCCGCCTGCATCTCCCCGTCGACCGGGAAGTCCACTTCGGGGTCGTCGTGGAGGCGTTCGACCGCCTTCCGCGGCTTCATCGTCCCCTCGTTCTCGACGGAGCCGAAGTTGGAGTACGACAGCATCGCGGCGCGCGGTTCGACGTTGAACCGCCGCGCGAGGTCGGCGGTGTGTTTGGTTATCTCCGCGAGCACCTCCTCGTCGGGCGCCTGGTTGACCGTGGTGTCGGCGCAGAACACGACGCGGTTCTTGAACGTGAGCATGTACACGCCCGCGACGTAGTCGGCGTCCTCCGCGGTGCCGATCACCTGCAGCGGCGGCCGGAGCGCCTTCGGGTAGTCGTGGGTCAGCCCCGTCAACAGCGCGTCCGCGTCGCCCTCCTCGACCATCACGCTCCCGAAGTAGTTGGAGTCCCGCTGGACCAGGTCGGCCGCCTCCGAGCGGGTGATCCCCTTGCGCTTGCGCAGGTCGTGGAGGCGGTCGGCGTACCGGTCGGCCGCGGCGTCCTCGCCGGGGTCGACCACCTCGGGGTCGAACCCGAGCCCGAGTCGCCGCGCGGTCGACTCGATCTCCCCGCGGTCACCCAGGAGGACGGGGTCGGCGATGCCCTGCTCGCGCATCTGGTAGGCCGCGCGGATCATCTTCTCGTCGGCGCCCTCCGCGAGCACGACCCGCTTGGGCTCCGAGCGAGCCTTGTTGAGCACGACCCGCATCATCTCGCGGCCCTTGCCCAGCCGCGCCTCCAGCCGCTCGGTGTACTCGTCGGGGTCGAGTTCGGTCCGGGCGACGCCCGACTCGCTCGCCGCCTCGGCGACTGCGGGCGCCAACTCGAAGAGGACGCGAGGGTCGAGCGGTTTCGGGATGACGTACTCGGGACCGTACTGGAGCGGTTGGTCGCCGTACGCTTTGACGACGGCGTCGGGGACGTCCTGTCGGGCGAGGTCGGCAAGCGCTTCGGCGGCGGCGCGTTTCATCTCCTCGTTGATGTCGGTCGCGCGCACGTCGAGTGCGCCCCGGAAGATGAACGGGAAGCCGAGGACGTTGTTCACCTGGTTGGGGTAGTCCGACCGGCCCGTGGCCATGATCACCGTGTCGTCGCGGGCGTTTTTGGCCTCCTCGTAGCCGATCTCGGGGTCGGGGTTCGCCATCGCGAAGATGACGGGGTCGTCGGCCATCGACCGCACCATCTCCTGGTCGACGATGCCGCCGACCGACAGGCCGACGAACACGTCCGCACCCTCCATCGCGTCCGCCAGCCCGCCCTCGGCGGTCTCGCTGGCGAACTCCTTCTTGAACTCGTTGACGTCGTCGTTCGCGGCGCGTTCGGCGGTGATGACGCCCGAGGAGTCGCACATCACGATGTTGCTCGCCTCCGCGCCCAGCGAGACGTAGAAGCGCGCCGTCGCGATGGCGGACGCACCCGCACCGGAGAAGACGATGTCCAGTTCCGAGAGGTCCTTGTCGACGATGTCGGCGGCGTTGATCAGCGCCGCACCGGAGATGATCGCCGTGCCGTGTTGGTCGTCGTGGAAGACGGGGACGTCCATCTCCTCGCGGAGTTTGGACTCGATCTCGAAACACTCGGGCGCGGCGATGTCCTCGAGGTTGACGCCGCCGAACGTCGGCTCCATCGCCGAGACGCTCCGGATGATGTCGTCCGGGTCGGTCTGGTCGAGTTCGATGTCGAACACGTCGATGTCGGCGAACCGCTTGAAGAGGACGCCCTTCCCCTCCATCACCGGCTTCGACGCCTGCCCGCCGATGTCGCCGAGACCGAGTACGGCCGACCCGTTCGAGACGACCGCGACGAGGTTCCCCTTCGCCGTGTACTCGTACGCCCGTTCGGAGTCGGCGTCGATGTCGAGACACGGCGCCGCCACGCCCGGCGAGTACGCCAACGACAGGTCGCGTTGGGTGTTCGTCGGCTTCGTCGTCGATATCTCGATCTTCCCGGGCGGGTCGGATCGGTGGTACTCCCGCGCGTCGTCGTCCAGGCCCATGGAAGGGGCACCGCCGGCCCGGGGAAAAAGCTACCGAGCGGACAGACCGCTACCCGGCCGGGGTTCCGGTCCGCCCGCCGCCGGCGCCGCCCCGGCGGTCGTCGCCCCCGTCGTCCCCGTCGTCCGCGGGGGTGACCCCGCCGAACCCGTCGTCCTCGCCGGACCGGTCGCCGACCCGCCCGCCGGTGCCGCCGCCGGGACCGTCGACCCCGTCGTCGCGGGTCGCGCCGACGCCGCCGTCACCGGAGCCGCCGGGACCGCGCCGGTCGGGCCGGTAGGGACCGAGCAGGTCGAAGGCGTCGTCGAAGCCGGCGAGGGACGCGAGTTCGTACGTGCGGACGTAGGTGGTCGTGAGGATACCCACCGGCAGGAAGACGAACAGGAAGTACAGCAGCGCGAAGACGACGCCGCCCGCGAGCAGGCCGACGCCGGTGCCGGCCATCGGGTTGCCGCCGTGGGTCACCGCCGCGGCCGCCAGCCCCACCACCAGGGCGACGATGCCGACGACGACGGCGCCGAACAGGAACAGCAGCAGCCCGACCAGCCCCACGCCGATGCCGACGAAGAAGTGCATCACCAGGTACACCAGCGTCTGCTTCCACTCGTCGCGCAGGCGGGGCCAGAGCCGCCGCCAGCCGCCGAGGACGCCCGACCCGGTCGCCACCATCACCGGGACGACGAACGTCCGGGTGAACCCGGTGACCAGCCCCGTGACGACCAGCCACGCGGCCGCGAGGACGACCACCGCGACGGTGCCGGCGGTGCCGACGGAGCCGAAGAAGCCAACGAGCGCGTCGAAGCCGTTGAATCCGGGCGGTCCGCCAGCGAACAGTATCAGGAACCCGGCGACCGCGAACGGCAGGAGGCTGACCAGTCCGACGACGAACTCGAAGACGAACAGCCGCAGGCCGTCGCCCACCCGGCTCGCGAACGGTCCGAGCACGCGCACGCGGTCCTCGGCGATGGCGTCGACGAACACGAACTCGAACGTGTAGCTGATGAGCGCCAGTGCGAGGACCAACAGGAGGACGACCACGACGACGACGAGTGCGAGCCCCCCGAGTTCCGGGGTGACCGTCGAGGGGTCGGTGGGAATGGAGGGGGAGGGCTGGGTCGGTCCGGTCGGCCCGGTCGGGACCTGTCCGACGTTCTGGAGGTTGGAGACCTGACCACCGACGCCGCTCCCTCCGACGAAGAAGGTGATGAGCGCGAGCCGCGCCCACCGCCCGAGCGAGAACGGGAAGAGGAACTCCCGACTCGCGTCGAGGGCGTCGTCGATGGCGTCTATCGCGTACCACGACATGTCCCAGTCGAATCCGCACCGGACAATGAAAGTTGCCCTCCGTCGGGCGGCGGGCGTGTACACGGCCGGCGGTCGCGGCGCCCGACCTACGGCCGGTACACCGCCGGCCGGTCGAGCGTCAGCCCGCCCGCCGTCACCTCGTCGGTCGGCCACTCGCCGGTCGACGTGAGCACCTCCACCTCCTCGTCGCGGACGACCGCGGTGTCCTCGCTCTTCGCCCCCTGGACCGTCGGGTTCCACGCGTAGGCGGCGTCGGCCGCCACGGGTCCGTCGTGGCCGGGTTCGGCGAACCACTCCCGGCCGGCGTACCCCGTCGCGCCGCCCTGGTGGTGGTGGCGCCACTCGCCCTCGTACCCCTCGTCGGCGTACGCCTCGCGTATCTCGTCGAACACCTCGCCCGCCGTCCCGCCCTCGCGGGCGACCGACCGCGTGGCCGCGAGCGCGCGCGTCTCGACCCGCTGGGCGGCGGCGTGCCGCTCCGCGAGCCACCCGGGCGGGTCGAACGCGACGGTCCGGGTGAGGCTGGCGTGGAGCCCCGCCCGCCGCGCGGTCAGGACGACGAGCGCGTAGTCGCCCAGCGGCGCGTCGGTCGGCGTCGGGTGACGGTACTCCTGTGCGCGTTCGCTCCCGCCGACGAGGACGACCGGCGCGTCGATGTTCCGGGAGGCGAGGGCGATCCGGACCGCGGCCGCCACCTCGTGTTCGGTGTCGCCGGGTTCGAGCTCCCGACACACCGACTCCAGGGCGACCGCCGCCTCGGTCCCGAGCGCGCGGTAGCGCTCGACGTCGCTGTCGGCCAGTCGGAGGCGGAGCGGCGTCGGGTTCAGCCCGCCGAGCCCGGGAACGTCGAAGTCGGCGGCCGCGGGCGTCGGCGACCGCGCGGCGACCGACTCGGCGAGACCGGCGTCGTACCAGTCGTCGGCGGCGACCGACATCGACAGCCCCGCCGGGAGTTCCTCGGCGGCGATCCGCTCGGCCTCGATGTTGTTCGTGACGACCGTCCAGTCGCCGTCGCCCGCGTAGCCGACCGCGGCGTCGCCGACGTCGGCGGCCGCGTCGACCCAGTTCGACCCGCCGGTCAGCCACGCGAACCCCGCGGGCCGGCCGAACCAGACCGCCTCGTTCCCCGTCTCCGCGAGGTAGTCGTCGAGCCGTGCCTCGCGGTCGTCGATGTCGACGCCGATGTCGGGTGTGACCATACCCGTCGACTCGCCCGCGCGGGCTTTGAATCCACGGGCGGCCCGGGACGGGCAGCCGAGGGGCCACGACGACCGACGGGTGCCGGCGCGTGACCGGCGGCGGGGTCCGAGTCGGCGGGCGGTCGCCGGGTCGGCCGATCCGGACCGAACCCCTCAAGTCGACCGACACTAACGCCGTGATAATGACGACGACGCTCGGGACCGCGAGTGCGGCCCCCGGCGAGTTCGACACCGGTCGGCTGGAGGTCGGCGAGATGCGCGACGGCACGACGGTCGGACTCCCGGTCGCCGTCCTCAACGGCGCGACCGACGGCAAGACGCTGTACGTCCAGGCCGTCAGCGACGGCGACGAACTCAACGGACTCGGCGTGCTCAACCGACTCGTCCCGCAACTCGACCCCGACGAGGTCGCGGGCGAACTGCTGATCGTCGGGGTCGTCAACCTCCACGCGTTCCACGCCGCCCAACACCGCAACCCCATCGACGACACGAAGATGAACCGGGCGTACCCCGGCGACGCCAACGGCACCTCCTCCGAGCGGGTCGCCGCCGCCACGTTCGACGCCGCCAAGCGCGCCGACCTCGTGGTCGACCTCCACCAGGGGTCGACCTCCCGGATGATAAACGAGGTCCGGGTGCGGTGCGGTCCGCGCCACTCGCTCCACCGCGAGTGTCTCGAACTCGCGAAGGCGTTCGGGCTCGGCTACGTCTTAGACCAGAAGGGACCCGACGGCCAACTCGCGCGCGCCGGCCCGGACAACGGCATCCCCACCATCGACCCCGAACTCGGCGGCTGCGTCGGCTGGGACGACGACAGCGTCTCGCTCGGCGTCGAGGGGATGTTCCGCGTGCTCCGCTACTACGGCTTCCTCGACGGCAGCGTCGAGACCGAACTCCAGACGCGCGCGTCGGGGTTCGACCAGTACGGCTCGCCCGCGGGCGGGCTGGTCACGTTCGAACGCGAGTTGGGCGAGCGGGTGGGCGCCGGCGACGCGCTGTTCACCGTCACCGACCCGTTCGGGCAGTTGAAGGGCCGCGTCACCGCCGACAACGACGGCATCTTCTGGCGGACCCGCCGGCTCCCGCAGGTCGCGACCGGCGAGTACGTCTGCTCGGTCGGGACGGACGTGGATTCCTTCTAGCACGAACCGCTTTTAGCGGGGGCCTCCTCGTTCGCGCGCCTCCGGCGCGCTCACTCGTCGACCCCCGCCAAAACCCGTTCATGATCAAAAAACCGCTCGCTCGGTCGCTCACTCCGTTCACTCCCTCGCTCGCGGTAGAACTGCCAGTGGCCTGCATTCGGACGGGCCTCGTCGCTCCGCCCCTCCCGTTCTCCGTCCGCCGGAACCGTCACCTACTGGTCCGTCCGACCCGCCTCCCCGCGTATGAACGAGAGCCCGCCGTCGCTCCGCTGTCCCGACTGCGACCGCACGTACGCCGACCGGTGGCGTTGTGAGTGTGGTCACCCCCTCGACTACGCCGAGACGCCGCTCCCCGACGGCCCCGCGCCCGACCCCGCGGCGTTCGACACCCGGGCGGGGCTGTGGTCGTTCGACGGGTTCCTCCCGGAGGACCCGCTGGCGACGCTCGGCGAGGGGACGACGCCGCTCGTCCGAGCCGAGGGGTGGGACGCGTCGTTCAAACTGGAGTACGTCTTCCCCACGGGGTCGTTCAAGGACCGCGGCGCGACCACGACCGTCTCGCGGGCGGCCGCGCTGGGCGTCGACACGTTGGTCGAGGACTCGTCGGGCAACGCGGGCGCCGCGATAGCGACGTACGCCGCGCGGGCGGGAATCGACGCCGAGATATACGTCCCCGCGTCCGCGAAGGCGTCGAAGCTCCGCGCGATCCGACGGGCGGGCGCGACGCCCGTCCGTATCGAGGGACCGCGGCAGGCGACGACGGACGCGTGCGTCGACGCCGTAGAGGCGGGCGAGGGCTGGTACGCCAGCCACGCGTGGAACCCGGCGTTCCTCGCGGGCACGGCGACGTTCGCCTACGAGACCGCGCTCCAACGCGACTGGGACGTGCCGGACGCGGTGGTGCTCCCGCTCGGTCACGGCACGCTCTTCCTCGGCGCCTACCGGGGGTTCTCCGCGTTGGAGGCGGCGGGCTGGACCGACTCGACCCCGCGGCTGCTCGGCGCGCAGGCCGCCGGGTACGCCCCCGTCGTCGCGGAACTCCGCGGCGAGGAGGCGGCCGCGGGCGACAACGACGCCGCCGACGGGATTCGGATCGCCGAGCCCGTCCGCCGCGAGGAGATACTCGACGCGATAGCCGAGACGGGCGGCGACGCCATCGCGCTCGACGCCGCGAGCGTCGAACGCGAACTCGCGGCCCTCCACGCGGCGGGCTTTTACACCGAGCCCACCTGTGCGGTCGCACCCGCCGCGCTCCGCGCGTACCGCGAGCGCGGGGTGCTCGGCGCCGACGCGGACGTGGTGGTGCCGCTCACGGGCAGCGGACTCAAGACCTGAGTCGGTCGCTCAGCGCTCGGGGTGGGTCGGCGCGTCGAACCCGCCGCGCACCAGCGGCTTGGCGACGTGCCGCCGCGCCGACGGCGGCACCTCGTACCAGCCGAGTTCGAGGTCCCGCTCGACCGGCCGGTCGACCTTGCCGTCGGCGCTCGTCCCGCAGTCGCGACACCGGTAGCCCTGCCCCCGGCCCGCCGACTCCATCGACCGCCCGCAGTCGGGGCACGACGGGACGACCCGCTCGGTGCGCTCCAGCGAGCGGACCGCGAACTTCTCCAGTTTGAGCGCGCCCGTCGCGCCCTCACGCTCCGCGCGTTCGTCGCTCGCGTCCCCGTCCTCACTCTCGTCGCCGTCCTCGCTCCCGCTCGCGTCCCGTCGCCCCACCTCCCCGCAGACGGTCACGCGGTCGCCGGCCCGGAGCGCGCGCACCCGGTCGCGGAAGCGGCCGGTCGGCGCGAACGCGACGCACTCCAGGCGCGCGTCGCCGTCGCCCACCGCGAGGAAGACGTGTCCGCCGCGGCGCGTCTCCGGCGGGTCGACCACCTCGCCGGTCACGCGGTACGCCCGGCCCGCCCGCACGCTCCCGAGTGCCCCGTCGCGGAGGTGGGCGTCGGTCCCCTGGTTCGTCACGAACAGCGCGGTCCGCTCGACGGGTTCCGACGCGACGGCGTCGGCGACGGCGGTCACCGCCTCGGGGTCGTCGCCCCGGATCCCGTGGAGGATGGGGCCGGGCGCGTTCGGGACGCAGACCGCCTCGCCCGTCGCGCGGTCGACGGTGTCCCACGCCGCGGGGTAGCCCGCGTCGGCGGCCGCGAACAGCGAGTCGAGGTCCACCTCCCGGGGCGTGCCGCACCGGTCGAACTCGCGGTAGCTGATCCGCTCGTACGTCCAGTCGCCCGCCTCGCCGCCGAACGCCGCCCACGCGCCCGTCGCCGCGAGCGCGCCGATCCGTCCCCGACCCGGGCGGCCCCCGGCGGTCTCCGCGCCCCACCCGCGCGTCTCGAACCCCGCGTCGGCCGCGAGCGACAGCGCGTCGTCGAGCGTGTGGAAGCCGCGGACCGCGGTCCGGGCGAACGCTCCGACCGCCGGCGGCACCGCCTCCGGCGCGCAGTCGGCGACGACCAACCCGGGGCTGGTCCGGGGGTCGTCGACCTCCGCGTACCGCGCTATCAGGTCCGCCGCGAGGTCGAACGCGCGCGCGGCGTCGAGGTCCGTGTGGAGCGCGAGCGCGGCGTTCCCCCGGGTCTTGTGCTCGACGGCGGGGTTGAGCCTGACGAGCAGTCGACGGGTCACCGCCCCGCCGGCGTCGGCGACGGCCGCCGCGACCAGCGACGCGAGGTAGGTACTGCACATCCCCCGCGTCCGCGAGTCGGTGTCGTCGAGACCGATGACCGTCACGCCCGCCCGGAGGCGGCCCGCCGAAATGTGGCTTTCGCGTCGGGTTTCCCGTATAGTTCTACCGGCCGGTTCGGAATCGAACGGCGTGACGGCGGCGAGGTGAGTCTGCAAGCCGGCGGAACCCATATACGTCTGCGGGCGCTTACGTTATGGTATGTCACGGGAGGCGTTGCTCGGGAACGTGACCGCCATGCTGGAGGACGCGGAGTTCCTCGTCAGCGAGCGGTGTGCGGTCCGCCCGAAGAGCTTCGACCTCGCCGCCCGCCGCGGCGAGGACCTGCTGTTGGTGAAGGTGCTCGGGAACGTCGACGCCTTCGACGGACCGACCGGCGCGGAGATGCGCCGGCTGGGCCGGTACCTCTCGGCGACGCCGCTCGTCGTCGGCCTGCGGACGCGCGACGAGGACCTCAAACCGGGCGTGGTCTACTTCAGACACGGCGTCCCGGCCATCCACCCCGACACGCTGTTCGACCTGCTGGTCGAGGGGGTTCCGCCGCTCATCTACGCCGCGCCCGGAGGGCTGTACGTCAACATCGACGGCTCGCTCGTCCACGAGGAGCGGAGCGAACGCGGGTGGAGCCTCGGCCGCCTCGCGGAGGAACTCGGCGTCTCCCGGCGCACCGTCGCCAAGTACGAGGACGGGATGAACGCCTCCGTCGAGGTGGCCGTGAAACTCGAGGACCTGTTCGACCGGCCGTTCTCCGGCCCGGTCGACGTGTTCGAGGGTGCGCCCGAGGTTCGCGACGCCGACCCGACGCCCGAGGCGCCCGCGGCCGACCCGGACGACGAACACGTCCACGCGGTGCTCGCACGCGCCGGGTTCGTCGTCCACCCGACCGAGCGCGCGCCGTTCACCGCCGTCAGCGAGGAGGCCGACCGCGCGCCCGTCGAGTTCACCCTGCTGTCGGGTCACTCGACGTTCACCGAGACGGCGCGCAAGCGCGCGCGGCTGATGGCGTCCATCGGCCGGGTGACGCGCACCCGCGCGGTGTACTTCACCGACGACGACTCCAAGCCCCGCGACGAGTCCGTCGACGGCACCGCCATCGTCTCGTACGGCGAGGTGGACGACGAGGACGACCCCGAGCGCATCCGCGACCTCATCCGCGACCGCTCGGAGGAGCCGCAGGAGGCGTAGGCGCGTCGCGCGGACCCGCCGACGCTCCCCCGCCGCGGTTTTGCAGTTCAGTTCCTCCGGTCACCAGCCTCGGCGCCGGCCCCGACTCCGTGCCGACCCACTCCGACGGCCGCGGCTCGCGGGTCGAGAGAAGTGAGAACCGGGTCCGCGTCGCGCGGGCCGGGGCTTACGCCGCCGCGCCCGAGCCGTACGTCTCGTCGAGGTAGTCGACGATGTCGTCGCTCTCGGCCATGCCGTCGACGCCGTGCTCCTCGTCGACGAGGACGGGGACGCCGCGCTGACCGCTGACCTCCTCGACTTCGTCGCGTTGGCTCTTGTCGCCTTCGACCATCACCGACTCGTACTCCAAGTCGAGTTCGGAGAGTTTGTCCTTGACTTTCGCACAGTACGGGCAGCCGGCCAGTTCGTAGAGGACGAGGTCTGCCATCTTCACCCGCCAGTAGCGCCCGGTCGTACTTAAACCCGGTCGCGGCTGTGCGGTCGGGGCACAGAGACACCCGACGCGGGGGCGGCGGGGGTCGGCGGACGCGCCTTCCTCTGGCGTGCCACGACGTGTCACACCCGGGGCAGCGCTTTCGTGCGCCGGTCCGACGCTCGGCCGTGTTCCCCGAACGCATCGAGACCGAGCGGCTCCGGCTGGACCGCCACGACGCCGCCGTCGACGCGCTCGCGATGTACGACGGCGCCGGCCGGCGGCGGAGCGACACGGTCGGCGAGGAGACCCGGTTCCTCCAGTGGCGGCCGCACGAACACCCGAAGGAGAGCCACGACGTCACCGAGCGGTTCCGCGAGTCGTGGGAGGACCGGGAGGCGGCGACGTACGCCGTCTTCCCCCGCGAGGGCGAGGACGGTGCGGGCGAGTACGCCGGCAACGCCGGCCTCCACGTCGACTGGGAGAAGCGGACCGGCACGCTCGGGGTCTGGCTCCGCAAGCCGTTCTGGGGGCGGGGCTACTCGGGCGAACGGGCGCTCGCGCTCGCGAGCCTCGCGTTCGACCGACTCGACCTCGAACTCCTGTCGGTCGGCGCGCTCCCGGACAACGACCGGAGCCTGCGCGCCATCGAGAAGTACGTCGACCGACTGGGCGGCCGCCGGGAGGGTCGGCTCCGCAACTGGGTCGTCTCCGACGACGACGACCCGCGGGACATGGTGCGCTTCTCCGTCTCGCGGGCGGAGTACGACGCCTCGGACCCCGACCCCGAGGTGCGGTTCGTCGCGGACCTCCCCGACGGGGAATGACGCGCCGTGAGTGGATCCGCTTCCGACGACCCCGACCCGGCCAGCCTCGACGCGGCCGTCCCCGAGACGTTCGAGACCGAGCGTCCGCGGTTCGAGCCGCGTTCGCCCGCGTACGTCGATATGCGCGAGTGTTAGAGAGGATAGGACTGGGCGGCATGCGTCCATTCACAACAGTTGGGCACTCTTGAGGGATAGTCAACGCACGTACTCTGATACGACCATACCTACTCGATGCAAACCACCCGTTTCATTACACTTGTCTAATAATTCAGAATCGTGGACAGACGAGACTACATTACGCTGACCGGGAGCGCCCTTCTGACGACCGGGCTTGCGGGCTGTTCGGGGGAGACCGACACCGGGGCCGGCAGTGGATCGAACGGCGACGCCGCGGACACGTCAGCCGCCTCTGGCGAGACGACCGCGGCGACCAATTCGCCGACGGCGACGGACACCGAGGCGGCGACGGAGAGCCAGACGCCTACCCCTTCGACGGAGGCGTTCGGCCCCGAGACGTTCAGTGGGGAAGGAACCAGTTCGACCGACGAGTTCCAGTTGGTCAATGCGCCGCTGACCGCCGAGTACACTCACGACGGCGAACAGAACTTCCAGACGACGCTCATCGCGATGGAGGGCGAGTCCTATCAAGACGTCTACCTCACGAACGCCATCGGCTCGGTCGAGGGGTCGAAGGTAGCGAACGTCACTACCACGGGACCGTTCACGATGGACGTCCAAGCGGATGGAGAGTGGGAGATCACACTCGAGCAAACCCCGAATCCCGAGATACAGCCACTCCCCGTCGAGGCGTCCGGGTCGGGACCGACGTATCTCGGTCCCTTCGAGTTCGGCGGCGCGACGCAGTTTCAGGGCTCGCACGATGGCGAGCAGAACTTCATCGTCCAGTCAGTGCCGCTTGACTCGTTCGGCTTCGGCGACATCATCTTCAACGAAATCGGCACCGTCGAAGAGGCGACGACCACCGCCCGCCCCGGTGACATCGCGTATCTCAACGTCGAGGCCGACGGCGACTGGTCGCTCTCGACGAGCGAGTAGCGACTCAGCCTTCCTTTTCGGGACCTCGTCCGTAGCGCTCGCGATTGATCGGACTCAACCGGACCGACGATACGTCGCCGTACTGCGAACGGAAGCTCCTGCCGAACCTCAAGGGCTGGTTGACTGACCTGCCCAAGGAGTACGCGTGCGCGATGTCTCGGCGGACCAGCCGTTGTAGTGAGCTGAGTCGCCGGCCGGACTCCGCGCGCACGCCGCTACAACCTGCGGGCGACCATCTCGCCCCAGTCGTCGAAGCCGTGCCGCTCGTAGAACGCCTTCGCGCGCTGGTTGTCCGAATCCACGTCGAGCACGAGTCGGTCGAGCGGCGTGTCCTGCTCGCGCGCGGCCGCGAGCGCGGCGTCCATCAGGTCGTCCGCGACGCCGGTCCCGCGCGCGTCGGGTTCGACGTACAGTTCGTTCAACACCGCGGCGTCCCAGACGAACGCCATCGACTCGGGGAGGAGGAAGACGTAGCCCGCGAGTTCGTCGCCCGTCTCGTCCCCCCTGCGCTCGCGCGCCGCCACGGAGACGCAGTCGGTCCCCTCGGAGACGCAGTCGTCGACCCACGCGAGCCAGCGCGAGCGGTACTCCTGGTCAAGTTTGGCCTCGTACGCCTCAGCTTTCGCCTCGCCGCCGGTTCCGGCACCCAGCCCCGTCTCGAACCCCCGTTTCAGCTCCCACAGCGCGTCCGCGTCGAACGGCTCGAACGGCCGAACGTCGACGCCGGTGTCGGTCATACTCCGGGGTGGGGCGTCGGGGTGTTGAACCCGCCGGTGGCGGCGAACGTGCGACGGGCCGGCGGTCGTCACTCCGCGCGCGCCGACTGCCGGAACCGGACCGCGAGGGTCGCGGCGCCCGCAAGCACGACCAGGAACTGCCAGCCGGCGGCGACGACCGGGAACACGCGCTCGACGTTGCCGGGTTCGGCGCCGGGCGAGGGGTCGACGCCGGTGCTGTAGTGGAGGTTCTCGGTCGTGCGCGCCGCCTCGGCGGGCACCGAGAGGTCGACGAACGTCTGGACCAGCCCGCGCCGGGTCGACAGCGCCAGCCGGCCGTCCAGCGTGTAGAACTGGTCGTGGAGCGGCCAGAACAGGTTGACGCCGTTGACGACGTAGTCGAGACCGACCCCGGCGACCGCAAAGCCCGCGAGCGCGGTCCACGCGACGGCGGGCGCGGTCGGACCGTAGCGCGCGCGGACCCGCGAGTCGCCGACGCGCGTGTCGTACAGCAGCGCGGCCGCGAGCGCCGCGGGCACCAGCGCGTTGTGGCCGAGCGAGCGGTGCGCGCCGCCGACGACCAGCGACGCGAACGCGTCGAGGTCGGGGAGCGTCGCCGCCAGCAGCACGACCGCGACCGACCGCCGGCCGAACGCCCGCTCGCGGAGCAGGGCGGCGGCGAACAGGCCCGCGAGCGCGACGTGGACCAGCGTCGATGGCACTGGCCGTGAGTCGCCCCGCCAGCACGTGACGTTTTCGCCGTCGCGGGTCGGGCCGCCGTCCCGCGCCGGCGACGGTCGCGCCCCCTCGCCTCGGGTCGCCGCCGTCCGGCCCCCACCGCCGACACGCTTATTCGAGGCGTCGACGGACGGGCGGGCATGGACGCGGGAGCGGCGGGGGGCGACGCCCCGCGCGAGGAGTTGGCGCGGCGCATCGCCGGCGAGATCACGCTGTCGGCCGACCCCGGCGCGACGCTCCGGAAGTGGCGGACCGACTTCGGGGTCTCCCAGACCGAACTCGCGGGGACGATGGACGTCTCCTCGTCGGTCATCTCCGACTACGAGAGCGGCCGGCGCGCCTCGCCGGGAATCGGGCTGGTCTCGCGGGTGGTCGACGCGCTACTCGACATCGACGAGTCGCGCGGCGGCCACCGGATCCGCCAGTACGCCCGCGTGGTGTCGGCGGGGTTCGAGTCGGACATCGTCCGCGACATCCGCGAGTACCGCACCGCGCTGCCCACCTCGCGGGTGTACGAGGCGCTCGACGCGACCGAGATAGCCCCGGGGGAACGCGACACCGTCAACGGCCACACCGTGATCAACTCCATCGAGGCGATCACGTCGCTGTCGAGCGAGGACTTCTACCGCCTGTACGGCCAGTCGACCGACCGCGCGCTCGTGTTCACCGACGTGACCCGCGGGGAGTCGCCGCTGGTCGCGCTCCGGGTGGTGACGCCGACGCCGAACGCGGTGATCCTCCACGGACTCGGTCCCGACGACCTCTGGGAGCACGCGGAGGCGCTCGCGCGCGTCGACGGGTTCGCGCTCGCGGTGTCGACCGCGCCGCTGGAGGAGGCGCTCGACGAGTTGCGGGCGCTGTAATCCGCCCCTCCGGCGACGTTCCGCGGGGTGAGCATCCTCGCGCGGACGGCGCGGACGACACCCCTACCGGTGGTTCTCGACGAGTTCGACGAGTCGCTCGGCGCCGACGAACCCCTCGGCCAACCGGTCCACCTCGCCGTCGGCGTCGAACAGCACGAGCGACGGCACCGACCGGATCGCGTGCTCCTCGACGAGCGACGGGTCGTCCTTCGGGTTCACGGTGAGTATCGGCACGCCGGTCGCGCGCGCGACCGAGTCGAGCACGGGCTCGACGCTCCGACACAGCGTACAGCCGGCGGTGTAGAAGTCGACGAGCACCAGTTCGTCGTCGGCGAGCGCCGCGTCGAGTTCGGCGCGGAACTCGCGGGCGTCGACGTCGCGGGGTCTCGGGGTCGCGGCGGCGTCCGTCTCCATACCCCCGATCCGCGCCCCGTCGGCATGAGGCCGTCACTCGCGTGCGGTCGGCGCGCACACGCGAGCGCGGGGAACCCGACCGGCTCGTCGGCCCGCCCTACTCGACGTAGTCGTACTGTCGCTCGCTCATCCGGCCCCAGCCGGTGTGGACGAACTCGCCGTCGGGCTGGGTGAACGCCTCGATGTCGTCGTTCAGGTCGTGGTTGTGCGAGTCGTGGACCCGCTCGTACTCCTCGTACGAGAGGTCGTACCGCCGGTCGAGCTGTTCGTCGACCGTGAGTGCGGCGACCTCCTCGGCCCAGCCCGGCCGGACCGTCTCGGCGTGCATCTCCGCTTGCGCGCCCGACCCGTACGACCCGACGAGGAGCTTCGACCCCTCGAGGTCGACGTCGTTCTCGAGGGCGTGTTGGAGCGCGGAGGCGCGCGCGACGTGGACCGACCCGGTGTACCAGTTGCCCACCCGCCGCGAGAGCGCGAGCGTCGGCTCGATGGCCGCGCCGTACCACTCGCGGTACGTGTCGGTCCCCGACAGGTCGTCCATGTACCCGCGGATCGCCTCCTCGTACGACTCGCGGTCGTCGAACGCCTCCTCGCGGGGCTGGCGGCCGATCTCCGACGCGAGGTCCTCTTCGATCTCCGTGTCGCGGATCATGTGGCGGTAGCCCAACAGCCCCGCCTTCCGCACCATCCCCGGGAACGGCGTGTGGAACGGGATGTACGCGAAGTCGTCGGGGTGGGTGTCCCACGCGACGCTCTCGAAGTCGGTCAGCGCCTCGCGCATCCGCGCGAGGTACACCTGCATCGAGCGCTTGCCGTCGACGCTCGGGAACTGCTGGTTGGGCTTGAGGAAGTCCGTCTCGTCGGCGCTGCCGTACCCCTGCTCGGGCGAGAGTTCGACCAGCGACGGCTCCTCGGAGATGAGCATCGCCACCGCGCCCCCGCCCTGGGTCGCCTCGCCGGGGTCGCCGCGCGCGTACAGCGCGGTGTCGGTCGCGACCACCAGCGCCGACCGCCCGCGGTGGCGGCCCGCGCGGATCCAGTTGTACGCGTCGTCGATCGACTGGGTGCCCGCCACGCACGCGAACTTCCGCTCGCCCTTGTTGGCGTGGTGGAAGTCGTCGTCGTACACCTGTTCGAGACAGCCCGCGATGTACGTCGAGACGGGCTTGGAGTTGTCGAACGCCGACTCCGTCGCCACGTCGATCCGTCCGATGTCCTCGGGGACGAGCCCCTTCCGGTCCATCAGGCGCTTGGCCGCGTTCGCGCCCATCGTCACGATGTCCTCGTACGTGTCGGGGAACGAGGAGGTCTTCAGCCCCAGCCCCTTGGTGTACTTCTCGGGGTCTTCGCCCTTCGCCGGCGCGAACGTCTCCGGGAGGTCCAAGCTGAGCTTCCCCGTCCAGATCTCGATGGCGTCGATGCCGACGGCAGTCATGCACCGGGGTTCGGGCAACGGGCATATGCCTCTGTCGATGGGGATCACGTCGATCGTCGATCCGAGTCGCCGTCCGCCGCGGCCCGCGGCTCGGGTGTCGTCGCGTCCGGTCACGGTGTCCGACCACGGTGTCCGGGCCGGCTACCGCCGGTGGCGGTCGTCGTCCGGGCGGAGCGGGTCGTCCGGGTAGCGCGGCCGGAGCGCCCACGTCGGGACCGGCTTCTTGTCGTACCTCGACCGGTCCCGGCTGGTACTCGCACGCCGCCACGAGACGTCCAGATGCTGGTCGCCGGTGTTCTCGTAGTACGTCACCCGGATCGCGTGCTCGCCCGCCGAGAGGTCGACCTCCCCGCTCGCCTCCGCCCGCGAGTGGTCGCCCCCGTTGTCGACGACCCGCTCGCCGTCGATGTACAGTCGGCTCCCGTCGTCCGACTCGGTGTAAAAGCGGTACGTCGCCGTCTCCGGAACGGTGAGGTAGGCGGTGTACTCGATGGCGAACTCGTCGTCGCGCTCGCGCGCCGAGAGGTCGAACGCCGGCGCGTAGCCGGTCGCCGTCGGGGTCTCGCTGGCGAAGTCCGGCATGGGGATCGACCCGTAGTCGCCCTCGTAGTACCGGTAGTACGCCCCCTCGACCACTCGGGCGGTCAGTTCGTCGCTCGACTCGACGCTCGCGGCGCGGAGCGTCGTCGTGCCGGCGCCGTTGAGATCCAAATCGCGCGCGAGCCGTCCGTCGCCGTCCGTGTTCCCCTCAGACCCGTCGAACTCCGCGACCGCCCGGTCGCCGGTCGTGAGGTCGACGAACGCCTGCCCGGTCGCCGGGGTCGTCCCGAGGGCCGTCCGCACCTCGTCGCGCCCGGCCGAGCGCCCGACGGTACACTCGTCGGCGGCGCCGTCGCCGTCGGTGTCGACACAGCGGACGCCGCTCCGGGCGTCGAGTGCCGCGGTGTCCCACCGCAAGTCGTACTCGCCCGCCCCGCTTTCCGCCGCCCGCGAGAGCGTCACCTCGACGCGCTCGGCGGGGTCGTCCCCGATCCGGAACGTGACGTTCCGGTCGCCCGACGGCTCGCGGTAGTGGAACGTCGCGCGGCCGTCCGCGCCGGTCGCGACCGACGACTCGACGACCGCTCCGTCGCCGGCCACCCCGACGGTCGCGCCCGAGACGGGGTTGTTGTACGCGTCGCGGACCTCGACGGTGACGCTCCCCGGCGCCGCGGCGGTCGGGCGCGTCTCCCCGACCGGGACGAGGTACGCCGGTCCGGGCGTCTCGGCGCCCGAGCCGACGCCGACCTTCGCCATCCGGAGGTCGTACGTCCGGCTGGCGTTTAACTGGACGACCACCGCCCCCTGTCCGCGGTCGAGCGAGACGTCCCCGCCGACCGCGCCGTCGATTCCCGACCCGTACGCCCGGAGCTGTTCGTTGGAGTAGTAGTCGACGGACTCGACGTTGCCCTCGGCGAGTTCGTCCGCGAGCGTCTCGCGCCACGCCGACTCCGACGCCATCGTCAGCACGTACAGTCGGATGGGGTCGCCGTCGGCGCTCCGGACGGGGACCGTGGTGGTCGAGACGCTCAGCGGCTCGGTTCCCACGCTCTCGACGCCGCCCCGCGAGACGGAGCGCGACCCGTCGAGCGCGACCAGCGTGACCGTCCGCCCGTCGACGAGCGACCCGTCGGTCAGCGGCACCGTCGCGTCGTCGAACCGGTTGTACACCAGCCCGCCCTCGACGACCGTCTCGGGAGGCGAGCGGTACTCGTGGTAGCCGGGCGCGTAGACGAGCGCCTCCGACCCGACGACCCGCCAGTCGCCGTCCCAGTAGTCGCCCGCCTCGCCGGTCGCGCGGGCGTTCTGTATCCCGTACCCGGTCGAGAACGCGCCCGTGGTGCGTAACGACCCCGACGGCGCGGGCGGGTTGACGAACAGCGTCCGCGAGGGGTACCGCGTCCCGAGCGTGACCGCCGTCGACTGCCGCACGCCCGTCGCGGCGGTGCGGAGCGCGGCGTCGTGGACCCGCTGGAGGTCGCCCTGGACCGTCTGGCTGTGGGAGAACTCGATATCCTCGTTCTGCGCCGGCACCACCGTCGACTGGTACGTCGCCATCGAGACGACGAGGAAGCCGAACAGCAGCACCGCGCCTATCTGCGTCGACTGCCCCCGCTCGTCCCCCCACAGACCCATACTCCGAGACGCCGTCGACCGGGGAAAAGGGTAGCGGGGGCGGTATCAGTTCGGAGAACCCGAGTCCGACTCCGTCGCCGACTCCGGCCGCGGTCGCCCGCCTGAGTCGGCGTCCGGTCCCGGCGCCCCCCAGGGGCGAGTCCCCGGGTCGCGAGCGCCGGCACCGGGCGGCTCAGTCGTCCTCTTCCTCGACGACTTCGGGGTCGGCCATCGCCGACTGGAGCGAGTCGAGTCCGTTGACCCACTCGGAGACCAGCCCGTACTCGAGGTCCTCGACGACGTCCATCGGGAGTTCGTCGCCGTCGATGATCCGCGTGCCCGCCTGCACCAGGTAGCCGAGCGCGGCGTCGACGTCCTCGTCGGCTTCGGCGTCGACGGCGGCGTCGACGTACTCCGCGACGGCGGCGTCGTCGGCGGGACCGCCGACCACGTACTCCTCGGCGGCGTAGAACACGCAGACCAGGCTGGTCTGGACGCCGTCGACCAGCATCCGCTTCTCCTCGTCGTCGAACGCGACGTCGTCGAGGACGATCTCGCGGATGTTCGCGATCTCCTCGGCCGTCCGCTCCTGGTCGAGTTTGTCGTCCTCGTACGCCGAGACGATCTTCGCCACCGCGATCGCGGCGTCGTCTTGCAGGTTGAGCAGGAGGCGCGCGGAGTCCTCGTCCTCGGGGTCGAGGCTCTCCTCCCGGAGCCGGTCGAGCCAGTTCTGCCACCGATCTTCGGTGTAGAACGTCTCCTCGGGTTCGCTCATACCCACACCGTCCGGTCCCGTGTTGATAGGCCTTTCTTATCCTTCGACACGCGTGAGAACCGGAGCGACGGTCTCAGCCGAGCGTTCCAACCGTATCGATGCCGTACACCCGCTCGGGCGTGTCAACGTGCGCGCCCCGCACCGCCTCGGCGTGTCCCTCCTCGCGGAGCCACCGGACCCGCCGGGGGACGGTCTTCGGTCCCATCACGGCGCCCGGCCGGTCGGGGTCGTCGACGAAGTCGGTCTCCATCAGGAACGGCTCGCCCGCCGCACAGGCGGTCAGGAGGTCGTCCTTGTCGCACATCACGCTCGGCGTCGGTCCCGCCAGTCGGCCGGCGGCGTAGTGTTTCACCACCCGGTGGGGCTCCAGTCCGGCGTCGTCGGCCCACGCCGCCACCTCGCGCAGGTCCTCGCTCGCCTCGGTGTGGAGTTGGACCGCACAGTCGTGGTCCGCGCCGAGTTCGAACGCCCGGCGCATCACCGCGTTCGAGGCGTCCCACACCGCGTCGGCCACCTCGTAGTGGGGCCGCCCCGACTTGAGCGCGAGCGCGCGGCCGTCGGCGACGTACTCCGCCGCCACCTCCAGCCCGCCGGCCATCAACTCGCGCGCCTCGGCCGGGTCGAACCCCCGGTCGTCGACCAGCCGACTCACCAGCCCGGGGTGGACGCCGAGCACCGGCCACGCGCGCCCCTCCAGGCGGTCGGAGGCGTCGGCCACCACGTCGAGGGTCGTCTCGAACGCCGCGCGGAAGTCGTCGGGGTCGTCCGCCTCCACGCCGAGGTGCCACGACGGCTTGTTGACGACGAGCAGGTGGGTGCCGCCGAGGCGCGCGAAGTCGTCGACGGCGTCCATCCCCCGCCCGCGCTCGGGGTCGAGGTGGAGGTGGTCGTCGAGTACCGGCTGTCCGATGTCGTCGCTCATCCCGTCCCGTCGGACGGGCGGGGGACCCATAACGCGTACGGAGCGCGCCCGATGGGGCGGGGCGGGCGGCCGTCCCGTCGGCGTCCCGCCGAACGCACCAGTCACTCGCCGGGAATCTCCCGTCGAGCGATACATGTACGTATAGTTATATCCCACCCGCGCTTCACTGTGGGTGAGTATGTCTACCGAGAGGCAGTTGCTCCGCCGCTCTCTCGACGCCTTGGAGGACGTCTTCTACGTCTACGACGAGCGGGGGAAACTGGTGGTCTGGAACAGTCGGCTCGGCGACCTGTTCGACCTCACGGACGAGGAACTCGCGGGGATGACGCCCCCGGCGTTCTTCGTGGAGACCGACCGGCCGGCCGTGGAACGCGCCGTGCGGGAGATACTCGCCGAGGGGGAGACGGTGGTGGAGGCGCGCGCGAACACCAGCGAGGGGACCATACGCTTCGAACTCACGGGGCGGAAACTCGCCGGCGACGACGGCGAACTCCTCGGCTTCTGCGGCGTCGGCCGCGACGTGACCGACCGGCGCGACCAGGAGCGACGGCTCGCCGCCCAGAACCACCGGCTCGGGGAGTTCGCCACCCTGCTCGCACACGACCTCCGGAACCCGCTGTCGGTCGCGACGGGGTTCGTCGACCTCTACCGCGAAACGGGCGACGGGACGGCGCTCGACCGGGTGAGCGACGCGCTCGCTCGGATCGACGCCATGGTCGAGGAGATGCTGCTGGTGGCGACGCACGGCCGGGCCGCGACCGACGTCCGGCCGGTCGACCTGGACGTGGTCGCGCGCGACGCCTGGGCGATGGTCGACACCCCCGGGGCGACGCTCGACGTGCGGACCGACGCGACGGTCGACGCCGACGAACCGCGGCTGGGACGCCTGTTCGAGAACCTGTTCCGGAACGCGGTCCAACACGCCGGACCGGACGTGACCGTCACCGTCGCCGCGACCGACGGGGGGTTCGCCGTGACGGACGACGGGCCGGGGGTCGACCCGGCCGACCGCGGCCGCGTGTTCGACTCGGGCGTCTCCGGCGTCGCGGACGGCACCGGGTTCGGGCTGGCCATCGTCCGCGCCGTCGCGGAGTCGCACGGCTGGACCGTCTCGCTCACCGAGGGGTCGGAGGGCGGCGCGCGCTTCGAGTTCGTCGTCTCGCCGTGCGGTGCGGGCGACGTGGAACTCGGGATGTGACGCGGTGGGAGCGGCCGAGCGGAGTCGGTCCCGGAGCGGGGCCGGGGAGTGACCTTCGAAACCACCAACCGCGCCTCGTACCGAGTGAGTAGTCGATGGACTGGACGGAGTAGTCCGTCTAACTGTGTGCATATCGCGGGTACATGCGATACGCTCGCTCTCCGATAGACGAGCTACGGTCGAGACACCGGGGATGGGTAGACCGACGAGTTTCGGGGAATCCTTTTGACGATACCCACCGTACGAGACGGTATGTCAGACGCGACGCTCGACGACCGGGGGCGTCTGACGCTCCCGAAGGAGATGCGAGAGCGGTACGGCGACCGCTACCACGTCGTCGACGTCCACGACGGGATCAAGCTGATCCCGGTCGCGGACGACCCTCTCGACGCGCTTCGAGACGAGTTCGCGGACGTCGAGACGTCGGCGGAAGAACTGCGCGAAGCGGCACGCGACGCGGCGCTGGACGGGGCCGGGCGCTGAATGTACGCCGAGACGGATTTCCTGCTGGCTCTCATCAAGGACGAGGACTGGCTCGGCGAGGCCGCCGAAACGGTGTATCGGAAACACGAAGACGAACTCTGGACGTCCCAGTTCACGCTCATCGAACTGCTGATGGTCGCCTATCGCGAAGACCGAGACGCGGAGCGGGTCGTCACGAACGCGGCGAGACTCGTCGAGGTGCGCGGCGACGTCGATACGGTCGTCGCGGCGGCCACGTACGCCGAAGACCACGGATTCACTCCGTTCGACGCGCTCCACCTCGTCGAGTCCGACGGTGACAGTATCGTCTCCAGCGACGGCGCGTACGAGGGGTACGCCCCGCGCTCGACCTGAACGCGACCGAGGAGTGACGCGGGACGAACGTGTCCGGCGAACTCGCGGGTCGGGGGCACCGACGAGTGACCCTTCGAAACCACTAACCGCGCCTCCCGCCTCCCTCCGACGATGACCGACTGGACGGAGAAGTACCGCCCGCGCTCGCTCGCGGAACTCCGCGGCAACGACAAGGCGGTCGACGCGTTCCGCGAGTGGGCGGAGTCGTGGGACGACCACCGCGAGGCGGTCGTGCTCCACGGCTCTCCCGGGGTCGGCAAGACCTCGGCGGCGCACGCGCTCGCGGCCGACATGGGGTGGGAGACGGTCGAACTCAACGCCTCCGACCAGCGGACCGCCGACGTGATCGAGCGGTACGCGGGCCGGGCGGCGAACAACGCCACCCTCGGCGGGTCGAGCGGCGCCGACGACACCGGCGGCCGACAGCTGATCGTGATGGACGAGGCGGACAACATCCACGGCAACTACGACCGCGGCGGCGCGGGCGCGGTCACCTCGCTCGTGAAGGACGCGGGCCAGCCCATCGTCCTGATCGCCAACGAGTACTACGACATGTCCCGCGGCCTGCGCAACGCGACCCGCGAGATCGAGTTCCGCGACGTGGGCAAGCGCTCGATCGTCCCGGTGCTCCGCGACCTCTGCCGGAAGGAGGGGATCGAGTTCGACGCCGACGCCTTAGAGCGGATCGCCGAGCGGAACGCGGGCGACCTCCGCGGCGCGGTCAACGACCTGCAAGCCGTCGCGGACGGCCGCGACCGGGTCGAACTGGAGGACGTGGTGACGGGCGACCGCGACCGCTCGATGGGGATCTTCCCGTTCCTCGATCTCGCGCTCAAGGAGGCCGACTCCGCCCGCGAGGTGCTCCACTCCAGTTACGACGTCGACGAGACGCCCGACGACCTCACCAAGTGGCTGGAGGACAACATGCTGAAGGTGTACGACCGGGACGAGGCGGTCCACGCGTACGACCACCTCGCGGACGCGGACGTGTGGCTGGGCCGCGTCAGGGCGACGCAGGACTACTCCTACTGGCGGTACGCGGGCGACAACCTCGCGGGCGTCGCCGCCGCCCGCGAGGGGACGAAGGGCGGGTGGACGCGGTGGGGCCGCCCGCAGTTCTACCACTCGTCGTCGAAGACGGCCGACCACGTCGTCCGGAAACTGGCGACCGCGGGCGGCGTCTCGATGACGACCGCCCGGCGGGAGCTGTTGCCGTTCCTCGCGGCGATGACCCACCACTGCAAGCCGCGCGACTTCACCGTCCGGATGGCGGCCGCCTACGACCTCGACGAGTCGCACGTCTCGTTCGTCACCGGGTCGGGCGAGACCACCAACAAGGTGGAGTCGGTCGTCGCCGACGCGGCGGCGATGCGCGAGGAACTCGTCGAGGAGCACGCGGGCGGCGCGTTCGCGGGCACCCCTGCGGCTGCGGACGACGGCGAGACCGACGGCGATAGCGAGACGGACGACGGGAGCGTGAACACCGACGCGGACGACGGGAGCGCGGACGCGGACGGCGGACCCGACGAGGCCGCCGACGAGCGAGCGGCGGGCGTCGACGGCGAGGAGGGCGACGACAGCCAGACGAGTTTCAGCGACTTCTGACCCGCCGGCCACCAGCCTGCCGCCAACTCGGCAGTCAGCTTTACACGACACCCGGGCGACCCGGAAACTAACGGGGCGCGGCCACCGCGTCCGGTACGCTCACCATGTCTGATACAGCCATCGGCTACACCCTGTCGAGCGAGGAGTTCGGTCCGAACGAGTTGGTGGATATCGCGCGAAGCGCCGAGGAGGCGGGCTTCGAGTTCCTCTCGGCGGCCGACCACGTCCACCCGTGGCTCGTCGAACAGGGGCAGTCGCCGTTCGTCTGGGGGACGCTCGGCGGCGTCGCGGAGGCGACCGACGAGGTCGACCTCGGCGTCGGCGTCTCCGCGCCCGCGTTCCGGATGCACCCGGTCATCACCGCCCAGGCGGTCGCCACCGCCGCCGCGATGGTCCCCGACCGCGACTTCTACTTCGGCGTCGGCACCGGTGAGAACCTCAACGAACACGTCTCGGGGCAGCGCTGGCCCGAGATGGAGGTCCGCATGGAGATGCTCGAAGAGTGCGTCGAGGTGATCCGGAAGCTCTGGACCGGCCGGAACGTCAGCCACCACGGCGAGCACTACACGGTCGAGAACGCGAAACTGTTCACGCTCCCCGACGAACTCCCCGAGATCTGTCTGTCGGCGTTCGGCGAGAAGGCCGCGGAGTACGGCGCCGACCACGCCGACGGCTTCTGGACCACCGGCCCGCAGGGCGACCTGCTCGACGTTCACGGCGAGGCCGGCGGACCCGCCCCCGACGACGGCCCGGCGATAACGCAGATCTCGGTGTGTTACGCCGACTCCGAGGCGGAGGCGGTGTCGACCGCCCACGAGAACTGGCGGCAGGGGTCGCTCCCGGGCGAACTCAACCAGGAACTGCCGACGCCCGTCCACTTCGAGCAGGCGAGCCGGATGATATCCGAAGACGACATCCGCGAGGGGAGCACCGTCACGTCCCGGGACCCCGACGACCACATCGAGTCGATCCAGGAGTGTATCGACGCCGGGTTCGACCACGTGTACGTCCACCAGATCGGTGACGAGCAGGGGAAGGCGATCGACTTCTACGAGGCGGAGGTCCTGCCGTCGTTCCAGTGAGCGGGTCGAACACCGGGTGGTAGCTCCTCGCCGCGACGCGTCGGTTTTTACCCGCCGTCCGCGAACGACGAGGCACAACCATGCGCGCAGCCGTCCTCCGCGAGTACGGGGAGCCGCTCGACGTGACCGACGTGCCCGACCCCGAGGCCGACCCTCACGGCGTCGTCGTCGACGTCGAGGCGTGCGGCATCTGCCGGTCGGACTGGCACTCGTGGCAGGGGCACGGCCAGTGGGCCGACGATCAGGTCCCCCTCGACTTCGTGCTCGGGCACGAACCCGCCGGCACCGTGGTCGAGGTGGGCGAACGCGTCGAGTCGGTCCGGGAGGGCGACCGCGTGGCCGTCCCGTTCAACCTGGGGTGTGGCGCCTGCGGCGAGTGTCTCAACGGCCACGGCAACACGTGTCTCGACGGTCGGGCGCTCGGGTTCGAGCGCGACGCGCCCGGCGCGTTCGCGGAGCGGGTTCACGTCCCGCGCGCGGACTACAACGCGATGCCGCTCCCCGACGGGGTGGCCGCCCGCGACGTGGCGGCGCTCGGCTGTCGGTTCATGACCGCGTTCCACGGGCTCGCACACCGCGCGGACCTCGCGGCGGGCGAGTGGGTCGCGGTCCACGGCTGCGGCGGGGTCGGTCTCTCGGCGGTCCACGTCGCCGACGCCCTCGGCGCGCGGGTGGTCGCCGTCGACATCGCCGACGGGAAACTCGACCGCGCGGCCGCCGCGGGCGCGGACGCGACGGTCAACAGCCGCGAGGAGGAGCCGGTGGCGGCCATCGAGGCGGTCACGGGCGGCGGCGCCGACGTGTCGATGGACGCGCTCGGCCGCGCGGAGACGTGCCGCAACTCGGTCGACTGCCTCCGCCAGCGGGGCCGACACGTCCAGGTCGGGCTGACCACCGACGCCGAGAAGGGCGAGGTGTCGCTCCCCACCGACACCATGACCCGGTGGGAGGTGGAGTTCCTCGGCGCGCGCGGGATGCCGCCGACCCGGTACGACGAACTCCTCGGGCTGTTGGAGGCGGGAGAGCTCTCGCCGGGGTCGCTGGTCGGCCGCGAGGTGGGACTCGACGCGGTGCCCGACCGCCTGGCCGCCATGACCGACTACGAGACCGACGGCGTCGAAGTGCTGACGTTCTAGTTCCGCGTTCCGAGCGGCTCCCGCGTCGGCCGTCGGGTTCGCCCGCGTCGACCCGCGCTGTGGTGCGGGCCGCCGCACCGATTCGGGGGCCGCCGCATTGACCCGAGGGGTTCAGTCGTCCGTCGACCCGTACACGGGGGTTGCGCCGGGACCGTCCTCGCGCCGGAGCGCCCAGCCGACGCCCGCGACGAGGGCGACGGCGCCGGCGACGACCACCGCGTTCACCAGCCGCACGGTCGGGCTGTAGTACACCAGGTCGCGCCCGAGCAGCATCGCCACGAACAGCAGCGCGCCCGCGAGCGCCGTCGCGGGGCGGAACCGGCCGCCGTGGTCGTCGGCCACGTCGCCGAGCCACCGGGTCGCGCCCGTGAGCGCGCCGAACCCCGCGAGCGAGACGCCGTAGAAGGCGGCCTGCGCCCACGGCGCGTAATCTAACAGCGGCGGGAGCCGCGAGAACACCACGCTCGCGAGCAGGCACGCCAGCGCGACGCCGAGCGCCGCGCGCGTCCGCGTCAGCGGGTCGCGGCCGTACCGGCCCTCGTACGACAGCAGCGCGGTGTACGCAAGCAGCGCGAAGATGCCGAACCCGGTGACGAAGTGGGCGGCGTGGACGGGCATCGAGTAACCCCCCGGGAGCCGGCCGTTGAACGTCACCGTGACCGCGCCGAAGACCGCCTGCAGCGGCGTGAGCACCGTCGCGCCAGCCGCGGCCCACCGCGTCCGCTTCGGCTTGTCCGCCCGCCACGCCCACACCGCGACGCCGAGGATGAGAAAGCCCGTCACCATCGCCCACAGCCGGTGGAACCACTCGATGAACGAGGGGACGGTCTGCGGGAGCACGCCGCCGTCACACAGCGGCCACTGCTGTGAGCAGGCCAGCCCGGACCCGGTCGCGGCGGTGTAGACGCCCAGCATCACCAGCGTGAGCGTCATGCCCGTCGTGAACGCCGCGTACCGTCGAAAGGTGAATCGACCCCGATCGGCTCCGCGTGTCATCGGTGGATCTGGGTATCGCTCGCACTTAGAACGCGCGATCGCGGACCGACCGACTCACCGGAAGGGCGGCGGCCGGTCGCGCCCGCTCGGGTCGACCCGACCGAACTCACACCGCCCGCGAGTACACCACCGTCGGGTGCGACTCGCCGCCGATGTCGTGGCTCGCCGTCCCCGTCCGCTCGAACCCGCGGGCCTCGTAGAACCGCCGGCCCACCTCGTTCCCCTCGAGCATCTCCAGCCGGAGGGTGTCGACGGAGTCGGGGAGGGCGTCGAGCACTCGCTCTAACAGCGCGGTGCCGACGCCCTCGCCCCACCAGTCCGGGTCGACGTAGACGGCCTTGAGGTCGGCCTCGCCCTCGCCGACGAACGCCTTCGTCCCCGCATCGCCCCAGCGCACGTCGGCGTAGCCGCGGACGGTTTCGTCGTCGCTCCCGTCGCGCCGTTCGACGGCGACGAACACGCCCCGGCGGTTGGCGGCGAGTCCCTCGTGCCACCCGTCGACCGCCTCCTCGTCCGGGTCGGGGTCCAGTCGGTCGAGCACCGCGGCGGGCACCAGCCCCTCGTAGGCGTCGCGCCACGCGAGCGCGTTCACCCGGGCGATACCGCGGGCGTCCGCGCGGCCCTCGTACCTGCGAACGTCCATGCCCGACGGCCGCGGACGACCGGCAAAGGGGTTGCTATCCGACAGATCCGGAACCGCTATGTCCTCCCGACGGGACCGCGACCCGTGTCTCTCCTCTTCCGTCTCGGCCTGCTCGCGCTCCTGTTCGGCTGGTTCCTCGCGGACGTGTCGACGGGCGTCGTCGCCGAGGGCGGCGTCGCGCTCGCCATCCTCGGGGTCCTCGTCGGACTGGTCGGCGTGCTCTCGCCCGCGTCGAGACCGGCACCGGACGCGGAGTGACGGCGCTCGGCTCCGACCCGCCCGACGGTTTATCAGCGATGGGGCGACCACCCGCCCCATGTCCGACGACCCGACGGTCGAGACGGCGGCGCTCGCGGAGCGACTCGCGGCGGTCGAACGCGCGGTGGGCGACGGGGCTGCCGCCCCGGCCGACCCGGACGACGCCGCCGACGTGGAGGCGCGCCTCGCGGAGGTGGAGTCGACGCTCGCCGCGCTCGACGACCGCGTGAGCGAACTGGAGGCGGCGACGCAGGCGCTCCGCGGCTACGTCGGCGGCGTCCGCGCGGTCAACCGCGACGTGGAGCGGCGCGCCGACCTCGCGCTCGCGCGCACGGAGGAACTCGTAGACTCGGCGGACACGAACCCGGAGCGGGACGCGTCCGCCGCGCCTGCCGCGCCTGCCGCGCCCGCCGCGGACCCGCCGGACGACCCCGACGCGTTCGACGCGCTGACGCCCGACGACGGGACGCTCGCGGCGGCAAGTGACGGGACGACGGGGGGAGACGACGGGGAGGCGGCACGCGGCGACGACGAGGCGGGGTCGACGCCCGCCGGCATCGCCGAACGCCTCCGCGACGCGCTGTGATCCGCGTCGTCCTCGCGGCCGCGCTCGCGGTCGCCCTGCTGGGCGCGTCGCTCCCGGCGGTCGCGGACGCCCG
>NZ_ASGZ01000043.1 GCF_000495475.1 Candidatus Halobonum tyrrellensis G22 | reverse complement strand
GGTCGATCGACAACGGCGCCGGGGCGCCCGCGTCGGCGCCGGCGGCCGCGGGCGACACGCTGTACGTCGGCGTCGGGGGGAAGCTCCGCGCGCTCGCGCTCGGCGGCGGGACCGGCGCGGGTCCCTACCGACTGGGGACCGAACGCTGGACGCACGACGTCTCGCCGCGCGCGGTCGCGGTCGCCGACGGCGCGGTGTTCGCCGTCGCCGACGACGTCGACGGCGCGCCCGGAATCGTCGTACTGGAGTGACCCCGGCGGCCTGCGGGTCGGGCGACGGCGCGCGAGTCTCGGGTCAGACGTCGGGGTGGCCGCGCACGATGTCGACGCCCGACGACGCGCCGACCCGCTCGGCGCCCGCGTCGAACATCGCCAGCGCCTCCTCGTAGCTGCCGACGCCGCCGCTCGCCTTCACGGGGAGGTACTCGCTCATGAGTTCGACGTCCGCGACCGTCGCGCCGCCGTCGGAAAACCCCGTGGAGGTCTTCACGAACGCCGCGTCGGCGTCGCGGGCGGCCGCACACGCCCGGCGTTTCTCGTCGTCGGTGAGCAGCGCCGTCTCGAGTATCACCTTCACCGGCAGCGGGACGGCGGCGACTATCTCGGCTATCTCCGACTCGACCGCGTCGTCGTCGCCGGCCTTCAGCCGTCCGACGTTGATCACCGCGTCGAGTTCGTCGGCGCCGTCGCGCCACGCCCGCTCGGCCTCGTCGCGCTTGGTGTCGGTGGCGTGTTGGCCGTGGGGGAACCCCACGACGGTGGCGAGCGTCACGTCGGGCGCGCGTTCGGCCGCCGCCGACACGTAACACGGCGGGATGCAGGCGTTCGTGCCGTACTCCGCCGCCTCGTCGACCACCCGCTCGATGTCGGCGGGGGTCGTCTCCGGTCCGAGGACCGTGTGGTCGATGCGCGCGGCGAACTCGGCTCGGGTGAACTCGGGGGGCACGACTCGCCCGGTGGGCCGGCGAGGGGGAAAAGCTATCGCGCGCCCCCGCCGCCGTGCGCCCGCATCCGCAACGCTTTCACCGCCCCCGGCGAGCGACCAACCCGTGTACGACTCGCTCCAACTACAGGTGCTCCCCGAGGGGTTCGCGCTCCCCCCGCTCGGCTACCTGCTCGTCCTGGCTGTCGCGCTCGCGGCCGTGGGCTACGTCCTGCGCGCGCGCGACCCGCCGTTCGGCGAGCGGCACGTCCTCGCGCTCGTCCCCTGGATGTGCGTCGGCGCGGGCGGGCACGTTCTCTACGTGCTCGGCGCGCTCCCGACTCCCCTCCGGCCGCTGTTCGGCACGCCGTCCGCCTACCTCACGACCGCCGCGCTCGCGGGCGGGGTCTGGCTCGCGGCGCTGTCGGTCGGCGGCGACAGTGTCGGGAGCGAGGCGGGCCACGGCTCCGGCGACGCACGGACGCTCGCGGTCGTCGGTACCGTCGCCCTCGCCGTCGTCCTCGCCGGCGTCGCCGCCTACGGCGCGGGCCGGGGGACGTTCGCGCCGGCGTTGCCCGGTCTCGGTCTCCTCGGGGGCGCCGCGCTCGGAGTCGTCGCGGCGCGGCTCCTCTTCGCGGCGTACGACCCCGCGGCGGTGACCGGCACGGCGGGCGCGCTCGCCGTCGCGGCTCACGGCGTCGACGGTCTCACCACGGCCGTCGGGGTCGACCTGCTGGGCTACGGTGAGCGGACGCCGCTCTCGCGGCTCATCATCGAGTTCGCCGCGGGCCTGCCGACCGAGCCGACGCTCGGGGCGGGCTGGCTGTTCGTCCTGGTGAAACTCGCCGTCGCGTGCGTCGTGGTCGCGGTTATCGCGCCCGCCGCCGAGGAGGCGCCCCGCGAGGGGAACGCCCTGCTCGCGCTCGTGACCGCGGTCGGACTCGGGCCGGGCGTCCACAACGCCCTGCTGTTCGCGGTCGCGGGCGGCTGAGCGGGCAGTCCACACGCTCGGCGTCGACCCGACGCGTCCGCTCGCTCGCAGTTCCGTGGGTGAACTAGCTCGTCTCGGGTCTGGACGGACGCGCGTCTCCGGTCGTCCCGGCGTTCAAAGGTCGATGCGATCCGCGTATCCCGCCTCGCGGGCTCGTTCCCTGATACGCTCGACGGTCCCGCTTTTCGCCAGCGTGTAGCGCTCGACGTCGTCGGGGTACGTCTCGGCGGCCCCGCGCTTGATGCGGGCGTACTCGTCGCGCGCGTCGGGATGGGCGCGTAGGTACTCCCTGACGAGGAGGTACCGCTCGATGGCGACCTCGCGGGGTCGAACGCGGACGTTGTACTCCTGCCCGGAGTCGGCGACCCGCTGGTGTTCGACCCAGGCGTCGCCGCGCTCGCGCGCGCGAGGCCAGCCGGCGTCGTCCAGCAGGTCGCTGACGGTCCGAACCCCGTCCGCGTCCTCGATCACCGGGCAGACGTCGACGATCGGTTTGGCCGCGAGTCCGGGTACCGCCGTGCTGCCCACGTGCTCGATGCTGACCACGTGGTCGTCGACGACGGCGCGCATGCGCTCCGCCTCGCGCTCGAACAGGGTCGGCCAGGCGGGGTCGTAGTCGACTATCTCGACAGTGGACTCGGGCACGGGTCCACGAGCGGTAGGTGCCGCCGAGTCGGTTTCGGTGCGTCGCCGACCCGCCCGACCGACGGTCTTGATGCGCCCGGGGTGTGAACGCCCTGCATGGTCACGCTCCGCGACGCGACCCCGGCGGATGCCGAGGCGGTCCGCGAGGTCCACGCGGCGTCCATCCGCGGGTTGGGTTCCGCGGGCTACGACGCCGAGCAGGTGACGGCGTGGGCGGGCGACCCGACCGCCGCCGACTACGAGACGACGCCCGACGGCGCGGAGTTCGTCGTCGCCGAGGACGCCGCCGACGGCCGGGTGGTGGGGTTCGGCGAACTCCGCCCGCACGGCGGCGACTACTTCCAGCGGGTGCGCGCGGGACCGTGGACCGGCGAGGTCCGCGCGGTGTACGTTCGCCCCGACGCGGCGCGCGAGGGCGTCGGGTCGGCGCTGCTCGCGGAACTGGAGCGGCGCGCCCGCGAGCGGGGTCTCACGGCGCTCGGTCTCCACGCGGCGCTGAACGCCGTCCCCTTCTACGAGGCGCGCGGCTACGAGCGGGTGGTGGAACTCCCCCACGAGTTCGGCGGGGACGCCGACGGCGTGACGGGGAGCGTAGTCGAGATGCGCAAACGACTCGACGCGTGAGTCACTCGGACCGCGCGACCGCCGTCTGCATCGCCTCGGTGTTGAACGCGCTTCCGACCCCCGCCTCGTCTTGGACGATGACGCCCGCGTCCGACCCGGTGAGTTCGCCGAACTCCGCCATCGCGCGGTCGGCGGCTCCCTGCGCGCTCGAACCCGCCTCCAGGTGGCGGACCGCCCGGCGGGTGAGCGTCGCCTTCGCGATATCCTCGCCCGCGCCGGTCGCGCTCGCGGCGCCCGCGGGCGCCGCGAAGAACCCCGACCCGACCTGTGGCACGTCGCCCACCCGGCCCGCGAGCGCGAAGAACCGGCCGCCGGTCGAGGTGCAGGCGGCGAACTCGTCGGCCGCGGGGTCGTACGCCACCGCGCCCACCGTGTCGTGACCCGCGTACCGCTCGTCGACCCACGCCAGGTGCTCGCGGGGGCTCCCGTCGGGCGGGTCCGCGGACTCGAACCGCTCGCGGGTCGCGTCGGTCGACAGGTCGACGCCCGTCCCGACGCCGAACTCGGCGGCGAGGTCGACCGCGTGGTCGCCGGCGACGAACACGTGGGGCGTCTCCTCCATGACGACGCGCGCGGCCGCCGCGGCGTTCTCGACGCCCGCGAGCGAGGCCACCGCGCCCGCGTCGCGGTCGCTCGTCATCAGCCCCGCGTCCGTGCGGACGACGCCGTCCGACTGGACCGCGCCGCCGACGCCCGCGTTGAACCGCTCGTCGCCCTCCAACACGTCGGCCGCCGCGACGACCGCCTCGACCGCGCCGTCGGCCGCGGCGCCGGTCTCGGCCGCCTCGTCGAGGACCCCCTGTCGGGGGTCGGGTTCGTCGGGCGCCCCGCCGGCGCCGCCGTGACATACGAGTCGCACGCTCGCGGGTTCGCGGGCCGACGCAAAAGCGCCCGGAAAGCGGAAGCCGAAGCGGCACCCGAACCCGGCCCCATCGGACCTGCGACCGCGAGTTCGTGAGGGCGCCGGCCCGCCCGGTCCGCGTACGGGTCGTTAGTTGGTGTATAACCGGAACGTAACACGACACAGAACGGGTTCGAGGGAGTCGTTTCCCGCCCGGAACCGCGTCCTGTAACTCGCTAATCAGCTCCATTACTAATCGGTAGTCGGCCCCGGTTCGTCCCGTCGGGTTCCCCCGCCCTCAGACGCGACAGCACGAGGGGGGGAGGGGCGGGCCCGTTCGGGACGATCTCACGATGGACGAACCCACCAACTCCAACGGAAGCGGTCTCGGTCGACGAACGGCGGTCAAAGCACTCGGCGTCGGTCTGGTCGGCGCGGTCGGCGGCGTCGGCGCGCTCGCGGGGAGCGCGGCGGCGCAGGTCGGCGCGACGTTCACGAAGTCCAACCCGAAGAAGGTCGTCAACGCGGACGGGCGGGTCACCCGCTACGACGTGGCGGTGACCGGCACGTTCTCCTACGAGAGCTTCGACGACCCCGCACGCGAGGCGGACATCACGCTGGAGGGCAGCATCGGCAGCGGTTGGGAGGCGGTCTCGGAGACGACCGTCGAAGGTCTCACGAACACGCAGGGAACGTACGACTTCTCGCTCGCGCCGACGGACGTGACCGAGGTGTTCGGCGACGACGCCTTCTCGGTCGACCAGGACGGCGGGACGGGGAGTTCCGAACTCCAACTCCGCCTGACGGTCGAGGTCACGGACGCGGCGGGCGAGGAGTTCTCCGCCGAGGCCGAGAACACGATGGGCCTCGCCGTGCGCAACCTCGAGAGCGACGTGGGGATGGATGCCGAGGCCGACGGGTCGGCCGGCGGCTACGACTCCCACTACGCCTCCCCGGAGAACCAGGAGCCGAAGAACCCCGACAAGGGCATCGTGACCAAGGGTGCGATGGACCTGTTCATCGACTACCGGTTCGACGGGACGGCCCTCTCGTCGGTCGTCTACGACGTGGTGCTCGACGAACCGTGGTCCGACGAGACGGTCGACGCCGCCAACATGGCGCTCGGCCTCGCGGTCGACGGCCACGCCGCCCAGATCATCTGGGAGTCCGGCGACGGCTTCCACATGGAGTACGCGAAGAACGGCTCGTGGAACGAGATGTCGATCCCGGAGTTCATCTCGGTCTCGAAGGAGGGGACGAACCTCCGCGTCGAAGTCGACCTGACCGGCAGGAACGTCCTCGAGGCGGGCGACTCCTACGAGTTCGTCGCCAACGCGAGCTACGGCGGCGGGGGCGAGCACGTCACCATCTCGAACGCCGACGACGGGAAGACCGCGTGGGACTCCTCCGACTGGACGGCGACCACGTACTTCCTCACCGAAGAGGTCCCCGAGGCCGGCGAGTAACCGGTGGACCGCGGACTGCCACTCGCCGTGGCAGTCGTCGTGCTGGTCGGCCTCGTCGTCGGGGGCGCGTTCGCGCTCGACCGACTCGACGGGTCGACGCCCTCGGCTCCGGCGGTCGCGTCCGACGACGCCCCGACCGCCGCGTGGACCTCGACGCCCACGGACGCGCCCCCGTCGCCGGTTGACGGGCCGACGGCCACGCCCGCCCCCGACGGGGGCGGTGACGCGTCGACGCCGTCGACCCCGTGCGACTGCGGGGAGGCCCGGACGCCCGCCGGCGCGGGCGGGTCCGGGGCGAACACCCCCGAGGGGTCGGGAGCGAACGACGACGGCGACGGTGCGACCGATAGCGGTGACGGTGCGACCGACGGCGGCGACGGCACCGACAGCGGCGGGTCCGTCGGCGTCGACGCGCACGCGACCGGCGACGCGTCCTGACCGGCGCGCGGCGTGGTCGTCTCCCCCGCCCGGCGACCGGGCGGATGCGCCCCGGGTACTCGGGGGTGAATAACGACTACCGCGGTAGGAGTACACGTTATACGGTGTCTCGAAGCGTTTGAATCGGCTCTCCGGACCGACGCGGGGGACGCGGAGAACGGCAGGCTTTTTCGGCCTCCCTCGGAAGGCGCACGTACGCCTAATGAGTTACGACATCGCTGACGCGCCCGAAGACGGCGAGGTTATCACGCTCGCCGACGAGGAGACCGGCGAACTCGACGTCCCCGAGAACCCGATCATCCCGATCATCCACGGCGACGGCATCGGAACCGACGTCGGACCCGCCGCCCAGACGGTGCTCGACGCCGCCGCGGAGGCGACCGGCCGCGACATCGCGTGGATGCGCGTGTACGCCGGCGAGTCCGCCCGCGACAAGTACGACGAGAACCTCCCCGACGAGACGGTCGAGGCGATCCGCGAACACCGCGTCGCGATCAAGGGTCCGCTGACGACGCCCGTCGGGTCGGGCTTCCGCTCGCTCAACGTCGCGCTCCGGCAGACGCTCGACCTGTACGCGAACGTCCGCCCCACCTACCACCTCGACGGCGTCCCCTCGCCCGTCAAAGAGCCGGGCGAGATGGACATGGTGTCGTTCCGCGAGAACACCGAGGACGTGTACGCCGGCATCGAGTGGGAGGCCGGCACCGACGACGCCGAGAAGGTCCGCGAGTTCGTCGAAGACGAGATGGGGTTCGACGAGAAGATCCACGACGGTCCCGTGGGGCTGGGTCTCAAGCCCATCTCCGAGTACGGCTCCAAGCGGCTGATCCGACAGGCCATCGAGTACGCCCTCGCCAACGACCGCGACTCGGTGACGCTGGTCCACAAGGGGAACATCATGAAGTTCACCGAGGCGGCGTTCCGCGACTGGGGGTACGAACTCGCCGACGAGGAGTACGGCGAGGAGACGATCACCGAAGACGAACTCTGGGAGGAGTACGACGGCGAGGCGCCCGACGACAAACTGGTCGTCAAGGACCGCATCGCCGACAACATGCTCCAGCAACTGCTCACCCGGACGACCGACTACGACGTGCTCGCGATGCCGAACCTCAACGGCGACTACCTCTCCGACTCCGCCGGCGCACAGATCGGCGGGCTCGGCATCGCCCCGGGGATCAACTTCGGCGACGGCCGCGCGCTCGCGGAGCCCGTCCACGGCTCGGCGCCCAAACACGCCGGTCAGGACAAGGTCAACCCCACCGCGATGATCCTCTCGGGCCGCGAGATGCTCGACTACCTCGGCTGGAGCGACGCGGGCGACCTCGTGCGCGACGCCGTCGAGGAGCAGATCGCGTCGGGCCGGGTCACCTACGACCTCGAACGCCAGCGCGACGGCGCCACGAAGCTCGCCACCTCCGAGTTCGCCGACGAGGTCGTCGAGCGGATCCACGACCTCGCCTGAGCCGACCGGTCCGCACCGCGCGGCGGCCGCGTTCCCCCCGACACCGTGCCCGTCGGCCTCGTGCTTTTTGACGTGGGGCGCGTACGCTCAGTCCATGAGCGACGACGACCCGTTCGCGGACATCCCCGACGACCCGACCGCAGACCTCGACCGCGCCGAACAGCGGCTCACCATCCGGATGGAGCGCCGGACGTACAACAAGCCCGTCACCATCGTGGAGGGGTTCGAGGGCGACGTCGACGTGAAGTCGCTCGCCTCCGACCTCAAGAAGTCGGTCGGCACCGGCGGCACCGTCGAGGACGGCGCGATCGAACTTCAGGGCGACCACCAGGACCGCGCGGCCGAGTTGCTCCGCGACAAGGGGTACACGGTCGAGTAGCCGCCGAGTTCCTCTCCGCTGGGAACTGACGCGCCGCGAGCGGAGCCGCTACTCCGCCCAGTCGGCGTCCAGCCGGGGCGGGCTGAACACGTCGATACCCTCGATCCGCTCGTCGTTGCGGTTCTCCGCGCCGTGGGGTCGGCCGCCGGGGATGACGTACGAGTCGCCCTCCTCGACGGTGACCTCCTCGCCGTCGGGGAAGATGAACGTGAGCGCGCCCGTCAGCACGTAGCCCGCCTGCTCGTGGTGGTGTTCGTGCTCCGGGATGGTCTCGCCGGGGTCGACCGCGAAGTGCTGGACGCTCATCTCCTCGCCCGCCGCGAGCTGCGCGAGTTCGACGCCGGGCGCCGCCTCCACGTCGTCGGCCGAGTCGTACCGAACCGTCTCGATGTTCTCCGTCTCCTCCATACGGGGAGCCGAACGCGACGGGTCGTAACTCTGCCGGCATCCGCCCGGCGCGTGGTCGACGCCGACGCGCGACCGCTCCGGGCGGTGTCCGGTGGCGGGCACCACTCGCGCGTGGACAGATTCAAGCCCGACGACGCGGTAGCGTCGGTATGTACGCGGTCGTCGGCTGTTCGGACTGTGGGACCTACTGGCTGCTCTCCGACCCCGACACGCAGGAGTCGGCGACGTGTCCGCGCTGCGGGACGCGTCACTCGACGCCGCTGCGACGCTTTTACGAGTCCGAGGACCGCGCGGCGGCGGCGCAGGCGCGCGCGCGCCTACTCGCGGAGAAGTCGGGCGACGAGGACGCGTTCGAGCGCGCCGGTACGGTCGCGGAACTGGCGGAGGCGGCCGACGAGGCGGGGATGGACGAGCGGGAGTACCTCGAACGCTCGGGGTTGGACGCCGACGAGGTGACCGCGGCGGGCGACGTCTCGCGGGAGCGCTCGCGCTCGCGCGACGAGGTGGTACGCGACGCGCTCGAAGCCGGACACACGACAGAGGAGGCGGTGGTCGAGTACGCCACCGACCGCGGCGTGCCCGCCGACAGCGCCCGCGACCTGCTCGAGAGGCTGACGAAACGCGGCGAGGCGAGCGAGTCGCGCGGCGAGTACCGCCTGCTGTAGCGGCCGCGTCGGGTCCCGGCCCGTCCCCCGGGTCGACGGCTCCCGGACGGCCGGTCCTCCGCCCGCCGGCGCCGGCTACGCCTCGGGGACGGTCCCGGCGACGACGTAGTACTCGTGGCGGGGGTCGCGCCCCCACAGCGTCGGGTCCATCAGCCGCTCGGCGTCGACGCCGACGAACCCCGACGCTTCGAGGCGGTCGCACAGGTCGTGGGGCGGGCGGCCGTCGTACAGCGGGAGGTCGCCGTGGACCGCGCGGTACTCCCCGCGCGGTTCGTCGTGGTCCCACCGCCCCTCGACCAGGACGACCCGGCCGCCCGGGCGGACGACCCGCCGCCACTCGCGGAGCGCGCCCGCGGGGTCGGGGAGCGTCCACAGCAGGTGGCGCGCGGTCAGCGCGTCGTACGCGCCGTCGGGCGCGGCGAGGCGGGTCGCGTCGCCCGCCAGAAAGCGCGCCGACCCCGCGAGACGCGCTCGCGCGGCCGCCTTCGCTCGCGCGCGGTCGAGCATCCCGGGCGCGAAGTCGACGCCCGTCACGTCGTGGCCGAGTTCGGCCAACAGCAGCGACACCACGCCCGTCCCACAGCCCGCATCGAGCACCCGTCGCGGCGGGTCGTCGACCCACGCGTCGAGCACCGACAGCCACCGCTCGCGCTGTTCGTCGGTGTGGATACCGTGGTGGACCTCGTCGTCGAACGTCGCCGCGCGGCCGTCCCAGTGGCGCCTGACCGCCCGTTTGACGCCGTCGCCGTCCTCGTCCCCCTCGCTCCCACTTCCGTCGCGTGTCACGTTGGTCCCTCTCGGCCGGGCATCGGGCGTCGCCGACCGTAAAGCCGCGTGGTCGGTCGGCACGGGGACCCCCGACCGCGGACGTTTATGCCCGCGGCGGACCGACCGCCCGCCGTGTTCGACGACTCCCCGCTCTCCGCCCCCCTCAACGCCGTCGGCGTCGTCAGCGTCGGCTACCTCTCCGGGGCCGCTCTCTTCGGGGCGTGGCTCCCGGCGGGCTTCCCGACCGACGCGGTCGGCTGGTGGCTGATGGCGACGTTCTTCGGACTGATCGCGTTCGACCGCCTGCTCGCCGACCGCGCGGAACAGGCGGTCGGGTGGGCGGTGTTCGCCGCGCCGTTCCTCGCGCGGGCGCTCGGGTGGACGCCGACCGGTCGGGTCGCGCGGGTCGTCGCGGGCGGCTGCGTGGTGGTCGGTCTCGCGGTCGCGTTCGGCGCCGACGCGGTGCGGAACGTCCGCGGGAGTCGGGCCGACCCCCCGTCGTAGTCGGCTCCGCGCGGAGCGGGAACGACGGACCGGCGACTACCGGCCGAGTTCGGCGTGGGCCGACGAGAGGTTGCGCGACGCGAGCGCCGACAGCAGGGAGAGTTCGCCCGCGAGCGCCGTCACCGCCACCGCCTCCGCGAGGGCGTCGGCGTTGCTCCCAGCGGGGTCGCCGCCGCCCCGAACCCCGAGCACGTCGAGCGCCTCCGCCTGCGTCGGGAGTTTCGTCCCGCCGCCGACCGTGCCGACTTCGAGCGACGCGAGCGTCACCGAGACGTACAGGTCGCCGCCGCGCCCCGCGGCGGCGCCGTCGCCGTCCGGGGCGTCGCCGTCCGGGGCGTCGCCGTCCGGGCCGACGCCGGACTCGGCGGCCCCGTTCCGGTCGACCGTCCGCGAGGGCGCGTCGCCGGCCACGACCTCGGCGGTGGTGATGGCGTTCGCACCCTCGACGACCTGTGCGGCGTCTTGGCCCGTGGCGAGGAACACCGCCGCCACCGCGTTGGCGACGTGGGCGTTGAAGCCCAGACTCCCGGCCTTCGCCGACCCGACGAGGTTCTTCCGGGTGTTCACCTCGGCGACGGCCTCCGGGGTGGTCTTGAGCGTCTCCCGGACCGTCTCGCGGGGGACGGTCACGTCGGCGGCGACGGTCCGGCCGCGCCCCTCGACGGCGTTGACCGCCGCGGGCTTCTTGTCCGAACAGAGGTTGCCCGACAGCGCGACCAGTTCCGCGCCCGTCTCGTCTTCGACCACTTCGCAGGCCGCCTCGGTCGCGATGGTAGCCATGTTCATCCCCATCGCGTCCTTCGTGTCGTAGGCGAACCGGAGGTAGACGTTGTTGCCGACGGCGTACGGTCGGACCTCGCGGAGTTCGCCGTGGTTCGTCGTCGCCTCCGCAACGGCTCGGAGCGCCTCGACGTTGTCGCGGGTCCACGACGCGAGCGCCTCCGCCTCCACGACGCCGTCGACGCGGAAGACGGGCGCGCGGGTCATCCGATTCTTCAACACGCGAGCGCTCGCGCCGCCCGCGGTGTTCAGCGCCGAACAGCCGCGGTTGACCGACGCGAGCAGCGCCCCCTCCGTCGTCGCCATCGGAACGTGCCGCTCGCCCGAGAGCGCGCCACCGTCTATCGTCACCGGGCCGACGACGCCCACCGGCACCTGCACCGCCCCGACCATGTTCTCGACGTTCGTCCCCGTCGCCATCTCGGCGGGGAACGCGTACTCGCCGGTCGTCTCCAACTCCGCGCCCGACGCCTCCTCGACGAGTAGCCTGCGGGCCGCCACGGCGGTGTCGGCGTCCGCGTGCTCCTCCAGTTCGTACAGCCGGAGGTCGCCCTCCCGCACCCGCGCGGCGAGACGCTCCGTGTCGGCGTCGCTCATACCTTTCGGGTTCACGCCGCGCGGTTAACCGTTTCCGGTCGGGCCGCCGGCGGAGCGTCCGCCCGCCCCGTCCGAGCGGCGGTCCCACCCTCCGCTGCCCGAACGGTTTTGCCCGTCGCGCGTCCTCACAGCCCATGAGCGAAGCCGCGGACCTCGTCGTGACGAACGCCGAGGTCCACACGCTCGGCGACCCCGACGAGACGCACGAGGCGATGGCGGTCCGCGACGGACGGGTGGTCCGCCTCGGGACGACGTACGACGTGGAGTTCCTCGCGGGCGCCGAGACGGCGACCCTCGACGCCGGGAGTCGCGTCGTCCTGCCGGGGTTCGTCGACGCGCACACCCACCTGCTCAACGTCGGTTCGTCGCTGGTCCACGCCGACCTCTCGGGGGCGACGAGTCCCGGCGAGGCGGTCCGCCTGCTCGAAGAACGCGCCGACGAGGTGGACGACGACGAGTGGGTGCTCGGCTTCGGCTACGACGAGTCGACGTGGGCGGAGTCGCGCTACCTCACGCGCGACGACCTCGCTGCGGTGTCGTCGTTCGTGCCGGTGGTCGCGTTCCGCGAGGACATGCACGTCGCGTCGGTCAACGACGTGGTGCTCGACCGCCTGCTGCACGCGATGCCCGACGGCGACGTGCTCACCGAGGGCGGCGACCCCACCGGCGTCGTGGTCGAAGAAGCGGTCGACCCCGTCCGCGAGATGATCGAACCCGACGCCGCGGAGGCGCGGCGACTCGTCGAGGCGGCGCAAGAATACGCCAACGAACGCGGCGTCACGGGCGTCCACGACATGGTGCGGAAGTCGAAACTCCCGGGGGCGTACCGCGCGATGGACCTCGACGGCGACCTCACGCTGCGCGTCCGGATCAACTACTGGGCGGACCACCTCGACTCGCTGGTCGACGCCGGACTCCGCACCAACCACGGCAGCGAGATGGTGCAAGTGGGGGCGATCAAGTCGTTCACCGACGGGTCGCTCGGCGGCCGGACGGCGAAACTCTCCGCGGGGTACGCCGACGCGCGCGACGAGACCGGCCAGTGGGTGGTCGACCCCGAGGCGGTCGCCGACCTGGTCGCGCGCGCGGACGCCGCCGGTTTTCAGGTGTCGTTACACGCCATCGGCGACGCCGCCGTCGACGCCGCCCTCGACGCGTACGCCGGGACGGACGCACCCGGCGAGATGCGTCACCGGGTCGAACACGCCGAACTGGCGAGCGACGAGGCCATCGAGCGGTTCGCCGACCTCGGTGTGGTGGCGTCGATGCAGCCCAACTTCCACAAGTGGGGCCGCGAGGACGGCCTGTACGACGCCCGCCTCGGTGACCGCCGGACCGACGCCAACCGCCTCCCCGCCTACCCCGAGGCGGGCGCGCCGCTCGCGTTCGGGAGCGACTGCATGCCGCTCGACCCGTTGTTCGGCGTCGACCAGGCGGTCAACGCCCCGACGGCGGCGCAGTCGCTCGGCGTCACCGACGCGCTGCGGGCGTACACGCTGGGTGCGGCGTACGCCGGCTTCGACGAGGACCGGGTGGGGACGCTCGAAGCCGGCAAGCGCGCCGACTTCGTCCTCCTCGACGACTCGCCGTGGGAGCGGTCCGAGGCCATCGCCGACATCGACGTGGCGCTCACCGCCGTCGACGGCGACGTGGTGTACGACGACCGGTAGCGACGGGCGACCCGGTCGGTAACGACGCTCGACCCAGCTGGTAACGACGGGCGACCCGGTCAGTAACGGCGGACGACGGCCGACCGCACCCCGCCCCGTACCCGGTCCGCCGCCGACACGTCCGCCCCCTCGCCAGAGCGCCACACCTGCCCGAACGCCGCACTCGTTCGAACGCCGCACTCGTTCGAACGCCATATGCGCCCTCCCCCGAATTACCTCCTTCGAGACGCCACACACTCGGACTCTGGAGTACGTTCAGACGAATTCGAGAGTGGTACCTCGGTCGAATAGCGTATTGAAGAAAATTCTTATACAATACGAGCACGTGACGTAGCTAGTACGAACGATACGATGCCACGAATGGAGACTGCTGACTTGGACACGGACCTGAGCCTGTTCAAGTACGACAACCTCGAACAGTTGCCGGAACGCTACCGAACGCTCGACGAGGAGGTTCGACGCCGACGGATCGACGCCGCGAAGGCGGAGCTCGGCGACGACCTGGTGATCCTCGGTCACAACTACCAACGACGGGAGATCGTCGAGCACGCCGACTTCGTCGGCGACAGCTACCAGTTGTCGCGGGAGGCGGCCGAGTCGGACGCGGAGTACGTCGTCTTCGCGGGCGTGACGTTCATGGCGGAGTCGGCGGACGTGATCACCGACGACGACCAGACCGTCCTCCTCCCCTCGATGGAGGCGTCGTGCCCGATGGCGGGGATGGCCGAGGCGCTCCAGGTCGACGCCGCGTGGGCGGAGTTGACGGGGGCGCTCGACGGCGACGTGGTGCCGGTGACGTACATGAACAGCTACGCCGACCTGAAGGCGTTCTGCGCCGAGCAGGGCGGGCTGGTGTGTACGTCGTCGAACGCCGCCGACGCGTTCGAGTGGGCGTTCGACCGCGGCGACACCGTGCTGTTCCTCCCGGACAAACACCTCGGCGAGAACACCGCCCACGACCTCGGGCTGACCGAGTCGACGGTGACGTGGGACCCGTGGGACCCCGAGGGGAAGGAGCCGAGCGAGGTGGCCGGCGCGGACGTGGTGCTGTGGGACGGCTACTGTCAGGTCCACGAGCGCTTCCGCGTCGACCACGTCGAGGACGTGCGGGAGCGCCGCCCGGACGCGAACGTCGTCGTCCACCCCGAGTGCCGCCGCGAGGTGGCCGCCGCCGCGGACGTGGTCGGGTCGACGGCGACCATCACGGAGACGGTGGCGAACGCGGACCCCGGCGAGACGTGGGCCATCGGCACCGAGATCCACCTGGCGAACCACCTCGACCGCTGGCACCCCGACGTGGAGGTGCTGCCGCTGTGCGGCGACGCGTGCATGGACTGTAACGCGATGCGTCAGATCGACCCCAACTACCTGACGTGGGTGCTGGAGGGACTCACCGAGGGCGACGAGCGGAACGTCGTGGAGGTCGCCCCCCGCGAGAAGGAACTGGCCGCGACCGCGATGGAGCGGATGCTGGAGCTATGAGCCGGGACCACGGGCGCGAGGCGTACGAGGCGGACGTGCTCGTCGTCGGGTCGGGCATCGCGGGCTGTGCGACCGCGCTCGCGGCCGCCCGCGAGGGCGCCGACGTGCTGGTGGCGACGAAAGCCGAGGAGCCGACGGACGCCTCGACCGACTGGGCGCAGGGGGGTATCGCGGTCACGCAGTCCGACCCCGAGGCGTTCGCGGCCGACATCCGCGCGGCCGGTGCGGGCGAGTGCGACCCCGACGCGGTCGAGACGCTGGTCGGCGACGCCCGGGGCGCCGTCGAGGACGCGCTCATCGACACGCTCGGCGTCGAGTTCGACCGGCGCGAGGGTGACGCTGCGGACGCCACTGACGCCGACGGGGCGGCGTTCGACCTGGGTCGCGAGGCGGCCCACTCCGAGCGGCGGATCCTCCACGTCGACGCCTCGACCGGCCGGCACGTCCTCCGGCCGTTCCTCGCGCACCTCCGCGGGCGCGAGAACGTCCGGATCCTGGAGGACACGGCGGCGTACGACCTGATCACCCACGAGGGGCGCGTCCACGGCGCGCTCGTGGAACCCCCGGCCGACGAGCGGGGGACGGACGGCGACGCCGACGAGAGGAGCGAAACGGACGGCGACGAGACGGACGAGAGAGACGGCGACGACGGCGGGCGCGACGCCGAGGGACGGAGCGCGGTGCCCGCGTTCGCGGGCGCGACGGTGCTCGCCACGGGCGGGGTCGGGGGGCTGTACCGCGAGAGCACCAACCCCGACGGCGCGACCGGCGACGGCGTGGCGATGGCGGCGCTCGCGGGCGCGGACGTGGCCGGCATGCAGTACGTCCAGTTCCACCCCACCGCGTACGCGGGCGACGACCCGTTCCTCGTCAGCGAGGCGGTCCGCGGCGAGGGCGCGGTGTTGCGGAACGCCGACGGCGAGCGGTTCATGCCCGCCGTCCACGACGACGCCGAACTCGCGCCGCGGGACGTGGTCGCCCGCGCCGTGGCCCGCGAGCGCGACCGGACCGACGACGTGCGACTCGACGTGTCGCCGGTCGACTTTCGCGAGCAGTTCCCGGGCCTCGCCGCCGACTGTGACGAGCGCGGGGTGGACCCCGCCGACGGCATCCCGGTCGCGCCCGCCGAACACTTCCTCTGTGGCGGGGTCGACGTGGACCTCCGCGGCCGGGCGTCGCTCGACCGCCTGTTCGCGGTCGGCGAGTGTTCACACACCGGCGTCCACGGCGCCAACCGCCTCGCGTCGACCAGCCTCCTCGAGGGACTCGTCTGGGGACTGCGTGCTGGCGAGACGGCCGCCGGGGTCGGCGTCGACGCCGGTCCCGAGCGGGTGGAGGCGCCCGACCCGCGCGACGGCGACCCGGCGCTGCCCGACTCGTTCGCCCGCGGGAAGTTCCGACGCCTCCGCGACACCGCGAGCGACGCGCTCGGCATCGAGCGCCGGCCCGAGGAGGTGGGCCGCGCCGCCGCGACCCTCCGGCGGCTGAAAGGCGAGGTGGACGCGTACACCCGGACCCGAACCTCCAGGGGGCTGTACGAACTCCGGAACGCGACGGTCGTCGGCCTGCTGATAGCGCGCGCGGCCGCGAACGCCGACTCCGCGGGCTGTCACCGCCTCGTGCGCGAGGGGGGTGCCGACTCCGACGGCGCCGCGGCCGGCGAGGGGGGCGAGGCGGGTGCTGACTGAGTCGACGGTCGAGTCGTGGCTCGCCGAGGACCTGGGCCACCGCGACGTGACCAACGACGTGCCCGGCGAGACGACGGGCCGCCTCGTCGCCCGCGAGGCGGGCACCGTCGCGGGACTCGACGCCGCCGTCCGGGTGTTCGACTACCTCGGCGTCGACGCGGCGCCCGCCGTGGAGACGGGCGACCGCGTCGAGTCCGGCGACGCGGTGCTCCGCGTCGAGGGTCCCGCCCGCGGCGTGTTGCGGGGCGAGCGGGTCGCGGTCAACGTCGCGGGCCACGCGTCGGGCGTGGCGACCGCCACCCGGGCGGCGGTCGACGCCGCCCGCGAGGTGAGCGACTCGGTCGAGATCGCGGCGACGCGCAAGACCACGCCCGGTCTCCGCGGGGTGGAGAAGCGCGCGGTGGCCGCGGGCGGCGGCGACACCCACCGCTTGGACCTCTCGCAGATGGTGATGGTGAAGGAGAACCACGTCGCCGAACTCGGCTTGGAGCCCGCGGTCCGCCGCTTCCGCGAGCGCGCGTCGTTCGCCACGAAGGTCGAAGTCGAGGTGGAGGCGCCCGCGGACGGCGCGCGCGCGGCCGAGGCTGGCGCGGACGTCGTCCTCTTCGACAACATGGCCCCCGCCGAGGTGGAACGCGGCGTCGGGACGCTCCCCGAGGGGACGCTCGCGGAGGCGAGCGGCGGGATCGAACTCGGCGACGTGCCCGCGTACGCCGCGACCGGCGCGGACGTGGTGTCGATGGGGTCGCTCACCCACTCGGCGCCGTCGCTCGACTACTCGTTCCGGACGGGGTAGCCGGGCAGACGTCCGCGGCGGCGGTCACCCCCGCTGGCCGACACCGTCGGGTGCCACCGGGCGACGGCGGGCGAACGCTCATCCGGTCGCGGCCGATACTCCGTCCCGATGACAGTCGACGACCCCGGACTCGCGGTCCGGCAGTCGCTCGCGCTCCTGCTCGTGGTGCCCCCGCTGACCGGCGCCGTCACGGCCGTCGTCGGCGACGGAGCCGTCACCGGCGCGTTGCTGGGTGTGCTGATGGCGCTCACGACGGCGGCACTCAACGTCCGGCTGGGGCTCTTCGGCGACCCCGAACGGGCGGGGTGGCTCGGACGCGGGTCGCGCTGAGTTCAGGCGCGTTCCGTCTCCAGCAGGCTCATCGTCTCGTCGACGGTGACCGACAGCGTGTCGCCGTCACAGGGCAGATCGAGGCGGATCGTCGTGGGGTTCGTCTGGAGGACGGTGGTGTGGACGTCGCTCACGCACCAGTCGTGCGTCCAGAACGGTTCGGTGGTGAGGTCGACCCCGCGTTCGGAGTGGAACGTGAGCACCGCCGCGGTGTCGAGCAGGTTCAGCCCGACCGCGGAGGCGAGGCGGTTGTCACACCGGTTGCAGACGTGCCGGACGACCACCTCCTGGCCCGGAATCCGCGTGCACGTGTCGAGCGTCGTCGTCATCCGGCCCATGCACTCGGGGCAGACGCCGTCGGCGGCGAGACAGTAGTGGTGGCGGACGTGGTGGTGGAACGCGTCGAGGAACTCCGCTGGCGTGCGGTCGTCCAGCCCGCCCGGCGGGAACGGGTAGTCGACGTGACCCCGGCCGCAGTCGACGCAGGCGATGGCGAGTCGCTCGTCTGCGTACCGCGCCTCCAGGTCGCCGCCGCAGGCGTAGCAGTCGCCGGGCGCCTCGAACGGCCCGAGTTCGGTCCGGCCGGTGAACGTGCCCGCGAACACCGAGCGGACCACCTTCCAGCCGGGCGTGCGGAACGCGTACCCCTCGTCGGTCTTGCGGACGAAGTGGTCGAGCAGTTGCTTGAGGTGGTAGTTGAAGTGGGCGCTGTCGTCGAGGTCGACCCGGTCGTACAGCTCCGAGAAGGGCACCGGCACCGGGTCGTCGGTTCCCTGCTCGACGGTCGCCTCGTGGAGCGCCTGCAACACCTCGATGCGCGTCTCGTTGCCGAGCAGCGAGAACGCCTCCGCGGGCGTGAGGTCGGCCTCCCGGACCGCCTCGCGCGTCTCCTCGTCGGCGGGAGTACTCATCGTTCGACGATCCCCGCCCGGCGACTAAACCGTTGGGTCGTCCGTGTGCGACCGCCCCGGCCGCGTGTGACGGGACTCCGCCGCCGACCGCGGACTCGGGGTGGCCGTCCGGGCCTCGCCGCTACGCGCCGTCGACGGCGGGGAACCGCGGCGCGTCGTCGTCGCCGTCGACCGTCGCCCCCTCCAAGTCGGCGAACGCCGCGCGCACCCGGTCGAACGTCTCTTCGAGCGCTTCGACGATCACCTTCGTGTCGCCGACGACGGGCATGAAGTTGGTGTCCCCCTCCCACCGCGGGACGACGTGGGTGTGGAGGTGGGGGAGCGACCCGCCGGCGCCGTCGCCGAGGTTGAGACCGGCGTTGTAGCCGTCGGGGCCGATGGCGTCGTCGAGCGCCCGGAACGTTCGCTGCTTCATCCGCGCGTGGTCGAGGAGGACCTCGTCGCTCAGCGCCTCGTACGCCGACTCGTGGACCCGGGGGATCACCATCGCGTGGCCGGGGTTGTACGGGTAGTTGTTGAGCAGGACGAACGACTCGGGCGAGCGAGCCACGATCCGCGCCTCGCGGTCGTCGCCGCGGTCGGGTAGTGTACAGAACGGACAGCCGTCACCGCCCTCGTCGTCGCGTTCGACCCACTCGATCCGCCAGGGGGCGTATATCTGGTCCACGGCCGAGCCAGGCCGTCGACCCCCTTCAATCCGCCCGTGTCCGGCCTCCTCCCGTCCCGTCCGTCGCGTTCCCCGTGCGGACGGGTTACTGACCCGGCTCGGGGGGGCGACTAGCCAAACCCTTATTACTCACGTGGTACCTTTATCGGCGTTTCCTGTGTAGGGTGGGGTGCATGGCGACCCAACCTTCCAACCCGGACAGCATCACGGAAGCCTGTCCCCACTGTGACGGGGAAACCCATCACGACGTGCGGGTCGAAATCCGCACGGAGAGCGAGAAGGAGAAGAACGCGGAGTTCTCTCGAGAACCGTACCGCGTCGTCACCTGCCACGAGTGCGGGACCGAATCGGCGATGCGGATGAACAACGCGTAAACCGGACGGAGAGTCGGCCCGTCCCGGAGCGGGCTGGTATCCCGGTCGACGCGCCCACGCGACGCGAGCGGACGAGTCGGTCCGACCGGTTCGGACGGCTCGGACGGCCCACGACTACCCTACGACGACCCACGACCCGTCGCGGGAGCGACCCCGACGGACGACCCACGCGACGGTAGCCTTCTACGGCGGTGCGACGCGGACGGTCCGCGTGCGGCGTCGGCGGATACTATCGACGTACTCGACCGACCGGACGCGAGCTACCCGAACAGCCCCTCGGTCGTCAGTTCCACGCCGTCGTCGGTGACGACCATCGTGTGTTCCGCCTGGCTCACGAGGCGCCCGTCCTCCTCTTTGAGCACCGGGTACCCCTTGATCACGCCGTTGGTCTTCAGCCGCCGGAGCGCCATCTCCGCCCGCGACGACGAGAGCCACCGCGCCGCGAACGGCAGGCCGTCGAACTCCTCGATCTCTTCGAGCACCTGCCGCGCCGTCCGGTTGCGGACCGAGCGGTCGCCCGTCCGCTCGTAGATCTGTTCGTGGCTCCCCTCGCCGACCTTCCCCCGGCCGTCGGTCGCGAACGGTTCGATCGCGACCACCTGTCCCGGCTGGAGTTCGACCGAGCGGTCCACGCCGCGGTTGGGGATGTTCGGCCCCGTGTGGGCGTCGTAGCGTTCGACGCCGTGCCCCGAGAGGTTGTAGATGGGCGTGTAGTCGTACGCCTCGATCACGCTCTCGATCTCGGCGCCGATCTCGCCGACGGGGACGCCGGGCCCGGCCGCCGCCACCGCGGCGTCTAACGCCTCCTCGGCGGCCTCGACCAGTTCCGCCTCGCCCGCCAGGTCGACGGTGACCGCGGCGTCGGCGATGTAGCCGTCGACGTGGACGCCCACGTCGAGACAGACCAGGTCGTCGCCGAACTCGGTGTCGTCGTCGCGGCCCGCGGTCGCGTGGCTCGCCTCCTCGTCGACGCTGATGTTGACGGGGAACGCGATACCCCCGCCCTCCTCGCGGATGCGCGCTTCGATGTGTTCGGCGACTTCGAGGTGGGTCGCGCCCGGTTCGACCATCTCCCGCCCCTCCTCGACGACGGTGGTCAGGATCTCGCCCGCCTCGCGGTACTTCCCCAGCGTGTCCTCGTCGAGCGCGCTCATGTCGACGGGTTCGACCGATACGGGCAAAGGGGTTGCGCTCCGGCGGCGGGGTCGTCTCCCGCCGTATCGGCGGCCGACGCGCGTCGACTCGCACCGTCGGTCCCGGTGGGGCGGCGAGCGGCGGGACGCGCCGCCCGGTGTGTTCCCGCCACCGCGGGGCTCCACGACGGCCGCGCGTTCGTCTATGTATCACACGGGAGCGGCCCGGAGGACCGCTTTTGTAGCTCCGGACCGTCGGGTTCGCCGATGACCGCCCCGCGGTTCGCACCGGAGATCGAGTCGTTTCACCGGCGCATCGACCCGGACGACTGGCAGCGCATCTACGTGGTCGGCGACGTCCACGGCTGTCCGGACGCGCTCGACCGCCTGCTCGACGAACTCGGCGTCACCGACGACGACCTCGTCGTGTTCGTCGGCGACCTGGTGCGGAAGGGACCCGACAGCCGGAGCGTGGTCGAACGCGTCCGGAACGCGCCCAACGCCGTCTCGGTCCGCGGGAACAACGAGGAGAAACTGATCCGCGGCGAGAAGCGCCTGCCCGGTCTGAGCGACGACCAACTCGCGTGGATCGAGGGCTGTCCGGTCGCGGTGTCGTGGCCGGGCGTCGACGACCGCCCGGGCGCGCTCGTGGTCCACGGCGGGGTCGACCCGCGCAAGCCGCTCGCGGAGCACTCGGTCGACGACCTCCAGAACGCCCGGTCGCTCGTCCCCGGCGGGAGCTACGGCGACCGGCCCTACTGGTGGGAGCGGTACGACGGCCCCCACCGCGTGTTCTTCGGCCACACCGTGCTCGCGCGGCCGGTCGACCGGCCGTTCGCGGTCGGTCTCGACACGGGCTGCGTCTACGGCGGCGACCTGACCGCCTACGACTGGTACGCCGACGCGTTCGTCTCCGTGCCCGCCGCGGTCGACGGCGACCGCGCCGACGAGAAGGTGCTCCGGCCGCCCTTTTCTGACGCCGAGTCCGCCCGCGCCGAGGGCGTCGGCCCCACCCGGTGACGGTCCCGACCCGATGAGCGGCGAGGACCCCGACCCGACGGCCGAGCAGTCGACCGACGGCGAGAGCGACGCGACCGACCCCCCGCACGCGGCGGCCGGCGGCGGCGCGAACGTCGACGCCGACCGGCGGGAGCGACCGACCGACGAGGACGAGGCGGCGGCGGACGACACCGGGACCGCGACCGGCGGCGAGCCCGCCGGGACGAACGGGGGGAGCGAGGCGAACGGGACGGACGAAGCCGACGACGAGGGCGGTCCCGCCGCCGAGTTCCCGGCCGCCGAGACGCTGGTGGCCGACGCGGACCCGCTCGCCCGTCCGTGGCCGTACGCGGGCGACGACCGCCCGGCGGTCGAGTGGGGGCGGTTCGGGGCGCGGACGCCGCCGACCGCGGCCGAACCGCTGTCGGAGCCGGTGGAGTCGCCGGACCTCGACGACGCGCGCTACTACCTCTCGCGGGAGCTGAGCGAACTCTCCTTCCAGCGGCGCGTGCTCCACGAGGCGGAGGACGACCGGGTGCCGCTCCTCACCCGGCTCCGGTTTCTCGACATCGTGACGACGAACATGGACGAGTTCTTCCGCAAGCGCGTCGGCGGGCTGAAACAGCAGCTCGACGCGGGCGTCACCGAGCGGACCGTCGACGGGCGGACGCCCGGCGAGCAGTTGACCGACGTGCTCGGGGAGGCGCGCGACATCCTCGACCGGCAGTCGCGCTGCTACCGGGAACTGGTCGAACCCGCGCTCTCGGCGGCGGGGGTCGACCTCGTCGAGTGGACCGACCTCGACGACGGCGAGCGGGCGGCGCTCCGCGAGCACTTCGAGCGGTCGGTGCTGCCGACGCTGACGCCGCTGACGTTCGACCCCGCCCACCCGTTCCCGTTCATCTCGAACCTCAGCCTCTCGGTCGCGGTGTTGACCCGCGACGAGGCGGGCGAGCGGCGCTTCTCGCGGATCAAGGTGCCTCAGAACCGGCCGCGGCTGATCCGTGTCGACGGGGTCCGTGACGGCGGCGGCGAGTCCGACGGCGGCGCGGACGCCGACGTGACCGCGGGCGCGTCGGACGGCGACGGAGCAGGAGCCGACGGGGCGGACGCGACGGCGCGGTTTCTCCCCATCGAGCGGCTGATCGAGGCGAACCTCGACCTGCTGTTCCCCGACGTGGCGGTGCTCGACAGTTCGACGTTCCGGGTGACGCGGAACGCCGAGGTGCGCCGCAACGAGGACGTCGCCGAGGGGCTGATCGAGATGATCGAGGACGTGCTCCGCCAGCGCCGGTTCGCGACGGTCGTGCGGCTGGAGGTGGCCGACGACACGCCCGAGGCGGTGCGGAAGCTACTCGTCGACAACCTCGACGTGACCGAACGCGAGACGTTCGACCGGCCGGAGCCGCTGGCGCTCGACGGGTTCGACGCGGTGCTCGACCTCGACCGGCCGGACCTCCGGTCGGAGCCGTGGTCGCCCCAGAACCACCCCCGGTTCGCCGGCCTCGACGCCGACCGGCCGGGCGACCTGTTCGACGAGGTGAAACGCGGCGACGTGCTCGTCCACCACCCGTACCACTCGTTCGCCAACACGGTCCAGACGTTCCTCGACGCGGCCGCGCGCGACCCCGACACGCTGGCGATCAAGGTGGCCATCTACCGCACCGCGCCCGACTCGAAGGTGGTCCAGAGTCTCATCGCCGCCGCCAAGAACGGCAAGCAGGTGGCGGTGATGGTCGAACTGAAGGCGCGGTTCGACGAGGAGAACAACCTCCGGTGGGTCAAGCGACTCGAAGAGGAGGGGATCCACGTCGCGTACGGCACCATCGGGCTGAAGACCCACTCGAAGGTGGCGCTCGTCGTCCGCGAGGAGGGCGACGCCGACGAGGTGCGGACGTACGCCCACGTCGGCACGGGCAACTACCACTCCGAGACCGCCAAGTCGTACGAGGACCTCGGGCTGTTCACCGCCGACCCGACCGTCGGCGGCGACGTGGTGAAACTGTTCAACTCCTTCACCAGCCACGCCCGCCAGCGCCGCTACGACAAACTGCTCGTCGCGCCCGAGAACCTCCGCGAGGGCGTCACCGAGCACGTTCGCAGGGAGGCCGACGTCGCCCGCGAGGGCGGCGACGGCCGGATCGTCGCCAAGATGAACGCGCTCGAAGACCCCGCTATCGTCCGCGAACTGTACGAGGCCGCCCGCGCGGGCGTCGACATCGACCTGGTCGTCCGCGGGATCTGTCGGCTCCGCCCCGGCGTCGAGGGGCTCTCGGAGACCGTCCGCGTCCACAGCGTCGTCGGGACGTTCCTCGAACACTCGCGGGTGTACTACTTCGGCAACGGCGCGGGGGCGGAGGTGTGGCCCGGCGCCGACGACGGCAGTGACGGCGGCGACGGCGGCGACCCCGCCTACTACGTGGGGTCGGCCGACTGGATGACCCGCAACCTCGACCGGCGGGTGGAGGCGGTCGCGCCCGTCGAGGAGCCCACCGCCCGCGCGGAGCTGCGGGCGGTGCTGGAGACGATGCTCGCGGACAACCGCCGGCGGTGGCGGATGGGCGCCGACGGGAGCTACGCGCAGGTCGAACCCGCCGAGGGGGCGCCGACGGTCGACGTCCACGAGCGGCTGATGGAGCGCGCGCGGCGGGCCGCCCCCGACGAGAGCCGGTCGCCCGGCGTCGACGCCGGCCGGGGGACGCGCGACCCCGCGGTCGACCTCGACGACGTGTACACCGACGAGGGGGAGTGAGCGGGCGGCCGCGCCGGCGCGGTTCCGGCCCCAACTCACGGTCGTCGGCGCGGCGGCGGCCGTGACGGTTCCGCGAACTTTTTGCTCCGACCGCGGAACCGTCGCACATGGCGAACCAGCCCCACCTGCTCGTCGACGAGGGCGACGTGAACGAAGTCGCGCTCGTGCCGGGCAACCCCGACCGCGTCGACCGCATCGCCGAGCAGTGTGACGACGCGGAGGTCGTCTCGGAGAACCGCGAGTACCGCATCGTCAACGCCAGCTACGAGGGGGTCGACCTCACGATCTGTTCGACCGGGATCGGCTGTCCCTCCGCCGCCATCGCCGTCGAGGAACTCCACAACGTCGGCGTCGAGACGGTGATCCGCGTCGGCACCTGCGGCGCGCTCCAGCCGGACATCGAGGTCGGCGACATGGTCGTCGCCACCGGCGCGGCCAAAGAGGAGGGGACGAGCAAGCGCTACGAGTCGGCGACGTACCCCGCGACGCCCGACTACGGGACGCTGAGCGCGCTGGTCGACGCCGCCGAGGACCGCGACGAGGAGGTCCACGTCGGCCCGATCGTCTCCGACGACGCGTTCTACAACGAGACCGACGCGTACGTCGCCGACTGGGAGGCGGCGAACCTACTCGCCATCGAGATGGAGGCGGCGACGGTGTTCTCGCTCGCGCGCCGGCGGGGGATGGACGCGGGCGCCATCTGCACCGTCGACGGCAACCTCGTCGAGGGGACCCAGAAGGGCGCCGACTCCGAGGAGGAACTCCCCGAGAAGGCGAAGAACAACGTCGGTCGCGCGATCCGGATCAGCCTCGATACGGTGACCCGGCTGTAGCCCGTGTTCGATCGGCTGACCGCCCGACTCGCCGCGGCGAGCCGGTACGTCCGCCGGATCGAGCGGCGGGAAGCCGCGGAGTTCCGGGTCTGGGTCGAGGAGACGAACAACCTCCTCCACCTGTCGGTGCTCCTGCTGTTGCCGGTGCTCGTCGTCGTCATCACGGAACTGGCGAACGCGTTCGACGAACTGCTACCGGTGTTGCTGTTCCCGCCGCTGGCGTCGGGCGCGTACACGCTGTTCGCCGACCCCGGCGGGAAGTACTCCGACCCGGTGCGGTTCGTCGTCGGCCTGACCGCCGGCGCGACCTGCGGGCTGGTCGCGCTCGGCGCGGAGACGCTGGTGCCGTCGGTGTCGGCGTTCGCGCTCGTCACGCCGGTGAGCGCCGGGATATCGCTGTTCCTGACGGGCGTGGTGACGTGGACGCTCGGCGTCGAGGAGCCGTCGGCGTTCTCGTCGGCGCTGCTCGTGCTCGCGGCGTCGGAGGGGAGCGAGGCGTACCTGTTCGGGGTCGTCCCGCGGGGACCGGGGCTGTACGTCGTCTCCATCTTCGTCGGCAGCACGTTCGTCGCCGCGACGTTCGCGCTCTGGCGCGGGAAGTTCTACGAACAGCGCGCGCGCTACCTCTACGGGACGACCCGCGCGGACGACCACGTGCTCGTGCCGATGCGCGGCGACACCGCACTCACGACCGCGCTGTTCGGCGCGCGGCTGGCGGCCGCCCACGACGCCGGTAAGGTCGTCCTCCTCGACGTGGTCGGCGACGAGGAGGTCGCCGAAGTCGAGCGGTCGGCGGTCGACGTCGGCGGGCCGAGCGACCGCGCCGACTCGTCGCTCCCCGACGACGTCGACGGGATCGCCGACGAGACCACCCGCCGGGCGGCGGCGGAGTCGGCCGGCCGCCTCGAGGAGTACGCGGCGACGATCCGCACCCGGGTCGGGGTGCCCTGTGAGGTGGTGGTCGCGAGCGGTCAGCCCGCGCGCACCACGCTCGAGACGGCCCGCGCGTCCAACTGCGACCTGATCGTCACCCCCTACGAGGAGGACCGCGGTCTGCTCTCGGAGTTCGTCCGGACGGTGTTCCGCGACCCCACCGACGCGATCGCGTTCAAGTCGGTGTCGGACCGACAGCGGTGGCGGCGGGTGCTCGTCCCGGTCGCCCGCCCGGGCAACTCCGCACACGCGATGGTCGACTTCGCCACCCGGCTGGCGGGCCGGTCGGGCAGCGTCTCGGTCTGCACCTGCATCGACCGCGAGGTTGAGCGCCGGCCGGCGGAGAACACCCTCTCGAACGTCGTCGAGGCGGTCGACGGCCCGATCGAGACCCGGGTCGCCCGCGCGGACGTGCTCGACTTCATCGAGGCGAACGCCGACGCGTACGACCTCGTCCTGATCGGCTCCTCGCGGGACCGCTCGACCGCCTCGCGTGCGGTCGCCCCGCCGACGTTCGAGAAACTCCGCGACCTGGAGTGTGACGTGGCGGTCGTCGACCGCGGCACACCCCGGTAGCGGCGCGCGGCGAGCGGCGACTCGCGACCCCCCGGGCGGGTCGCCGTCCCGGGGTCGGCCGGCGCGGCGACTCAGCCGCGTTCGTCCCCGCCGGCGCCGTCCTCGTCGTCGAGTATCTCGCGGGCGACAGCCTCGGAGTCGCCGCGGTCGAGCGCCGACTCCACGAGGAGGTGGCCGCCGATCCTCGCGGGGGAGATGACGGTGTCCGCGCCCGCCCGTTTCAGCTTGTTCTCGTTCTCGCGGTCGGTCGCGGCGGCGACGATGGTCACCTCCGGGTTGAGCTGTCGGGCGGTGAGGATCGCGAGCGCGTCCTGGGCGTCGTCGTTGGTGGCGGCGACGACCGCCCGCGCCTCGGTGATCTTCGCGCGCGTCAGCGGCTCCTCCCCGGAGGGGTCGGCGGTCAGCACGTCGACCCCCCGGTCGCGGAGCGCGCGCGCGACCGCCTCGTCGGGCGTGACCAGCAGGAAGTCGACGCCCGCGTCGGCGAGTTCTTCGATCAGCGATTCGGTCAGCTCCCCGTGCCCGAGCACGAGGACGTGTCGTTCGAGGATGTCGAGGTTGTTCTCTGTCATGCGTCCGAGCGCGTTGGTGAGGCGGGCCTCTATCGCGGGCGTGAACAGCACCCCGAGCGCGACCGCGAAGCTGGCGACGTTCAACACGAGCGCCGACATGGTGAACCACTTCGCCAGCTGACTCGTCGGCGTGACGTCGCCGTAGCCGACGGTGGAGGCGGTGACGACCGAGAAGTAGACCGCGTCGGTCAGCGTCTCGACGCTGCCGAACTGGTCGCGGAGCGCGTACGCCCCGGCGGTGCTGTAGCCGAGCGAGCCGACCAGCGCGGCCAGCGCGGCCCACTGGGTGACGGTGAGCTCCACCTCGCGGGTGAACAGCCGGCGGTTGAACGCGACGACGGGCCACGCGACGACCGACAGCCCCACCAGCGGGTAGGAGAGTTCGCTCGTCTGGAGTAGCCCCTGGGCGGCCGACAGCGGGAGCAACACCACCGTCGAGTACCACGCGCTCCGGTAGCTCCGGTTGAGCCCGTACGCCGACAACAGGAGCAGAAAGCCCGTGAGCGTGCCCGTAAAGCCCGCGGTCCGGGAGACCGCCGCCGGCACCACCTCGACGAGCGGCCCCTGTGGCGCGCCGCCGGATATGTTGGCGATGCCGACGAGCACCGACACCAGCGCGGCCGCCCCGGCGAGCCACACCGCGGCGCGCCCGCCGACCCGTTCGCGCCACTCGGCCATGCCCTCCGTCCGAGCGGGGCGGGTAAAAGCTCGCCGTCCGGCGGCGGCCCGCGGCGGGTTGTCCGGCTCGGTTCGGGTCGGTCCGGCTCGGTCCTCAGTCGGAGTCGCCGGAGGCGGGGTCCGGGCTGCCGCCGCCGACGAACCCCTCGTCGTTGGCGACGCCCGCGATCCTCGGTTGGAACACCCACGCGGTCAACAGCACGATGGGGACCATCGAGACGGCCACGACGGCGTACCCCGTGTGGAGGTTCGGCAGCAACGGCGCCGAGTAGACCAGCGGGTAGACGATGCCGCCGACGGTGCCGACGCCGCCGACGACGCCCGCGACCGACCCCGAACTGTTGGGGAACATCGCGGGCACCTGCGCGAAGATGGCGCCCTCGGCGAACGCACAGCTCATCCCGACGAGGAAGCCCGCGCCGACCGCCAACAGGAGTTCGCCCGAGAGGCCGGCGACGGTCATCACCAGCATCGCGGCCACGACGAAACACAGCGAGAGGAACGTCCACTGCTCGCGGTAGCGCCCCCGGAACACCGGGAGGATGTTCTTCCGTTGGCGCGCGAGGCGGTCGCTGACGTACCCCCCGATGGGGCGGAGCAGCCCCGCCGCGACCGAGAACGTCGCCGCGAACGTGCTCGCGAGCACGAGGTTGTTCGTGTCGAACCCCTCGCGGTAGTAGGTGGCGAGCCAGCCGTTCATCGACAGCTCCAGCCCGAACGTCATCACGTACGCGAGCGCGAGCACGACCGTCCCGTACCGGGTGGCGGTGTAGACCCAGTCTCCGAAGCTCGCGCTGTCCTTGGTCGCCTGCCGCTTGACGTCGCTCTTTGCGGCCTCCCCGAGGAGGTAGTACGCCACCCCGAGACCGATGGCGATCACGCCGGTGTAGAAGAACGCCGCCCGCCAGTTGGTCGAGAACAGCGGCCCGTTCCAGTTCGACCCGAACACGCGCGGGAGAACCAGCGCGCCGCCGGCCGCGCCCGCGTTGCCGACGCCCGCGTAGATACCCTCCGCGGTGCCGAGTTCCCCCTCGTCGAACCACTCGGAGACGTGCTGGATCCCGATCACGAACGTGATGCCCGCGGTGGCGACGATCAGCCGTTCGACGAAGAACACCGCGTACGACTGGGCGAACGCCGACGCCATCGAGAACACCCCGACGTAGCCGAGGACGATCGCGAACACCGTGGGGGCGCCGAACTTGTCCGAGAGCCACCCGGTCAGTATCCGGCCGAACGGCGCGAGCCAGATGGCCGCGCTCGCGAGGATGCCGATCTCTGCGAGCGAGAGGCCGAACTCCTCGGCCATCGGCCCCGTGAACGGCGCGAAGGAGAACCAGATCAGAAACGAGAAGTTGAACCCGATCGTCGCGAGCAGCAACGTCCGGTACTTCGTCATCCGGATCAGGCCCACGCGCCACCCCCCGCCCCGCGCTCGCGCTCGGGGGACCCCGCGGTCGTCGGTTCGGATACCCCCGCCGTCCGCTCGGACATCCGACCCGGTTCGCCGTTCGCTTCACGCCTATCAGGCATGGATACTGCCGTCAACGCGAACGGGATAACGTTGCCCGTTTACGAACATCAGTTATACAGTAATTCACCGATCGGACGGCCGGAATACACAGGGATATTATGGCCTTATATCCGTATATCTCCCACCGAGTGGACGGACAACCACACGGTCGGCAACCGTTCGCGCGGTGATCGGTCGCAGTCGGTAACCGACGGCCGATCGCTCGCCGCCCGAACCGCGCCGGGGGCGTCCGGGGCTCGATCCGGTCGAAACCCGCCGCGTGCGCGCGGTTTCGGCGTCGGCCGACCCCGTCGTCGGCGCGGGTCGGCGACTCGCCCGCGCGGGTCGGAGCGGGCCGCGGACCGCCCGTCCGTCGTCCCTCGCCGCGAACGTGACGGTGAAGCTACCGGTTCCGGTCGGCCGCCCCGGCGCCCGTAAATACCGGCGGGGGTCGATTCCGATCCGGCTAGTCCGGTCGGCCGAAGCCGGCTAGGAACTTCCGATATGGCGGGGAATACCGCCGAGAAGTTCCAGTACCCGATACCTTCTCGGAATACTGTATATATTCTCCCTAGACCTCATTTCCCACCCGATCTATCCGCAGATAACACTTATTGGTGGTCGTTCGTCTGGTAGCTCCCGAAGGCAGTACACGGAACCCGGCGCGGATCACGTGGTGACTTCGATCATGGTACACAAGAAAGAGGGCTGGAAGGAGGAACTGTACGGCGACGAGGTGCGCGAGAAGATCGAGGAGTTCGCCGAGCGGGGCTGGGAGTCGATCCCGGACGACGAGCGCGAGAAGTGGTTCTCGCGGTTCAAGTTCTGGGGCGTCTTCCACCACCGCTCGGGGCAGGAGTCGTACTTCATGATGCGGCTCACCAACTGCGGGGGGCTGCTCGAACCCGGCCAGCTGCGCGCCATCGGCGAGGTGGCCGACGAGTACGCCAGCGGCCCGGTGGACAACCCGGAGTTCGGCGACGCCTGGATCGACTTCACGACGCGACAGTCGGTCCAACTCCACTGGCTCAAACTGGAGGACATCCCGGCGATCTGGGAGAAACTGGAGTCGGTAGGGGTGTCCTCGCGGTCGGCGGGCGGGGACACGATGCGGAACATCTCCGGCTGTCCGGTCGCGGGGAAGGCCGACGAGTACGTCGAGAGCCGCGGCCTCTTGGACGACATCCAGGAGGGGATCCGCGGCGACGACGACCTCGCGAACATGCCGCGGAAGTTCAACATCTCGGTGTCGGGCTGCCGGCAGGGCTGTGCGCAGGACTCGATCAACGACGTGGGACTCGAACCCGCCCACCGGCTGATCGACGGCGAGGACGTGAGGGGGTTCAACGTGCGCGTGGGCGGCGGGCTGGGTGGCCGCGAGCCCCGCAGGGCGCGGTCGCTCGACCTGTTCGTCACGCCCGACCAGGCGTACGAGACGGTCCGGACGTTCGTGGAGTACTACCACCGGGAGGGGAACCGCCAGAACCGCTCGAAGAACCGCGCCCGCTTCTTCGTCGACGAGACGGGGGTCGAGGAGATACGCGAGGCGATGGTCGAGCGGCTCTCGTTCGACCCCGAGCACGCGGGCACCGACTTCCGCCGGGAGTACACGTACAACGCGGGGCGGTCGAGCGAGTACGGCGCCCACGACCACGTCGGCGTCTACGACCAGGCGGACGGGACCAACTACGTCGGTCTCTCGATTCCCGTGGGTCGGCTCGCGGCGGGGAAGGTGCTCGAACTCGCGGACCTGGCCGACGAGTACGGCTCGGGCGAGGTTCGGCTCACCCGCCGGCAGAACCCGCTGATCATGGACGTGCCCGACGACCGGCTGGACGCCCTGCTCGACGAGCCGTTCTTGGAGACGTACTCGCCGGACTCCAACCCGTTCGTCCAGGGGGCGATGGCGTGTACGGGCACGGAGTTCTGCTCGCTCGCGCTCACGGAGACGAAGGCGCGGATGGCCCGCATGCTGCCGTGGCTGCGGGACAACGTCGAGTTGCCCGACGACGTCGACCGGATCAAGATCCACTACTCGGGCTGTACGGCCGACTGCGGGCAGGCGATGACCGCCGACATCGGGTTACAGGGGATGCGCGCACAGAAGAACGACGAGATGGTCGAGGCGCTCGACGTGGGCGTCGGCGGCGGCGTCGGCGAGGAGCCGTCGTTCATCGAGTGGGCGCGCCAGCGCGTCCCCGCCGACGAGGTGCCCGGGCTGATCCGGAACCTCGTGGGGGCGTACGCCGCGCTCCGCGAGGAGGGGCAGACGTTCCGCGAGTGGGTCGACGCCACCGGGCAGGGCGCCATCGTCGAACTCGCGGAACCCGAGGAGGTCGAGGGGTACGAGGACCCCTGTCTGTACGACGGCAAGCAGTCGTGGTACCCGTTCGACGACGGCGAGAGCCCCGCGCCCACCTCCGCGGAGGGCGCACCGCTGGAGGCCGACGACTGAATGCGCCCGCGCCACCTCGACGTGACCGCCTACACCACGTTCGACCACGTCGGCGCGCGCGCGGAGGGCGACGGCTGGACCGACGAGGCGGTGGCGGTGCTCGACGTGACCTCGCCCGCGGGCGAGCCGACCGTCTCGCTCGGGTTCGAACTCGACCCGAGCGACACGCCGAACCTCCCGCACCACGCCGACCACGTCCCGCTCACGCCCGAGCGAGCCCGGACGCTCGCCGCCGAACTGGAGGCGGCGGCCGACGCCGCCGAGGCCGGCGAGGCGATGACGAGCGGGCGGGGGTGACGACGGTGGACGACGCCCCACCCCCCGACGGCGCTCCCCCCGACGCGTCACGCTCGACGAACGCGCCCGCCGACGCCGCGCCCGAGTTGCTCGGCGCGTCGGCGACGGACCCGGACCCGACCGGGGCGGTGCCGGCGACCGACCCCGGAGGTGGCTCGCGTGAGTGACCTCGCACGCTCCGCGCGCTCGGAACGCACAGTCGCCGCTCGGGGGCGGCTCGCGTGAGCGACCCCGACCCGGAGGACCGCGACCCCGTGCCGACGACGTGCATGCGGTGTGCGGTCGGCTGCGGTCACCTCCACCACCGCGTCGACACCGGGTACGGCATCGGCTCGGCGCAGGGCGACGTCTCTCACCCGGTCAACCGGGGGATGGCGTGCCCGCGCGGCATCGAGGAGTCGGTCGACCCCGACGGCGAGTGGCTCGAACGCCCGCTGATCCGCAAGGGGAGCACGCTCGTGGCGACGACGTGGGAGGACGCGCTCGACCGCGCCGTCTCGGGGCTGTCGGCCGCGCTCGAACGCGACCCCGACGGGGTGGCGGTGCTCGGCAGCGGCCAGCAGACCAACGAGGCGGCGTACGCGCTGGGCAAACTCGCCCGCGGCGGGTTCGGCACCCGCTACTACGACGCCAACACGACGCTGTGTATGGCGAGCGCGGTGACCGCCTACTACGACGCGTTCGGCAGCGACGCACCCCCCTGTACGTACGACGACATCGACGGCGCCGAGACCCACCTGGTGTGGGGGGCGAACCCGGCGGTCGCCCACCCGGTGATGTTCCGCTGGATCGCCGAGAGCGCGCGCGACGACGACTCGCGGCTCGTGGTGGTCGACCCCGTCGGGACGAAGACGGCGGGCGTCGCCGACGACCACGTCGCGCTCGACCTGGGGACCGACCTCGCGTTAGCGCGTGCGGTGCTCGCGCGCGTACTCGAACGCGGCGAGGTCGACCGGGAGTTCGTCGAGTCGGCGACGACCGGGTTCGAGGAGGTGGCCGACTCGCTGCCGTCGGTGGCGTCCGCCGCCGAGACGGCGGGGGTGTCGGTGGAGACGGTCGACCTACTCGCCGAGGCGCTGTCGGACCCGACGCTGGTCTACTGGGGGATGGGCGTCAACCAGAGCGTGCAGGGCACCGACACCGCGGGGGCGCTGATCGACCTGTGTCTCGCGACCGGGAATCTGGGTCCGGGGACGGGACCGTTCTCGCTGACGGGGCAGGCCAACTCGATGGGCACTCGCGTCTGCTCGTCGAAGGGGTCGTGGCCCGGCCAGCGGCCGTTCGACGACCCCGCAGAGCGGCGGACCGTCGCCGACGCGTGGGGCGTGCCGGTCGACCGCCTCCCCGACGACCCCGGACCCGGACCCGTGGGGACGCTCGAAGCCGTCGACGACGGTCCCGTCGAGGCGGTGTGGGCGGTGGCGACCAACCCCGTCGCGGGGATGCCCGACGCCACCGCGGTGCGCGAACGCCTCGAAGACAGCTTCCTCGTCGTCCAGGACGCGTTCCGCACGGAGACGGTCGAACTCGCGGACGTGGTGTTGCCGGCGGCGACGTGGGGCGAGTCCGACGGGACCGCGACCAACATGGAGCGGCGGGTGTCGCGCGTCCGGCCGGCGATGGAGACCCCCCCGGGGATCCGCACGGACCTGGACATCGTCACGACCGTCGGCGAGCGGGTGGTCCCCGGGCTGTTCGGGGCGGCCGACCCCGAACCGGTGTTCGAGGAGTTCGCGGCGCTGACGGCGGGGACGCCCGCGGACCTCTCGGGGGTGAGCTACGACCGCCTGGACGATGCGGGGGCGGTCCGGTGGCCCGCGCCCGACGCGGCGTCGGAGGGCGGCTACCGCTACCTCGCGGGCGCAGACGAGACGGCGGGCCGGACCGGCGGCGACGCCTCGTGGGCGTTCGAGACGCCCTCCGGGCGGGCGCGCTTCTCGACCGGCGAGCACGGCGGTGTGGCCGAACCCACGGACGAGGAGTACCCGCTCGTCTTGACGACCGCCCGCGAGGCGGACGGCTACAACACCGGCGTCCGCTCGCGCGGCGCGGCGACGCCCGACGCGCCGCTCGCGCGCGCCCACCCCGACACGCTCTCCGAGACCGGTCTCGACCCGGACGCCGACCGCGCGACGCTGGGGTCGCGCCGGGGGTCGGTGCCGGTGCGGCCGGAGGCCGACCCGGCGGTGCCGCGGGAGTTGGTGTGGCTCCCCGTCCACCACCCGCGGACGAACGAACTCACCCTCCCCGACACCGACCCGCGGTCGGACGAGCCCAACTTCAAGCAGTGTGCGGTGCGGCTCCGCCCCGCGGGCGCGGACCGCGATGCGGTCGCCGTCGACGCCGAGGCGACCGGCGACGACTGAGCGGGGCGGGCCGGGGTCGCGGGCGACCCGGGGCGGTCCCGACCGGCGGTATCGATTTGTGCCCCGGGCGTCACCCGCCCGTATGGTCTCGACGTCGTTCCCGGTGCAGGTGCTCTTGGGGGTGTATCTCGGCCTGCTCACGGGCGTCCTGCCCGCGCTGGTGTCGTGGGGGCTCGGGTTCCTGTTCAAGTACTTCACGGGGGTGACGATACCCGGGTTCGGTGTGGTCGTGCTCGCGCTCGCGGTGGCGGGCGTCAACGGCGGACTGCTCGCGCTGGCGGACGCGACGGTTCTGGGGTCGACCAACCAGACGGCGCTGCTCGTCGCCATCATCGTCGTCCTGATGCTGTCGATGTACGCACACGCCAAGGGCGACGCCATGGGGGCGTCGATGCCGAAGCGGATCAGCCTCCGCGACCTGACCGAGCGGACGCTGTCGGCGGACGTAATCGACCTCGCGGGCGGGCGCGGGCAGGTCCGCGTCGTCGTCTCGGGTGCGGTCGACGACATGGAGGGGTACCCGCCGCTGCCCGCCGACCTCCGGGAGCACCTGGCCGACTTTTCGGCGACGTTCCCCGCGGACGTGCCGCTCGTGGAACTGGAGTCGAAAGTGGTCGAGCGCCTCCGCGCGGAGTTCGACCTCGCGGACGTGTCGGTGAGCCTCACCGAACGGGCGCACGCGTCGGTGGCGGCCGCGCCGCCGGTGGGCGCGCTCTCGAAGCGGGTGCCCGCGGGCAAGCGCGCCGTCTCGCTGTCGACGCTCGTCCCGACGGGGCTGGCCCGCGGCGACGAGGTGACCGTCGTCACCGACGACGGCCGCCACGACGGGACGGTCGTGAGCGCGAAGTCCGCCGGCGGGGGCGGAGGGGCGAGC
>NZ_ASGZ01000042.1 GCF_000495475.1 Candidatus Halobonum tyrrellensis G22 | reverse complement strand
GGGCACGCTCGACAGCGCGGGACCGTCGAGCGCGCCGCCCGCCTCAAACACCGGGTCGGTCGGCCGGTCGGGACCCGCGAGGCCGGGGTCGTACGCGCCGCGGAGCGACAGCGTGACCGCGTACCGCTCGCTCCACTCGACGGTCGTCCGACGGGTCCGCGTCCCGTTCGTGTCGGCGTCCGCGTTCACCCACGTCCGCGTCTCGGTTCGGTCGACGCGGACCGTCCGGCGGTAGGCGGCGAACGTCCGCGGGTCGGCGGTCGCCCCCCGCGTCCGCGAGACGACCGTCCGGTCGGCGGTCGCCTCCGTGGAGACGAGCGCCCAGCCGTCGCCGGGCGGCGCGGGGTCCGGCCGCCCCCCGGTGTCGACCGCCCGCACGCGGACCCGCCGCGTCGCCTCCGCGCGGTAGGCATCACGGAGGGCCGCGTCGAACCCGTCGTCGAGGAACGCCGCGAACGCGGTGTCGGCGGTCGCGTTCACGTCGACGGCGAGCGAGTCCCCGGCGGCCGGCGACGCCGTCGACGCGAGCGCGTCAGCGGAGCCGTCGTCGGGAGCGTCCGCGGAGGCGGTCGAGGCGGCTGACGCCGTCGACAGCACCGCGTCGGTCCACGCCGGGCCGGACCGGGTCGCCGGGCCGAGCAGGTCGGTCGTGCCCACCCGCCCCGTCGCCCGGACCAGCGCCGCCCGGCCCGCGGGGTCCGCGCGGCCGAACGCCGCCCGCTGTTCGCGGAGCGCCGCGCCGTTGGCCGACAGTTCGACGTGGCGGTTGGCGAGCACGTTCTCGACGGGCGCGCCGCCGTACTGCGCGAGGCCGCGCGCCTCCGCGAGCAGGGCGAGCCGTCCCGTCAGCCGCCGACCCAGCCCCGGACCGCCGAGCGGCCCGGCGTTCAGCCGCCGTTCGTAGCGGGCCGTTCGGTCGTGCATCGCCAGCACGGGGAGCGCGACGACGACCGAGAGGTCGGTCCGCTCGCGGGCGACGACGCGACCGTCGGCGCTCCCGCCGCCCCGCCCGCCGGAGCGAGCGACGACGGAGACGTTCCGGACGGTGACGCGCGTCGCGGCGCCGCCGTCGACCGACTCCACCGCGACCCGACGCTTCGCCCCTCGGAGGTCCGCCGCGGACTCCACCGCCGGGAGCGACGCGGTGGCGGTCACGCCGCCCTCCGAGACGGCCGCGTCGGCGAGGGCGTTCTCGACGGCGAGGTAGGTCCGGAGCCGCAGCGAGTCGCGGAACGGCGTCGAGTCGTTCAACGCGCGACCGGCGGACGTGTTCGCCGGCAGGGTGACCGGGTTGCGCGCCGCCTCGCGGGCGGCCGCGGCGGCGGCGGTCCTGACAGCGGGTCGGGCGGCGGACTCCGCGCGGTCGAGTGCGGTGTCGGCCGCCTCCGACGCCGCGACCGGCCCGCGGAGCGCGAGCGTGTGGGCGTACGCGACGCTGCCGAGCAGGAGGACGACGCCCACGAGCGCGAACGGGACGCGCCCGCGGCGGTCGGAGACCAGGGTCACGCCGACCACGTCCTGACGACGACTACCGCGCGGTCGGGGTCGACGCTCGACGCGGCCGCGTCGGGCGAGTCGAACCGCGCGCGGAGGTCGGTCTCGACCCGCGCCGCGACGGCGGGGCGGAGGCGGGCGTTCGCCGCGCGCGGCCCGTCGTCGAGGGCCGCGCTCGCGTCGGTGCCGTACGCCGCGTCGGCCCGGCGGTACCGGTGCTCGACGAGTCCCGGCAGCGGCGCGTCGCCGTGGAGCGCGAACCGGAGCTCCGACGCCGGAAACATCCCCGCGACCAGCCGGTCGGCGGTCGCGTTCGCGGTCCGGTCGAACGCCGCCGGCGCCTCCGGAGTCGCCTCGGCCGGCCGCTCCGTCCGGCTCCGGTCGGGGAACGCTCCGAGCGGGACCGTCACGCGCGCGGCGTGGACCGTCGTATCCGCCGGCGGCGCGGGACCGACGGCGACGCGTCCGCCGAGGTGCGCGCCGGGGTACGGTTGCCAGCGGGCGACCACCTGCGTCCGCGCCGGGAGCGCGCGGGCGACCGCCGCGCGGACCGCCCGTCGGAAGTCGGCGTCGGTCCGGACCAGCGGCGCCCCGTCGACCGAGGCGTTCCGGAACGCGGCGCGCGCGAGCAGGTCCGCGAGCGTGCCGTGTGCGACCCGGTTGAACTCGGGACCGCCGGTCCGGTCGAGACCCGCCGCCTCCGCGCCGGGCGCGAGCGAGTACGAGACGTTCGCGGTGGTCGCCGAGACCAGTTCGGCCACCGCGTCGGCGCGGTCGGGCGAGGTCGGGTCGGGGGCGGTCCCGGACGGGACGCCGACGACGGTCACGGCGGCGGCGCTCACGAGCAGGAGACACAGCGCCGCGTCGAGCGTCGTACTGGTCACGACCACACCACCACCCGGAGGGCGCCCGGCCGGACGCGGCCGGGACCGAGACGGACCGCCACGGACCGCGACGCGCGGTCGGCGGCCGCAGCGTCGGAGCCGCCACCGGGACGTGCGTCGCCCGGCGGCGCGGGACCGACCACCCACGACCGTCCCGCGGCGCGGAGCGTCGCGTTCACCTCGTAGCCGTCGGGACCGGCCGCCCGAACCGCGGCCGGGAGTCGGTCGGGGGCGACGACCCCGCCGGTCACCAGTTCGTCGTGCGCGCGCTCGACCGTCGGCGGCGCGAGCGAGCGGTCGGGGTCGCCGGGCGCCGCGTCCGTGAGGACGACCGCGTACGCGCCGAGGCCGAGGACGACCGCGAACACGGCCGCGAGCGCCGCCGTCGGCTCGGTCTGTGCGCGCTCGGGGGAGCGGCCGAGAGACCGACCGCCTCCGCGTACGGACTCAGACCGCGGCGACGAGCGCGACATCGACACCTCCCCACGCAACGTGTCGGACGACCAGTCGGTCGGCGGCGACCCACCCCGGCGGGGAGTCGCGGGCGTCCGCGACGGCCGCCGCGAACCCGTCGGAGGAGTCGAAGACGGCGTCCGGGTGCCGGCCGCGCGCGACCCGGACGAGCGGGCCGTCCGCGACGGCGACCACCGGGCCGAACGCGAACCGGGCGTGGGCGGCGCCGGCGTCGTCGCGCAGGTCGAGACCGTCGGGGCGGACGCGGACCGCGTCGGCCGCGAGGCGGTACTCGCCGTCGGCGGGCGCGTCCGCGGCGGCGACGCCGTCGACCAGGTCGGCCGGCGCGGACGCGTTCGGCGGCGGGGCGGTCGGGAGTCCGGCGGCGACGGCGAGCGTGACGGTGGCGGCGGCGGCGACGCCGAGCCACGCGTACCACGCGTCGACGGGTGCGTCGAACATGGGGCGGGTGGTCCCGGTATCGTACTTAAACCCTCAGCCGCGGCCGCTCACAGCAACAGCCCCGCGCCGACGACGCCCGCGAGGAACGACCCGGTCGCCGTCAGGAGCGCGAGGCCGATCCGCCGCGCGAGCAGCGCCCGGTCGAGACCCCGCTCGACGCCCGTCGCGAGCGCCGTCAGGAGGACGGCCAGGAGGAGGACGTACGCACCCACCGCGGGACCGAGCACGGTCGGGGGGAGCGGCGCGGCGCCGCCGAACGCGCTCGCCTCGGCCGCAGTCGCCGTCGCCGACCCCGCGCCGGTCGCGGCGGCCAGGCGGCCGGCGAGCGCGACCGTCGCGCCCCCGACCAGCGGGCCGAACAGCGCGGCGGTGTTCGTCAGCGTCTCCGTCACCGACGCGAGTTCGCGACGGGCCGCCCGCTCGTGCTCCCGGAGGTCGTCGAGCCGTTCGGCGTGGTCGACGAGCGCGCCGCCCGCGGGTCGTCCCTCGCGGGCCGCCACGGCGAGGAGCGCGGCCGCGCCGCGGAGCCGCGGGCTGGTCGCGTCGGCGAACGGGCCGTGGTCGCCGCAGAACGCGCGGCGGACGCCCACCCGGAGCGCGCGTCGCCGGCGCGTCGCCTCCGCGAACGCCTCGCCCGCCGAACCGGGGAGGTCGTCGCCGGC
>NZ_ASGZ01000041.1 GCF_000495475.1 Candidatus Halobonum tyrrellensis G22 | reverse complement strand
GAACGCCGCCACCGACGACGACGCCCGGCGCGCGCGCGAACACCTCTCGGCCGCCCGCGAGGCCGCGGAGGCGTTCGCGGCGCTCGACCGGGTCGGGCGCTGAGTTCCGCCCCGCCGGGCGCGGCGGGTTCCACCCGAGCGGTCGCCGACGCGGGCGCGAGGAGCGGCAACTGTTATCGGGAAGCGCTCCGGCAGGTAGACGTACACATGGATGTGCTGGCCGCGGTCGACGGGTCGGACAACAGCATGCGCGCGCTCCGGTTCGCGGTCGAGTTCGCCGACCGCTTCGACGGCGAGTTGGACGTGGTCCACGTCACCGACCGAGAGACGGAGGCGACCGAGGAGGTGCTCCGCCGCGTCGACGAGGTGCTGGCGTCGGCCGGCGGCGAGGCGGACTTCGAACTCGACGTCGTGGAGGGGTTGGAGCTCCCGACCGCCCGCGAGGCCGGCAAGGAACTCCTCTCGCTGGTCTCCGACCGGGGGTACGACCACGTCGTTGTCGGCCACCACGGCGCGGGCCACATCGAGCGGGCCATCCTCGGCAGCGCGAGCGAGACGGTCGTCCGCGGGACCTCGGTCCCCGTGACCGTCGTGCCGTGACTCCGATCGCCCACGAGGCCTTTGACGGTGGCGTGCGTACGTCCGGCCGAGACTCGAATCATGGACGACCGCCCCGAGCGCCGTCGATACTACCCCGACGACGAGACCGTTCCGCTCAGCGAGGCCGTCCTCGAGGCGGTCCGGGCACACGAGAACTCGTCGCTGTCGGCCGACGAGTTCGACCTCTACGACCACGTCCACCCCGAGGCGATCGACGCGCTGTTCAGGGACGCCTCCGGGGTCGACATGAGCGTGCGATTTCACCTCACGAACGTGACCGTGAGCGTCTGGAGCGACGGCGGGATCGACATCCGCGTCACCGACCGGGTCGAGTAGGGGTGCGGCCGGGCGGACGCGACGGAGGTCCGGCGCGGGCGGGCGAGTCGGTCGGGCCGGCCGGCGCCCCACGCTCCCGTCTACTCGGGGTAGTCGCTCCCGACGACCTCCCGAACCCGCTCGGCGGTCACCGGGCCGACGCCCGCCACCTCCAGTAGGTCCTCCTCGCGGGCGGTCATCACCGCCTCGACCGTGCCGAAGTGGTCGAGCAGCGCGCGGGCGGTCACCGGCCCGATGTCGGCGATCGAACTCACGACGTACTCCTGCTGTTCGGCGAGCGTCTTGCTCGCCTTCTCGCCGTGGGCGGACACCTCCCGGTCGTTGGTCTCCTGTTCGCGCCGCGCGATCACTTCGAGCAGGTCGGCGGTCGCCGCCTCGTCTTCGGTCCGCAGCACCGAGGCGTCGAAGTCGATGGCGAGCGACGCGAGCGCGCCCCGGACCGCGTTGGGGTGGACGTTCCGCTCGCCGTAGAGGTCGTCGCCCTCCACGATCACGACGGGCCGGGCGTACGCCCGCGCGGTGTCTTTGACCTGCTCGAACATCGAGCGGTCGCCGCCGACGAGGGTGTCGAGGAAGTCCGCGACCGACTTCCGCTCGACCGCCACGCGGTCCGAGAGCACGTAGTCGCCGACGTCGAGCGTCTCCAGCCGGGTGGTGATCCCCTCGCGCGTCGAGAGGTCGCGCGCGATGGTGGAGTCGAGTTCGCGCTGGTCGATCACGACTTCGGTCCCCTCGCTTTCGGGGTCGCCCGCGGTGGCGACGACGCCTCCCTCGTCGGCGTCGTCGCCGTCCGCCGGGTCGGCGTCGGTCGTACCCTTCTCGCGTTCGGCGTCGGACTCGAAGTCGGTCAGGCCGGGCTGGGCGTCCGACGCGCCGGCGTCCGCGCTCGCGGACCCGTTCGCGGCCGCGCCGTCGGCGTCGTTCGCCCCGTCCGTCCCGCTCGCGTCGGCGTCGCCGGCCGGGTTCGCGTCCGGCGCGGCCGCGGCGTCACCCCCGCCGTCGTCCGCCGACGCCGCCGACCCCGCCGCCTCGGCGTCGAACTCCGAGAGCGCGGACTGGCCGTCGTCGAGTTCCGCGTTCACCTCGTCGGCGACGCCCTTGAGCGCGCGGAGTTCCTCCTCCATCCGCTGCTCCTTCCGCCGGCTGATCCAGAAGTACGCCTCGTCGCGGGTGTCCTCGGCCATCAGCACCACCACCTTCCCCTCGTCCTGCCGGCCGGTCCGCCCCTTCCGCTGGATCGAGCGGATGCCGGTGGGGACGGGTTCGAAGAAGAGGACGAGGTCCACCTCGGGCACGTCCAACCCCTCCTCGGCGACGGAGGTGGAGACGAGCACCTCGAACTCGCCCGCGCGGAACGCGTCGAGCGTCTCCCCCTGCTGTTTCTGGGTCATCCCGTCGCTCCCCTCCTTGTCGCCCTGCCCGACGAACCGGCGGGTGTCGAACGACTCCGAGAGGAACTCCGTGAGCGCCTCCGCGGTGTCGCGCGACTCGGTGAACACGATCACCCGGTCGCCGCCGCCGATGCCGAGCGTCTGCGCCAACAGCACCCGCGTGCGGCGGAACTTCGGGTGGAGGTCGTCGAACGACTCCGCCCGGCGCATCGCCTCCCGCACTTTGGGCTCGGACACCAGCCGCTGGCTCGCCTTCGACGCGCCCGACGAGCGTGCGGCGTTGCGCTGGCGCTCGAAGTAGCGTCTCAGCGCCTCGACGCTCTGGGTCTCGACGAGTTCGACCGCCCGCCGGAGCTTCATGATCTCGGCGTGCGTCGACATCCCCTTGTACGCCTCCGACTTGCCCGCGTCCATCATGCGCTGTAACTGCGCGCGCATGCCGTTGAGCTGTTTCTGCGAGACGTCGGGCTGGGTCGTATCCGAGACGCCGATCGACTTCAGCTTCTCCAGCCGGTCGCGGACCACCTCGTTGAGCGCGTCGCGGATCTCGACGACCCCGTCCGGGAGCTGGATCGTCTCCCACTCCACCTCGGTGTCGTGGGTGTACTCCGCGACGTCGGCGTCCGCCTCGGTCATCACCTCAACCTCGTCGAGTCCGAGGTTCTCACAGACGGTGAGGATCTCCTCCTCGTCGCCGCCGGGCGACGCGGACATCCCCGTCACGAGCGGCGCCTCCGCGTCGGCGTGGTAGCGTTCGGCGATGTAGACGTACGCGTAGTCGCCGGTCGCGCGGTGACACTCGTCGAACGTGAGGTGGGTCACGTCCGCCAGCGACACCCGGTTGCCGACCAGGTCGTTCTCGACGACCTGCGGGGTGGCGATCACCACGCGCGCGTCGTCCCAGAGGGCCGCGCGGTCGTCCGGGCGCACGTCTCCGGTGAACACCACCACCTCCTCGTCGTCCATCCCGAGCGCCTCGCGGTAGAAGTCGGCGTGCTGTTGGACCAGCGGCTTCGTCGGCGCGAGAAACAGCGCCTTCCCGCCGACCGACGACAGCCGGTCGGCCGTCACGAGCAGCGAGACGGTGGTCTTGCCCAGCCCGGTCGGCAGACAGACCAGCGTGTGTGCGCCCCGCGCGGTCTCGGCGAGTTCCGTCTGGTAGCGCCGCCGCTCCAGGAACTCCGGCGCGAGCATCGGGTGATCGACGTACTCGGTGTCGGCGTCTGCGGCCTCCGCCATCTACGGGTCGTTCGGCGCCGTCGCGGGTAAACCTTCGCGAACCGGGGTGAAAGTGAACCCGCCGTCCCGACCCCCGTCGGTCGGGCGGCCGGCGGGTCGGTCGGTCGGTTCCGTGCCCGTACTCCGGCGGCCGGTCAGCCGTCGTCGTGCGGGCGGTGTCGGCGCTGCTCACACGCCCGTTCCGGGACCGACACGCCCAGCAGTGCGGCCCACTCCGGGATGTGACACTCCTCTTGCTCCCTCATCGGTCGACCGACACACGAGCCAACGAGTTAACCGTTCCGCCGATTCCCGTCGGCTGAGCCGCTCGGACCGGCGTACGTGCGGCTGTGGAGTCGTCCGGACCGCTCGGGACGGGTTCGGACGGGTCGGGAGCCACGCGGGGTAGTGCGCCCGCGGGCGGCGCTCCCGCGGTCGGTAGCGCCCGCGGTCGGTACCGGGTTCCGTCAGACCACCCGTTCGCCGTCGTCGTCGTACAGGCGGATGGCGTCGACCGGGCAGGTCCGCGCCGCGAACTTCGCGTCGAGTTCCGCGTCGTCGGGCACCTCCAGCGAGAACAGGTCGGGTTCGACCTCCTCGGCGCCCGCCAGGTCGGCCTTGCCGTCGTCGCGGTTCCGCTCGAAGGCGTCCCACTCGGCGACGCACTGGTACATCCCCACGCAGGTGTCGCGGTCGAACTCGATGCGCATGTCCGAGCGTACACCTCCGCAGGCGTAACGGCTTCGTCCGGCGGCGGGACTCACGACCCGTCGTCGGCCGTCCGGTACGTCACCGCGGCGACGCCGGCCGCGGCCCCGAACGCCGACTCGACGGCGAGGCTCCGTCGACCGCGGCCCGACCGGGGACGCCGCGGGTCGACCGCCGACTACCACCCGTACCCCGCGCTCAGCCGCGCGAGCGCCCCCCGGACGCCCGGCAGCGGCGACCCCTCGGGGACGAACGTCGGGACGGTGTCGCCGTCGACGGTGTCGCCGTCGGCGGCCGTCCACCGGACCGCGTCCCCCGAGACGTTGCCGCCGTCGGCGCCGCCCGCGGGGACGTACCCCGCGGGCGCGTGGACCGTCAACGCGTCCGACGCGAGGTACGGCGCGCCCTCGCCGCCTATCGCGAACGGTATCGCCGGCCCGCTCGCGTGCAGCGGCGTGAACACCACCGCGCCGAGTTCGGTCTCGGCGGCGTCCGCGCGGTCGTACGACGCCACGAGCGTCGAGCCGTCCATCCGACTCGACAGCGCGCTCGCGTCGCCGCCCGGGCGACGCGGGCGGTCGATCGCCGCGCGGACCACCGCCCGGCGGAGCGACTCGTTCGCCATCGCGCCGGCGCCGTCGGTCAGTTCCACCCGCGCGGTCCAGCGGGTCGACCCGTTCGCGAACACGCGGACGTCGAGCGTCGACGCGCCCGTCTCCACCGTCGCGCCGCGGTCGGCGGCGGCGCTCGCGAGCGTTCCGTCCTCGCAGAGTCCGCACACCGGCCACGGCGGGGCGCGGGCGGCGGCCGGCGCGGCGGCGCCGAGGAGGGAGGGAGCGACGAGTGCGGCCGCAAGCAGGAGGGCGGCGGCGCGGGTCCGGCGAGACGGGGAGGGGGTGCGGGACACGCGCGAACCTGTCTCGGCGTCCGGCAAGTACTTTCGGTCGGTCTGCCCCCGGGGCGGGCGTGCCGGGCGGCGCCGGTTCCCATCCGGCGGGCCGACGACCCAACGGACAAGCGTTTTGCGCCCCCGGGGCGACCCCCCGGGCATGAAGTCGAACGCCGGCGGCGACGACGCCAAGCGCGCGGCGGGCGAGCGGGCGGCGGAGTTCGTCGCCGACGGCGACGTGGTGGGGCTCGGCACCGGGAGCACCGCGGCACACGCCATCCGTCGGCTCGGCGAACGGGTCGACGAGGGGCTGGCCGTCGAGGGCGTCGCCACCTCCCACGGGGCGCGCGAACTCGCCCGCGAGGCGGGGGTGCCGCTGCGGTCGCTCGGCGACACCGCCCGGGTCGACGTCGCCGTCGACGGCGCCGACCAGGCGGCCGGCGGCGACCTGATCAAGGGCGGCGGCGCGGCTCACGCACGCGAGAAGATAGTGGACGCGATGGCCGACCGGTTCGTCGTCGTCGTCGACGACACCAAACTCGCGGACGCGCTCTCGCGCCCGGTGCCGGTCGAGGTGTTACCCGCCGCGCGCGCGAGCGTCGCGGCCGCCGTCAGGGACGCGGGCGGGGAGCCGACGCTCCGCGCCGCGGCACGGAAGGACGGCCCCGTCGTGACCGACAACGGCAACCTCGTCGTCGACTGCGACTTCGGTCGGATCGCCGACCCGGCGGCGCTCGCGCGGACGCTGGCGGCGACGCCGGGCGCCGTCGAACACGGCCTGTTCGTCGGGTTGGCCGACGACGTGGTGGTGGGGACGCCCGACGGCGCCGCGGCTGTCGAGTCGGAAAAATAACGGGAGAGAGGGTTGCCCGGACTACAGGTCGCGCGGCTGGACCGTCTTCCGGTCGTTCGCCTCGGCGCGCCGAGCCGAGTCGTCGAGGAGTTCCGCGACTTCCTCGTCGAGCGCGTCGTAGAAGTCGGACGCGACGTTCTTGTCATCGAGATACTCCTTGACGGCTGCCTTGACGATGAGGTCTGCCATGCAGCCGGGTTTTCCGGCGGCCGGCTTATAAGAGTTCCCAAATTCGGGCGCGAACGGGGGGTCTCGCGGCCGTTCGCGGCCGAATCGTCCCTCTGATTTATAAGTCACGTTCATCGTCCACCGACGAGCCGAAGTCGGTCGGGGGCGGAGCGGGGGGTATGCGCGACACGCTGGAGGCGCTCGCGGCCGGCGAGCTCTCGCCCGCGGAGGCGGAGTCCCGCCTGCGCGGGTACGCGACGACCGACGTGAGCGGCGACGACGAGGACGACCCCGACGGCCGCACCCGCCGGCACGCCCGGTTCGACGCGGCCCGCGAGACCCGCCGGGGTATCCCCGAGGGGATCTACGCCGCGGGGAAGACGCCCGCGGAGACGGCGGCGCTCGCGGCGACGGCCGTCGAGACGACGGGCCGGGCGCTCGTCACCCGCGCGGACGACCGGACCGCCGGACGCGTCCGGTCGTACCTCCGCGCGGCGTCCCCCGGCGTCACCGTCGACCGGGACACCCGCGCGCGGACCGTGCTCGCGGAGACGCCGACGTTCGACCCGCCCCGCGTCGACGCCGACGTG
>NZ_ASGZ01000040.1 GCF_000495475.1 Candidatus Halobonum tyrrellensis G22 | reverse complement strand
TCGCTACTCGTCGTCGTCGGCCGCCGCGACGGCGCCGACGCGGTCCGGGCGGTCGAGGCGGCGCTCGCGGCGTGAGCCCGGGGGGTCGCGCTCGCGGACGGGCCGTGCGACCGACCGCGCGGTCGATCGCCGCGCGGCGCGATGTTCGACCCTTTAAATCGGAGGCCGCCGTAGCGCCGGCCGACACGCAATGGTGTCCGTGACCAACACCCTGACTGGCGACGAGGAGTCGTTCGAAGTCGACGGCGACGAGGTCCTGCTGTACGTCTGCGGGCTGACGGTCTCGGACGAGGCGCACCTCGGTCACGCTCGCCTGTGGTTCCACGCCGACGTCCTCCACCGCTGGCTGTCGTACCGCGGGTACGACGTCCGGCACGTCGAGAACTTCACCGACGTGAACGAGAAGATCGCCGCCCGCGTCGGCGAGCGCGACGGCTGGGAGACCGAAGCCGACGTGGCGGCCCACTTCACCCGCGAGGTGATCGAGGACATGCGCGGGCTGAACCTCAAGCGCGCGGAGGTGTACCCCCGCGTCTCCGAGCACGTCCCCGAGATACTCGCGCTCGTGGAGACGCTCGTCGAGAAGGGGTACGCCTACGAGTCGAACGGCTCGGTCTACTTCGACGTGACCGCCTTCGACGGCTACGGCGACCTCTCGAACCAGGCGCTCGAGGAACTGGAGGCGCAGGGCCACCCCGACGAGCGCTCGGAGAAGCGCAACCCCGCCGACTTCGCGCTCTGGAAGGCCGACGGCGTGAGCCCGGCGGCGGTCGAGGAACACCGGAAACACGACCACGGGGGGGCGCTCCCGACCGGCGAGACGTGGGAGTCGCCGTGGGGCGAGGGTCGGCCGGGGTGGCACGTCGAGTGCTCCGCGATGTCGATGACGCACCTCGACGAGACGCTCGACGTCCACATGGGCGGGCGCGACCTCGTCTTCCCCCACCACGAAAACGAGATCGCACAGAGCGAGGCCGCGACCGACCGCGAGTTCGCGCGCTACTGGCTCCACGTCGGCCTGCTCCAGACGGAGGCGGACAAGATGAGTTCGAGCCTCGGCAACTTCTTCACCGTCGCCGACGCCTTAGACGAGTTCGGGGTGAACGTCGTCCGGACGTTCTACCTCGGCGCGCAGTACCGCGGCGACCAGGTGTACTCCGCGGAGGCGATGGAGGAGGCCGAAGAGCGGTGGGAGCGGCTCGAACGCGCCTACGAGAGCGCGGTCGACGCCTGCGACTCCCCCGACGCCCGCGCGAAGGCGGAGGACCCCGCGCTCCGAGAGGCGGTCGACGACGCCCGCGAGCGGTTCGGAGCGGCGATGGACGACGACCTCGACGTGCGGACGGCGTACAACGCGCTGCTCGACCTCGCGGGCGCGGTCAACCGCCACGCGGACGACGGCGTCCCGTACGACTACCGCGGGCTCCGCCGGGCGGTCGAGGCGTTCGAGGACCTCGGCGGCGACGCCTTCGGTCTCGAACTCGGCCGGGAGGCGGGCGGCGAGGTGGACCTCGCGAGCGACCTCGCGGAACTCGTCGTGGAGGTGCGCGAGGCCGAACGGGAGGCGGGCAACTACGAGCGCGCGGACGACCTGCGCGACCGACTGGAGGCGCTCGGCGTCGACGTCGAGGACGCCGACGACGGCCCGCGCGTCCGGTTCGACTGACGGCCCGCGCGCCGGACGCGGGCGTCCCGTCGGGAGGAGTTCGCGGACCCGACCGGCGACCGGTCGGTTACGTTCCGGCGTCGCTCGCGCCCTCGCCCTCCACGTCGGCGGCGTCGGCGGGGACGACCAACACCGGGCGGTCGGCGAGTCGGACCACCTTCTCCGCGACGCTCCCGAGCAGGTAGCGCTCGACGCCGCCGCGTCCGTGCGTGCCGACCACGATGGCGTCGGCGTCGGTCTCGGTCGCCCGCGCGAGGATCCGCTCGTGGACCGACCCCTGCTCGACGCTGGTCTCGACGTCGACGCCCGCCGCGCGCGCGTCGTCGGCGACGGCGTCGGTCGCGCGCGCGGCGCGTGCGTCGAGCGCCTTCTCGACCTGTCGTACCGCCTCGCCCTCGGCGCCCGTCGGCCCGGCGGCGGTGGCGAGGTCGGTCGAGTCGACGACGCTCACCACGTCGAGGGTGGCGTCGAACGCCGACGCGAACGCGACCGCGGTCCGCTCTGCGGCGGCCGCGGCGGCGCTGCCGTCGGTCGGGAGCAGCAGCCGGCGGTACTCCCCCTCGCGGCCGCCGTCCGCGTCCGTGGTGTGGACCGCGAGCACCGGCACCGGCGAGGTCCGGACCACCTTCTCCGTGACGCTCCCGATCAGGTAGCGTTCGACCCCGCTCCGGCCGTGGGTGCTCATCACCACGCAGTCGACGCCCGCCTCCTCGGCGTACTCGCGGATGGCGTCGGCAGGACTCCCCTCCCGCACCGCGGTGACGGCGTCGAGACCCGCCGCCTCGACCCGGCGTTCGGCGTCGGCCACCACCTCCTCGGCCCCCTCGCGCGCCTCGCGCAGGTCGGTCACTTTCGAGAGCGTGTACGGGTTGACCACCGAGCAGACGTGGACCCGCGCGCCCGTCCCCGTCGCCAGCGCGAGCGCGTAGCTCAGCGCGTCGGCCGCGTGGTCGCTCCCGTCGACCGGTACGAGGAGGTCGTCGAATCCGAGTTCGGCGAGTTCGCTCACGGACGGCGGTACCACGCCGCGGGAGAAAAAGCCACCCGGGGTTCCCGGCCGGCGGCGCCGCGAGCTACTCAGACGGTGAACAGGTCGGCGTCGTCGGGCACCCGGAACAGCCCCAGGCGAACCCCGCAGTCGAGCCAGCCGTAGCCGTACGAGTAGGCCGCCAGCGCGTTGACCGGGTCGTCGGCCGCGCGGAAGTGCCGGCCGTCTTCGAGGTAGGAGACGGCCATCTCCCGGCACTCGAGCGCCGCGTCGTACAGCGGCGTCCCCGCCGGGACCGCGAGTTCGGCCGCGTCGAGGGCGGCGTCGAGCATCTCGCCGTACCGGGTCGTCTTCTCGTCGAGGTCGGCTGGCATGCGTGGCGTGTGGTCTCTCCGTCGGCGCCCTGAACGCTTCGACTAGCCGGCTCGCGTGCCATCCAGTTCGTTTGAGGTCGATTCCGTCGTCGCGGGCGGTAGAACGCGACGGTGACCGCGGACACCTCGGAAGCCCCCGCCGTCTCGGCTCGCGCGACTCGCCGCGCTCCGCGTCTCGGTCGCTCGCTCCGCTCGCGCCCTCGACTGCGGTGCTCGCTTCGTCGTGCTTCGCCGAGACGGCGGCCCCTTCCAGTCCCACCCGTCGGTTCATCGGCCGAGCGTCGGGTGGTCGGGTCGGCGGGGTGCCGTCGTTCGGACAGCCGCTCGCGCCGCCGCGGGCTGTCGGGTCGGTCGGTCCGGTTGGTCGGCCGCGTCGCCGCCGATGGGTCGATATCACGATCGTTCGGGCGCGTTGGGTCGTCTGCGGCCGCCTCGGACGTGCGCGGAGGCGGTCGGACAGCACAACCTACAAACCCGCGAACACAGTAGATCCAGTCAATGAGTGACGCCTCCGACGCCCCGGACGCAGCCACCGACGCGGACGACCCCGAGGTCGTCGAACATCGGACGCTGATCGTCGCCGGCACCGGCGCGGCCGGACTGACGGCCGCCATCTACGCCGCGCGCTCGAACAACGACCCGCTGGTGTTCGAGGGCGACGAACCCGGCGGGCAGTTGACGCTCACCTCCGAGGTGGAGAACTTCCCGGGCTTCCCCGAGGGGATCAACGGCGCCGAGTTCATCACCGAGACGAAGAAGCAGGCCAAGCGGTTCGGCGCCGACGTGATGAACGGCGTCGTCGAACGGGTCGATGATTCCGACCGGCCGTTCCGGGTCGAACTGTCGAACGGCGACGTGTACACCTGCGACTCGTTTATCGCGGCGTCGGGCGCCTCGGCGCGCACGCTGGGCATCCCCGGCGAGGACGAACTGATGGGGTACGGCCTCTCGACGTGTGCGACGTGTGACGGGGCGTTCTTCCGCGGCGAGGACATGCTCGTGGTCGGCGGCGGCGACGCCGCGATGGAGGAGGCCAGCTTCCTCACCAAGTTCGCCGACACGGTGTACCTGGCCCACCGCCGCGAGGAGTTCCGCGCGGAGGACTACTGGATCGACCGCCTGATGGGCCACGTCGACGACGGCGACGTGGAGATCCTGCGCAACACCGAGGTGACCGAACTCCACGGCTCCCGCGAGGACGGCGTCGAGTCGGTCACGCTGGTGTCCAACCCGGCGGGTCACCCGACCGACCGGCTGGACGACCCCGAGACCGACGAGCGGGAGTTCGAGGTGGGCGCGGTCTTTTACGCCATCGGTCACACGCCGAACACCGACTACCTCGCGGAGACGGGCGTCGAACTCGACGGCGAGGGGTACATCAGAACGGCGGGCGGCGACGGCGGCGGCCAGACCGAGACGGGCGTCCCCGGGCTGTTCGGCGCGGGCGACGTGGTCGACTACCACTACCAGCAGGCGGTGACCGCCGCCGGCATGGGGTGTAAGGCCGCCATCGACGCCGACGCCTACCTCGAAGAGCGGGCTCGCGCGGCGGAACACGGCCAAGAGGAGGAGACGGAGGCGGAACCCGCGGCGGTCGAGAGCGACGACTGATCGGGAGCCGAGCGAACGCGCCCCGCGGTCGGGTTTCCCGCCGACCGACGCGCTGAGACGGCGGACCTTTACGTCTCCCCGTCGACGGGGCGAGCATGGCAGACACCGAGACGTACACGGTCGAGGGCCCGGACGGCGACACCGACGCGGTCGAACTCCCGGCGGGGCTGGTCGACATGATGGCCGAACCCGGCGAGGAGCCGACCCACGTCGTCACCGACGTGGTCCTCCAGGCGTTCGCCCAGCAGGCGCACGCGATCGCACACCACAGCCAGGGCGAGACGCCCGCGGACGTCGACGAGATCAACGAGACCGCGGAGGAACTGTTCGAGGAGCGGTTCGGACAGAGCCTCGAGGAAGCGATGGGCCACTCCCACTGAGGCGCCGGAGCCGCTCGGCTTCCGCCCGACCCGCCCGAAACACACCGCTTCTTCGCCACGCCCGTCCCGCTCAGCAGCGCCAGCCGCGGTCGGTGTGGTTGACTCGCTCGCAGCCGTCGGCGGTCACGGCGACGAGGTCCTCGACGCGGACGCCGAACTCGCCGGGGAGGTAGACGCCGGGTTCGACGCTGAACACCATTCCCGCCTCCAGTTCGCGGTCGTTGCCCGCGACGACGTACGGCTCCTCGTGGACGTCGAGACCGACGCCGTGGCCCGTCCGGTGGACGAACTCGTCGCCGTAGCCGCCCGCCTCGACGATCCGCCGGGCGGCGGCGTCCACCTCGGCGGCGGTGACGCCGGGTTCGACCGCGCCGACGGCCGCCTCCTGGGCCTCGCGGACGAGCGCGTGGACCTCCCGGACCTCCGCGCTCGGGTCGCCGTCGAACACGAGCGTCCGCGTCTGGTCGGAGACGTAGCCGTCGACGCGCGTCCCGAAGTCGAGGACGACGGGCTCGCCCGACCGGATCTCGCGGTCGCCGTGGGTGTGGTGGGGCATCGCGCCGTTCGGTCCCGAGCCGACGATGGTGTCGAACGAGACGCTGTCGCCGCCGTGGGCCGCCAGCCGTTCCTCGACGTAGTCGGCGAGGGCCGACTCGGTCGTCCCCACCGCCTCGGCGCCCAGTTCCCGGAGGTCCGCGAGCGCGGCGTCGGCCGCCTCGCCCGCCCGCCGGAGCGCGTCGAGTTCGGCGTCGTCCTTCCGGACCCGGAGTTCGGAGACCGCCTCGCTCGCCAGCCCCAGCGTGGCGTCCGGTAGCGCCCGCCGGAGGTCGAGCGTGAACCGCGCGTGCATCGTGTCGTCGACGAGTAGCCGCGGCTCCGGGGGGAGATCGAGGTCGGCGACGACCGACTCGACGGCCGCGACCGGGTCGTCGCCGTCCGCCCACGTCCGCACGTCCGACACCCACGACTCGGCGCGGACCTGTTCGGCGTACAGGTCGGGCACGAGGAAGGTCGGGTCCGGCGTCGTCCCGCCGCCGTCCACCGCGCCGTCGCCCGCCTCGCGTCCGCCCGGCGCGGCGGGGACGAACAGCAGCAGGTGCCGCTCGCCGGGCCGTTCGTCGAACCCCGAGAGGTACCGCAGGTTCGGGCCCGGGAACAGCACGAGACAGTCGGCGTCGCGGTCGGCGAGCAGTCGCTGCCCCTCGCGCGTCCGCCGCTCGTAGGCGGTGTCGTTCACGCGCGCCCGTTCCGCGCGGGTCCCAATCAACCCTCGGTCGCCGGGCGGCGGTGCGTTAGCCCTCGACGGGCGCGCTCGGAGCCGACGGCGCGGGCGCCGCCGACGCGCCCCGCGCCGCGCCGTCGCCGCAACGAATACGTCGCCGCCCCCACACGCTCGCTCGTGGACCGCGAGGACCGCTGGCTGGTCGCGTGGGGGGTGGGGTACGCCGCCGTCGGCGGCGCGTCGGTGCTCGTCCCGCTGTACGCCATCGCGCTCGGCGCGACGCCCGCGTTCGTCGGGCTCGTCGCGGCGACGGCCGCGCTGGTCGGGGTGCCGGGCGCGCTGCTGTGGGGGCGGCTGGCCGCGCGGACGAAGCGCCGACGGCCGTTCGTGCTGGTCGCGCTCGCGGCGACCGCGGGCACGCTCGCGTTGGTGCCGCTGACCGCCTCGCCCGCCGTCGTGTTGCTGTTGAACGCGCTGTTGTGGTTCGCGATTTCGGCGGCCTCCCCCGTGTTGAACCTCATCGTCGTCGAGGGCGCGCCGGTCGCCGAGTGGGACGACCGGATCGCGCGGCTCAACGCCTGGCAGGGGTACGGCTGGCTGGGCGGGCTGGTGCTCGGCACCGTCTGGACCGCCCTCGCCCCCCGGGCCGGCTTCGGCCCGCTGGCCGGCCAGCGCCTCCTGTTCGGCCTGCTCGCCGTGACCGCCGGGGCGGGGCTCGCGCTCGCGCGCCTCTGGTACCCCGAGCGGCCTCACACCGACCCCGAACGGTTCCGGCGCGTCTTCCGCCGGCTCGAACCCCGCGGGTGGGGCGCGGGGCGCGTCCTCCGCGCGAGCGTCTACGGGCCGACGCGGACGTACTGGTCGCTCGTCTCGCTGCGCGCGGGGAACCCGTTCGCGCGGCTCCCGAGCGGGCTGCGGCGCTACCTGCTCGCCGTCGGCGCCTTCTCCGTCGGGTTCGCGGTCTTCTGGGGACCCGTCCCGTCGCTCCTCAGGGCCGACCTGACCGAGGAGGCGGTGTTCGGCGTCTACGTCGCGGGCAACCTCGTGTCGGCGGTCTGTTACGCGCCGGCCGGTCGGCTCGTCCGCCGGGTCACTCCCCGGCGGCTCCAGGGTGTCGCGCTCGCGGCACGGGGGCTGCTCCTCCCGCTGGTCGCGCTCGCGGGGTCGCTCGCGGCGGCCGCCCTGCTGCCGGCGTACGCGGTGGCGTTCGGCCTCATCGGCGCAACGTGGGCCGTCATCGCCGTGACGACGACCGGACTCGTGACGAGGCTCGCGGACGACGCCACCCGCGGGGAGGCGTTCGGGCTCCAGGCCGCCATCGGCGGACTGGCGGGCGGCGTCGGCAACGCCCTCGGCGGCGCCGTCGCCGACGCCGCGGGCTACCTCGCGGCGTTCTCGCTGGCGGCCGCGTTCGTCTTCCTCGGCGTCGGGCTGGTGGCCGCGAGCCGGTGACCCCCCGGCCGGGACGGCCGACACCGACCGGCTCATCACCCGGCACGTCCTACCCGGAGCCGTGAGCGACCCCGACTCAGACGCCGTTCCCGCGGACGACGCGCCGGCGCTCCCGGCGCCGCTCGCGTCCCACGTCGGCCCGGCGGCCCGCGAGACCGGCGCGGACGCCGCGGCGGTCGGCGCGCTGCTCGGCCGCACGGTCGAACACGTCCGCGCGTACCCCGGAGTCGCCGACCTCGTCTTCGAGTACCGCCGGGCGTTCAGCCACGATCCGCTGGTCGACCGGGACGGCGACGCCTACTACCTGCTGGTCCCGCCGCACGTCCTCCCGGCGTTCGCGTCGGCGCTCGACGCCGACGAGACGGGGCCGACGTGGGCGGCCGCGCGGGCGGCCCACCGGCGCGCGTTCGTCGAGGCGACCGGCGTCGCCGACCACGGCGACTGGGACCCGCTCGTGTTGGTGGCCGGCTCTCAGCCGTCCTCGGGGACGGCCGGGTCGGCTCCCGATTCCGACTCCGATTCGGCCTCCGATTCGGGTTCCGACTCCGGCGGCTCCGCCGGCCCCGGGTAGCGCTCGGGGTCCCGCCCCCCGCCGTCGGCCCGGCCGACTTCCGGCCCGCCCGCGCTCGTACCGCGGACGTCGAGCGGCGCCGGCGAGGCGGGCAGGTCGTCCGCCTCGGCCGCGCGGAGGTGGAGGGTGACGACGCTGCCGGTCGGGTCGCACTCGCGTGTAGACCGGTCGGACGGGCACGCACAGCCGACCTCGGAGTCGCGCTCGTGGAACGCGATGTCACCGTCGACGCCGTCGACGATCCAGCGGGTGAGCCACAGTCCCAGCCCGCTCGCGTGTTCGAGTTGCGTCTCGTGTCCCGACTCCACCGGCCGGCGCTCCGACTCGGGGATGCCCGGCCCGTCGTCGCACACCCGCACCACGACCGTCTCGCCGTCACACCGGACGCCGAACCGGACCGTCGGGTCGCCGTCGTGGTGTTCGACGGCGTTCTCCGCGAGGTTCCACACCGCCGTCGGGAGCAGGTCGTCGGCGTACGCCGCGGCCACCCCGTCGCAGTCGACGGCCACGTCCGCCTCGGGGTGGCGCTCGGCCAGCCGCTCGGCGACGCGGTCGACCACCCGCGCGACGTCGGTCGGCCGCCCGCCGTGGTCGGTCCCCCGGAGGCTGCGGTCGACGCCCCTGACTCGTTCGCCGAGCGCGGCCAGCCGCTCGGCCGAGTCGCGGATGGTCGCCCCCCACTCGGCCGTCCGGTCGTCGCCGTCGGCCGCGAGCGCGTCGGCGTACCCCAACACCACGTTGAGTTCGTTCCGGAGGTCGTGTCTGAGCACGCGCGTGAGCACCCGGAGGCGCTGTTCGTACCGCTCTTCGGCCGTGACGTCCCGGAGCGTCACGAGGAACCCCCCGACGTCACGGTCGTGGAGGCGGTTGACGCCGCTGCCTTCGAGCGCGCGCCAGCCGCCGTCGGCGTGGCGCGCGCGGAACGACACCCGGACCACCTCGTCGGGGCGCGCGCGAGCGTCGGCGAACGTCTCGAACACCGACTCGCGGTCGTCGGGGTGGACGTACTCCTCGAGCGAGTCGCCGTAGAGCGCGTCGGCGTCGTAGCCGAGCAGCGACTCGATGGCGGGGCTGACGTACTGGAGTTCGCCCGCCCCGTTCGTGACGATGATCACGTCGCGGGCGTGTTCGACGTACGCGCGGTAGCGGCGCTGGGCGCGCACCCGTTCGGTCACGTCGCGGACGGTGAGTACCGTCCCCTCGGTGGGCGCGGGCAGCGGCGTCCGCCGGTGTTCGAGGTAGCGTTGCTCGCCGCCGACGGTCGTCCGCACGACCCGCTCGCCGCCGGGCGGGCGGTCGGCGTCGACACCGGCTGGACCGCCGGCGGCGTCCCCGTCGGAGGTGGAGGGGGAGGTGGCTCGCCGCCCGCGCGCGCGCGTCGCGCCGCCCGTTTCGTCGGGGTCGGATTCGTCGGTCCCCGACCCGTCATCGACGAACGCCGCCGGCAGTACCGCCGCGAGGTCGCTGCCGACCGCCGACTCGTCGACGCCGAGCAGCCGGCGTGCGGCGGCGTTGGTCTCGACCACCCGGCCGCGGTCGTCGGCGACGACGACGCCGTCGCGCATCCCCTCGAAGACGGTCTCGCGCGCGACCGGGAGCGTGGTGAACAGGCCGTACCACCGGGTCGCGACGTACAGACAGCCGGTCGACACGAGGAGCGCGAGCGGCGTGTGGTCGACCGCGAGCAGGCCCGACAGCTCCAGCCCCCACAGCGCCCACCCCACCGCCGGGGCCGTCCCCGCGACGAGAAGGAGTGCCGCCCGGCGGCGGGTGGCGGTCGACCCCTCCCGGAGGTCGGGCCAGAGGACCGCCACGGTCGCGGCGCCGAGGAGCGCGGTGTAGACGCCGTGGGCGACCAACCCGGGACCGGCGTCGAGAACCGCGAGCGGTTGGCCGTCGACGATGGTGAGCCGCGTCCCAGACAGGTAGTCGAACCAGCCGGTGGCCGACCCGACGGCGGCGAACGACGGCTCGACCGCGAGCAGGCCGATCCCCGCCCGGCCGAGGCGGCGCTCGCGGCCGGTGTAGCGGACCGCGAGCGCGAACCAACACGTGACCAGCGGCGCCCCGAGCGTGAGCGCGACCCGCGCCCACATCGCCTGCGCGGCGAGCGTGACCGCGGTCAGGTGAAAGCCGTACGCGACCGCCGACAGCGACGCCGCGACCGCGGTCCCGACGACGAACACGCGGACTCCCGCGGCGCTCCCCCGCGTCGCGCGGTAGAACAGCGGCACCACCCCGAGCATCGCTGCCGCCGTGAGAAACGACGCGGCGGCGAGCACGACGGTCAGGGAGACGCCGAACATCGGATACTACCGGAACTGGCTAGCTGTCGGGCATAAACCTACCCTCGGCAGTATCAGTCGCGAGAGCGCGCGTCCGACGGCGGGTGGACTCGCGCTCGACGACGGTCGGACGGCCGCCGCGCCCGCGGGCGATTCGGGCCGGGGGAGTTCGGGCCGCGGGCCACGGCTGTCGCGGTCAGATGCCGAGCTGGTCCGCGATCACGACGTGTTGGATCTCCGAGGTCCCCTCGCCGATCTCCATCAGCTTCGCGTCGCGGTAGAACCGCTGGGGGGCGAAGTCGGTGGTGTAGCCGTAGCCGCCGAGCACCTGGACGCTGTCCTCGGCCACCTCGCGGGCCGCCTCGCTGGCGTCGAGTTTCGCCAGCGCCGACGCCCGCGTGACCGACTCGCCCGCGTCGTACAGCGTCGCCGCCTTGTGGGTGAGCAGCCGCGCCCGCTCGGTCTTGCGGTACATGTCGACTAGTTTGTCGCGGATCGCGTCGAACTCGGCGATGGGCCGGCCGAACTGCTCGCGTTCGCCCGCGTACGCCTTCGCCGCCTCGTAGGCGCCCTGTGCGAGCCCCGTCGACAGCGCCGCGATGGAGATACGGCCGCCGTCGAGCGTCTCCATCGTCTGGGTCCACCCCTCGCCTTCGGCACCCAGCAGGCGGTCGGCGGGCAAGTGCAGGTCGTCGAACCGTATCTCGCAGGTGGGCGAGCAGTTGAGCCCCATCTTCTCCCAGACGGTGGTCACCTCGAACCCGTCGTCGTCGGGGTCGACGATGAACGTCGACACCCCGCCGTAGCCCGCGTCGGGGTCGGTGACGGCCTTCACGAGCACCGAGTTCGCCACGTTCGCGTTCGTGATGAACTGCTTCGTCCCGTTCAACAGCCAGCCGTCGCCGTCGCGCTCCGCCGTCGTCGACATGTTCGACGCGTCCGACCCCGACCCGGGCTCCGTGAGCGCCCACGCGCCCATCCCCTCGCCCGTCGCGAGCGGGCGGAGCCACTCCTCCTTCTGGTCGTCCGTACCGTACGCCTCGATGGGCTTGCTCCCCAGCGAGACGTGCGCCGCGTACGAGAGCCCGACCCCGCCCGACACCCGGCCGAGTTCCTCCGTCACGAGCGCGTACATCAACTGGTCGCCGCCCAGCCCGCCGTACTCCTCGGCGACGGGGACGCCCATCACGTCCAACTCCGCGAGCTGGTCGAACAGCTCCGCGGGGAAGCGGTGGTCGTCCTCTAGCTCCTGTGCGAGGGGCGCCACCTCCGCCTCGCAGAACTCCCGCACCTGGTCGCGCACCATGCGGTGTTCGGCGGGCAGGTCGAAGTTCATCGTCGACCGTTCGGGTCGGGCGGGTTTAATCGCACCGCCGCGGCCCGCGTCCGCCGGTCCGTTTCGCCCGCGCCGTCCGCTCCGACCGCGCGCCCCGTACCGTCGGTGCCGTCCGACTCCCGCGTCACTCCCCGTAGCGTTCGAGCACCCGGTACGTCGCGTCGGCGCCGAACTCCACCGCCTCGACGGGAACCCGCTCGTTCGCGGCGTGTGCGAGCGACATGAAGTCGAACTCCGGGGGTAAGTCGAGCGGCGTGAACCCGTACGTCTGGACGCCGAGGCGGTCGAAGAAGCGCGCGTCGGTCGCCGCGGTCAGCAGGTACGGCGCGGGGACCGCCTCGGGGTCCTGCTGTTCGAGTACGTCCGCCAGCAGGTCGAACATGCCGAGGTCGACCTCGGAGCCGGACTCGTCGTGTCGCTCCACCTCGAAGGCGACGCCGTCGACGTCGCCGACGGCGTCGCGAACCTCGGCGAGGAACTCGTCGGGGGTGACGCCGGGGAGGAGGCGGCCGTCGACCCGGAGCGTCACCTCGCTCGGGTGGACGTTGATCTTGCTCCCGCCCTCGACCACCGTGGGGCTGGCGGTGTCGTGGAGCATCGCGTCGAGGCGGGCGGCCTCCTCGCCCATCGCGTCGAGCGTCTCGTCGGTCCGCTCGGGGTCGAGTAGCGCGCGCAGGCGGTCGGCCTCCGCGCCGTCGGCCTCCTCGGCGAGCGCTTCGACGAACGCCTCGGCGGCGGGCGTCACCCGAACCGGGAGCCGTCGCTCGGTCAGCCGGGTCAACACCTCCCCGAGCGCGTGCATCGGGCCGTCGCGCTGGGGGTCGGAGGCGTGCCCGCCCTCGCCCGTGAACGTCGCGCGGAGCCAGCAGACCTGTTTCTCCGCCACCTGAATCGGGTAGAACGTCGACCCCGCGAGCCGAAGGGGAAACCCGCCGAACTCGCCGATAGCGTACTCCACGTCCGCGAACGTCTCGGCGTGGTTCTCGACCACGTACTTCGCCCCGAGGTCGCCGCCCGCCTCCTCGTCGACCAGGATCAGGAGGAGCACGTCGCCCGCGGGCTCGAGCCCCTCGGCGGCCGCCCGGAGCACCGCCGAGAGCATCATCGCCACGCCGCTCTTCATGTCGAGCGTCCCGCGCCCCCAGACGTAGCCGTCCTCGACGACGCCGGAGAAGGGCGGGTGTTCCCACGCCTGCCCCTCCGTGGGGACGACGTCGACGTGTCCCTGCAACAACAGCGGCGGCGCCTCGTCGCCCCCGGGGAGGCGCGCGAGCAGGTTCGGCCGGTCGGGGTCGGCGGCGAGCCGCTCCGTCTCCAGGCCGGCGTCGGTCAGCAGGTCCTCGACGTACTCGACGCACGCCCGCTCGTCGCCCGGCGGGTTCGTGGTGTCGAAGCCGACGAGGTCCGACAGCAGGTCGACCGGCCGTTCGTGTACGGGATCCGTTGGCACGGCGTCGTGTTCGCCGCCGGCCGCATAAATCCGGCCGGTCGCCGGGGCGCTCCGACGGACGGCGGACGGTCGCGTAGCGGGCGGACGGCGAAGGGGTCGCGTATCGGGCGGACGGCGAAGCGGTCGCGTAGCGGGCGGACGGCGAAGCGGTCGCGTAGCGGGCGGACGGCGGAGCAGGCACATAGCGAGCGGACGGTCGCGTATCTGACTCCGGAGCGCCGTCGGCACGACCGCTCGTGGCTCGAACGGGAGTGCGGACGGCGACCCGCCGGGGGCCCGCCACGGGAGTTATTGTCCGCGACACCGTAGGCCACGGACGTGGAGTTCCGCCAGTTCGTCCGGGGACAGGTGTCGTGGCCGCGCCTCGAGGCCGTGGCCCGCGAGTTGACGGCTCGGTACGGCTACGAGACGGCGCACGTCCGGTTTCTCGACGCTGACAACTGGCTCTCGACGCCGTTCGTCCTCGACGAGGAGTACTTCGTGAAGGTGATCTCCCGGCAGAACTCGCTGGTCCACGCCGTCTTCACCGCCGGCCGCAACATCGGCGCGTTCTCGGCGGGCACGGAGGGGTTCTTCGAACATTTCGGGACGCCCTACGAGATGGCCGAACACGAACTCGCCGCGACCGAGCGGATGCGCGCGGTCGGCGTCAACGCGCCGGAACCCGTCGAGGCGCTCGAAGTCGACGGACTCGGGGTCGTCGTACTGGAGTACCTCCCCGAGTTCCGCCCGCTGGACGAACTCGACGCCGACCGGGAGCGCGAACTCGCGCCCGACCTGTTCCGGGGGTTGGCGACGATGCACGACAACGGCCTGGCGCACGGCGACCTGCGCGCGGAGAACGTCCTGTTGCTCGGCGACGACCTCTACTTCATCGACGCGACGAGCGTCCGCGGCGACGAGGCGGCCGACGGGTCGCCCCCGCCCGTCGCCGGTCCCGCCTCCGAGTCCGCCCGCCGGTACGACCTGGCGTGCGGGCTGGCCGCGCTCGCGCCGCTGATCGGCGCGCGCGACGCCGTCGCGGCCGCCCGGACGGCCTACCCGGTCGAGGACCTGCTCGGCGCACGGGAGTACCTCGACTTCGTCAACGTCCGCCCGGACCACGACTTCGACGGGCCGGGGCTGAAAGGCGAGATAGAACACCGGGTCGCCGACGACACGGCCGGCGACGCCTCCGGTACGGTCTGAGCGGTCCGGGCCGGCGGCGTCGCGCCGTTCGGTCGGTACTCGGTTACTCGGGGTCGGTCACGTCGATGGTGACCGGGCCGTCGTCGCGGTCGTCGCCGCCGTCGACGGCCTCGACCACCGCGTCGTCGAGGAACTCCTCGATCTGTTCGACGTTCCACGCGTTCGCCTTCCAGAACACGTCGAAGAGGTCGCCGACCACGGGGATGGAGCCGATGCCGACGTCGACGGCGACGTTGCCGAGCATCTTCACGACCGTCGACAGCGGCACGCCGAGGTACGCCGCCTCGGCGACGATGTACAGCGACACCGTCGCCGACAGCAGGTCGCCCGCCCCCGGCAGTACCCCGAGGATGGGGTCGAGACCGATCTTGACGTCGGTCTTCGGGACGCTGACCGCCTCGTCCATGATCCGCGCGACGGTTCGCACGCGCCGCAGCGCCGCCTCGTCGGCGGTGTCGGGCAGGTCCACGTCGGCGTCGATGGGGTCGTCCATACCCTACCGACGAGGCTTGGCGCCAAAGAGGCTGGCGGCGGATGCTACCGGGGTCGAACCCGGACGATTACCGCGTCGTGACGGCGTGGGACCCTCGCTCGCCGGCGAGCCGAGGCGCCGGGGAGACGGGGAGACGGGAAGATGGGTGCCGGGCGGCCGGGGACCCGACTGGCTCACCCGCCGAGGTAGAGCCGCGACACCTGGTCGTCGTCGAGCAACGCGTCGGCGTCGTCGGTGAACCGGACGGTCCCCTGGTCGAGGACGTACCCCCGGTCGGAGATGGCGAGCCCCTCGGTCGCGTTCTGCTCGACCATCAGGATCGCGGTGTCGAGCGCGTTCACCTCGCGCACGTCGTCGAACACGTCGGCCGCGGTGTTGGGCGCCAGCCCCGCCGACGGCTCGTCGATCAGGAGCACGCCCGGCTCCATCACCAGCGCGCGCGCGAACGCGAGGACCTGCCGCTGACCGCCCGAGAGCGTCCGCGCCTTCGCGTCGCGCTTCTCGTCGACGACGGGGAACCGCTCGTAGAGCCGGTCGATCACGGGGTCGAGGTCGTCGTCGCGCGCGACCCCGCCCATCCGGAGGTTCTCCTCGACGGTGAGCGAGCCGAACACGTTGTCGGTCTGGGGGACGTAGCCGATGCCGTTGCGCACGACGTCCTCGGGGGCCATCCCGCCGATGTCGTCGCCGCGGTAGCGGATCGCCCCAGACCACGGCTGTAACAGCCCGAACACCGTCTTGAGCACCGTCGACTTCCCCGCGCCGTTCGGCCCGATCAGGCAGACGATCTCGCTCGCGTCGAGGTGGAGCGTGAGGTCGTCGAGCACCTGCACGTCGCCGTAGCCGCTGTCGACGCCGTCGAGTTCGAGCACCGTGTCGGGTCCGGTCGGGTCGACCGGCGCGTCGGTCCCCGCGTCGGGGTCGGCGTCGGACGACGGAGACGGACTCACGCGCCACCCCCGAGGTAGGCGTCGACGACGCGCTCGTCCGACCGGACCGCCTCGGGCGGCCCCTCCATCAGGACGCTCCCCTGGTCGAGGACGACCACCGGGTCGGCGAGGCTCATCAGGAACCCCATGTCGTGTTCGATCACGAGGAACGTCGTCCCCGCGTCGTTGAGCCGGCGGATCTGCGCGGCGAGTTCGTTCGCGAGCGTGGGGTTGACCCCCGCGACGGGTTCGTCGAGCAAGAGGAGTTCGGGCTCCGCGAGCATCGCGCGCGCGAGTTCGACGAGTTTGGTCTGCCCGCCCGAGAGGTCGGTCGCGGGCTGGTCGGCGAGGTGACCGATCTCGAACTCCTCGAGGATGCGCTCGGCGGCCGCGAGGTTCGCCCGCTCGCCGTCGGCCACCGCGGTCGGTGAGGTGAACAGCGAGAGGAACGACTCGCCGGGCTGGTCTTGGGGGCCGACCAGCATCGCCTCGCGCACGGTCATCCCCTCGAGCTTCCGCGGGGTCTGGAACGTCCGTATCAGGCCGTGTGCGGCGACGTCGTGGGGTGCGGCGCCGGTCACGTCCGTCCCGTCGACCCACACCCGACCGTCGTCGGGGTCGTAAAAGCCCGAGATCAGGTTGAACAGCGTCGACTTCCCCGCGCCGTTCGGCCCGATCAGGCCGGTGATCGTGCCGCGTTCGACCGCGAACGAGGCGTCGTCGGTGGCGACGAGACCGCCGAACGCCTTGTGGAGCCCCTCGACGCGGAGCACCGGGTCGCCGGCGGCCGACCCGCCGGCGCGTTCGGTCCCGCCGTCGCCGTCACTCACGCGGGTCACCCCGCTCGGCCGACCGCGGGGTGCCGGCGTCGTCGGCGTCGCCGAGCGCGCCGGGCCAGATGAGTTCCCGCTGGGGCGGCAGGACGCCCTGCGGGCGGAACCGCATCACGGCGACGATCAACAGCCCGATCACGAGGAGGCGGAGCGGCGCCACGTCGAGCGGCACGAACCCCGCGCCGTTGAGAAACCGCGTCCCCTCCCGGATCGCGATCACGACGAACCCGCCGAACATCGCGCCGCGGTTCGACCCGCTCCCGCCGAGGATCACCGCGATCCAGACGTAGAACGTGTTGATCGGCTCGAAGTCGCCCGGGCTGACGAACAGGTTGAGGTGGGCGTAGAACACGCCCGCGAGCGCCATGATGACGCTCCCGAGGACGAACGACTGCATCTTGAACGCGTACGTGTCCTTGCCGAGCGCCTCCGCGAGGTCCTCGTCGGCGCGGATCGTCCGCAGCACGCGCCCCCACGGCGAGCGGTGGACGCGCCCCAACAGCAGGTAGCTCGCGCCGACGAACACGCCAACCAGCCCCACGTTGAGCAGCGCCTGCCAGAACGGCGTCTCCAGGAGGATCGTGGCGCCGAACGGGACCGCGATCCGGAGACCGGGCATCGCCTCGGGGAACGTCGCGAGCACGGGCCACCCCTCGAAGAAGCCGGGGAGACCCCGGAGTCCCGCGCTCCCGTTGGTCCACTCGCGCTGGTTCAACACGATCAGCCGAACCACCTCCGCGAGCCCCAGCGACGCGATCGCGAGGTAGTCCGCCCGGAGGCGGAGCGTCGGCACCCCGATCACCACGGCGACGACCGCCGCGAGCGCCAGCCCGACCACGAGCCCCACCAGCGGGTTGAACCCGCCGGCGATCGGCGACGAGTCCGCGGTCAACAGCGCGGTGCCGTACGCGCCGAGACCGAAGAACGCGGCGACGCTGAAGTTGATCAGTCCGGTGTACCCCCACTGGGCGTTCAGCCCGAACGACAGCAGGACGTACATCCCGACCAGTCCCAGGAGGTAGAGGAAGTACGTCGGCGCGAGCCCCCCGGTGAGCAGTCCGAACACCAACAGCGCCGCCAGCGCGGCCACGAACCCCACCACCCCGCGCTCCGCGCGCGTGAGCCCCGCCCACGCCGCCCGCGGGTCCAGGTCCATCCGGGTGGCGCTCACGTCGCCGCCTCCCCGGCAATGCCGTTCGGCCGGACGAGGAGCACCGCCACCATGATCACGAACGCGACCGCGTTGGCGTACTCGATCCCGATCGGGATCCCCACGTCCGACAGCAGCGGGGTGAGCTGGTTTATCATCCCGATCAGGAACCCGCCGAGCATCGCGCCGTACACCGAGCCGATCCCGCCGAGGATCACCGCGGCGAACACCACGAGCAGGATGTTGAACCCCATCCGCGGCGAGAGCTGGTTGTACAGCCCGAGGAAGACGCCGCCCGCACCCGCCAGTCCCGCGCCGATCAGCCACGTCCAGAGCTTGACCCGCGCGGTCCGGATGCCGCTGACCCGCGCGAGGTCGGGGTTGTCGGCGGTCGCGCGCATCTTCCGGCCGAGGTCGGTGTGCTGGAGCAGGAGGTGGAGCCCGCCGACGAGCAGCGCGGCCGACACCACGATCGCGACGTCGTGTTGGGTCACCCGCACCCCGTAGGGGACGAGCGCCTCGATCGGACGCAACACCTGGATGCCGAACCCGGTGAAGTCGGAGCCGAACCGTATCTGGACCAGCGCGCGGTAGACGAACGCCACCCCGATCGACGTGATCAGGAGGCCGATCGAGTCGGTGTCGAGCGACTCGTAGACGAGTTTGTGGGTCGCGGCCGCGACGACCGCCGCGGTCACGACGCCGACCGCGAGCGCGACGAAGAACCCCAAGGGGAGACCGAGCACGCTCACACCCAACCCGCCGACGACGCCGAACGTGGCGAGGGCGGCGTACGCCCCGACGGTCATGGTGTCGCCGTGCGCGAAGTTGGCGAAGTCGGCGATGCTGTACACCAGCGACAGGCCGATGCTCGCGAGGACGATGATGCTGCTGAACACCAGCCCGTTCGCGAGGTACTCGAGGACGGGCACGTCCTCACTCCCCGGCGACGAAGCCCGAGGAGACGTACTCGTGGTCCTCGACCGTGTATATCTGGAGGTAGCCCACCGGGTCGCCGTTCTCGTCGAAGTCGATGGGGCCGCTGACGCCCTGGTAGTCGACGTCGGCGGCGGTCCCGCCGTCGGCGAGGATCGCGCTCGCGGCCTCGAACGTCCCCACCTGCTCGCCCTCCGGGCGAGTGACGTCGCGGACGGTCTCTTGGAGCGCCGCGCCGGTGAACTCGTCGGCCGCGTGTATCGACAGCGCCGCCGTCACGACGCAGTCGTACATGTACGCCGACCACGCGGTGGGCGTCTCGCCGTACGACTCCTCGAACGCCGACGCGAACGACTGGTAGTTCTCCTGGTCGACCGCCGCGGAGGGGACGACCACCTTCATCCCCTCGAGGCTCCCCTCGGGGGTGTTCGAGAGGACGTCCGACCCCTGCACGGAGTCGGCGCCGTAGAACTGCGCCTCGTAGCCGCTGGAGTACGCCTCCTGGGCCATCGTGGTGAACTCGGGCTGGTAGGTGACGAACACCCACGCGGGCGCGTCGGCGCTCGCGAGTTCCGAGACCACGCTCGCGTACGACGACTGCCCCTGGTCGTGGGAGCTGTCGTACGCGATCTCCCCCTCGTAGGCGTCGACGAACGCGTCGGCGATCCCCTGGCCGTACTCGTTGTTGATGTAGGTGAGCGCGACCGAGTCGTGACCGTCCTCGGCGACGATGTCGGCGAGCGCGCTCGACTGGGCGCGGCCGGTGGGCGACATCCGGAGGAGGCCGGGGAACTCGGTCAGGTCGGGACTGGTCGAGTTCTGGCTTAGTTGGACCACGTCGGTGCCCTGGACCACGCTCTCGTAGATGGCGAGCGAGACGCCCGACCCCACCGCGCCGATCAGGAACGGGACGCCGTCCTGGTTCACCAGCTTCTGGGCGGCGGAGACGCCCGACTGCGCCTGGCTCTCGGAGTCCTCCGCGATCAGCGCGAGGTCGCGGCCGTCGATCCCGACCGCGTTCACGTCGGCGAGCGCGAGTTCCATCCCCCGCTCGTTCCGCTGGCCGAACGCCGAGAGCGACCCCGTGAGCGAGTTGACGACCCCGACCGAGTACGGCCCCGACGACTCCGAGTCGCCGCCCTCGGTCGCGGTGTCGGTGTCGGGAGACCCGTCCGAGTCCGCCCCCGTGGACGCCTCGGCCGTGGGCGACGACCCGTCGCCGTCCGTCGTGCTCACGCACCCCGCGAGCGCGACAGCGCCGGCGGCGCCCGCGGCGGTCAGCGCGTCCCGTCGGGTCAGTCCCCCGTTCTCCTCGGATCTTCCGGTGTTACGGTCGTTCACGGCTAATCACGTCTGTCAGCGGGCGGGAGAGTAATTAACCCTGACGCTCGGCCCTATATCGGCTCTAGACTGCTCATACTTCCAATATTCGGAGTATGAATCACCTCAAACTAGGGTGTGACGGACCCGGAGGGCTCCCGCCTCCGTCCCCGCTGGGCGGCCGATGGGACGACCGCTCGGCCCGCCGACTGTCCGGGTCGAAGGTTGCAGCCGTCGGCGTCCGACCCGCCGGACGGTCACAACACGCTGGACGGCACGCACGCGGGTGACCTGTGTATTTTTCACCTCACTCGCGAAAGAGCCGACAGATGAGCGACCAGGCAGACCAGCCGTACGCGCAGTACATCGACGGCGAGTGGACCGACGGCGAGGGGACCGAAACGTTCGACAGCGAGAACCCCGCGACCGGCGAGTCGCTCGGGACGTTCCGGCGCGGGACGGAGGCGGACGTCGACGCCGCCCTCGCGGCGGCCGAGGACGCGTTCGACGAGTGGCGCGAACTCTCGCACATCGACCGCGCGGAGTACCTCTGGGACATCTACCACGAACTCAAGGAGCGTCACGAGGAACTGGGCGAAGTCGTCACCAAGGAGTGCGGCAAGGAGATATCCGAGGGGAAGGCCGACGTGACCGAGGCGTGGCACATGGTCGAGTGGGCCGCGGGCGACGCCCGCCACCCGAAGGGCGACGTGGTCCCCTCGGAGATCCCGTCGAAGGACGCGTACATGCGGCGGAAGCCCCGGGGCGTCGTCGGCTGTGTCACGCCGTGGAACTTCCCCGTCGCCATCCCCTTCTGGCACATGGCGGTCTCGCTGGTCGAGGGGAACACCGTCGTCTGGAAGCCCGCCGAACAGACCCCGTGGTGCGGGCAGATCATCGCCGAGATGTTCGAGGAGGCGGACATCCCCGACGGCGTGTTCAACATGGTTCAGGGGTTCGGCGACGCGGGTAACGCCATCGTCGAGGACGACCGGACCGACACGGTCCTGTTTACGGGGAGCGCCGAGGTGGGCCAACAGATCGCATCGAAGGTGGGCGGCGAACCCGGCAAACTCGCGGCGTGCGAGATGGGCGGGAAGAACGCCATCGTGGTCACCGAGGCGGCGGACATGGACACCGCGGTCCACTCGGCGGTGATGTCGAGTTTCAAGACGACGGGCCAGCGCTGCGTCTCCTCCGAGCGGCTGATCGTCCACGAGGACGTGTACGACGAGTTCAAAGATCGGTTCGTCGAGGTGGCCGAGAACGTGGCGGTCGGCGACCCGCTGGAGGAGGACACGTTCATGGGACCGCTGATCGAGGCGGACCACGTCGAGAAGGTGCGCAGCTACAACCAGTTGGCCGAAGACGAGGGCGTGAACGTGTTGGTCGACCGGACCGACCTCGGCGACGACGAGATCCCCGACGGCCACGAGGGCGGCCACTGGGTCGGCCCGTTCGTCTACGAGGCCGACGCGGAGGCCGACCTGCGCTGTACCCACGAGGAGGTGTTCGGCCCGCACGTCGCCCTCCTGGAGTACTCGGGCGACATCGAGGACGCGGTCGAGATCCACAACGACACCGACTACGGGCTGGCGGGCGCGGTCATCTCCGAGGACTACCGGCAGATCAACTACTACCGCGACCACGCGGAGGTCGGACTCTCGTACGGCAACCTGCCGTGTATCGGCGCGGAGGTCCACCTGCCGTTCGGCGGCGTCAAGAAGTCGGGCAACGGCTACCCCAGCGCCCGCGAGGTGATCGAGGCGGTGACCGAGCGAACCGCGTGGACGCTCAACAACTCCAAGGACATCCAGATGGCGCAGGGGCTGTCGGCGGACATCAAGACCCGCGAGGAGGAGTGAGCCGACGCCCGCGGCGCCCTCGCGGCCCCGCGGACCCGTCGTCGGTCGCCCGCGCGCCCGCGCTCCCGGCGTTCGACCGGGCGGCGGGCGCGTCGTTCCTCGGACGGTAGTTCGACTCGACCCGTCGGGGATCGAGTCGAACCGAGTCGCGACGGGCCGAACAACCGCGAGTCGTGCCCGGTCGCGCTTCCGAACTGGTCGTGGGAGTGGCGTCCGAACCCGGAGCGTGGCGGGTCGCGTGTGACTGGTCGGTGTACTGGCGCGCGGGGCCGACGCGACGGCCGGGACCGGGAGTGGGAGCGGGAGCGGTACCCGGCCGTCGGGACCCGGTGGATGGGCGGTGAGGCCGTCACCGGGTCGCGTCGGCGCCCGCGCGTGCCGCGGAACATCCGCGGCCCGCGACCCGAACCCGGCGTCGGACCCGGAGGGGTCCCGGCGCGACGGGGTCCGCTGGGGCGAACCCCGTCGCGCCCGGCCGCCCGGTCGGGGGCGGCGCGTGGCGCGTGGGTCGGCCGCGGCGTTCGCTTCGGGGGGTGGGCGACTCTTGAGTGTTCGCTCCCGATTTTCGAGACTGATTCCGGTACTCGGTCGGCGTCGAGGCGGCGGCGCGGCCGTCGCTCGAGCGTCGGAAGGCGAAGGCGAAGGTGGCGGCGGGTAGCGTCCCGCGATGGACCCCGGAATCGCGGTACGCCGTGGGTGGAGCGGAGTGGCGCGGCGGAGTTGGCTTGTTTCGCCGACCCTCGACGAGAAAAGCGTCGAGCCGTCGGCATCAGACGCTTGGACCGTCCGCGGTATAAACCCTCCGGCGTCGGGACGGGTCGGCGCGGGTCACAAGCGCTATTGTCCCCGAGTGAGATGGGGAACCATGGCCAACGTCCGGGGCGAAGCACTCCTCGGTGGTGCTTCGGGCCTCCTCGACGAACCGCGGCGATACGTCCGTACCGAACGACTCGGCGACCCCGGCGACGCGCTGTCCGTCTCCGGGGACGTGGTCGGACGCCTCCTCGCGGTCGAGGAGACGCCGCTCGCGCACGTCGACGTCGCGCCGGACGTACGCGAACGGCTGTGTCAGGCGCTCGGCGACGGTCGGACCGTGTTCGTCCACTACGTCGAGTAGGGGGCGTCGGCTCCGACGGTCGCCGCCCGCGACCGTCGACCCAGCCCCGTTTCGCTTCTCACTCCCGTCGGTCGGCGAGCGCCGGGAACTCCTCGCGAACCTCCTCCACGCGCGCGGGGTCGAGGTCCGCGGTCACGAGCGCCGGCTCGTCGCCCGCCGACGCGAGCGTGGTCCCCCACGGGTCGTACACCGCCGAGCGGCCCAGCAGTTCCGCGTCGTCGAACGCGCCGGTGCCGTTGACCGCGCCGAGGTACGTCAGGTTCTCGATGGCGCGCGCCCGCGCGAGCGTCCGCCAGTGTTCGACCCGCGGGTACGGCCACGCGCTCGGGACGAGGAGGAGCGTCGCCCCCCGGTCGGTGAGCGCCCGGAACTGCTCGGGGAAGCGGAGGTCGTAGCAGGTGGTCACGCCGACGTCGAACCCCGCCACCTCGACCACCGGGAGCGCCTCGCCGGGCGTGAGCAGGCGCACCTCCGCCGACTCGTAGCCGAACAGGTGGTGTTTGCGGTACACCGCGCGGCGGTCGCCGTCGGCGTCGAACAGCACCGCGGTGTTGGCCAGCCCCTCGTCGGCGGGGGTCGCCAGCCCCGCCTCCGCGGAGGCGGCGAGGTCCTCGACGACGCTCCCCGCCAGCAGCGCCAGGTCGCGGTCGGCGGCGGCGTCGGCGAGTTCCGACAGCGTCGGTCCGGTCAGCGGTTCGGCCTCGCGGGCGTACGCCTCGAACGCGAAGTAGCCGACGTTCCACAGTTCCGGGAGCGCGAGCAGGTCCGCGCCGCGGTCGGCCGCCGCCTCGACGGCGTCGAGTGCGCGTTCGGTGTTCGTCCGCGGCGACGCCTCCTCGATGGCCAGTTGTGCGAGCGCGAGCCGCATTCACGCCCCCTCGATGTCGGCGCGCATGGCGGCTTCGAGGTTCGCGAGTTCGTCCTCGAACTGGCGTTCGAAGAACGACTCGACGCCCGGGAGCCGGCCCTCGACGACGAACTCGTTGACCAGCCGCGTCCCCCCGTCGGTCTCCTCGATGGTGTGTTCGCCCGTCACGCGAAACGCCCGCGACTTGCCGGTGAACTTCACGAACCGCGGCGGGTCGCGCTCGACGTCTTCGGTCTCGACCGAGATGGTCGACCGGACGACCGGGATCGGCAGCCGGACGTGCCAGGTGGCGCGGTTCTCGCCGTGGAGGTCGTAGTCGTCGACCACGCTGATGGCGTCCGCACGCTTTGCGGGGTCGGAGATGAACGCCCAGATCTCCTCCGGCGGTGCGTCGAAGACGAACTCCCTGCTCACGCGCACTGTCATGTGTAGCGGACCGTCTCGGGGTACGGGCCGAACGCGAAAAAGCCGACGGTTGCGTCGACGCCCCGGTCAGGAGAGTTCGACGCGCCACGTCGTCGACCGGGCGCGGCCCCACTTCTCGATGTCCACCTCGTCGGACTTCTCGGAGAGTTGCGGGAGCCGGGAGCCGACCTGCTTCGCGGAGAGACCGATGGCCTCGGCGATGTTCTTCGCCCGAAAGTACTCCTCGCCGCGGGAGACGCTGTCGCGGAGGTACGAGAGGATGCGCCTCTCCTCGTCGGTGTAGTCCGTCATCGCTCGTTGGTCCCACGTAGGGCGCGCGACGGCTTAACGCTTTACGCGCGAGCCGGCGCGGTCGACCCGCCGGTCGGGCGCCGGCCCGGGGTCAGCGGTCGAACGCCTGGACCGCGACGACCGCCAGCGCCGCCGTAAGCATCGCGAGCGCGAACCCCCACGCCTTGACGGACTGGGTCGCGCCGACCAGCATGAACCCCGCGCCCACGAGCACGCCGGCGCTCAACGCGATCGCGAGGCCGGCTGCCATGTCGCTCTCGGCGGTCTCGGTTGCCATATCCGACGCTTCACCGGCGCACACTTAGCCTTGTTGAGTCCGGGCGACCCGACCCGGCGACCCCGAGGGTTCGGCCGGCCCGCTCTCCGCCCCGGAACCCCCGCGTATTCCTCGTCGACGCGGTCGACCCACCGGCCGCGCCGACCGACGGCCGCACCGTCCCGCCGCCGACAGCGCTTTACCGGCGGGGATAGATCGACCGGTATGTCCCGGAGTACCCCCGCTCCTGATCGAGTTCTCCGACCGTAACGTCTCCGTGTCGACGGACGACGACGCGATCCTGATCGACGTCGACGGCGACACCCACGAGTTGAGCCGCGCGGCCGCCGCCGACCTCCAGACCGCCCTGGGCGACGCGCTGACCGAACGGCGCGAGTTCTTCCGGACCGCCGGCGAGTACCGCGCCGACGGCAGCTACGTCGTCTCCCGGAAGGCGGCCGACTCGGCGGGCAACGCCAAGGTGTTCGCCTCGTTCGACGAGGTGCGCAGGCTGTACGACCGCCTGCCGGCGTCGTTCGCCGCCGAGGACGTCGGTCGGACGGGTCTCACCGGCTCGCGCCGGCACATGCTGATCCGGCACTTCGCGGAACACCCCGCGTTCGACTGTTCGATCGCGCGGCGGAACCCGTTGCGCGCGGAGAAGTCGAACGACCGGGAGGAGGGGAGGGCGGACCGAACGGCGTGACACGGCGGTGGGAGGGAGTCGGATTCGTCCGGTTCGTCGGGCGGGCTACTTGATCGTGACGTACTCGTTCTCCTCGTTGAGCGCGAGGTTGGCCGCGATCTCGGCGGTCCGCATGGCGTACTGGGCGGTCTCCTGGAGGCTGACGAGCACCTCCCGCACGCGGAGCAGTTGCTCGTTGTCCATCTCGGGGAGGTCGGCGAGGATGTCGTCCTCGCGGTCCTTCAGTTCCCGGAAGAGGTACCGGCACTCGATGGTGAGCGCGTAGTCGCGTTCGACCACGGCCTGGACCCCCATCACGGTGATCTCGTCGACCTGGTCGGTGAACTCGCGGATCCGCCGCATCGTCGACGAGTCGACGTCGAGGGTGTGCTCGTCGGCGTCCATCGCGATCTCCGCGATGTCCTCGGCGTTGTCCGCGATGAGTTCGAGGTTCTTCGCCACCGAGCGGTAGCCGATCAGCGGGAAGCCGGAGTCGAGCCCCACCGCCCGCGCGAGGTTGGGGTTCTGGTAGGCCGTGAAGATCAGCCGCAGGAGGAGGACGAATATCTTGTTCGCCTGCCGCTCGCGGTTGAGCGCCCGCTGTGCGAGGTCCGGGTTGCCGTGCGCGAGCGCCTTCACCGCCTCGCCGCGCATCGTACTCCCGGTGTTCTCCAGCCGCCCGAGCAGGTTGTCGAGCGTGAAGTCCTCCGGGTCGACCGAACACCGGATGGCGATGTTCTCGGGGGTCTCCTCGATGACGCCCAGCCCCATTAACTGCGTCTCGGCCCGGTACACCGCGTTGATGTGGTCGGAGTCGAGTGCCCCCTCCTTCGTCGTGATGTTGATCACGCGCCGCCCGAGCACGTACTGGGCGAGGATCGCGCGTTCGAGCGCGTCCGCGTCGAGGTTGTCGGCCTGGAGCGTCGCCTCGACGTCCTCGGTGTTGGCCGACTCGGGGAGCACCGTGAGCGTCCCCTTCCCGCCCATCCGCAGGGACACCTCGTCGCCCTTCTCGACGTTCTGTTCTTTCGCCCACTCCGCCGGGAGCGTCATCGCCAACGTCGACGGTCCCAGCCGCTGTACCTTCCGAGTCTCCATACCGAGGGGGTGTCCTTGGACAGCCTTAACCTTGTCCCCCCGGTGATTATACACACCCGCATATCGCCCGGTCGATCCTAGGTGTTCCAGCGCGTTCGACTCGGGCGGCTCAGACGACCTTCACCATCCGGCGTTCGAACTTGCCGACGCGCACCTTCACCCACCCGCGGAGCGTCTCGTCGAGTTCGGGGTCGTCGGTGTCGACCCGGAGGACGCGCAGGTCGTCGAGTTTGGCCCGCGAGGCGACGACCGCCACGTCACACCGCCGGACCACGTCGGGCGACAGCTGTGGGTTCCCCCGGCCGAAGACGAACCCCTGGCCGCCGATGGGGGAGACCACGACGGTGTTCGCCTCGCCCAGGTGGTCGAGTATCTCCGCCTCCGAGGCGTCGAGCGCGACCACCTCCCCTCCCCTGTACACGTCGACGCCGATGGGCGACCCCTCGAAGCCGAGTTCGGCCTTCACCGCTCCCACCGTCGAGCCGGGACCGAGCACCCACGTCCGGTCGGGGTCCGACCGCACGTCCGCGGCGACCCCCTCCGCGAGCGACTCGACGGTGCCGCCGCCGAGCTGTTTCGACGACTGGAGTTCGTCGGCCACGGGAACCGACGCGACCGCGCGGAGTTCGGGGTGGACCTCCCCCGCTCGGTAGTCGTCCTCGTCGATGTCCATCACCTCCCGGCGCTCGGTCCGGTCGAACCGGGCGGCCACCTCGGCGGCGTCCTCGGGCGAGACCGCGAACACCGACGAGTACACCTTCACGCCCGCGGGCACGCCGAGCATCGGCACGCCGCTCCCCTCCAGGGTCTCGGCGACGTCCGCGGCGGTGCCGTCGCCGCCGACGAACAGCACCAGGTCGACCCCGGCGTCGACGAACGCCTCGACCGCCGCCGCCGTGTCCGCGCGGGTGGTCTCGCCGGCCGCGGGGTCGCCGAGCACCTCGGGGTCGAACCCCGCCGCCCGCGCCTCCGCGGCGCCCATCGGCTCGCCCCACGCGAGCAGCGTCGCGTCGGGCGCCCGCTCGCGAAGCGCGGAGAGCGCTCGTCGCGCCCGG
>NZ_ASGZ01000039.1 GCF_000495475.1 Candidatus Halobonum tyrrellensis G22 | reverse complement strand
CGGGGCCGCGCGGTTCGCGGGCGGCCGCCGTCGTCCCCGGGTCGACCCGACCGCCGCGCCGACGGCCGCGGAGCCGCAGAACCGCGAGCGCGACCCCCGCGGCGCCCGCGACACAGAGCAGGTAGACCAGGGCGTTCTCCTTGGTCGTCAGCGCCAGCCCGGCGAGCGGGCCGGCCGCGATGAGGTCCCGGCGGCGACCCGTGCGGAACCCGCGGTAGCCGAGCGCGACCGCGCCGAACGCGAACGTCGCGAGCGGCACGTCCGCGCGGAAGAACCGCGAGAACAGGAGGAGCAGCGGGTTGACCGCGAGAAAGCCCGCGAGCGCGACCGTCTCGGCGTCGTCGAGCGCGTCCCGGAAGCCGAGCGCCGCGAGCGGGAGGCACGCGCCCAACAGCGCGGGCAGGAGGCGGACGGCGAAGTCCGACGGACCCAGCGCGTCGAGGACGGGCGCGGTCGCGAGTTCGAGGAACGGGCCGTGGACGATGGGGCGGTAGGCGTAGTACCCCGTCTCCAGGTAGCGGAGCGTCCAGTAGCCGACGCGCGCCTCGTCGAAGTGCATCGAGCGGGCGCCCAGCCCGTAGAGCCGGGCGACCAGCCCGACGAACACGAGCGCCGGGACGGCCCGCCTCGGGGTCGCGAGAGCCGACGCGTCGAGGGCGGCGCGGGCGGCCGCGAGCGGGCGGCGAACGGCGCGACGCCGGCGGGACCGTGACACGGGCGGCGGTGCGGCGGCGGGGGGTAAGTGTCTTCGTCTTGCCGACCGCCGCCGGGTGCGCGGTGACCGCGCCGAGGGGAGCGAACCGGGGCGGCGAACGCGGAACGCGGGGGCGTGGAACCGAGAGACGGGCGCGAGCCTGGAACGCCCGGGAACGGGGGCGGCGTTCTCGCGTATTTATGGGCGTGACGCTCCTAGGAGGCGTATGGCAACACCCGTCATCGCAGCCGCGTACCGCACGCCGTTCGGCAAGGACGGCGGCGTCTTCGCCGACACGCGAAGCGAGGACCTCTCGGTGACGCTGATCGACCACGTGCTCGCCGAACACGACGTCGACCCCGACGACGTGGACGACCTGATGTGGGGCGTCGCCCAACAGCGGGGCGAGCAGGACAACAACGTCGCGCGGGTCATCGCCCTGCTGTCGGAGTTGGGCGAGGGGACGCCCGCGACCAGCATCAACCGCTGGTGTGCGTCGTCGATGCAGGCGATCATCTCGGCGTCGGACGCGGTGGCGGCGGGCAACCGCGACTGCGTGGTCGCTGGCGGCGTCGAGAGCATGAGCCGCGTGCCGATGGACGGCGACTCCTACCAGCATCTCCACCCCGAACTGTCGGAGAAGTACAACGTCTTCCAGTTGCAGATGGGGATGACCGCCGAGAAGGTGGCCGAGGAGTACGACGTGAGCCGTGAGGCGCAAGACGAGTACGCCGTCCGGAGCCACCACCGCGCCGCGGAGGCGACCGAGTCCGGCCGGTTCGACCGCGAGGTGGTCCCCGTCGAGACGGACGGGGGCGTCGTGACCGACGACGAGGGGATCCGCCCGGACACGGACGTCGAGACGCTCGCGAAGCTCTCGCCGGCGTTCACCGGCGACGGGAGCGTCACCGCGGGCAACTCCTCGCAGATATCCGACGGCGCGGCGGTCACGCTGGTCTGCTCGCGGGAGTTCGCCGACGAGCGCGGGCTGGACGTGCTCGCGGAGGTGGGGACGAACAACGTCGCCGGCGTCGACCCGACGGTGATGGGTATCGGCCCGGTGCCGGCGACGGAGGGGCTACTGGAGCGGGCGGGCCGCTCCATCGACGACTACGACCTGGTCGAACTCAACGAGGCGTTCGCCTCCCAGACGGTGTACGCCCGGCGGGAGTTGGGCGTCGACGAGGAGAAATTCAACGTCAACGGCGGCGCCATCGCGCTCGGCCACCCGCTGGGCGCGTCGGGCGCGCGCCTGCCGGTGACGCTGATCCACGAGATGAACGAGCGCGACGCGGATCGGGGCCTGGCGACGCTGTGCGTCGGGTTCGGGCAGGGCGCCGCGATCGAGTTCAGTCGATAACGTCGAGTCGGGTTCCCCTGGCACTTTCGCTCCGGTCGGGAGGGCGACGACGGGTCGACGGTGACCACCTCGAAAGCCCCCGCGGCTGTGCACTCGGGGGCCTCGCTGCGCGCGCTCGATCGTCGCTCCGCTCCTCACTCGCGTGCTTGCGTCGGCCGCCGTCGCGCACAGCCGCGGCCCCTTTCAGTCCCACCCGGGCCTCGGGCGGGTCGATCGACGCTCTCCCGGCCGTCCGGTGTGTGCGACCGGCCCACTCCGGCGTCGGCGCGTGCAGCGCCCGCTCCGTCGGGCGCGGACGCGCGCGAGGGCGAGCCGGGCGACCGGAGGGAGCGAGGCGAGACGGCTGGGGAGGTGTGAGGTGCCGCTGGGTGGGGCTTTCGAGGTCACCGCTGTCGTGTTCGGGGGTCCCGCCACGGTCGTCTCGGAGCGGTCGGAGTGCGAGACCGAACCCACACCGGGTCCGATCCATCGGACGAGTACACGGCCGGAGCGCCGTGCGGATCGTTCGAACGGACCCGACACGGTTTTGGAGCGCCCCGGGGAACCCACGCCAAATGATCCCGCGACGACTGCTCAGGGAGGACCCCGACCGGGTCCGGGAGGCGATCGAGAACAAGGGGGTCACCGACGTGGACCTCGACCGGGTGATCGAGTTGGACGACGAGTGGCGCGAGCTGAAGACCCGCGGCGACGGCCTGCGCCACGAGCGCAACGAGGTGTCGTCGCGCATCGGCGAGCTCAAACAGGAGGGGAAGGAGGCGGAAGCCCAAGAGGCGATCGACCAGTCGCAGGAGTTGAAAGCCGAACTGGAGGAGGTGGAGGAGCGCGCGGACGAGTTGGAGGAGGAACTCCACGAGGCGATGCTCCGGATCCCGCAGATCCCCCACGAGGACGCCCCCGTCGGCGACGACGAGGGCGACAACGTCGAGCGCCGCCGGGAGGGGTTCGACGACTTACGCGAGTTGCCCGAGGAGGTGGTCCCCCACTACGACCTCGGGGAGGACCTGGACATCCTCGACTTCGACCGCGGGTCGAAGGTGTCGGGCGGCGGGTTCTACTTTGCGAAGGGGGAGGGGGCGATGCTCGAACACGCGCTGGTCCAGTTCTTCCTCACCGTCCACCGCGAGCAGGGGTACACCGACGTGTTCCCGCCGCTGCCCGTCAACTCGCGGTCGATGGAGGGGACCGGCCAGTTCCCCAAGTTCGTCGACGACGCCTACCGGATCGGCGGCGCGAACGACGAGGAGTACGACGACGACGACCTCTGGCTCCTCCCGACGGCGGAGGTGCCGGTGACGAACATGTACCGCGACGAGATCTTCCTCGACGACGACCTCCCGCTGAAACACCAGGCGTACTCGCCCAACTTCCGACGGGAGGCGGGCGAACACGGCACCGAGACCCGGGGGATCGTCCGCGTCCACCAGTTCAACAAGGTGGAACTGGTCAACTTCGTCCGCCCCGAGAACAGCGACGACCGGTTCGACGGGTTGGTCGACGACGCCGAGGAGGTGCTCCGACGGCTCGACCTCCCGTACCGGGTGCTGGAGATGTGTACGGGCGACATGGGCTTTACGCAGGCGAAGAAGTACGACATCGAGGTGTGGGCGCCCGGCGACGACATGGACGACGGCCCCGAGGCGGGCGGGCGGTGGCTCGAGGTGTCGTCGGTGTCGAACTTCGAGGCGTTCCAGGCGCGGCGGGCGGGCCTGCGCTACCGGCCCGAGCGCCACGAGTCGGCGGAGTACCTCCACACGCTCAACGGGTCGGGCGTCGCGGTCCCCCGGGTCGTCGTAGCCATCCTGGAGTACTACCAGAACGACGACGGCACCATCACGGTTCCGGAGCCGCTGCGGCCGTACATGGGCGGCCGCGAGGTCATCGAGGGGAGCGAGAAGGTGGGCGAGAGCGCGGTCGGCGCGGGCGAGAAGGAGTAGTCGGCGTCGGTCCACGTCGCTTATCTCGCCGCGCCGCCGACGCCGGGTGTGGAGGTTCACGTCCGGTACGAGGGCGACGACGACCCCGACAAGTGTACGGCCCGGAAGCTCGCGCGGTTCGACCTGGCGGAACTCCACCGCTCGGACCGCGCGACGCCGTACGGGGTGGTGCTCAACCCGCACGCCGAGCGTGCGCTCTCGCCCGCGGACGCCGGGACCGAGCGCCTGGTCGCGCTCGACTGCTCGTGGGAGTCGGCGGGCGAGGCGCGCTTCTCGCTGCCGGGCGAGCACCGCGCGCTGCCGTACCTCGTCGCCGCCAACCCCGTGAACTTCGGGCGGCCGATGAAGCTCACGACGGTTGAGGCGCTCGCGGCCGCGCTGTGTATCTTCGGCGAGCGCGACCACGCCGAGCGGCTACTCTCGAAGTTCACGTGGGGCGAGACGTTCCTCGAACTCAACGCCGAACCGCTGGAGCGGTACGCCGCCTGCGACGACTCCGCCGACGTAGTCGCGGTCCAACGGGAGTACCTCGACCGCGGAGACGACCCCGAGAGCGGGGGCGGGGACGACACCGGGTCGTAAGTGCGGAGAACGGGAGCGAGCGGAAACGGCGGCCGCGCTCGTCGGCGAACCTACCGCGCTCGTCGGCGAGCCTACCGCGCTCGCGTCGAGACCCGGCGGTCGGACGACGGGCGGTTCGACACCGCGGCGCCGACGGCGCCCGCGATGGCGGAGTCGACGGCGAACACGACGGTCAGGAACAGCCCGAGTACGAGGACGCCCGCGCCGCCCAGCAGGCCCCCGAGCGGCCCGGCGACGAATCCGAGCAGGCTCCCGAACAGCGCGAACACCAGCGTGTAGGCGACAGCCGTCAGCGACCCCGCGATGGCGCCGTGGACCGCGCCGTTCGTCAGGCCGCCGCCCGCGAGGTAGCCCGCGACCAAGCCGCCCAGAACGCCCGCGCCGAGTTGGCCGACCACGGGGATGGCCGTGCCGAACAGCGCGACGACGAGGAACGTGAGGAACCCCCAGCCGACCGCGCGCCAGTCAGTCATACCCGAGCGTAGGCGCCCCAGACCTTTCTACGTATCGCCCGCGAGAATACACGGGAGTTCGCGAGACCCCGCTCGACCCCGGCGAGCGCCGGCTTCACGGGGCGATCAGGAGACGAACTTGAGCAGGTCGTCGCGCTTCGCCTCGCGGAAGTGGCCGCGGAGCGCCTCCAGCAGCGGGTCGATGCTCCCCCGTTTGGCGGTGACGGGCGCTATCGTGTCGCTCCACTGCTGCCACGGCGGGTACAGCCCCAGCCGGTCGCACAGTTCGTTCAGCCGCTCGTCGCGGTCGTCGACCTTGTCCATCTTGTTGACCGCGACCACGGCGGGCACGTCGACCTCCCGGAGGAAGGAGAACATCTCCACGTCGTGGGGGACGTTCCCGCGCTCCTCGTGGCGGTCGATGATGTCGACCGCGCTCTTGCCGTCGACGACGAGTACGCCCGCGAGGATGTGGGGCGCGTTCGCCTCGACGTACCGCACCACGTCCGTCTTGATCGCCTCCTGTCGGTCCTCGTCGACGCCGCTCATGAACCCGAACCCGGGGAGGTCCGTGAAGGTGAAGTCCTCGCTTGACCAGTCGAAGTGGTTTGGCTGGCGCGTCACGCCCGGCTTCTTGCCCGTCGTGAAGTCGTGGCCGGTGAGTTCGCGCATCAGCGTCGACTTGCCGACGTTCGACCGGCCGACGAGGACGACCTCCGCGTCCCGGTCCGGCCGTCCCTCGAAGGTCATACGCCGGGGTGGGTCGCCGAGCCGGATAAGCGGCCCGCTCGCCGGGGCGCCGACCGGGCAACACGGGGACCGAAGCGACGGGGCGCGGTCGCCGGCGCCGTCCCGCGTACGGGTCGTCGCCCGGGGTAGTCACTCGCGCGGGTCGTCGCCCGTGAGCCCGGCTGGCGCGCCCGAAAGCGTCAGCGCGCCGAACACGGCGAGCGCGACGAGCGCCGCCGCCGCGAGCGTCGGGAGCGACGCGGCCGCCGCGGCGGCGACCCGCTCGGAGAGCGCCAGCGTCGTGAGCCCCG
>NZ_ASGZ01000038.1 GCF_000495475.1 Candidatus Halobonum tyrrellensis G22 | reverse complement strand
GGTCGTCGCGGGCGGGGTCGCGCTCGTCCCCGCGGAGACCGGCCTGTTCGCGTTCGACGCCGGGAGCGGCGAGCCGCTCTGGCGCCACGGCGGCGAGCGCGACCGCCCGTACGGCGTCGCAGTCGCCGACGGCGTCGCGTACGTCACGATGCGCGACGAGCCGACGACGCTCGCGCTCGCGCTCGACGACGGGAGCGAGGTGTGGCGCGCGGCCGCCGACGCCGACTTCGCGAGCGCGCCGCTCGTCGCACCGAGCGAAGACCGGGTGTACGCCGGCGACACGACCGGCCGCGTGGTCGCCCGCGACGCGACGGACGGCGAACCGCTGTGGACGTTCGACGCGTTCACCGGCGTGTACGCGCTCGCGGCCCGGCGGGACGCGCTGTTCGTCGGCACCACCGGCGGCGAGACGTACGAACTGCTCGCCGCGCGCGACCGGGTCGTCCCGCTCTGGCGGCGGAAGCTCCCGGGGACGGTCAGGGCGCTGACGGCGGACGCGCGCTCGGTGTTCGCGGCCACGTTCGACGCCGGCTGGTTCCGGCTCCGCCCCGGCGCGCGCGCCGGGCGGACCGAGTGGCACGCCGCGGGCGCGCCGACCGTCACCGAGTCGCTGGTCCACGCGGGGTCGACGCTCGTCGGCGCCGGCCCGGACGGCGTCGCCGCCCACCGGCCCCGCGGGGGCGGTCGGCTGTGGTCGATCGACAACGGCGCCGGGGCGCCCGCGTCGGCGCCGGCGG